>JAFROD010000030.1 GCA_017429835.1 Oscillospiraceae bacterium
CAGGTGTCGACCGGATCCTCCTGCATCCATTGGAGCAGGACAGCGCGGCTTTCGATGACGCCGCCGGTGCCGTAGAACTTATCCGTGTTGCCCCAGCGCATCAGATGCTGGAGCATCAAACGGGCGACGTCGCCGTGCAGGCTCTGGCCGTGCTGATTGGGATCATAGTAGCTGCTGCCGGAGCCGTACGCCTTGTTACTGCGGCTGCTGTTCTCGGAAGTAGAGGTCGGACGGAGCATCATGATGTCGTTCTCGTCGCTGCCGTTCAGACCCTTGGAGTCCGGCCACGTATGCTCACGGTTCCACGTCGAGCCGCTGTCCCACTCCGGGCCGATGGCGGTTCCGGAGTAATACGAAGAGATGGAGCCGCTCGTCGTCTTACTCTCCGTGCAGTCCGTGTACTTGTAAAGACTTGTCGTTCCGCTGTACGAAGTCTGCGTCGTCTGCTTGGCAACCAGCATATCGTGGATCGCCGAACCGAGCGCGCTGGAATAGATCGCGTCGGCGGTCGCGGTGCTGCTGCCGGTGAGCGCGGACAGCGTCGCATAGGAGTAGCTGCCCGTGTAATAGCTCTGCGCATAAGTCGTCAGGAAGGTTGCTACTGTGTCGCGCTTGCCCCAGTTATAGATGTAATTACCGCTGGTGACATAGACGACTTCCGACGCGCTGGTCGGCTGCGCCGCGCTCGCGCTGATCGTCACGCCCGCAAACAGGCTGACGATCATGGCAAGGGCAAGCAGGAGCGAAAAACTGCGTTTTGCCGCGTGTTTCATAGGGTCATCTCCGTTTCATTTTGGCTACAGCGCAATCTGGCACTATAGCGTATTCTGCATAAAATTATATAGTAAAATGTATGAGAAAACAACAGACTTTTGCACGAAACGTGACAAAACGACCAATTATGGAAATAATTGTACACATTGCTTATTTTTCCTTTTATATCTTATTCATAATGCACGAATTTCGGTCGTCTGCGAAATCTTGTAACAATTTCGTGAGTTTTTCGTATGTTTTGCGTATCTTTTTCAATAAAAACTATAAGGAAAACGCTTGCAAATACATTAATATTATAGTATATTCAAATTGGTTTTTTACGTAAAACAAGGAGGTATGATATATGACACACAAGCTCCGCAGACTCCTTTCCCTGCTGCTTGCGGTTTGCATCGTCCTGTCGCTGATCACGGGTATGTTCCTGACCGTCCACGCGGTCGGCGAGAATGCGATCCGCAACTGGGGCGTGCGCGACACGGTCTGCACGCAGCTCAGCTCATCGGCCTTGAGCTACTACACCGGCAACTATACGTACGCCACGCTGAAGTCCCTGTCCGGCGCGTCCAGCACGTCCAACAGCTTGACGGCGGCGCAGAACAACCAACTGTTCAACGCCCTGCATACGCTGATGGAGGACACGCACGATTCGGCGGCGATCAGCGGCATCACCTACAGCAGCCATTCCACGTGGTACGCCTATACGGACTGCGAAAACGGCGATACCTCCGGCAACATGAAGCTCCTGTGGGCGGGCGGCTACCGCACCTGGGACGGCAGCTACGTCAACCGCGAGCACGTTTGGTGCAAATCCCACGCGACCTACGTGGAAACGAACGGCGGCGCGGACCTGCATCACCTGCGTCCCGCCAGCGCCTACGTCAATCAGACGCCGCACAACAACCGCCCCTACGGTTCGGCGAACGCGAACGGCGGCTCGACCACACAGGACGAGAACGGCAACTTCGGCGGCTGGTATCTGAACGCGAATACGAATTATCCCGAAGGTTTGTACGAGCCGCCCGATAACGCCAAGGGCGACTGCGCGAGAATCATCCTCTACGTCTATACCAGATGGAAGCAGCCCAACCTCTATACTTCTTTGGATACGACTTCTTCCGCCTATCTCAATTTCGTCGAGGAAACACCCTCCGGCACCTGCGACGGCACCTACTGCATCGAAAGCCTCTCCACCCTGCTTTCCTGGTGCGAGATGGACCCCGTCGACACCTGGGAAATGGGCAGAAACGACTCCGTCCAGTCCATTCAGGGCAACCGTAACGTCTTTATCGACTACCCTGAGCTTGCCTGGTACATGTTCGGCATGACGCCGCCCTCCTCGATGACGACGCCCTCCGGCGACGCTGCCAACAACGGCGTTTCCTATTCGATCACCTCCGTGAACGTCAATAACCCGTCCTATGGCACCGCGACGATCACGAACAGCAACACGGTCACGATCACGCCGGCAGCAGGCTGCTACATCCAGAGCGCTACCTCCACCTCCGGCACCTGCACGATTGTTGGCAACGTCATCACCGTCAACGGCATGACCGCGAACGCGACCGTTTCCGTCGTCCTGGCGCAGAACCCCTCCTACACGGTCAGCTTTACCGTGCCGAGCGGCGTGACGCAGGCGTCGATGACCGGCTACGCGAACGACAGCATTACCCTGCCGACGCCGACCGGCACGCCGACCGCGAACGCGCACAATTATGAATTCCTCGGCTGGGTCAGCGGCTCGGTCAGCGACACGACGACGCAGCCGACCTACTATGCCGCGGGCAGCAGTTACACGATCACCGGCAACGCGACGCTGATCGCCCTCTACCGCTACACCGAGAACACCGGCAGCGGCGCCGTCTCCTTCGACCCGAGCGGACAGGGCGGTACCTTCGTCCTCGCCGCGAACGTCAATGGCACGTACTACGGCTTGCCCGTGTCCGGCCTCGGCGGCGCGCGGCCGGTCGGCAGCACGATCACCGTCACGAACGGCGCGGTCACTTCGGCGAACGCTTCCGGCTACGAATGGACGCTTGCGCCGTCCGGCAGCGGCTTCACGATCTCCGACGGCAACGGCACCTATCTGACGTATTCCGGCAGTTCCACTTCCCTTGCGTCCGATACGAGCGGCTACGTTTGGAACGTCACGGCAAACGACGCAACGAGCTGGCAGTTCATCTGCCCGAACGCGACCACGAGAGCGCTGATCTTCCGCGCAGGCAGCTATAACTACTTCGCCGCTTACGCGATTAGCAATCTGACGAGCAACGCCACCGAGTACTTCCCGCTTGAGGTTCTCCCGATCGGCAGCGGCGCTGCGACGCAGACGTACTACACGACCAATCTGACCAGCTCCTGCAACCACAACTACGGCGCCTGGACCTCCAACAACGACGGCACGCACAGCAAGACCTGCTCTCTGTGCAACAACGTCGTCACCGAAAACTGCACCTATACCACCTCGACCTCCGGCCTGACCACGACCTACACCTGTTCGGTCTGCGGCTACAGCTATTCGCAGACTCTGAACAGCTATACGATTTCTTATAACGTACTTGGCACGGTCACGAGCACGGACACCGTTACGCAGGGCAACAGCGTGACGCTTCCCACCGCGCCCGCCTACACCGGCTATACCTTTGAAGGCTGGGCGACGAGCGCGATCAATCCCGAAACGTCGACCGTTCCCTCGACCATGACCGGCACCTACACGCCCAGCGCGAGCATTACGCTCTACGCCGTCTACTCCCGCGTGGATCAGAACGGCAGCAGTACCGCCTACGTCCTCGTTACGGACACGAATCAGCTCGCAACCGGCAAGAATCTGATCATCGCCGCGAAGGACTATGATTACGGTATGGCGGACGTCTTCGGCACCTACTACCGCAATCAGGCAAGCGTCACCAAGAACGGCAACACACTGACCCCGGACAGCGGCGTCATTCCGTTTACGCTCGGCACGGGCAATGCAAGCGGCACGTGGTCGCTGTATGACACGCAGAACAGCGCCTACCTGACCGCCTATCAGTCCGGCAGCTACTACGATCTCGGCACGGAAGCAAACGTCAGCGCAAACAGCTCCTTCAGCATCTCCGTCAACAGCAGCGACGGCACCGCTTCCCTGACGACCAACAGCGGCAGCTGCGTCGTGAAATACTACCGCACGTCCTCCTATGAGGAATTCAAGTGCGTTTCCTCCTCCGCATCGAGCACCTACAATCTCGACATCACGCTCTACGTGGAGACGACGATCCCTAACACCGTCACCTACTACACCACGCAGCCGGTCGTTACCTGCGCGCACACAAGCACAACGATCGTCGGCGCGTTCGCCGCGACCTGTACCGGTCAGGGCTACACCGGCGATGAAATCTGCGACTCCTGCGGCGCGACCGTCACGGCAGGCTCGGTCATCCCCGCCCTCGGCCACAGCTACACGAGCGCGGTGACGACCGCCGCGACCTGCACCGCCCCGGGCGTGACGACCTACACCTGCTCGCGCTGCAACGACACCTACACGGACAACACCGTTCCCGCCGCCACCGGCCACAGCTACACGAGCGCCGTCACCACCGCCGCGACCTGTACGTCTGCCGGTGTGACGACCTACACCTGCTCGAACTGCGGCGACACCTACACGGACAACACCCTTCCCGCCGCTCTCGGTCACAACTACACCTCCGCCGTAACGACCGCCGCGACCTGCGGTGCAGCCGGTGTGCGGACTTACACCTGCTCGCGCTGCAACGATACCTACACGGAACCGATTCCGGCGACCGGCAACCACACTTACGGAACCTGCGCTTCCAACAACAACGGCACGCACAGCCAGACCTGCAGCGTCTGCGGTGACGTCGTCACGAGTTCCTGCTCGTATACGACGACCACGCAGGGCATCCACGTCACCCATACCTGTACTGCCTGCGGTTACAGCTACACGGATACGCTCAGCACCTGGACGATCACCTACGTCAACTGCAACTATCCCTCCGTTGTAACCTGCATCGACGGCAATTCCCTGAACTTCCCGAGCGGCGACGGCGTCAGCATCGGCGGCACGGATTACGCCTTCGTCGGCTGGGTCGACGCAAAAGTGTCGGAAACGACGACCCGTCCCACCACGATCCACACCGCCGGCGAGAGCTTCACCCCCAGCGGAAACGCCACCTACTACGCGCTGTATTCCAGCTCCACGGACGGCACGCCTTATGAGGAATTCCGTCTCGTCACGTCAACCTCTGAGCTGGCTGCTGGCGATGAAGTCGTCGTCGCTGCCAGAAGCGCCGCGTACGCGATCCAGCAGAGCAACACGACCATCTCCCGCACCTCCGTTTCCAAGAGCAACAACAACGCCAATCTGACGGTCAACTCCGCTACGGTCTACACCTTGGAGAACGGCTACGTCAACGGCACCTGGGGCTTTAAGTCCAACGGCTATTATCTCGCCGTCAGCAGGCAGAGCATTACCGGCTCCAATACCGCCGCTTACGCGACCTCCTGGACGATCGGCTCCATTGATGCTTCCAACGGCGGCACGGTGATGTCCGCGAAGAGAAGCTCCACAGAGCAGGTACGTTATCTGCGCTATTCGAGCAACGCCTTCTCCGCGTCGAGCAGCAGCTCCAATACGGTCTGCCTGTATAAGAAGTACATCACGACCCCGCAGATCACCTCCTATACCACGGAGCTTGATCTCCACGTGCACCAGTACACGAGCGCGATCACGACGCCCGCGACCTGCACGGAATCCGGCGTGATGACCTACACCTGCTCCTGCGGCGACAGCTACACGGAGACCATCGCCGCTCTCGGCCATAACTATGTCGATCATGCGGCGCAGGCGGCAACCTGTACCGACGTCGGCTGGAACGCCTATCAGACCTGCTCTCGCTGCGATTACACAACTTATCAAGCGATTCCCGCGCTCGGTCATAACATCGTTGCAGACGCCGCTGTTGCGGCAACCTGCACGGAATCCGGTCTGACCGCAGGCGAACACTGCACGCGCTGCGATTACGCGGTCGCGCAGGAAACCGTTCCCGCGCTCGGTCATAACTACATCGCCGGCACACCGGTCGCCGCGACCTGCACCGCTGCGGGTTATACGCCTTATACCTGCGATCGCTGCGGTGATTCCTACAACGGCGACGCTGTTGCCGCTCTCGGGCATGACCTGGTTACCGATCCTGCCGTTGCGGCGACCTGCACGGAAACCGGTCTGACCGCCGGCGAGCATTGCACGCGCTGCGACTATGCGGTCGCGCAGGAAGTCGTATCGGCGCTGGGGCATGACCTTGTCTACTATGAGGGCGTGGCTGCTACCTGCACCGTTGCCGGTTATGAATCCTATCATGATTGCACGCGCTGCGATTACACGGATTATACGGTAATCCCCGCCCTCGGTCACGATCTCGTGTACGAGGACAATCAGGACGGTCTGACGCACATCGTCTCCTGCTCTCGCTGCTATGACTATTACATTGCTGCGGAAGGCCACACCTTCGTGAACGGCGTCTGCACCCTCTGCGGCGCGGAGCAGCGCACGCTGAAGCTCGTATCCGCCTCGCCTGTTCTGAACGACAAGATCGACATGATCTACGCGGCGTATATTCCTGACGGCTACAGCAACCCGTACGTCGTCTTCGTCTTCAACGGTGTAACCACGACCGTCACGGAGCATACGACCGACGAATACAACCGTGAACTCTTCGTCTTCAACGACATCAACCCGCAGTGCATGGGCGACAATATCAGCGCCACCCTTTACGCAACGCGGGAAGGCAGCGTGGAAAGCTACAGCGTCCCGACCTACTCCGTCCGTCAGTACTGCGTCAATAAGCTGGCAGACGAGCCGCCCATTCCCCTGCAGGCCATCGTGTCCAACCTGCTCGCCTACGGCGCGGCAGCGCAGGTCTATATGAACTATAAGACGAATGCGCTCGTCACCTCCGGCGACGACATCGTGAATCCGCTGTATTACGATTTCGACGAAATCGGATCCGTTTCCGGCTATGACGCGAGCTTTGCAGGCACGGCGGCATCCGATGTCTACTGGATCTCCGCGAAGCTGACGCTGACGAACAGCGTTGCGATGAACTTCCGCTTCTACGCCGAGTCCACTGCTGACCTGTATGTTACCTTTACCGTCAACGGCGATTCCTACGTCACGAACGAGTTTACTACAATCGGCGACGGCGTCTATGAAGTCTCCTTCGCCGATATCAGCGCAAACGAGTTCGCCACCGCAGTCACCGCGAGCTTCGTCAGAAACGAGCAGCAGGTCGGCAACGCGCTGACCTACAGCGTCAACGCCTACGTCCAGGCGAAGCAGAACGACAGCAATACCGCCCTGCAGAACCTCATCAGAGCGCTGTATCTCTACGGCCTCAGCGCCGAAGACTACGGCGGCTACGTCGGCTGATCAAGCAAGACGCTTAGAAGCCCGAGCAACAAACTACGATAACGACCGGCAGGATCCCCTGCCGGTCACTAAAGATTAGATGCCTCGCTACTTTTTTCTATTTATGACATATCAGGTGTTATCAACCGCAATTTTTTCTTAAAACCGCAAAATAGCTCTTGATTATTAATATATTATTATGTATAATTAAGAGGAAGAACAATAAAACCCATAGGAGGAATACTAAATGAAAAAGCTAATCTCCACGCTTCTTGTTCTTGCAATGGTTTTCGCTATGTTGCCTACGCTGGCACTGGTCGGCAGTGCTGAGGGCGAAGGCGCCATCGTTCTCCCCGGCGACTGCTTCCACAGCAGATTGTCCTACACCGATAACGGTAATGGCACGCATACCGTCACCTGTCGCGACTGCAATGCGGTGATCAATGCGGCGCAGAACTGCACCTACAGCAGCGGAGTCTGCACGCTTTGCGGCGCAACGGAAACTCCTGCCGAACTTATCGACAACAGCCTTACATTTGCAACGATCAATCTGCAGCTTGAATCCTACATTGGCGCAGACTTCTTCTTCCTGAAGACCAAGGTCGCCGATTATGATTCTTACTTCGTACGTTTCACCTATCCGACGGCAGACGGCTCTGTCACGGAGGATGTACAGGTTGAGGCATACAGCAAGTACTACTACGCCGAGCATCAGGTTGCTGCGAAGGAAATGGCTGATACCATTCAGGCCACCATTTATGCAACCAAGAACGGCGCGACCTACCATGGTCCGACGACTGAATGGTCGCTTATGAATGCGATGCGTACGAACATGGACAAGTCGACTGCGACAGCAGCTGCAAAGGGTCTGTACGTTGCAATTCTGAATTATGGTGAAAAGGCCCAGTACCATTTCAACTATAATACGGAGCTGCTTGCAACGAGCGTCCTGACTGCTGCAGAGATTTCGACGTATCTGCCTGCAGCAAGAAATGCTGTCAGTGTAGATGCAACGACCTCGAACGGTCTGACGGGTGTTACCTTCTACAAG
>JAFROD010000031.1 GCA_017429835.1 Oscillospiraceae bacterium
CCGGAGAACGTTGCGGCTGTCGCTGCGACCTGCACCACCGCCGGCACGACGGCAGGCACCGTCTGCTCCGTATGCGGCGCGGTCATTTCCGGCTGTGAAGAAGTTGCGGCTCTCGGCCATGACTGGGTTGCCGGTACGCCTGTTGCGGCGACCTGCACCGAAGCCGGCTACACCCCGTACACCTGCTCTCGCTGCGCAGAGACCAAGCAGGAGCCCATCGCTGCGACCGGCCACGTTGACGCCAACAGCGACAACGTCTGCGACGTCTGCGGCGCCGACCTGTCCACGCCTGCCGGCGACGACTTCTCCGGCGACTACTACATCGCTGCGATCCGTACCACCGGCAACTACCAGTGGATGACCAGCGACCTCGGCACCGCTTCCACGAAGCGCTACCAGGCGGAGGATTCCGGTCTGGATACGCTCCCGGCTGCGATCACCGAAAACGTTGACGCCGCGAAGACCTGGACGCTTGCCAAGCAGCAGGATGGCACTTATCTGCTCTCCTCCGGCGGCAGCTACTCCACCTGGTCCAGCGGTAACTCCGCGAACCTCGGTTCGACCGGCGTTGCGATCACCATCACCGAGAGCGGCGATGCGGTCAACATGACGATTCCCGATGGCGAAAGCACCAGAAATCTGTCACTGAACAGCACCTCCAGCAACAACTACTTCGCCTACTATGGCGGCACGCAGATTAACGATCTGTATCTCGTTCCGGTCACCGGCGAAGTCCCGACGCCCGCTACGCATACCGCTGCTTCTTTCGCAGGTCAGGCGGCCACCTGCACCGAGCCCGGTGTCATGGCTTACTACTACTGCGAGGAGTGCCTCAATGACGTCAGCGGCGAGCACTACGGCAAGGCGTACTCTGACGCGGCTCTGACCACGGAGATCGCCGACACCGTCATCCCGGCTCTGGGCCATACGCTGACTGCAACAGCTGCGGTTGCTGCTACCTGCACGACCGCCGGCAACAGCGCGTACTGGACCTGCTCCGTCTGCGGCAAGTACTTCTCCGACGCTGCCGGCACGACCGAGATTCAGGCGAATAGCTGGGTCATCGCGGCTACCGGTCACACGCTCGGCAACTACATTGACAACGGCAACGGCACGCACGATGAGGTCTGCCCGGTCTGCGGCACGGTCCTGACCGACGACGAAGCGCACGTCTTCGACAACGGCGTCTGCATCGGCTGCGGCGCGACAGAAACTCCTGTTGAGCATATCGACAATAACCTTACGTTTGCAACGATCAATCTGCAGCTTGAAGCCTACATTGGCGCGGACTTCTTCTTCCTGAAGACCAAGGTCGCCGAATACGATTCTTACTTCGTACGCTTCACCTATCCGACGGCAGACGGCTCCGTCACGGAGGATGTACAGGTTGAGGCATACAGCAAGTACTACTACGGCGAACATCAGGTTGCTGCGAAGGAAATGGCTGATACCATCCAGGCCACCATTTATGCAACCAAGGACGGCGTGACCTATCATGGCCCGACGACCGAGTGGACGCTTATGAACGCGATGCGTACGAACATGGACAAGTCGACTGCGACAGCAGCCGCAAAGGGCCTGTACGTTGCAATTCTGAATTATGGTGAAAAGGCACAGCAGCATTTCAACTATAATACGGAGCTGCTTGCAACGAGCGTCCTGACTGCTGCAGAGATTTCGACGTATCTGCCTGCAGCAAGAAATGCTGTCAGTGTAGATGCAACGACCTCGAACGGTCTGACGGGTGTTACCTTCTACAAG
>JAFROD010000002.1 GCA_017429835.1 Oscillospiraceae bacterium
CATTATAACATACTTCGCTCCATGTCGCGAGGGGGAACTCCTACAGATAATCCAATTATTGAAGCTCTGAATGGCTGGATGAAGGAAGAACTCTATCTTGACTTCGATCTTGCTCATGCGCAAGACGTTCCTACACTCCTGGATCAGTATGTTTCCTTCTTCAACTACCGACGACGACACGCCGCTTTGGGCTACAAAAGCCCAGTTCAGTACAGGACCGAACTGGGCTTTCCATGACTTTTCTTTTTCCCTGTCTACTTTTCCTTGACAGGTGCAGGTTGCTTTGCAGCAACCCTGTTTTTTTATCAAATTACGACCTCATGGTTCCTCGGGCGGATCGGTCTCGGTCGGGGTCGTTTCCGTCGGATCCGTTTCGGTCGGCGTCGTTTCCGTCGGCTCGGTCTCGGTCGGGGTCGTTTCCGTCGGATCGGTCTCGGTCGGCTCGGTAACCTCCGTTGCTTCCGTCGCCTCCGTCGGCGTGACCAGATGCGCAATCTGACGGTCGCGCTTGTCGTACTTGGAATAGCAGACGACTTCGGTGGAGATCAGCTCGCCGGTCGCCTTGGAGTACTTGTAGCGGTAGGTCGTGACGTTCGCGCCGTCGTAGGCGGTCTGGATCACTTCGCCCTCCTTGTAGTAGGCGTACTTGGCATAGTTCGGCATATCGGGCGAGATGTCGATCGTTTTTTCCGTTGCGCTGAAGTAGTCGGTGATGACGTAATCCAGCTCGACCGTGTAATCCTTGGTATCCGTGCCGACGAAGCGGATATGCACGTAGCCGTCGGAGACGGAAGCGTCGATACGAATGGGATAGGGCGTGTTGTTGCGCCACTTGTAGTCCAGGCTGCCCCAGTAGATCGTCGCGTCCATGCCCCAGGGGATATAGGACGGGGTGAACTGGTGCTCGGCGCGCTCGACGACCTCGAGATCCGCCTTGATCGTGCAGTAGAAGATCGTGGAAGCGACCTGACAGACGCCGCCGCCGAGCTCCTGCACGGTCTCGCCGCCGACGTAGACGCCGGCAGCGCCGTAGCCCTTCTCCGCGGTGCGCTCGCCGACGACCTTGTTGAACGAGAAGGTCTCGCCGGGCTTGACGATCGTGCCGTTGATCGCCTTGCATGCCAGCTCCAGATTGTGCGTTCTGGTGGGGTTATAGACGTGCGGGCTGTCGTAGTAGGAAAGCACGTCCGCAAACAGCTTCCCGCCCAGATTGTCGCCGGTGATCTCCGGCTCGATCTCTACCAGCGGCAGCATGACGGTATCGCCTGCTTTTGCGCCTTCAAAGGCGACGATCGCGTCGATCATGCGGAAGCCGTAGCCGGGTTTCCCCTCGGTGACCTCGTAGGTATCCTCGTCGATGACGGCGTTCACCGGCTCGGTGCAGTGATAGTCCCGATACAGTTTGTCCAGATCGACCGGGGCGGGAATCGTCTCGTCGTAGACGTACTGCAGCTCGTAGTTCGCGCTCATATAGGCTTCGACGACCGCTTTGAACAGCGCGTCGATGTCGATTTTGCGCGTCAGCTTGCCGACGGTGATTTCCAGCGCGTCGACCTCCTGCGGATTGCCGTCCTTGTCCGTAACGGTCATCGTGGTCTTCTTTACGGAATTCTCGACGCCCTCCTGATTGGTATCGGCAAGCGCGCGCTCCAGCGCGTCGCGGATATAGGTTTCATTGATGGACAGGTGCTTCGAAACGTCCACGTCGACACGCTCGGGATTGTTCTTCGAGCCGACGCCTCTGCCGATCCTGTAAGCTTCCTCGACCGCGCCTTGAACGTCGAGCTTCACGCCGACGTCCTCCGGCAGCAGCCGCAGGGTCTTGTCCAGCAGATACGGCTCGCCGTTCTCGTCCAGCGGCGCGTCCGTATCGGTCGCCCGCGTGTCGTCTTTCGGGATCGCGGCGGTCACCTGCGCGTTTTCCAGCGGCTTGCCGTAGACGTCCACCGCAGTCTCCTTGCCGGGCTCGTAGGTGGTCGTGTAGATCGGGAAATCGTCGCCGCGCGTGTAGAACCGCACGTTCATATCGTGGTCGAAGGAAACGTCCTTCAGGGCTTCCAGAGCTTCTTCTCTGGTCTTGCCGCTGAGGTTAATGCCCGCGACGTAGACGTTGTTGACGATCTTCTCGTCGTCGCGCAGCAACAGATAGGCGATCGCGCAGGCGGCGACGACGCAAAGCGCGCCGAGAATGCCGATTACCAGCGGCAGACGGCTCTTTTTCTTTTTCGGCGCGGACTTTTTCGGCGCGGATTTCTGCGCAGCCTTCTGTGCGGCCGACTGTCCGTACAGATTCTTTCGATCCGCAGCGGGCATCTGCGGGTTATACGCGCTCGGAGCGCGCTTCCCTTTTTCGAATTTTCCCATGGTATTCTCCTCTATACACGCAAAAAATGCGGCGACAATGCAATAGTACGTATTTTAGTATTATATATTATAACGATAAATCGACAAAAAGCAACATGGAAAACGGAAAAAACATTGGCAATCCGGCTTGAAATTTTGGCAGTTTGCACGGAAAAACTTGTTAACCATAATAAAATTATGTAAATCTACGCTTTTTTTCCGCGACGTCCGCGGAATTAGGAATGTGGAATTAGGAATGCGGAATAAGGATTGCCTGCCCTGTGCAAGGGAAGGCGGCACGGCTTCAGCCGTGCCGGAGGGATTATACCTTTCGCGTGTGTCAAAAAAACAGAACGGCGCGATCCCGCAGTCTCGCTGACGCCCGACAGCTCCCTTTGCACAAAGCCACAGAGAGCACAGCCGTTGGCGGCTTTGCCGACTTACCGATGCGGCGTTCCCCTTGCGGGTGCAATCCGTGGGTAGCGTTAGGCACGCATTCCCGTGATACGGAACGGCGTTCGCCGCTTAGCTGCGATATCGGACGCGCTCTCATGATAGGAAACAAATACCATACCCGCGACGGCCAGATTCCCTGCCTGACTGAGTCAGGCGGGAATAACAGAACTGAAAGCACTTCCCGCTCCTGTCATTGTCCGACTTGCTCGGGCAGTCTGTGGGTAGCGTTAGGTACGCATTCCCGTGATACGGAACGGCGTTCTTGTTGGCGGACGCTCAATGGACAGCATGAATATAAGGTTTTCGCGTAGGGGCGCGCTGCGCGCCCGCGTTGCCACAGGCGATAACGGCAGCGCAGAAAAATACATCGGTTTACATAATTATATTATGGTAAATCGAATTGCTGCAGGGTTCTCCTTCTGCAGTCGTTTTCCTCGTTCTATATATCGCATTCGAAGCGCAAAAGGTTGCGTTTCGCGTTATCCCGCCGTGTACTCCCGCACGAACGCCTCCGCCGCCTTCAGCGGGTTCTCGTTCGGCGCCAGCTTCAGCGTCAACTGCGGCTTTTCGGTCTTCGGAGAGAGGAAAACGCGTTTTTTGTACGTCTCCGCACCGCAGATCGCCGCGACCGCTTCAAACTCGAAGCTCGCCAGCGTGAAGACGACCGTTCTGCCCTTCTGCGAAATGTCCGATATGCCGGCGGCAGCGGCGCGCGCGCGCAGCAGAGCGATCGCGATCAGATTCATCGCACCCTTCGGCGGATCGCCGTAGCGGTCGACGATCTCGTCGAGCAGCTCGTCGGCGTCCTCCTGCGAGCGGATCGCCGCCATGCGGCGGTAGAGATCCATGCGCTGCTCGCCGGACGGGACGAACGCCTTGTCGATGTTGGCGGTCACGTCCAGATCGGCGGTGCAGTTGACCTCCTCGACGGGCGTTTCGCCGCGCTCCTCCAGCACCGCCTCCTCCAACAGCTTCAGATACATGTCGTAGCCGACGGAGATCAGGTGACCGGACTGCGCTGCGCCTAAGAGATTGCCCGCGCCGCGGATCTCGAGGTCACGCATCGCGATCTTGAAGCCGGAGCCGAACTCCGCGTAGTCGCGGATGGCGTTCAGGCGCTTTTCCGCGACCTCGGTGAGCACCTTGCCGCGGCGGAAGGTCAGATAGGCGTAGGCGTGGCGGCTCGACCGTCCGACGCGCCCGCGGATCTGGTGGAGCTGCGCCAGACCCATCTTGTCCGCGTCCTCGATGATGAGGGTGTTGACGTTGGAGATGTCGATGCCGGTCTCGATGATGGTCGTGCAGACGAGGATCTGCAGATCGTTGTCCGCCATGCGCTGCATGACGTCGGACAGCTCCTCCTCGCTCATTTTGCCGTGCGCGATCCCGACCTCCGCGTCGGGCAGGGCCTTTTTGATCCGCGCGGCGCACTGGGCGATGGATTCCACGCGGTTGTGCAGGTAGTAGACCTGCCCGCCGCGCTCGAGCTCGCGCCGCATCGCGTCGATCAGCACGGGCTCTGCATATTCCAGCACGAAGGTCTGCACCGGATAGCGGTCGTGCGGCGGCTCCTCGATCGTGGACATGTCGCGCAGACCCGTCAGCGCCATGTTCAGCGTGCGCGGGATCGGGGTCGCGGACAGGGTTAAGACGTCCACTCCGCGTGAAAGTTCCTTGAGCTTTTCCTTGTGCGTCACGCCGAAGCGCTGCTCCTCGTCCACGATCAAAAGACCGAGGTCTTTGAATTCTATTTCTTTCTGCAGGAGCTTATGCGTGCCGACGACGAGATCGAGCGAGCCTGCGCGCAGATCGGCAAGATTTTTCCGGATCTGCGCGGGCGTGCAGAAGCGCGAGAGCATACCGATCTGCACCGGGAAGCCGCGGAAGCGGTTGACCGCGGTGGTGTAGTGCTGCTGGGCGAGGACGGTGGTCGGAACGAGGATCGCGACCTGCTTGCCGTCCAGAATCGCCTTCATCGCCGCGCGCAGCGCGACCTCGGTCTTGCCGTAGCCGACGTCGCCGCACAGCAGGCGATCCATGGGACGGGGCGATTCCATATCGCCCTTGATCTCCTCGATCGAGCGGAGCTGATCGTCCGTCTCGGCGTAGGGGAAGTTCTGCTCGAACTCCGCCTGCCACGGCGTATCGGCGGCAAAGGCGAAGCCCGGCAGCCGCGTGCGCTCGGCGTAGAGCTTGATCAGCCCGTCGGCGAGCTCCTTCGCGGCGGCCTTGGCGCGCGCCTTGGTCTTCTGCCATTGGTCGCCGCCGAGGCGATTGAGCTTGACCGGCGTGTCCTCGCCGCCGCCGATGTATTTGCCGATCAGGTCGAGCTGGGTCGCGGGGACGTACAAAACGTCCGTGCCCTGGTAGGCGATCTTCACGTAGTCCTTGACCGCGCCGTCGATCTTGATCTGCTCCATGCAGACGTAGCGCCCGATGCCGTGGTATTCGTGGACGATCAGATCGCCCGGCGAGAGGTCGGCGAAGGAGTCCAGTTTCTGCCGGTTTGACGCTTTTTGACGCTTTTTGCGCGTTTTTTGAGCGGACTGCGCGAGGAGCTGACCCTCGGTCAGGATCGCAGCTTTCAGCTCCGGATATTCCATGCCGAAGGGCAGCGCGCCGTCGGTCAGCACGATGTCGCCGGGCGTTGGCAGCGCGGTCAGCGGGAAAGCAAGGCGTGCGGGCAGCCCTTTTTCGCGGAGCTGCTCGGCTAAGATCTCGCCGCGCCTGCGGTTGCCGCAGAGAACGAGCGAGGAAAATTCGTTTTTACGGTAGTGCTCTAAGTCCGCGATCGCCGCGTCCAGATTGCCGCCGTAGGACGGAAGCTGCTTTGCCGTGATCGCGCACAGCTCCTGCGGCGGCAGGCTCTGCGGGTAGCCCGACGCGAGGAAGGAGTCCAGAAAGACGACGGCGTGGTCGGCGCAGGACGCGCAGACGTCCTCCCAATCGGCGGAGAATTCGCACAGCTCGCCGCAGAGGACGCCGCTTTCGAGCAGGCTGTCGAGCGTCATGCCCTCCTCCTCGGTATAGCGGTTGGCGGCGCGGCGCAGGTTGCCGTGGTCGCAGAAGAAGACCATCGCGTCGGCGGGGATATAGTCCGCGGCGCAGGCAAATTCAGGGTAGATCAGCGCCATGTAGCGGTCGGCGGCGGAGAAGCTCACGCCGCTGCGGATCGCCTCGCAGTCCTCCGCGAGGGTGCGCAGGAGCGTCTCGTTCGGCGTCCTGCGGCGGCGCAGCCTTGATTGCAGGGCGTCCAGATCGGCGCACAGACCCTCCGCGCCGTCGGGGTGCAGACGGGGCAGCGTCTCCGCGACCGGCAGCACGACAAAGCGTTCGACGTTTTCGGTGCGCCGCTGCGTCACGGTATCGAAGAAGCCCATCGCGTCGATCTCGTCGCCGAAAAACTCGATGCGGACGGGCGCGTCGCAGGCGGGCGAGAACACGTCCAGAATGCCGCCGCGTACCGCGAACTGTCCGACGCCCTCGACGAGGGTGCCGCGGGCGTAGCCCGCCTGCACGAGCCGTTCTGCGATCGCTTCGGGGGAAACCTGCGCGCCGAGCCGCAGCTCCATCGCGGCGGAAAAGAGGCGTTCTTTCGGCATCGTGCGCACCGCCAGCGCCTCCCACGTCGTCAGAAGCAGCGGACATTCGCCGCGCGCCAGCTCGTAGAGCCGGCGCAGCCGCTGGTGCTCCCAGCCGCGGCTGATCGCGCTCGCGCTGTAAAAGGTCAGATCGCGCGAGGGCAGCACGGCGGGTTCCGTGCCAAGAAAGGCGGACAGCTCCTGCTGCGTGCGGCGCACCGCCATCTCGTCCTGGCAGACGACGACGGCGGGACGGCGCGTATCGTGGAGCATCGACGCGATCAGGTGCGAGCGGTTGATCTGCGCCGCGCCCGACACGCCAGCGACCTTATTCTTTTCGGCGCACTGCACCAGCCGCCGGTAGTCCGGCAGCCCGCGCAGCAGAGTCAAAAGCTGTTCCATGAGAACTCCTTTTCAATGCGGAATTAGGAATGCGGAATTGGAATGCGTGAACAGTGGACAGTTTAGGGTACAAGGGGCAAGGGAAAGCGGAATTGCCCGTCCAGTCGCGCCTTACGGATACGGCTTCACCCCTTGCGGGTGCAGTCCGTCCGCTGCAGACCGACGCCGCACAACGCACAAATGCGGAAATCGGGGAAAATCCCGATTTCCGTCGAATATGTCGCGTTATTATACTAATTACGGCTGTCTGCCGTTGAACTTCGCTGCGGCGGCGGGAACGCCCGCCTCGATCACCGTCAGCGCGGCTTCCGCCGCGTCCTCGACGACGCCCTCCAGGAGCGTTTCTTCGTCCTTCGTGAAGTTCGACAGCACCCAGTCGGCAAGCTCGTAGTCCGGGTGCGGCTTCGCGCCGACGCCGATCTTGACGCGCGGGAACGACTGGCTGTTCAGCGCGCCGATCACGGATTTGACGCCGTTGTGCCCGCCGGCAGAGCCCTCCGCGCGCACGCGCAGTCTGCCGACGTCGAGCGAAACGTCGTCAAACAGCAAGATGACCCGTTCCGGCGGGAGTTTGAAGTAGCGCGCCGCGTCCATCACGGACAGACCGGAGAGATTCATAAAGGTCTGCGGCTTGAGCAGGACGAGTTTTTGCCCGTGATAGCTCGCCTGCGCGTACAGACCGCGAAATTTCGCGCGGTCGATTTTCACGCCCAGCTTCCGAGCCAGCGCGTCCGCCGTCCGAAAACCGATGTTGTGACGCGTCCTGGCGTAGTTCGCGCCGGGATTTCCGAGTCCTGCGATCAGCCAGTCGCAGGCAGGTTTCCGAAACAGCATCAGAACAGGCTGGAGATCGAGGTCTCGTTGTAGATCCGCGTGATCGCCTTGGCGAACATCTGCGAGGCGTCGAGCTGGCGGATCTTTCTGCCGGTGTAGTCGGAGGGCATCGGGATCGTGTTCAGGAGCATCAGCTCCTCGATGCAGCTCTCCTCGACCTTGTCGCAGGCGTTGCCGGAGAGCACGCCGTGGCTGGCGCAGGCGTAGACCGCCTTCGCGCCGCCGATCTCCTTGATCGCGTGGGCGGCGTTGCAAAGGGAACCGGCGGTATCGACGATGTCGTCGAAGAGGATGCAGGTCTTGCCCTCAACGTCGCCGATGATGTTCATGACCTCGCTCATGTTGGCGCGCTGACGGCGCTTGTCCACGATGGCGAGACCCATGTGGAGTTTTGCGGCGAAGGCGCGCGACCGCGCGACTGAGCCGATATCGGGCGAGACGACGCGGAATTCGTCGTGGTCGTAGACCGTCTCGTCGAATTTGGAAAGATAGTAGCGGGTAAAGAGGGGATTGCCGACCAAGTGATCCACGGGAATGTCGAAGAAACCCTGAATCTGCGCGGCGTGCAGATCCATCGTCAGCACGCGGTCAGCGCCCGCCTTGGTGATCAGATTCGCCACCAGCTTGGCGGAGATCGGGTCGCGGCCCTTCGCCTTGCGATCCTGCCGCGCATAGCCGAAGTACGGGATAACGGCGGTGATCCTGCCGGCGGAGGCGCGGCGGAACGCGTCGATCATGATCAGCAGCTCCATCAGATGGTCGTTGACGGGGCAGCAGGTGGATTGGATGACGAAGACGTCGCAGCCGCGGACGGTTTCGTTGATCGAGACGTTCACTTCGCCGTCGGCGAAGTACTCGACGGTGCTGTCGCCGAGATCCAGACCCAGCTCCGCGCAGATGCCGCGGGCAAAGGGGACGTTGGCGTTAGCGGTAAAGACCTTGATTTCTTTTCCGTGAGCGATCATTGGATTACCTCTCTGTTCCGAGCATGTTTGTTGTATGGATGCTCTGAATTTATATGACAACTGACAACTACTTTTTATGCTTCGCCGCCCAGTCGCGCTTGTTGGACTGGCGGCTGCGGGCAATGCCGAGCGCGTTCGCCGGCACGTCCTCCGTGATCACGCTGCCCGCGGCGATATACGCGCCCTCGCCGACCGTGACCGGCGCGATCAGCGCGGTGTGGCAGCCGATGAACGCCTTGTCCGCGATCGTGGTACGGTGTTTTTCCACGCGGTCGAAGTTGACCGTCGCCGTGCCGCAGCCGAGGTTGCAGTCGCCGCCGATCTCCGCGTCGCCGAGGTAGGACAGGTGCGACGCCCAGGTGCGGTCGCCGATCTTCGCGTTCTTCACCTCGACAAAATTGCCGATCTTTGCGGCGCGTCCGATCTCGGAATCGGGGCGGATATGGGCGTAGGGCCCGATCATGGCGTCCGCGCCGATCCTGGAGCCGTAGACCTGCGAGGCGTTGACCGTCGTCCGCTCTCCGATCTCGGCGTCTTCGATTACGCTCCACGGGCCAATGACCGCTTCTGAGCGAATGAGGGTAGAACCGCGCAAAATCGCTCCCGGCAGGAGCTTCGCGCCGCGCTCGATCCGCACGGAAGGCTCGACGTGGCAATGATCCGCATCAAGGATCTCCACGCCCTGCTTCATCAGGCGGAGCATGCGGTCGCGGCGCAGGACGGACGCGAACTCCAGTGCGCTCGCCGGAGAATCAATCGTATAAAAGCCATCATAATCACTCAAAAGCGAGCAGTTATCTTTCAAAAACCGGGAGAAGGCGAATTGTTCATCTAACGCGTCCATCAGAAGCTCGCGGTTTGCGCGGTAGACGCAGGCGCCGAGCGGGGTGCCGCTGCGCCTGGCGGACGCGGGCACGTAGGCGGCGGGGCCTGCGATGATCGTGACGTCGCGCTCGTCCTCGTCCGCGGTGGAGAGGAAGACGTGGAGCAGGTCTGCCGGATTGCTGTCCATGGTGGTCATGACCTCCGCCTGTGCGGGAAGACAGGCACGCGCCTGTTCGACCCAGCGGTCGTGGCAGACCAGGAAGAACCGCTGCACGCCGTCTTCAAACATGGTCTCGGCAAGCCAGCCGAGCAGCGGCGCCCCGAGGACGCTCTGCAGCATGAGCGGTTGCGGATAGCCGGTTTTCGCGGTATCGTCTGGAACGAAAATGACAGCGGACAGACCAAGCATGGCTGGCACGACCTTTCTTGCAATTCGCATATTTTCACTAATACTATTATACCATAGGATTCGTTTTTGTCTACCGCTTTTCGGAAAGTTTGGCGACAAATTCCGGCGCGGATTTTGCGATTTTTTCGGCGATTTGCGGCAAAACGCCGCCGCATGGATATTCGTGGACTTCTGCAGGCATATTTTTCGTTTGTGTCGCATAAGCTTTACGGGGAAGTGATCTCAATGTTTACGAAGGAGCGATTTCAGCTTGGCGTGCGATGGCTCTGCTTCGGCGTTCTGCTTGCGGCGGTCGCGCTGCGAATGGTGTCGGCGGTTGATCTTCAGCCGTCTGCGCAGGAAACGGCTTACGAGCCGCCGCCCGCTCTGCGCGCGCAGGACGTTTTTCCGACGATGTACTATGAAATGCCGTCGCACGGCGCGGCGTTCACGGCGGCAGACGCCGCACTGGTGGATATCCGCAACGCGGCGGGCGCGGAATATGACGCCGGCGCCCTCATCACCGCGCCGCTGCAGTTCGACAGTGCGGCGGACGGGCCCTTGATCCTGATCGTACATACCCACGCGACGGAGGCGTACACGGTCGCGGACGGGGACGAATACTTCGGCAACTACCGCACGACGGATATTCATTATAACGTCGTGCGCGTCGGCCAGGCGCTCGCCGACCGGCTGAACGCGAACGGACTCTCGACGCTCCACGACACGACGCTCAACGACGAGCCGGGTTATTACGACGCCTACGAGCGGACGGCGGCGGTCATCGCGCGGTATCTCGACGAATACCCGTCCATTCAGATGGTGATCGACGTACACCGCGACGCGGTGACGCTGGACGACGGCAGCGAGATGGCGGTGCCGTGCCGTCTGAACGGAAGAGACGCCGCGCAGCTCATGCTGGTGATGGGGACGGACGTCGCGGGGCTGGAGCACCCGAACTGGCGGAGCAATCTGTCCATGGCGCTGAAAATTCAGGCGCATTGTGAGCGGTGCGCGCCGGGGGTGTTCCGGCAGATGTCGCTGCGCTCGGAACGCTACAACGAGCATCTGACGGCGAATTCCATTCTTTTGGAGGTGGGAGCGGCGGGCAACACGCTCCGGCAGGCGATCGCCAGCGCGGAGTTTTTCGCCGACCGCCTCACGGAGATCCTGCGCGCGGCATAGCCCAACGCAGCGAGCGCGTTTGCCCGGTCGTGTCATTGCGAGGCTGACACCGTCAGCCGTGGCAATCTGTCCGTCGCAGGCATAGCGGAATGCGGGAGATTTACCGTAAAATAATTATGTCAACCAACGAGCTGAAGCCGAAACGCCGGAATGACCTGCGTTATGCGAATTCTCCGACTAACGGCTGCGCTGCAAAACAAGGCGCGGCGCAAAAAACCGAGCGGCGGATGCCGCTCGGTCGGGGAAACAGTTGCTTGCCGTCTATTTGCCGTCCATGACCAGGACGCAGTCCTTTTCTACGAGGGTCAGTTCGGCGATTTCTTTTACCTCGGAGTTTTTCAGACCCCACAGCGCGTCCGGGTCGGCGATCGAAGGGTCGATTTTGTAGACAGTATACGTGACCGTCTGCTCCGAGCGGAAGACGGTACGGTTGATTTTATTGACCAGCACCAGTTCGTCCTCGTCCGCGCCGATTTGCTCGGCAAGGTCGCGGTTGAAGTCCGCGCGCTCCGTTTTGGAAAAGTCCTTGGCAAAGTTGTTCGTCTGGTAGTCGTAGACGTAGTACGCGCCGGTCGCGATCGCGCCGATCAGGAAGAGAGCGACGACGAAAATGACGAGCCGTTTTGTGATTTCCAGCTTCCGCGGCGGATCGTAAGTCAGCTTCATGCGATAGGTGACGGGGCGCAGAGCGTTCAGGAACAGCAGCAGGAGCAGCGATTCAAACGGGAACAGGGCGAGATTTTTGCAGATGCGCGGAAGATCAAAGATCGCGTAGCTCTTGCCGAGCATCAGCTTGTAATACCAGAGCATGATCGGCGTCTGGATAACAATATTGACCAGGAAGCACACCGCAAAGCGTGACAGCGTGACGCGCCAGCCCGTCAGCGGCGCGCGGTAGAGGAAGAGCGCGAAGATCAGCGAGCCGGCGATTTCCGTCAGGATAAACGGGAAAAAGTACGGCCCGTTCGGAAACAGGATACAGCCGAGGGTGTCGCTGATCGCCGCCGCCGGAATGGCGACGACCGGTCCGAAGATCATCGCGCCGAGGGCGTTGACGAAGAAGCCGAAGTTGATATTGAGATTCGGTGACAGGGGAATGCTCAGGGGTTTGAGGGCGACGCGGACGGCGATCAGCACGGCGGCGACCGCCAGCATTTTGACGTTTGTGAATTCCCGCGCGGCGCAGCGCCAGTAGGCGCGGGAAAAGGGCGTGCGGAAGAGCCCCGGCGCGAGGGACGTTTTTGCGGGTTCGGACATAAAAATTCCTCCTTTGTTATGGAGGAGGTTGCAATATGCGACGCCTGTGCCAAAGCACGCAGCGGGGCGGCTGCGGAATACCACCGCGGAACGGAAAACCGTCCCTTCGCCCGCCGGCAACCTCCCATCCGGCGGTACTTAACGCGACATTCCTACTCCCCGCAGGCGTCAATTTACAATATAGTTTTGAAGCAAAGGTGGCATCTTCAAAGGCTCCCCTGTGCAAGGGGAATTGTCGAGCGGCAGCGAGACTGAGGGGTTGTTACAGCACCGCTTCTATGCAATAACGATGAACTGCGGCAACAATCCCTCCGTCGCGGCTGACGCCGCGCCGCCTCCCTCAAGGTGAATTGCCCCGAAGGGGCAAGAGAGGGCGGCCTGGGCGATTGCACAAGAGAGGCATTGGATTATGCAAGGTGTTGCGGAATGCAGTTACTTACGACGTTCTCAGATACGTCGCGTCGCCGTCGTCGTCGGTCAGGACGAGCTCTCTGCCGTCGATGTGGAAGGCGTAGGAGACCTGATACGGCGTCGTCCCTCTGGTGATATCGCAGAAAATGGTGTTCCCGATGACGCGGTAGGTGCCGTAGATCGTGCCAAGATCGCCGCCCTCGTAGGTGCCGGTGACGGTCAGATAGCCGTCCTCCTCAAAGGTGATCGTTTCGCTCATCATCAGCTTGCCGGCGTTCGCGCTCGTCCATACGCCGGGCAGATCCTGCGGAATGCCCTCCTCGGGCAGCGACGGATCGGGCGCGGCGGTGCTCTCCTTCGGCGTCGTCGTGCCGCAGCCGGCAGCGCACAGCATGGCAAGCAGCAGAATTGCAGCGATCAGTCGTTTCATGGCGTACTCTCCTTCCGGAAACGGCAGCGGAAGCTTTCGCAGCCGTCTTCCTTGACTCCGCGGACGGCGTCGCCGCCGGTCTGCAGGCGCAGGGTCTCTCCCGCGAAGCATTCGCGGTCGAACTGGATCTCCAGCCCGAGACAGGGGGCTTCCTGCAGCAGCTCCGCATGGCGGACGTAAACGACGTTGTTCAGGTGCCCGTTGTCGTCGATCTCCTCCGGCGCGACCGTCCAGAGGGCGGCGTCCGACATCACTTCCGGCAGCGGGACTTTGCGCAGCACGTCGGTGCGCTCCGGCGCGGGAGTCGGCAGCGACCACAGTGCGGGAATGGATTTGATGGAAACGAGCTTCCTCGTTCCGGCGTCGGCAAGCACCCAGCACTGCATGGCGGCACCGCAGACGCCCTGCTCGTCCAGAAGCGTAAAGTCGCGGATACTGAACAGGGAGGACGGCGCGCGCAGGAAGGTCTGCAGGCGCAGCGCGCCGACCGGCCGCCGCGTCAAGTCCGCGCGCAGGCGCACGAGCATCCAAAGCGCGTGATAATCCTTCAGCATACGCGCAAAGTCGATATTCAGATCGAGACTGTGCGCGATCGCGGCGTCCTGCATGGCGGCGACGATCTCCGTCAGAGAGTCAGCGCCCGCCGGACGGTGATATTCGAGAATCTCCTGCACAAGACCGCCTCCGTTATCCTTGTTTTTCCCATTTTACCACGGACGGCGCACGCCGTCAATGCGGAATTCGGAATACGGGATTGACCTCCGTTTGCGTCATTGCGCGGTGTGCATGATTCTTCCTGAATCCCGCATAATTCCTCCAACGTCTGCGCAACCTACTGCGGGGTGGAAACGCATGGACGAGCGGCACGGCGCGGTCACGGACGAACATATTTCCGCGATCTTTTCCGGCGCGGGGGACTTCAACCGCCGCGCGCTGCGGATCGGGACACATATTATATATGTATATGCGATCGACGGACTCACCTCCGGCGGCGATATCTCGGAGCTGGTGGTCAAGCCGCTTCTGCAGGACACCCGCGCCGGCACGCCGGACGAGCTGTATGACCGCGCCCTGCACAGCACGGTGTACAATTCCGTTGCCGTGCCGTGCAAAGACTGCGCCGACGCGGCGATGAAGCTGGTCAACGGCTTCACCGTCGTCCTGTTCGGAGACAGGGCGATCGCCTTCGAGACCAAGACCGGCGAGAAGCGCGCGCCTGCCGCGCCGGAGGTGGAGAACACGGTCAAAGGGCCGAAGGACGCCTTCACCGAGACCGTGCGCACGAACACGAGCCTGCTGCGCCGCCATCTGCGCACGCCCGCGCTGCGGCTGTATGAAACGCAGGTCGGCAGGCGCAGCCTGACGAACGTGACGGTCGCGTATATCGACGGACTGACCGACCCGACCCTCGCGGAACGAATGATAGACCGGCTCGGCGAGATCGACGTCGACGGACTGACGACGCCTGCGGCGGTGGAGGAATACGTGACCGGCTCGCGGCCGACGGCGTTTCCGCTCCTGCAGTACACGGAGCGGACGGATCGCTTCGCGCAGGGCTTGTTGGAGGGCAGGGTCGGTCTGCTGGTAGACGGACTGCCGCTCGGCTATCTTGCGCCGGTGGATCTGGGCATGCTCATGACCGCGCCGGAGGATCGCGGCACGGACTATCTCTCCGCGTCGTTTCTGCGGATCCTGCGCTATCTCGCCCTGCTGATCGGGCTGATGCTGCCTGGACTGTACGTGGCGATGGCGGCGTTCCACCCGGAAATGCTGCCGACCGCGCTCCTGCAGGCGATCATCGAGAGCAAGCACGCCGTCCCGTTTCCGACGATTTTTGAGATTTTGGGGCTGCTCGCCGCCTTTGAACTGCTGCAGGAGGCGAGTATCGCCATGCCGCATTCGGTCGGGCAGAGCCTGTCCATCATCGGCGGACTGGTGGTCGGCACGGCGGCGGTGGAGGCGAAGATCATTTCGCCTGCCGCGCTGATCGTGGTCGCCGCGGCGGGGATCGCGGGCTTTGCCCTGCCGGGACGGAGCTTTGCGGACGCTCTGCGGCTTTGGCGGTTTGCCCTGACCGTGCTGGCAAGCTTCGCGGGACTGTTCGGGCTCACGCTCGGCGCGCTGTGCCTGCTGGTGCACCTGTCGGGGCTGACGAGTCTGGGCGTGGAGTATCTTGCGCCGTTCAGCCGCGTTTCCGGCAGTCGGGAGATCGTAAGACCCCGCCTGTTCCGTCAAAAGCGCCGCGATCCCGCCTTGCACCCGCTGGATCCGAAGAATCAGAGGTGAACGTATGAAATGGCAATATCCCCTGGCGGCGGTCGCGCTGACCGCGGCGTTCGGACTGCCGTTCCGCGAGTATGACGCAGCGAAGCTGCTGCCCGTCCGCACGGTGCAGGCGGCGAAAACGGCGCGCGGCGTGAAGCTCGTGACCGAGGTCGGCGAGGCGGAGGGGGCGACCTGGACGGAAGCGGTCGCCGCTTTGCGTGATGGCGCGTCCGGCGACGTGTTTTTCGACACGGCGGAGCAGCTCGTCGTCTGTACGCCGTCGCTCCTGCCGGAGATCCTGCGGAGCGGCGAGCTGCGCCCGTCGGCGCAACTATATGAAGCGGACGCGCTGACCGACCCCGAAGGGCTGAACGAGTACCTCTCGGCGCATGAAAGCGACCGTACCGTCGCAGACGCGCGGTATGATCTGCTGCGGGAGGGGATACGATGACGGCGAACGCGCGGCAGTATTACGCCCTCGGCTTTGCCGCCTTCACCGTGCCGGCGATCCTGATCCTGCCGAAAACGGGCTGGCTCTGGGCGGCGGTCTTCGCGGCGGCGGGCGCGACGGCGCTGGCGGGCTTGATCGTTTTGCGCCGGCGCAGGCAAAAGAGCCTTGTCCGGCTTGCCGCCGGAAGCGCAGCGGGCAGAGCCGCGCTGCTTGCCGTTCTGCTCTGGAACGATCTGATACTTGGCAGGATCGCCGCATATCTGTGCCGCGCCTACCCGTCTGGCAGCGCGTTCCCGCTGGTCGGGCTGCTCCTGCTCCTGCTCGCGCTCTACGCCGCGCAAAAAGGCGGCGGCGCGATTCTGCGCGCGGGCGCGATCGTATTTTTCTTCCTGATCGGTTTTTATCTGCTCATTCTGGGCTTTTCTCTGCCGGACTTGCGGCTCTCGTGGCTGAAGCCCGACCTGCGCCCGATCTGGACAGCGTTCCCCGCGGCGCTTGCGCCGGTCAGCGTCCTGTATCTGTTCGAAGGAGAGAACAAAGAGGGAAAGCCGACGCTCTGGCTGATCGGCGGCGTTCTGCTGGCGCTGCTCGCCGCGCTGGTCACGGCAGGAAGCGTGTCGCCGCCGGTCGCGCGGCAGGAAATCTTCCCGTTTTATACGGCAGCCAAGAGTGTCAAGCTCTTCGGGGCGATGGAGCGGCTCGAGCCTTTCGTCTCCGCCGCGCTGACCGCGGGCGGCTTTTGCCTGCTCGGAACGCTGTGCGCTGCAAACGAGAAGATCTTGTCGGTTTACGTTCCGAAACCGACGAAGCTCGCAGCCCTCACGAATTTTTCGGTCGGCGGCGCCTGCGTATGGGCTTCCGGTGTCGTCTCAGAGGGCATATTTGCCATCGGAATGACTATATTTTGGGGGCTTATCCCGCTTTTGACACTACTGCTTGGGGAGAGGAAAAAAACCTAAAAATTTATAAAAAAAGTGTTGACAAAGCTGATTTTGTCTGCTAAAATAACGGAGCGCTTCGGGGCAGTAAGTCAAAAACGAAAAAAACTTGAAAAAGTTGAAAAAAGTTCTTGACAAATGATGATCGATGCGTTAAAATCGAAAAGTCGCGTCGCGGTGGAGAGATTCTTCGATGAAGCCGCATGACCGCTTTTTGAATAGGCTGCGAAAGCAGCGGTGTACCTTGTAAATTAAACAACGAGAAACATGAACACCTTGGACAATTTTGAAAAACAAAGTTGTTCTGACATGTCAAATATTTGAGATGCAAAGAACAGCCAACGAAAATTCTTGAGTGAAGCTAAGAGCGAACTCATGAGAAGATTTTACCCGGTCTATGGATCGGATAAGATACCAATCATAGAGAGTTTGATCCTGGCTCAGGACGAACGCTGACGGCGTGCCTAACACATGCAAGTCGAACGAAGCTCCGGAAGGGCGACTTCGGTCAAACGGAAGGAAGACTTAGTGGCGAACGGGTGAGTAACGCGTGAGGAACCTGCCTTTCAGTGGGGGACAACAGTTGGAAACGACTGCTAATACCGCATAACGTACGGATATCGCATGGTGACCGTACCAAAGATTTATTGCTGAAAGATGGCCTCGCGTCTGATTAGATAGTTGGTGAGGTAACGGCCCACCAAGTCGACGATCAGTAGCCGGACTGAGAGGTTGAACGGCCACATTGGGACTGAGATACGGCCCAGACTCCTACG
>JAFROD010000032.1 GCA_017429835.1 Oscillospiraceae bacterium
ATGAGCCGCAGATCACGAACGGCACCGGCGCGACGACGTTCAGTCCGAACAATCCCTGCACCCGCGGTCAGATCGTGACCTTCCTCTACCGCGCGATGGCGGACTGAGACAAATCGTGCGATAATGCAATATGGCAAAAAATCGCGCTCCATCCGGAGCGCGATTTTTTCAGGTTACAGCGGACTGCGCATGCGAAATGCATATTCCGAAATCTTCCCGTTTTCTCTTGTGCTTCTGCGGGCGTTTTGCTATAATCATGGCAGAACAAAAATTGGAACGGAGGCATTTTTATGAAAAAGCGCGTATTGTCTCTGCTGCTGGCGCTCGTGCTGGCGATCTTGCTGCTGCCCGCAGTCTCGGTCTTCGCGGCGGACTACGGCCTGTATATCTGCGGGACGCAGGTCACGGACGCAAACTGCAAAGACATCCTCGGCGACGGCGTATTCTCCTTTGACCCGAAAACCAACACCCTCACGGTCGCCGGCGACTGCGAATTCAACGGCACGAGTACGCAAAACATCATCCAGACCGGCTACACAAACAACGCTTTGGACGCTCTGACCATTTACGTGGCAAAGGATTCCTTCCTTAAATCCGAACGCACTGCGTTCTATTTTCGAAACGTCAATGTTACGATCACGGGCCCCGGGAGGCTTACCGTCCATCTAAATGAAGACTCCTCCTCGATCTGGCTCCTCGGCGCGACCAGCCTCACGATCAAGGACGCCGATCTGACGATAGACGACGGCTGGTGGGCGATCCACGGCGCAAGCGACGACGGCGAAAAGAGCGTGAAGATCATCAATTCCAACGTCTATTTGAAGAGCTCCTCCGAGGACGCGCACGCCATCGGCGAAGTGGGCAGCATCACGCTGACCGACAGCGTCCTGCTGGTTCCCTCGGACGGGCAGATCAAGGACGGCGGCATTTTTCAGGCGGACGGCGTGACCTTCGCGCCGGAGGTGCGGATCGTTCCCGCCAATCCGTTCGAAGACGTTTTCAACGACGACTATTATTCTGATCCGGTGATCTGGGCGGTCACGCACAATCCGCAGATCACGAACGGCACCGGCCCAAAGACCTTCAGCCCGACCGCACCCTGCACGCGCGGGCAGGTCGTCGCCTTCCTCTGGCGCGCGAACGGCTGCCCCGAGCCGAAGAGCCTGGAAAACCCGTTCAAGGACGTCAAGGCGTCGGACTACTACTTCAAGGCCGTTCTTTGGGCGAAGGAGAACGACATTACCACCGGAACGAGCGCAACGACCTTCAGTCCGAATGCGCCCTGCACGCGCGCGCACGTCGTGACCTTCCTCTGGCGCGCCGAGGGCAAGCCGGATCCCGCGCCGACCGACAGCCCGTTCATGGACGTACACAAGGACGCCTACTACGCCGCGGCGGTGCGCTGGGCGGTCAGCCACGACCCGCAGATCACGAACGGCACCGGTCAGTATACGTTCAGCCCCGAGGGCACCTGCACCCGCGGTCAGATCGTGACCTTCCTCTACCGCGCGATGGCGGAATAACGATTTCTCCGGCGGCGCAGAATGCCCTGTGCCGCCCTTGTTTTTTCGATACAATTATGGTAAACTATTGGCAAGAACTGCAAAGGAGTCTTGACCTATGAAAAAACGAATTCTCGCGCTCGCGCTTGCGCTGTGCATGCTGGCAGCCCTGTGCGGCTGCAAAACTGCCGCGCCCGACGTCGGCGTGACCGCGGCCTCCAAGGAGCCGCCGCTGGAAACGCCGGACACCCCCGAAACGACTGCCGCGCCTGAAACGACCCCGCCCGCGCCGCTTCCCGAGGCGGAATATCTGGAGGACTTCACGGTCACCACCATCGACGGCGGCTCGTTCACGCTGTCCGCCGCGCTGGAGGAGCACGAGCTCGTCCTCATCAATCTCTTTGCCACCTGGTGCCCCCCGTGCAGGATGGAGTTCCCCTACCTGCAGGAGGCGTGGGAGCAAGAGCAGGATCGCGTGGCGGTGATCGCCCTTTCCGTTGAAGCGGACGACACGGTCGGCGAGCTGCAGGACTACGCTGCCGAGCTGGGGCTCAGCTTCCCCATCGGGCGCGAATCGGGCGTCGGACTGGAGCGATTCGCCGCCAACGGCATCCCCACCACGGTTCTGGTCGATCGCACCGGCAGGATCGCCGCGGTGGAGGTCGGCGCATTGTCCTCGACGCAGGACTTCCTCGAGCTGTTTGACGAGTACAGCGGCGCGGACTACAATCCAAACCTCTGCACCTATTATATTTACGCCTACGGCGCTGCGGACTATGCGGACGTTGAAGGCGTGGTCATCAACTTCTGCACCGATACTACATGCACCCCCGTCACGACAGGGGCAGACGGCGCCGCCGTCTTTACCGGCGTTCCCGCGAGATACCACGTGCAGGTCGTCACCGTACCCGACGGCTGGGTACTCACCGGCGACAGCGAATGGACGACTGAGCCCTACAGTCAGATCGTCTGGCTTCCCTTGCAGGAGGACGGGCAATGACGCGCAGGACAGTCCTGTGGGCGGGACTGTGCGCGGCGGCAGTGCTGCTGATCGTCCTCGGCGTCGTGAACGGCGGCTCGCGGGACGTGTTCGCCAAGGCGGTCAAGATCTGCTCGGAGTGCATCGGCCTTGGCTAAGCGGGGCAGACTGCCGCTGACCCGGCGGCTCATCCAGCTCTACGCGGCGCTGCTCTACAACGCCCACCTGCGGGGCTTCGCCGAAGGAAAGATCTATACCGGGTCGCTGAAAAACCTGTGCGTGCCGGGGCTGAACTGCTATTCCTGCCCGGGCGCGGTCGCGGCGTGTCCGCTCGGCGCGCTGCAGAACGCGATCTCCGCGTCCGCCGACCGCCCCGCGTTCTACGTCGTCGGACTTTTGCTGCTGTTCGGTCTGCTGCTCGGGCGCGTGATCTGCGGATTCTTGTGCCCGTTCGGGCTGATCCAGGAGCTTTTGCACAAGATCCCGACCAAAAAAGTCAAAAAAAGTCCGCTGACGCGGAAGCTCAGCCGGCTGAAATATGTCATTTTGCTCGTCTTCGCCGTGGCGATCCCGGCGTGGTTCGCGCTGAAAAACCTGCCTTTGCCCGGCTTCTGCAAGTACATCTGCCCCGCCGGAACGCTGGAGGGCGCGGTGCTGCTTCTCCTCCACCCCGCCAACGGCGCGCTGCGCGCGATGACCGGCGGACTGTTCTGGTGGAAGCTGACGCTGCTGGCGACAATCCTGACCGCGTGCGTGTTCGTCTACCGCGCGTTCTGCCGCTTCCTATGCCCGCTCGGCGCGCTGTACGGGCTGCTGTCGCGTCTCGCGCTGCTGGGCGTCAAGGTGGACGCCGGCCGCTGCACCGACTGCGGCGCGTGCGTCCGCGTCTGTCCGATGGATATCCGTCGGGTCGGCGACCGTGAATGCGTCCAGTGCGGAACCTGCATTTCCGTCTGCCCGACGAGGGCGATCTCGTTCCGCGCCGGAAAGATCGTCCTGCACGGCGCGGCGCTGCAGGAAAGGAGACTGCCGTGAAGAAATCGACGTACGTTCTCCTCTGGACGCTCGCGCTCGCGCTGCTTGCCGCGGTACTGGTGTTCGTCAATTTGCCGGAAAAAGCGCCGCCTTCGGTCGTCGATCCGACCGAGAACACGCCGGTCCCGCTCGGCGCGGCGGTCGGCGAAACGCTGCCGGATTTTACGATCACCTGCACGGACGGCAGCGCGTTCACACTCTCCGCGCAGCGCGGCAAGGTCGTCGTGATCAATCTCTGGGCGACCTGGTGTACGCCGTGCGTCAGGGAACTGCCGAACTTTGACCGCCTGCTGCGAGAGCGCAAGGTCGCCGTACTTGCGGTGCATGCCCCGCCCGTAACGACCGACGTTCCCGCCTATCTGGCGGCTTACGGCTATGCGATCCCGTTCGCCGTGGACGAGGACGGCAGCTTGAGCGCGCTCCTGAACGCTTCGACCGTCCTGCCGCAGACCATCGTCGTCTCTCCCGAGGGGGTCGTGACCTACAATCAAGAAGGCGCGCTCGATTATGAAACCCTCGTTTCTCTCGTTGACGCCGCAGCAGAATAGACCGCACGAAACGCTGCAGGGATTTCCCGCCTTACGGATAGGTCTACCCCTTGCGGGCATGCGGTATGAATCGCGCTCCTCCGGTCTTTCGTCGATCCGCTACGCCGCGCTGCGATCCTGCAGCGCGGCGTTTCTTACGATCAGTCACCGGCGACGACCGGCGGCAGCAAAGAGATTTTCAGATCTGCGCAGCAATACAATGCGCAGCGACCGCAACGCGCTGTCCCTGCCCGGATAGGGACGCGCCGCATTTTCCACCTTGAATCAACGCACGAACGTCGATACGCACAGATCGTCAGCGCAAGCCGGGAACGACCCGGAAGCAGTCCCGTGCGCCATATTGGCAGCTTCGCGTTTGAATTATTGCCGCACGTCTGCAGATTTATGTTTACATAATATAATTATGGTAAACTACTCAAATCATTCCAGTGTTCTCCTTTCTGCAGCGCACAGATTGCCCGGGCGAGCCGGGCAATAACAGACTGTTTGTGTCGTTTCCGCACGTTGGATCAGCCGCCGATTTCAAACAATCGGCGCTCATTCCTGGCGATTCGGTTTACATAATTTTATTACTGTAAACTATTATAGTATTCCTATGTCGCGTTCCTGTCTCTGATGGCCAGATCAACCGCGAAAGCGGTGGAATAACAGACTGTTTGCGTCGTTTCCGCACGTTGGATCGGCCGCCGATTCCGAATGATCGGCGCTCCTTTCTTGGCAACTTAGTTTACATAATTATATTACTGTAAACTGTAGTATTCCTATGTCGCGTTCCTGTCTCCGGTAGACGGATCAACCGCGAAAGCCGTGCAATAACAGACTGTTTGCGTCGTTTCCGCACGTTAGATCAGCCGCCGATTTCAAACAATCGGCGCTCATTCCTGGCGATTCGGTTTACATAATTTTATTGCTGTAAACTATTATAGTATTCCTATGTCGCGTTCCTGTCTCTGATGGCCAGATCAACCGCGAAAGCGGTGGAATAACAGGCTGTTTGCGTCGTTTCCGCACGTTGGATCGGCCGCCGATTTCGAACGCGCGCTGCTCGTTCTTAGTAGTTTAGTTTACATAAGATTTTTATGGTTAACTTTCGTCTTTTTTGCTGTGCTGATCGTCAGTTTTCATCCGAACAGAGCACGCAGCCGAACCTTCGGTGCGTCTGCCGCGCACCGGAGGCGAACTTCCTGTGGTGTGAAAAATAACAACGCCGCAGCGCCGTTTCCACGACCCTGCGGCGTTGCTGCAATTCCCTATTTTACGATATTCTTGATAAAGCGCATGAGGATCGTCGCAACCTGTGCGCGCGTCGCATTGCCCTGCGGGTCGAGCAGCGTCCTGCCATTGATGACGTTGCCCGTGATCAGTCCCGCGCCGACCGCCCAGGTGTAGGCGTCCTTCGCCCACGTGCTCACCTTGTCCTTGTCGGGGAAGGGACCGAAGTCGCCCTTTGCGCTCGTGTCGAACTCCTTATACTCGGAGTAGCGGTACAGGATCGCCGCCATCTGCTCACGGGTGATCTTCCCGTTCGGATCGAACTTCCCGTTGCCGACGCCCGTGACGATGCCGTGCTCCGCCGCCCATGCGACGGCTTCTTCATACCAGTCGCCCGCCTTCACGTCAACGAACTCGTTTTTGCCCTCCTTCGGGCTGTTTTCGTAACGCCACAGCACCGTGACGAGC
>JAFROD010000003.1 GCA_017429835.1 Oscillospiraceae bacterium
GCTGAAGGCATCTAAGCGTGAAACTCTCCCTAAGATGAGATCTCCACTCTTCGGAGTAAGGCTCGACGTAGACTATGTCGTTGATAGGTCAGGGGTGTAAGTGCAGTAATGCATTAAGCTGACTGATACTAATAAGCCGAAAGCTTGACCTCACAAGCAAGCGAAAGCAAGAGGAAGCAGGCTCGAAGTTGCAGAAGCTCATTCCGCTTCCCAATTCATTCATGTTCAGTTTTCAGGGTGTATCCTCTCAGTTGGTGTTGATTGCGGCGAGGGTCCACCTGTTCCCATCCCGAACACAGAAGTTAAGCTCGTTTGCGCCGACAATACTTGGCGGGTGACTGCCCGGGAAGATAGGTAACGCCAACACTAAAACCTCTTACTTCGGTAAGGGGTTTTCTTTTCGCCTAAATCATTCCACCGGAATGATTTTACGGCGAAGACAACACTTGGCCTGCCCGGGAAGATAGGTAACGCCACCATAAAAGACCTCCTACGAAAGTAGGAGGTTTTTCTATGCCTGGATGCGCCAAGTCTTGTGTTTGCCTAAAACAATCCACCGGATTGTTTTTTGACGGCAAAACAATCCTTGGCTGTCCTGTTGCAACTAAGCATTTTTGTTCGCGTTTGGATCACGCTCCAAAAATGCAAAGTTGCTGCCACTCCTTTTTGCTCCCTTGTCTCCGCCACAGGCGGCGGTCGCAAACGTCCCCCGGGAAGATAGGTAACGCCAACATAAAAGACCTCCTACGAAAGTAGGAGGTTTTTCGTTATGTTAGAGAAAAAGGAATCGTGAAAAGTGAAGCTGCCGGTCTCACAATGACACGGTTGGTGGTTTTGCCGTTGCGCGATGTTACGAGTGGTGATATAATGAGGAAAACGAGATGGACGGAGGGAAACGATGGAACGAACGGAAATGCTCAAGCAGTTCTACGGGCAGATCGACGAAGACAGGCGGCTGCTGAAATCCCGTCATGGGCAGCTCGAATACCGCGTGACGATGCACTATATCCACAAGTATCTGCACAGCGGCTGCCGCGTGCTGGAGATCGGCGCGGGGACGGGACGGTATTCCGTCGCGCTCGCGCGGGAGGGCTTCGACGTTACGGCGGTCGAGCTGGTGCAAAGCAACCTCGACGTTCTGCGGGAAAACGCCGCAGGGCTGCCGAATCTTACGGCGTTTCAGGGGGACGCGCTCGATCTCAGCCGGTTTCCGGACGATTCCTTTGACGTGACGCTGCTGTTCGGGCCGATGTATCATCTGTACGAGGGGACGGATCAGCACCGCGCGATCGACGAGGCGATCCGCGTGACCCGACCGGGCGGCGTTATCCTTGCGGCGTTTCTGTCCGCGCACGCGATCATCTGCACCAATTATCTGTACGACTGGGTGCCGACGGTTCGCGGCATTCAGGAGAATTTCGACGGCGACTACCGCGTGAAGCACTTTGCGGAGCAGCTCTTTACCGGCTTTGATATCTGCGAATTCGAGGCGCTGTTTGCGGACAAACCCGTCGAGTATCTCACGACGGTCGCGGCGGACAACGTGCTGGAGATCGCGGAGAAGCGAGAAGATTTCTCCATGACGGACGCAGATTTCGAGGCGTTCGCGGACTACCAGCTCCACATCTGCGAGAAGCGGGAAATGCTGGGCAATTCCAGTCATTTACTGTATCTCTGCAAAAAGCGCGGATAAGTCATCAAGCAGGCTGTCAAAAAGCTCGGAAGACAAGCAACGCACGACCGTCGGCGTACATAGGTACGGTAGGTCGTGCGTTGCGCAGGAAGTCAAAATCCTTGCGAAGCAGGAATTTTTTTACCACAAAAGATAGAAGTTGTACGTTTTTCCGTATCCTCCAAAGTCAGCGTACCACACCAATCATGCTTATCTGATTTTGACGGTTACGGTTTTTTGACAGTCTGACAAGGCGGCTGAGGGATTTCCCTCAGCCGCCGTTTTGCGCTATTTTTCGATATAGCCGCTGATGACGTAGGTGTACATCTCGTCCGTGATGCTCTTGTACCGCGTCCCGGCGTAGTCGTCCATAAAGCCGTTGTACGCGCGGTAGACCTCGCCCGTTTCGGTGTCGTACACGCGTTCGTAGCCGAGCGTGGCGTCGCTGCGCTTCTGGCTGATGATATCGTAGGAATTGCTGCGCGCCGCCCACGAATCCATGATCATATCGGACATTTCATCATAGATCTTCGCGTTTGCCCGTACGGAGGAGACCTTGATGTTCTGTTCGCTGTTGAAGCCGGTCATAAAGGCGTCGCTGAACTCTATGGTAGACAGGCAGTGATCGTAGATCGGCTGCCAGTTCACGAATTCCGCGTCCGGCGCGTACATCATAATATTGTGATACGTATTCAGCGGCGCAAGATCGTACCCGTAGACGTAGTAGGAGCCCACGTCCACCACGGTCGTCGTGAACAGACCCTGCAGCGTCTCGCCGTCGTCGTTCACGAAGGCGCCCCGGAGCACGTCTCCGCCGAGGGGCGTCTGCCCCAGGTTCTCGATCACCTCAAACTCGGGCAGAGAAACGAAGAATTCCTGATTGATCATCAGATTGCCGACCGCCGCGCTCTCGTTCCATACGCGATAGAACTGGTCGGTGGTCTGCGGGTCGATCGCCGGAAGCTGACCCCAGGCTGCAGCGGAATACAGCGCGGCGTACAGCTCTTTCGACGCTTCGCTTTTCATGAAGCCCGACATTCCCAGACAGAATTGGATCAAATAATCCGGGTTCTTCGGATCGTACAGCTTGAAGGTATAGCCGGAAAACGTGTTGACCTTCGGCGTTTCCAACGTCCAGCCCTTGGGGATCTGCATGCGCAGATATCCGTTGTCAAAGTCCTCGTATTCGATCCTGCTCGTTTCCGCAGGGACGATCCTGACATCGGAGCCTTTGTCGCTTTCTGTCTTGCGGTCGGGATCGCGGTCGGAGCCGCGGTCGGTGTTGCGGGCGAGCGTGCCGCCGCCGCAGCCTGCCAGAACGACGATCGCAAGGAACAGCAGGATGGCGAGGGCGGATTGCAGCAGTCGTTTCTTCATCTCAGACTTCCTTTCCCGTAGTAGCGTATTTGGGAAGCTTGCCTTCCACATACAGTATATAGCCGAAATGCGGAAAAGTACAGCTTTCTTTTCGTCAACCTGCAAAAAACGTCGTCTCTCGGCGGGACTTACCGCTCGCTGCCGCGGCTGTTGAAGTCGTCCTCGATCTCCCGATTCCATTCGCGCGGCATCGCCCTGCTTGCGCGGAAGCCGCAGACCGCTTCGGCGACCGCCTTGTAGACCGTCTTCGTACCCTTGCGGTCGGCGTGGAAATTGGCGGCGCGGTCGGGCGCGATGCCGAAGGCTTCGGCGGTCTGCACCGCGTCGATGTTCGCGCCGAGGAAGAGGAATTCCCAGCCGCGCTCCTTCTGCTGTTCGATCAGCTTCTTGACCGCCGCGGTGGAAAACTCCTTGCTCGCGTTTTCAAGTCCGTCCGTCGTGATGACGAAGACCGTGCTTGCGGGCACGTCCTCGGGACGGATATAGCGGTGCACGTTCTTGATATGCTGCACGGTCTGCCCGATCGCGTCCAGAAGGGCGGTGCAGCCGCGCACGGTGTAATCGCGGTCGGTCAGCGGCGCGAGGTCGGATAGCTTCACGCGGTCGTGCAGGGTGCTGATCTCGTGGTCGAAGAGGACGGTTGTGACGTAGGCTTCGCCCTCCTGACGCTTCTGCTTGTCGATCATCGCGTTGAAGCCGCCGATCGTGTCTTCCTCCAGGCCCGCCATCGAGCCGCTGCGGTCGAGAATGAAGACCAGTTCCGTTGTGTTGTTCGTGTTGTTCATGACGTTACCTCCTAAAAAAATCATGTGGTCGTTTTGTTTACAACCACATGATATCAGGAGATATTTCACAATGGGTCGCCCGCCGGGCGACATTATTCTGCCTTCCCCGGAGCGAGCCGTTGCGCTATACGCACAGCAGAGGCTGGTCGAATTCGTAGAGGGCTTCGTTGATCTGCGCGAGGTCGTAGCAGCGGTTTTCGATAAAATAGGAAACGATCACGTCGAATTTGCTGCTGCGCGAGAGGGCAAAGCCTGCCTTGGAGAGCAGTTCGTCGATCTCCTCCGGCGGCAGCTCCAGCGCGAGCGCGAGGGAGAGCGCGGTCGGCTTGGACGGGCGGTAATACCGGTCGGAGCGGATCTTTGAGAAGTGCTTGCGGTCGATATTCGCCCTTTTGTAACACTGCGCGTCGGTCAGACCCAGCTCGTCGATCTTCCGCAGCACCATCTCCGAAAAGCTCTCGTCCAGATGACCGACCAGCTCCGCAAGCGAAGCGTTGTCCGCGCATTCCTCCGCCGGCGCTGCCATGGAAGGCTTCGCCATGGCGGGCGCGCTGCCGCACGTTTTCGCGGCGTAACGGAAGTGCGCAGACGGCTGCGGCGCGATCCAATGGGATCGGATATAGGCGCGCAGCGATTCCCGGCGTTCATTCGTCATGGCGGTCACTCCAACAGGCGCTTGGCAAGCAGCTCGTTGTTGCGCGAGAGCCTGCGCAGACGCTCGATATTTTCGGCGGCGAAGGGCTCCTCCGCGATCGCGGCGTCGATCAGGTCGCCGAGGGCGGCGGCGTTGACCTCCGCGAGCGGGAGATAGAGCTCCTGCCCCAGATAGTCCAGAAATCCGCTGACCTTCGGGTCGTAGACGACGCCGACCATCGGCACGCCCTGCCCGGAGGCGAAGATCAGCGTATGCAGGCGCATGGAGACGACGAGCGACATCCGGCGCACCAGCGCGAGGATCTCCCCGCCGTTGGTGCCTGCGCTCAGAACCAGGTGCGGGCATTTGACCTTTTCGGCGACTGCTTTCGCGGCGGGCTCGTCGCGGTTCGGCTCCATGGCGTAGAGGATCGGGATCAGACCGTATTCGCGGTGCGCGTAGTCCGCTGCGCCCGCGAAGGCGGCGACCTTCTCGTCGAAGCCCTCCCACGGACGCACCGCCATCATCATATAGCGTTTGCCGTCCTGAATGCCGCTGCGGCGCAGATAGGCGCGCAGCTCGTCGGTATCCGGCGGGTCGATCAAAAGGGCGGGGTCGGCGTTGAGGTGGATCTCCGGCTTCGTTACGCCGAGCAGACGCAAAAAGTCGATGGAATACCGGTCGCGCACGGAGATGATGTCCGCGCAGCGGTCAAGGACGTTTCCGGCGCGCTTCTGATTGCGCGGACGGGAGATCGGCCCGACGCCGCAGCCGTAGAGCATGATCTTGCAGCCGTGGAACGCCGCCTGCCGGATGCTGAACAGATAGTAGATCAGCGAGCGCGTGCTCGTCGCGTCCTGCATCAGGGTGCCGCCGCCGCTGATATAGAGCCTGCTGCGGCGCAGGAGCCTGCCGATTTTGAAAATATGGAAGGCATGCACCGAGTTGATACCGGCGCAGAGCTTGGTCTCCATCGGGTTGCGGCTGAGGGCGGTGATCGGCAGATCGGGGTCGATGTGCCGGAGCTGTTCGACGATGGCGTTCAGAATGGCGTTGTCGCCGCTGTTGCCCTTGCCGTAGGCGCCGCAGATCACGACGCCGTCGCGGCTGAGCCTCGGGCGTGCGGCGCGGCGAATGATCGTTTCGTAGATGTGCTTCTGCTTGGCGAGCATGGCGTCGAGGGAGAAATCGCGCTTCGTCTTCTCGTAGAGTTTCTCGCCCATGGCAGCGCGCTGCTCCGGGTGCTCGGCAAAGAAAACCATGTGCTCGGCGAGCTTCTGCGCGTCCTGCGCGGGGAAGAGCAGACCGTTGAAGCCGTCGTCGATCAGCCACGGCACGCCGCCGACCTGCGAGGAGATCGTAGCGCAGTGCATGCGCGCGCCCTCGGTCAGCGCGTAGGGGAAGGTCTCGGAGAGAGAGGTCAGGACGTTGACGTCGATCGCGTTGTAGAAGCTGTCGATATCCGCCTCCCAGCCGACGAAGCTGACCGTGCCGGCAGGGCAGAGGGTCGCCGCGAGGGAGCGGATCTCCGCTTCCTGCTCGCCGTCGCCGGCGATGGCAAGGCGAATGTTCGGGCATTTTTGCACCGCCTGCGCGAAGGCGCGCACCAGCGTGGTCATGTCTTTGACGGGGTTGATGCGCGCGGCGATGCCGAAGACGACGTTGTCCTCCGAGAAGCCGAGCCGCGCCAGATAGTCCTTGCGCGGCACGGGGCTGCAGGGCTTGGAGAAATCGACGCCGTTATAGAGCGTGTAGATGCGCTGCGGATCAAAGCCGCGCTCGATCAGCAGATTCGTCATGCCCTCGCTCACGCCGACCCACGCGTCGAAGCGCGGCAGGGCGAACTTGTTGATGTTGCCGTAGGTCAGCGCCGCCAGCGGCCTTCCCATATAGTCCAGCCGGTAGTCGCTGTGGATCGTAGAGATGACCGGCACGCCCGCCTTCTTCTGCAGGAGCATGCCCATCATATTCGCGCGCGCGCCGTGGCAGTGGATGACCTGATAGCCGGCGTGACGGATCATGGCGAGAATGCGCTGCCGGGTGCGCAGCAGATGCTTGTCCTCAATCACGGTGGTCGGAATGCCGAGCTGCCGCGCGTCCGCGGCGAAGGGCCCCTCCGTGAAGCAGATCAGATGGACAGTCTCGGTTTTATTCAGCCCGGCGAGCAGGGAAAGAACGTGGGTCTTTGCGCCGCCGACGTCGCCGCCGGAAATCATGTGGATGATTTTCATAGTTAAATCCTCTTGAATTTCTTGGCTGTATCAAATATAATTATAGTATATTTTTCAAGAAAAAACAATCCCGTCAACGGGAATTTGGAGGGCTTATGGAACAGTCTCAGAAAAAACGGAAGCTGAATATCATCGACGTGATCGTGATCGTCATTCTCGTTGCCGCGCTGGCGTTTGCGGCGTATAAGCTGCTGAACCGCGGCAGCGGCGAGCTCGGCGACGCGAACGCGCAGAGCAAGCCGAATATCCGCTTCACGGTGCTGTGCGACGATCTCGACGCGGAGCTTGCAAGGAACATCGCAGCGTCCTTGGACGAGGCGCCGCGATCCATCGGCGGAACGACCGTCGATATGCACCGCCTGTATAACAGCAACAAGCTGGTCGACGCGCAGATCGTCGGCAAGGAAGTCAAGGAAAACGAGGACGGCACGATCGACCTCGTCCTGACCGTGGAGGCCAACGCCACGGCGACGCCCGGCGCGTACTCGGTCGTCACGCAGGAGATCCGCATCGGCAAGGACTACATCGTCAAGACGATCGGCGTGGAGATCACCGGTCAGATCCTGTCTCTGGAGCAGCTCGGATGAACGCGCTGCTGAAAAACAGCCTGCTCTGGAGGACGGTCGCCGCGCTGGCGGCGTGGATCGGTCGTTCTCCCGTCGGGCGTGCGTCGGCGGCGCTCGGACGGCTCTGGCGGCAGTCCGCGCTCTACGGCTTCTTCGCGAGGATCCTGTGTGCGGACGGCTTCGCGGCGCGCTCGAAAACGGCGCGTCTGCTTGACCGCGTCAACGCCGCGCTCTGCCGCTTCGGGCAGAGGATCAACGCTGCCGTGCGCGAGAGCCTGCTTTATCGGATCTATGCGTGGGTCATGCGCAAGGGTCGGGAGAGCCTGACGTTGGGTTGGCTCTTTGCAGGCGGCATGACGGCGATCCTGCTGGTGCTGATCGCGTCCTACGCGCTGCTCGACTGGCTGCTGCGCGACGTGCTCGTGCTCGGCGCGATCTCGTCCGTCTGGGACGAGGCGCTCATGCTCCTCTGCCTCGGCTGGATCGTCGTCCGGCGGCTTCGTGCCGACCGCCCCCTGCGCAGCGCGTTTACGGCGATGGACGTGTATCTGATCTTCTATCTGCTCGTCGGCGTCGCCCTGCTGACCCTGACCTCCCGCTTCTGGGATATCAATATCACGGGCTTCCGCGCGAGCATGCAGTATATCCTGATCTTCTTCCTCGTCACGCGGCTGCTGCGCGACGAGCGCGACCTGCGGCTAATGTACGACGTGATGGTGCTGCTCGCCTTTGCCTTCGCCCTCTACGGGATCTGGCAGTTCATCATCGGCGTGGAGATCCCCGAAAACTGGCAGGATAAGGCGGAGACCGCCGTCCGCACCCGCGTCTTCTCGATCTTTGCCAACCCAAACATCATGGGGGCGTATATGGTGCTGTTCGCGCCGATGGCGATCGGCAGAGCCTATACCTGCAAGACCCCGGCGCGGCAGACCTTCTTCTGGCTCGCGGGGATCTGCATGTGCGTCGCCTGCCTGTTCACGATGACGCGCGCGGCGTGGATGGCGCTGGCGATCGCGGCGGTGCTGTTTGCGCTGATCGTTGACCGAAGGCTCTTTGCGATCATGCTCCTCGCGGGGATCGCGGCGTGCTTCCTGCCCTTCGTGCGCAGCCGGATCGGCTACCTGTTCACGCCCCAGTTCCAGGAGTCCAACGCCCGCGCCGGCCGCGGCAAGCGCTGGGAGACCGCCTTCGGCTATCTGGACGAGCATTACGCGTGGAACACGGGCCTTGGCTACGGCATGTTCGGCGGCGCGGTCGCGGCGCAGAATCCGATCAATCCCGACTACAATTATATGTACGTCGATAACTACTATGTGAAAATTTTGGTCGAAAACGGCATCGTCGGTCTCGCCGCCTTCCTGACGAGCGTTCTCGGATTGCTCTGGAACGGCGTGCGCGCGGTCGCGCGGTCGTCGAGAACGGGCGACAAGCCCCTGTGCGCCGGCATGTTCGCCGGTCTGGCGGGCATTTTGATCCACAGCTTCTTTGAAAGCCTGTGGGAAGAGCCGTATATGATGGCGCTGTTTTTCGCGGTCGCCGGTATGCTGATCTTCGCGGGCTTTTTGAACAGAGAGAAGGAGGAACTCCTATGAAATGCATGCTTTGCGGCAAGGAAAATCCGGACGACGCCCTGTACTGCGGCGGCTGCGGCTGGCCGCAGAAGAAACAGAAGAAAAGCCACGGCGGACTGATCGTCGCCGTCGGCATGGCGGCGGTGCTGCTGCTCGCGGCGATCGCGTTCCTCTTCTTCCGCCCGGCGAAGACGGAGCCTGCCGCTCCCGCGGAGACGTCCGTTCCCACGCAGGAGACTGCGGCGGAGCCCTCCGCCGAGCCGTCCGAGGAAGCGCCCGCCGTGCTGGACAGGTACTGCGAAAAGGTGGCGGAGACTTTCGTCGAGCTGTACTGGGAGAACGATATGCCGACGCTGGAAACCGTGGTGGAATACCACCTGTTCAACTTCCTGGAGGACGAACTGGACACCGGCAGATCCCTTCCCTGCACCGCAGAAGCGGGTCAGTTTGCGCCGTGTGACGCCGACCGCGTGATGGGTCTGCAAATGTCGCTCGGCGTCAACATCGCCGAAGCCTATTCCATTCGCGTGAACTACGAAACGCCGGAAAAGACCGGCAGCACTGAGGTCACGGTCGGCAAGGTCGATGAAAACTGGGTTGTGATATCCTTCGCCCCGTTTTTCGAGGATTGAGGAGGGAGACGGAATATGATTTGCCAGCATTGCGGAAAAGAAATTGAAGAGGGTCTGTCCTTCTGCACCTGCTGCGGCGAGCCGCAGGAGGAGGGCGCGAAGCGCCCCGTCCCCGAACAGAAACAGAGCGGCGTGTTGGTTCCCGTTCTGATCGTCCTCGCCTTTGCCGCGGCGGTGTTCGCGCTGCTGTGGCTGTTCGTGTTCAAGGGAGCGGACGCGCCTGCCGCGCCGCAGGAAGAAAAGGGCGCGCCTGTGCCGACCGAAACGGCGGCGCAGCTCCCGACGGAGCCCGAGGAGGACGTGGAGATCCCGCGGGTCGTCGTGGATGAAACAATCTATAAAACGATGGCGGAGAAGTTCGCGCAGGCGATCCTGCTGCGCGATCCGGCTGCCATCCGGGAGGAAACGCATCCGCTGCTGCAGGAGCCGTTTGCCGAGAAATTCGGCGACACGGACTTTGTGTTTGAAAGCTGCACGGTCAACGCCTCCGAGCTTCGGAAGCTCCGCCGCACCGAGGAACGCGCGCAGGAAGCTGCGCTGCGGGAAGAATTCGGCGTGGTGACTGCCATCGACGACGCCTATGCGGTCACGGTGGCTTTTGAAGCGGTATATCAGGGGAAGACCTACGGCGGCGCGATCATCGTCGTGGTCGCGGATATGAAGGACGACAACGGCGCCGAGCAGCACTACGTCATTATGTCGATGCTGGCCGCGATGGACGAGGCGTTCTACGAGGACAATTTTGCCCCGGGCGATCACTACTTTGACACCCATTCGGAAGAATAAGGAGACAGCGCCATGGAAACTGAGAACTTGACGCCCATGCCCGAACAGCCGCCCGTGCAGCCGGAATATCAGCCGCCCGTGCAGCCGGCGTATCAGCCGCCCGTGCAGCCGGAATACCAGCCGCCCGTGCAGCCGGAATACCAGCCGCCCGTGCAGCCGGCGTATCAGCCGCCCGTGCAGCCGGAATACCAGCCGCCCGTGCAGCCGAAGAAAAAGACCTCCAAGCGGAAGATCGTCCTTCTCATCGTCGCGGGCGTTCTGGCTCTTGCCGTTCTGGCGGGCGTGTATTTCCTCTTCCTGCGCAAGAGCGACGACGGCATTCTCGGCACTTGGCGCTTTGACGGCGGCTATATCAACGACGAATACGTCGCCGAAGCGGACGTCGTGCTCCATATTTACGAAGATCAGACCGCCGTCCTCGTCATCAACGGCGAAGAGACCGATTTCACCTGGAAGACCGCGGAAAGCGCGGACGGCGAGGAACGCTTCGACGTCGCGGCGGAGGACGGCACGACCTGCGCGTTCCGTTATTTCACGGATCCCGACGACAAATACTGCGGCGATCTGCTGCTGTACGGCAACGATCAGAACATGATCTACTTCATCAGATAACACGGAGGCAACCCCATGATTTGCAGGCAATGCGGCAGTGAATGCGCAGCGTCGTCGCGTTTTTGCGGCGTTTGCGGCGCACCGCTGCCGAAGGAAGCCGTACCGGAAGACTCCGGCGCTGCGAAGAAACCGACAAAGAAAAAGAGAAAAATGTTGTCCCTTCTGCAGTGGATTGCGATCGGTACGGCGGCGCTTGCGATCGGGATCGTACTGTTTCTGCTCCTGCGCGGAACGCCCGCCGAGGCGATCCGCCTGACGCAGAACGAGCTGCTGATCAAAACGGAGCAGACCGTTCAGCTCACCTACCGGCTCACGCCGGAGGACGCGGACGACAAGGTGCGCTGGTCGACCAGCGACGAGCGCATCGCCACGGTGGAAAACGGTCTGCTGACTGCCGTCGCCGAGGGCGACTGCGTCATCACGGCGTTGGCGGACAGCGGTTGCAAGGATCTCTGCTACGTGCGCGTCCTGCCGCCGCTGCAGCCGCAGGAGAAGGAAGCGGCGGGCTACCGCAAGCTGTACGCCTCCACGCAGGACGGCAAGGTGACCTACTGCTACGGCTCGAGCTATACGCTGTCGCTCTACAGCGATCTGACCGGACATCTGTACTGCCCGGACGGCTCGTGGTGGCTGACGTGGTCGTATTCCCATACGGAAGGGCCGCGCTACGTTTTTGAAGCCGAGCTGTCGAACGGCGACACGGCGACGATCACCTACGACGCCGATACCGGGCATTCCATGCACGGCGTCGTGACCGTTTTGCTCGAAAACGGCACGCTGTGGACGTTTCAGTAATGCGGAATCGAGGCGCACGGCGTGCGCCTCGATCTTTATTCGCACTCCGCGCTCTTCCGGACGCGGCTTTCGGCGCGGTTGCCGCAGGCGCCGCCGTTGACCGCCGGCAGCTTCGGGTCGTGCAGCTCGGAGTGCCGCTCCGGCTGTTTCGGCTTTTCCATAGAAAATCACCCTCCCGACGTAGTTTGGTCGGAAGGGCGTTTTTTATGTATTTCAGTAGCGCAGAAACCGCCGCAGCCGCGCTTCCGCGCGGTGCAGGGTGCGGCAGACCGTAGAGCGGCTCACGCCGCGATCTTTTGCGACCTGCGCCTGCGTTTTGCCGCAGTAGTAGATCGCCAGCAGCACCTCGCGCTGCAAATCCGTCAGTTCGTCGCGGATCACGCGCTCCATCCTGCGAAGCTGTACCTGCCGCGGCAGCCGGATATCGGAATAATCAGAGGGTATAGTTATCATTGCGCCAAAAGCCCCTTTCATAATAGTGCGCTGTCAGCTCCGCCAGCTCGCGGCACTGCGTCAATATCCCCGCCAGGAGCGCGATCTCGTGCCGCAGGGCGGCGCGCCGCTGCGGATCGTCCGCGGTCTTCAGCGCCAGACGCAGAAGCCGCAGCTTTTCGCGCAGGGGAATCGCTGCCTGACGGTAGCCCTCGGATAGCTCGGAGAGCTTCATACGATCACTTCCAGAGCCGTCCGGAAATAGTCGCGCGCGTAATCGAGCAGGCAGTCGGAACAGACGCACAGTCCGTTCAGACGGTAGCAGACGTCGCCGACGTCCAGCTCTTCACCGCAGATATCGCACCAGCACACGGTTTTTGACCTGGTCAACCGGATTCACCTCCCGTTGGATTTTCCGCGAAGCTTCTGTTTGTCAGCTTCGTGATACAGCTTATCCAAGCGAGACAATTCACGACCGCAAAAACCATACTAAGGAGACTAAGAATGAAAACACCGAAGAAATTTGCAATATATAATTTCCAATTATTTCCAATTCCTACACGAAGAGTGTACTACACGGAACGTGTAATGTCAAGTTTTTTTTCGCGCCGTCAAATAATTACAAATTGCGCAGGGCGCAGATGGTACGGTGAATAAAACGAAGGGAGAGATGCGGATGCTCGGCGCGAGAATCGCCCTGCTGCGGCGGCAGGCGGGGCTGTCACAGCGCGCGCTGGCGGCTGCTTTGCGGGTCAGCCCGAGCGCGGTGGGCATGTACGAGCAGGAGCGGCGCGTTCCGTCCACCGCGCTGCTGGTCGAGATGGCGCGGCTGTTCGGCGTTTCGACGGATTTCCTGCTGACCGGCAGAGCCAAGGCTGCCGACGCGCCGCAGCTTCACGCGCTGACCGAGCGGTTTCGCAGACCGCTGCGCGCGCAGGACGGCAATCCGCTCCCGCGGGCGGACGCCGCCCTTCTTCTGAACACGATTCTGTGCGCCGGGGAGTTGACGGACGGCGAAAAATCGGCTATCATGGAGAAAACCGGGGGAGGGAACGCCATGACGGACGAGGAATACATGCGGGAAGCGCTGCTTCTGGCGCGGGAAGCTGCAGCGGAGCGGGAGGTTCCGGTCGGCTGCGTGATCACGGACGGCGAAAAGATCGTCGGACGCGGCAGAAATCGCCGGGAGCGCGGGAAGAACGCGCTGTATCACGCGGAGCTGGAGGCGATCGACGAGGCGTGCAGGACGCTCGGCGGCTGGCGGCTGTGGCAGTGTACGATGTACGTCACCCTGGAGCCCTGCCCGATGTGCGCCGGCGCGATCATCAACGCGCGCATTGCGCGGCTGGTCTACGGCGCGCCCGACAGCAAGGCGGGCTCCTGCGGCACGCTGACCGATCTGTTCGCCCTGCCCTACAATCACCGGCCCGCCGTCACGCGCGGCGTACTGGAGGAAGAGTGCGGCGCGGTTTTGCAGGAATTCTTCCGCGACCTGCGCGAAAATCCGCCGGTAAAGACGTGGAAAAAACCATAAGGCCTTCCCCTCAAGGAGAAGACGGCATTCCCCGCAAAGGGGAGGTTCTTTGGGCGCCCGTTGGGCGCCCGGTTTTTATGGTAGCAATTCCGCGAAAAATGATATATAATAGTCAAAAAGCACAATACAGAAAAGAGTGGAAATATGAGAGCCTCCGGTATTCTGATGCATATTTCGTCCCTGCCGTCGCCGTACGGCATCGGCACGCTGGGAAAGGGCGCGTACCGCTTCGCGGACTTCCTGCACGAGGCGGGGCAGCACTACTGGCAGATCCTGCCGCTCGGGCCGACCGGCTACGGTGACAGCCCGTATCAGTCGTGCAGCACCCACGCGGGAAACCCGTATTTTGTCGACCCCGACCTTCTGGTGGAGGACGGACTGCTCCTGCCGCAGGAGGCGGCGGAGGTGGCGAACGCCGTGCGCGGCGAGCGGGTGGACTACGGCTTCCAGTACGCGACGCGCCTTGCGCTGCTGCATAAGGCGTTCGAGCGCGGCGCCGACCGCTATGCGCGCCAGATCGACGAATTCCGCCGCGCGCAGCCGTGGGTCGACGATTACGCGCTGTTCATGGCGATCAAGCGCAGCCGAAACATGGAACCGTGGGATACGTGGCCGGAGGAGATCCGCCTGCGCAGACCCTGCGCGGTGCAGACCTACGCGACCGCGCTCGCGGAGGATATGAATTTCTTAATTTTCGTGCAGTTCCTCTTCTTCCGGCAGTGGAACGCCCTGCACGAGTACGTAAGATCGCTGGGCATGGAGATCATCGGCGACCTGCCGATCTACGCGCTCTACGACTCCTGCGACGTGTGGGCAAATCCCGAGCTGTTCCAGCTCGATGAGGACGGGACGCCCACGGCGGTCGCGGGCTGTCCGCCCGACTGTTTCTCCGAGGACGGCCAGCTCTGGGGCAATCCGCTCTACGACTGGGACAGGATGCGCGAAGACGGCTACCGCTGGTGGAGAGACCGTATCCGCACGGCGGCTGCGCTGTTCGACGTGGTACGGATCGACCATTTCCGCGGCTTGGAGAGCTACTGGAGCGTCCCCTACGGCGACGAAACGGCGCGAAACGGCGAGTGGATCAAGGGCCCGGCGGACGACTTCGTCCGCATGCTGCACCGCGAATTCCCCGAGCTCAAGCTGATCGCGGAGGATCTGGGCTTCCTCACGCCCGAGGTCATCGCCCTGCTGGAGCTGTCCGGCTATCCGGGCATGAAGATCCTGGAATTCGCCTTCGACCCGCACGAGCCGAGCAACTATCTGCCGCACCGACTGGAGAGAAACTGTATCTGCTACAGCGGCACGCACGACAACGAAACGCTGGCGCAGTGGTTTGCGGGACAGGGTGACGACGTGATCGAATATGCCTGCGAGTACCTCGGCATCTCCGACCGAAAGGATCTGCACTGGGCGATCCTGCGCGCCGGCATGCGGAGCATCGCGGATACCTTCATCGCGCAGATGCAGGACTATCTGGAGCTCGGCGCCGAGGGCCGCATGAACGAGCCTGGCACTTGCGACGGCACCAACTGGACGTGGCGCGTCGATGAAAGCATGCTGACGCCCGCGCTGGCAAAGAAGATCGCCCGCATGACGAAGCTCTACGAGCGGTAATAAGTTAACCATAATTTTATTATGTAAACCAAACAATTGATTCTTCGACGATATGAAACGAAAACACTACAAAAAGAAGCACAATTCCGCGCCGCCGCTGACCAAGCTCGACAAGGCGATCTATAACTTCTGTATCGCATTGTCTTTTGCAGTTCCGCTTGCGCTGGCGTTTTTTCTGATCTTCCTTCGCCGGTGGATCGCCTTCTCCGAGCCGGAAACGGCAGCCGTTGCGATCCCCACGTCCCTGTTTCTTGTCATACCGCTGCTCGTGTTTTTGTTTTTGAGCGGCTTTCTGTTTTTCCTGTTCAAGAAAAACGGCAAGGTCGCCATCTTCGGCGATAAAGAGGCGAAATACGCATGGGGCGAGGAGCCGCTCTTTTCCAAAAACAGGCACCCGAAAACGGAGCGGCAGAAATCGGTTTTTTGCAAACGTCTTGCGGCGTGGAGCGCCGGACTGGCGCTCTGCCTGATACTCGCTTTTCCGAGCGTCTTTACCCGCACGACGCTGACGGAGGACTTCCGCCTGCGGCATTATAATATGTTCAACGTGCTGACGGAGGAAGAAACGGAGCCCTTCGAATCGGCGGAGCTGAATATATTTCGCGTCTTTCACGGCAAGTCTTATTGTGATTTCTCCGTTTATGTCAGGACGTCGGAGGGCGGATGCACGTTCCGCGAGGGCGATCATAAGGGCGATATGTCAGACGCGCTCGGCTTAGTGGAGGGCATCGCCGACCGCGCGGCGCGTTTCACGGTCAAGAACGCGGAGAACGCGCCACAGCTCTATGAGGATCGGGAGATGACGCCGGAGCAGATCGCGCGGTTTGAAGCCCTGCTCGCCCGCGGCGGGTGAGAATGCGGGATACGGATGGTTTACCATAATAATATTATGTAAACTAAATTAACATAGCACGCCCCCCTCAGTTCAAAGTTTGCGCTATGTCTTTGGGCGCTTCATCGTTATACGCTGCACGCGCCATACCTGCGACGGTCAGATTCCCTCGCGTGGCATTGCCGCGAATGACACGACGGGGGACAGAAACCCGCAGGATTGCAAAAAACACCTCGTATCCTTGTTTGGATACGAGGTGTTTTTGCGCGCCGAAAAGGCGCTATTTTGTCGCCGTGACATTCAAGTCTTCGTCTACCACGATCGTGTAAACGTCAACTTTCTGCTCTTCGGTCTTATAGTCCGTATAGGTGATCGTCAGGGTCGTTTCCCCGCTTTTCATTGCGGTCAGCTCGCAACTGATATCCGTGATTTCATAGACGATGGTGTTGCCGGTTTTGCTGTCTGTCATCGTGTTTTTCTTGACGGCGGTTGTTTTTTCCTTGACGCTGACAATCGTTCCGTCTCCCAGCACGCTGCTTTCCACACCGTTCTTGGTGGAGAAAGAGATGGTAAGTGTTCCCGGCGTTTTGGCGCAGGCTGCCAGCGTCAGACACAAAACGGCTGCCAAAATGATCATGACAAGTCTCTTTTTCATCAGTTGTACCTCTCTGCCTGACGCCACGCAAGCGCAGACGTAAGGCGCTTCATTATCATACTTTCGAATTTTCAGACCTTTTCGATCAGCAGTTCCGCGATCTGGACGGCGTTGGTCGCCGCGCCCTTGCGGATCTGGTCGCCGCAGCACCACAGGCACAGACCGTTCTCGTCGGTCAGATCGGGGCGGATCCTGCCGACGAAGACGACGTCCTGATCGGACGTTTCGAGCGGCATGGGATATTCCTTTTTCGCCAGATCGTCCACGAGACGGCAGCCCGGCGCGTTTGCGATGACCTCCCGCGCTTCCTGCACGGAAATCGGGCGGTCGAAATGCATCTGCACGGAAATGGAATGACTGCGGACGACGGGGACGCGGACGCAGGTGCAGGACACTTTCAGCTCCGGCAGGTGCATGATCTTGCGGCCCTCGTTCTGCATCTTCATTTCCTCGCTGGTGTAGCCCTCGAACTGCTCGCTGCCGATCTGCGGAATCAGGTTATAGGCGATCTGGTGGGAGAAGACCTTGGGCTCGACGGGCTTGCCGAGACGCAGGGCTTCGACTTCCTCCGCCAGCTCCAAAGGGCCGCCCGCGCCCGCGCCGGACACCGCCTGATAGGTCGAGGCGATCATCGTGCGGATGGGGCTGATCGCGTTGAGGGCGTTCACTGCGGTCACGGTGATGATCGTGGAGCAGTTCGGGTTGGAGATGATGCCGTGATGGTTTTTCGCGTCCCCGGGGTTGATCTCCGGGACGATCAGCGGTACGTCGGGATCCAGCCGGAAGGCGGAGGAATTATCGACGAAGACCGCGCCCGCCTTGACGATCGCGGGGGCGAATTTCTTTGCGACGTCGTTTTCCGCCGCGCCGAGGACGATGTCCATGCCCTCGAAGGCGGCTTCGCAGGCTTCCTCGATGGCGATGGGCTTGCCCTGCCATTCCAGGAATTTGCCCGCGCTGCGCGCGCTGGCGAGCAGGTGCAGCTCCTTGACGGGGAACCTGCGCTCCGCGAGGATCTTCATCATTTCTCTGCCGACGGCGCCGGTCGCGCCGAGAATGGCGACCTTATATTCTTTCATGCTTCTTCCTCACTTTACAAATGCGTCGTAGAGGACGCGGATGGTGGCGGCGTAGTCCTTCTCGTCCACGCCGACCAGGATATTCAGTTCGTCCGGCCCCTGGGAGATCATACGAATGTTGATCCCCTGTTCGCCGAGGGCGGCGAAGATCTTGCCGGAGGTGCCGGCGCGGTACGCCATCTTTCTGCCGACGGCGGCGACGATCGCGATATTGTCCGCGATCTTGATGCTGTCGGGGTGAATCTTCGCGCGCAGCTCGCCGGTGACCGTATACAGGTGCGGGGTGAGCTTTTCCGTCGGCACGACGAGGGAGATCACGTCGATGCCCGTCGGGGTATAGCAGATCGGCACGGCGTTGTCCTCGAAAATCTCCACGATGGCGCGCAGCGTGCCGACCGCGCCCGCCATGCCCTTTTTGGAGATCGTGACGATCGAAAAGTCCTTCTTGCCCGCGATGCCGGTGATGAAGCGCTGGTTGTTCTTCCGGTCGACGAATTCATCGGAGATCAGCGTGCCGGGATGGTCGGGGTCGTTGGTGTTGCGGATGTTCAGCGGGATATTCTTCTCGCGGACGGGGAAGACCGTCATCTCGTGCAACACCTGCGCGCCGCTGTAGGAAAGCTGCCGCAGCTCGCTGTAGGTCGCGCGTTCGATCGTCTTCGGGTGGTCGACGATGCGCGGGTCCGCCATCAGAATGCCGGAAACGTCCGTCCAGTTTTCGTAGACGTCCGCGTCCAGCGCGGCTGCCGCCAGCGCACCCGTGATGTCCGAGCCGCCGCGGGTCAGCGTGCGGATCTTGCCGTCGGGCATCAGCCCGTAGAAGCCGGGAATGACCGCGCCGCGGTCGGTGACGAGGGCTTTCAGCGCCGGGTAGGACTTCTCCTGGTCGACCGTGCCGTCGTAGTGGAAGAAGAGCCACTTCGTCGCGTCGATGAAATCAAAGCCGAGGAATTCCGCCATCAGCAGGGCGGAGAAGTATTCGCCGCGAGAGACCAGCTCCTCGCGGGAGATACCGCCAAGCATTTTTTTCCGGAGGGCGGCAAATTCGCTCTCGATGTCGGTCTTCAGCCCCAGCTCGTCGCGGATGGCGAGATAGCGGTCGCGGATCGTGTCGAAAATGCTGTCGAACGAAACGCCGTACTGCAAATGTGCGTGGCACAGATAGAGCAGATCGGTGATCTTATTGTCGTCGGAGAACCGCTTGCCGGCGGCGGAGACGACGACGACGCGGCGGTCGGGATCGGCGCGGACGATGTCGCGTACCTTCCGGTACTGGTTTGCGTCCGCCATCGAGGTGCCGCCGAATTTCAAAACTTTCAACATGGAATGCGCTCCTTGATATAGTTTATCGCAGCGATGCGATGAAGCAGTCGGGATCGGTTTTTCTGCGCTCCTTTGCCCAGCGGTGGATCTCGGGCACGGAGACGGGTTTCGTGATGATGCCGCAGTCGAGGATCTTATCCACCCTGCTCTGCAGCCACTTGTCAACGCCGTCGGTGCGGACGTAGTAGGCGCGGATGATGGAGGAATTGTCCACGTGCGCGGGCGTGAGCTGCTCGGTGTAGAAGCCGCGGACGCCGCCCTGCACGTCGACGCAGTCCTGCAGGACATTATATGCGGTGGGGTAGCGGCCTGCGCCCTGCCCGTAGAAGCTCTGTTTGCCGATGTGCTTTCCGGTCAGAGAGATCAGATTATAGTTCGTCGGGATCGCGGACTCGGGCATGGACGGGAGGGTGAGCGCGGGCTCGATGTAGGCGGCGATGCCGCTGTCCAGCTTGCGCGAGGCGGCGATCAGCTTGCACACGCGCCCCATGCGGCGGAAAACCGCGATGTCGGCGTCGGTGATGTGTTCGATGCCCTCGACCGCGACCTCGTCCTCGTCCAGCACGCAGCCGTAGCCGATGTTGGCGGAGATCACGAGCTTGCGGCGGATATCCGCGCCGTTCAGGTCGTCCGCGGGATTCGCCTCGGCGTAGCCGAGCCGCTGGGCTTCCGCGAGCGCGGCGTCGAAGCTGCCGCCGGTGCGGTGCATGGTGTCGAGAATGAAGTTGGTCGTGCCGTTCATGATGCCGCTGATGCGGATGACCGGCTCCTGATCGGCGCAGCGCTTCAGACTGGTCAGCCACGGAATGCCGCCGCCCGCCGCTGCGGTGCAGCGCAGGGCAACGCCCTTCTCGATCGCAAGCGAGACCAGTTCGGCGTAATGCTTCGCGATCAGCAGCTTGTTCGCGGTGATGACGTGCTTGCCCGCGTTTAGGGCGCCGCGCACCCATTCGTACGCCGGATGCAGACCGCCGACGACCTCTACCACGGTGTCGATCGTCTCGTCCGCATAGATCTCCTCAATGTCCTTCACGATCGGACAGGTCACGCCGTCCGGCACGACCAGGCTCATCGCGCAGGCGATCTCCATGTCGTCGCGGCGGCGGATAAAGTCGTAAACGCCGTAACCGACCGTGCCGAGACCCAGCAGAGCGATCCTCATTTTGCCGTTCTTACCCATTCCGAATGCCCTCTTTCAAGAGCAAGTGTCCACGGGAGAAAAACACTTGCATTTTCTTGAAAAACAGTATATCATATAGAGCAGAAAAACGCAAGCAGAAAAATCACCAAAAAATTCGGGATTGCGCGCAGCTTTACGGCGCGCGGAGGGAATTATGAACTATCAGAGCACGAGAAACGCGAAGATTACCGCGAGCGCGACGGCGGCGGTCTTAAAGGGACTTGCCGACGACGGCGGTCTGTTCGTCACGAAGGACTACGGCGGTTTCGACTGGCGCGGCACGCTGGAAAAGGATACGTTCGGTATGGCGGAGGCCATTCTCGGCGCGCTGCTGCCCGATTTCGACGATATGCCCGCGCTGGTGCGCCGCGCCTATACGGGCAAATTCGAGACCGACGAGCTGACGCCGCTGGTCAAGGTCGGCGACCGCTACGTTCTGGAGCTCTTCCGCGGCCCGACCTCCGCGTTCAAGGACGTCGCCCTGTCGATGCTCCCGCAGCTCATCACGGCGGCGCGGGCGCAGGAGGGCGTGAAGGACGAGATCCTGATCCTCACGGCGACCTCCGGCGATACCGGCAAGGCGGCGCTGGCGGGATTCCGCGACGTACCCGGCACGAAGATCATCGTTTTCTACCCCGACGCGGGCGTTTCCAAGGTGCAGAAGGCGCAGATGGTCACGCAGGAGGGCGAAAACGTCTGCGTCTGCGCGGTGCGCGGCAATTTTGACGACACGCAGACCGGCGTGAAGAGAATCTTCGCCGCCGGACTGCCGGCAGGCTGCGGCGTGCGGCTCTCGTCCGCGAATTCGATCAATATCGGCAGACTTGCCCCGCAGGTCGTCTACTATTTCAAGGCGTACGCCGACCTCCTGCGCAGCGGGCGGATCGCCCTCGGCGACAGGGTGGACTACGTCGTGCCGACGGGCAACTTCGGCGACATTCTGGCGGGGTATCTTGCCAAGAAAATGGGGCTGCCGGTCGGCAGACTGGTCTGCGCCTCCAACCGCAACGACGTGCTGACGGACTTCCTGCGCACCGGCGTCTACGACCGCCGCAGACCGTTCTACAAGACCCTCTCGCCGTCGATGGACATTCTCGTTTCGAGCAATCTGGAGCGCCTGCTGTTCCTGCTCTGCGAGGACGAGAACGAGGTCGCGGGCTACATGCGCGACCTGAATGAGAAGGGAACGTACACCGTCTCCGGCGCGATGCTCGAAAAGCTGCACGCGGAGTTCGGCTTCGGCTGCTGCGACGACGAGGAAACGAAGAAGGCGATCGAGCGCGTCTGGAACGCGCACGGCTACCTGATGGATACGCACACGGCGGTCGCGTGGAAGGTCGCCGAAGGATACGAGAGCGATAAGCCCGTGGTCGTCCTGTCCACGGCGTCGCCCTATAAATTCCCTGCGGCGGTGCTGTCCGCCATCGGCGGCGACGCGAGCGGGGACGAGTTTGCGGTCATGGATCGCCTGTACGAAATGACCGGCGTGCCCGTCCCGCAGGGGCTTGCGACCTTGCGCGAAAAGCCGGTGCGCCACACCGACGTCATCGACCGCGAGGCGATGCAGGCGTACGTGCTGGGCAAGGTGGAACGGTGGAAATAATGCGGAATGCGGGCGGTTTACCATAATTAAATTATGTAAACCTATCCACGGAGGTGGATTCAATGAAATTCTACAAATACTGCGGGGCGGGGAATGACTTTATCTTGCTCGACTGCCGCGCGCAGACGGTCGAAGACGCGCCTGCGCTGGCAAAGCGTCTCTGCGACCGGCATTTCGGGATCGGCGCGGACGGTATGATGCTCGTCCTGCCGCCGGCGCGCGGCGGCGACTGCAAAATGCTCTTTTACAACAACGACGGCTCGACCGCCGAGATGTGCGGCAACGGCGCGCGATGCATCAGCAAATTCTGTCATGACTTCGGACTGTCAGGAGCGGAACAGCGCATCGAGACGCCCGCCGGTCTGGTAACCGGCGCGCGCGTGGGTGAAAACCGCTACCGCGTGCGGCTCAATCCGCCGCGGAACGTGCGCCTGCAGACCGTTGCCGCGGGCGTGACCTGCGACTATCTGGAGCTGGGCGAGCCGGGCATCCCTCACGCGGTCGTTCTGACCGATCTTTCGCAGGACCGCGAGACGTTAAAACAGCTTGCACGATCTGTCCGCTTTGCGCCGGAGTTCCCGCGCGGCGCGAACGTCAATCTATGCGAGCAGACTGGCGAAAACGAGCTGCGCCTTATGACCTACGAGCGCGGCGTGGAGGACTTCACCCTCGCCTGCGGCACGGGCAACGGCGCGACGGCTGCCGCGCTGACCCTGCGCGGCCTGATCAGCGGCAGGAGAACGAAACTCCTTAACGACGGCGGCACGCTGGAGGTCGACGTCATATCCGGCACGCCGCTCGGGATCGACCTGACCGGCGAAGCGGCGCTCGTTTTCACCGGCGAAATCGAATAAAAAAACGAGGCTGATTTCAGCCTCGTTTTGGAGCGTGTCGAAAAACTTTTTTTCGACACGCTGGCAGGCTGTCAAAAAGTTCGGAAGACAAGTAACTTGCACTCGTAGGCGTATATAGATACGGTAGAGTGCAAGTTGCGCAGTAAGTCAAAATCCTTGCGAAGCAAGCGCTTTCCAAACGAAATAGTCCGGAAAACTCCAGGTTTTGAAATATTCTGTCTTAAACGCATTTTTGCAAAAATGATTAACTGATTTTGACGGTTCCGGACTTTTTTGACAGTCTGAAAACGAGGCTGATTTCAGCCTCGTTTTTTGCGCGGTGATTACGGTGCGGGCGTTTCCTCCGACGCGGCTTCGGCGTCCTCGTTTGCCATCAGCGTGACAAGGTCAAAGATACGCACGCGCGTGAAGTCGAACGTGACAGGGTATGCGTCGCAGAGCTCAAAGAGGATCGCGTCCGGCATTTTCGAGTGGACGGCCTCGACCCAGCCCTTCGTCTCGGTCTGACCGATGAAGAACATGATGTGGTAGCCGTAGGTCGTTTTGACGATGCCGGTGTCGCCGTAGACGCGGGCGGGGTCGAACGACCAGTCCGTGAATTCCGCGACCATGGTGGACGAGTCAAAGTCCTCATACAGACCGCCGGTGGTGTTGGAGCCGGGATCAGAGGAGTTGTCGTTGGCAAGGGCGGCGAAATTGTCCTCGGTGGGATTCTGCTGCCACTGCGCCAGAAGCTCGTTTGCAGTGCGTTCCGCGGCAGCCCATGCTTCGTCGGAGATTGCGCCGGTGGTCTCGTCCTGTTCGGGCGAGATCAGGATGTGGCGCACGCTGACGTTGTTGACCATCCGGATCGGGGTCGTTGCGAAGTATTCCGCGTGCTCGTCATAGAACGCGCGCAGCGCCGTCTCGCCGTCAGCCTCGAATGCCTCCTCCAGCGGCGCCATGATCGCCGTATAGTAGGAGTTGGCGGTGAGATAGACGTTCACGTAGTCGTAATAATCCTGCAGGTCGACGCCGGGGCCGAAATTGTCCTGCAAATACGCCTCCGCGCTGTCAAAGCCGGCCTCAGCCGCGCCGGTGGCAATGCTGCCGTTGGGGTCCGTGATGTCGTCCAGCACCGTCTGCTCCTCTTCGGACAGGACGTGACCGTTGTCAAGCGCCGCGCGGTAAAGCGCGTACTGCTGCAGGAAGTCGCGCGCCGCCTCCTCGAGGAAGTACTGCTCCCAGGTGCGGCCCTGCGTCATGGACAACTGCTCCGCCAGCGGCATGGAGGAATCCAGTCCGAAGTATTCGGCATACATGCCGTACTGGTTCATGAAATTGAAGAACTGCAGCCAGTAGGGGAATTGCAGCATGGCGTTCGTCATCACGGGGTTGCCGTCTGCGTCGAACGCGATCGCGGCGGACATGTTTTCGTCGTGGGGCGTCGCTTCGAGGATGGCGTAGTTGCTCAGGGTGGTCACGCCGAGCTCGTCTTCCTCTGCGTCGGTCGGATCAGTCGGGTCGGTCGCCTCGGTCGCCTCGGTCGCCTCGGTCGCTTCGGTCGCGCCGCTCGCGTCGGTCGCAGCGGACTCCGAGGGGGTCGAAGGTTCATTGCCGTTCCCGCAGGCGGTCAGCGTGCCGAACAGCAGGAGAGCGGCAAGCAGCAGCGCGGTAAGCTTTTTCAGGTTCATGGTAATCTCCTTTTATCGTTTTGTGCCATCATAGCACATTCCTGCGTGGATTTCAACCGTCATTTGCCGCAGTCACGTTCCGGAAGGTGTGATTGTCGGCGGTCACGGTAAAGGTCGCGGAGACCTCTTCCGTTCCGGCGGGCATGCCCGGTACGTCGCCGGAGGGCGGCTCGGGACGGTCGCCGGAGGGCGGCGTGAGGTCGGAGGGCGTGAAGGGCTCGGGCGGCAGCTCGACGCCCACGATGGGCAGCTCGTTGCCGTCGGAGGGCGGCGCGGGAGGCTGGCTGCCCGGCCCGCCGTTTTGGGGCGCCTGCGGCGGCTGCCCGTCCGTGGGATCGGGGAGCGTTCCGCTGCCGGGAGCACCGGGGTTGGCGGGCTGAACGGGTCCGAGCGGCGCGCCCTTGCCGCCGTGCTGCTGGATGGCGTCGTCCACGGTCAGCGTGTAGGGCACGTCGCGCCGCAGCGCGGGCACGGAGATCACGAGCGCAGAAAATTCACGCGTCGCGGTAAAGCCGAAAACCTGAACGTCGCCGTCGAAGAGCGCAAGCGCCGCGCCCTTTTTCACGGTGCCCGCGAAGGTCAGATCCATCAAAACCTGCTTGGACTCGGAAGAGATCTCGTCGTTGCGCGAGCCGGTGGCGATCACCGTGCCGCCGTTGAGATAGATGCCGAGATCGGCGTCGATGCCGCCGTCGCCGGTCTGCGGATTCGCGCTGGCATAGAGCGAGCCGCCGTTGACGACGATCGCGCCGTTGGAGTCGATGCCGTCGCCCTCAGAGCCGTTGCCGCCGGAAATATTGATTCTGCCGCCGTTGATCGTGGTGACGGAAACGCCGTCCTCGTTTGTGTTGACGCCGTCGTCCTGCGAGTAAATATTGATCTCGCCGCCGTCGATCTGCAGGTGCAGCTCGGTGTCCAGACCCTCGTTGTCGGCGGTGACGTTCAGCACGCCGTCGCCCTCGATGCGCAGCGACGTTTTGGAATAGAACGCGCCGTCGAACTTATAGAGCTTGTCGGTCGTACCTTCCTTGTAGATCTTCGCGACGTGGGAGCCGGCGACGTTGTTCTCGCCCTGCAGGACGACCACGGCGCCTGCGTTCGACAGGTCGGGCGTCAGGGTGAAGGTCTCTTTGTCCGCGCACTCGTAGACGCGGTAGAACAGGACGGCGGGCGCGACGGTGCAGTTGATCTCCGCGCCGTCCAGAAGCAGGGTGACGCGGGCGTTTTCGTCCTTCTTCGCGTCCTCGCCGAGATCGACGAAAAGCTGCCCCTTCAATTTGCCCGTGACGTGGTACGTGCCGGGCGCGGTGATGTGCACGACGGTGTGCTCGGCGGCTTCCTCCGCCGTATGCGCGTCGGCGGCGGTACCTGCGCCGTAGGTCTCGTCGTGACCTGCCTCATAATAAATGACGTCGTTCGCGGCGTAGACCGCGTCGCTTTCGCAGACGACGCCGCCTTCCGTGAGCGTCAGCTCGACGATATCGCCCTCGACCGCTTCCGTCGCCGCAGTCGGCGCGTCGCTTGCAGCGGGCGTCCCGTTCTTTGCGCAGGCGGCAAGAGCGAAGAGCATCGCCGCCGCCAGCAGCATGGTGAGCATGGTACGGAATTTCATAAGAAGACCTCCTTGGAATGGGATCGGTACTTGCATTTTAATTTGAAAATACAAACAAAAGATGTGGAAAATGTAAAGAAACTGTGTTGACTTTCCGCCGGAAAGTCGGTATCGTAAAGATAATCACCCGCCGCCCGTTATATGACGCTGCGCGAAGCGTTTTGTTCCGGCGCACCGGGAGCAAACGCCGCGGACGAAACGGCGCTGCGAGAACACAGGAGGAGATACTATGATACAGCACGTCGTAATGTGGAAATTCCGCGCGGGCACGGAGGCGCAGGCAGAAGAATTCCTGACGGGACTTGCGGCGCTGGAGGGGCAGATCGACTGCATCCGCGCCATGTCGGTGCGCAGGTCAGCGGTCGAAAACAGCGCGTACGACGCGGCGCTGATCGCCGAATTCGACACGCTCGAAGACGTGGAGAAATACAAGAACGATCCGCGCCACTTGAAGGTCGCGGCGATCTGCAAGGAGATCCGCACGGAACGCTGCGCGATCGACGTGGAAAAATGAAACAGTGGTGCGTTTACATTCTGCGCTGCGGCGACGGCACGCTCTACACCGGCATGACGGACGATTTTCCTCGCCGTCTGGCGCAGCACCGCAGCGGTAAGGGCGCGAAATACACGCGCGGCAGGGAGCCGTTGGAGCCGGTCTACCGCGAGGACTGCGCGGACAGACCGGAGGCGCTGAAGCGCGAGTACGCGATCAAGCGGCTTTCCCGCGCGGAAAAGCTCGCGCTGATCTCACAACACCAGTATATCACGCCGGAGAGCCCTTGACAAACGCTTTTTCCGCGGCTATAGTATAAATGTACTTCTTCGGGGGGCCGGATGCTTCCGGCTGAGATTGGGCGAAGGACGCCCTGACCCGCGAACCTGATACGGATCATGCCGTCGTAGGGAAAGGATGCGTTTTTCCGATACCGACGGCTTGACCGTCGGTATTTTTGATTGGAGGGAAATCATGGAACAGAAAAGCAAGAACACGGAGCAAAAAAGGAAGAAGCTGAACATTGCCCGCCTGACGGAGAGCGCGATGATGATCGCGATCGCCACGCTCCTCAGCATGGCGAAGCTGCTGGACATGCCCTACGGCGGCTCGGTGACGCTGGCGTCCATGCTGCCGCTGGTGATCCTCGCCTACCGGCACGGTCTGGGCTGGGGCGTGCTGAGCGGCCTCGCCTACGGCGCGGTGCAGCTCGCACTGGGCAGTGAGAACATCGGCTATCTGCCGGTGAAGGACTTTGCCTCCGTTGCGACGCTGATCCTCGCAGATTATCTGCTCGCTTTCGCCGTGCTGGGACTCGGCGGCATCTTCCGCAAGGTCTGCAAGCGGCAGGCGACGGCGCTGGCGTTCGGTTCGGTGCTGGTGGCAGTCCTGCGGTACGCCTGCCACGTTGCGGCGGGCTGGACGGTCTGGGCGCAGTTCAGTCTGACCAAGGCCGGCCTGCTTTACTCCCTGAGCTACAACGCGACCTACATGCTGCCGGAAATGCTGATCCTCGTGGTGGCGGCGATCTTCCTCGGCAATGCGCTGGACTTCCGCGCGGACAGCCTGCGCCCCATGCCGCGGGAGGAGAAGAGCAGCGTTTCTTCCGGCCTTTTGATGTCGGCGCTCGCGCTGATCTCCTTCGCCCTGTCCTTTGACGTCGTGCAGATTTTCAGCAAGCTGCAGGATGCGGACACCGGCGCGTTTAGCAGCGCGGGACTGAAAGAGGTCAACTGGCTTCTGGTGATCGTCCTCACCGCGGTCTGCTTCGCGGCCGCGATCGGTCTGCTGATCGTCCGCAGGAACGGCAAAAGAGCGGAAAAAGAAGAGAAGAAACAGCAGAAGGAACAGTAAAAGGCAACCGGAACGGGGCGGCGAATGCCGCCCCTGATTTTTCGCTTTACACCGCCGGGAAAATGGTGTACAATATCAAATAGAACGCACGAAAGGAGATGGGCGGATGAATTGCCTGCGATGCGGCACGCAGATCGCGGAGAACGCGCTGTTCTGCGAAAATTGTAAAAAAACGGTCGGCGAGCCGTTACAGGAGTCCGCTTATCTGAATACACAGATTATCCTGCCGACGCGCAAGGCGCAGCCGCCGCGTCCGGCGCAGACCAAGACGGCGAAAAAGGCGGAGCACAAGCCCGAGGAGGATAAGCCCCGCGGCAGGGGCGCGATCGCGATCCTGACCGTGCTGTGCCTGCTGCTGCTTGCCGGCGCGACGTATCTCGGAACGCTCTGGCTCGACGGGAAAAACGACAACGCTGCGCTCGCAGAGCAGGTGACCGGGCTGGAGAAGCAGGTCGTCTCGCTGGAGGACAAGACCGCCGTGCTGGAGGGGCAGGCGACGGCGCTGGAGGAACAGACGGCGGCGCTGGAGGAGCAGCTCGCTTCACGGGATATGGAATACGACGAACTGGAAGAGAAGGCCGCCGGACTGGAAACGGACAAGTCCAAGCTGCAGCAGAAGCTGAACTTCATCAACGCCAACGTCGCCTTCCTGCCGAACGACGGCACCTACCTCTATCACACCGGCGACTGCACGCATTTCGATAAGACCGGTTTTCTGGTTTTCTCTGTGAGCACGGCGATTTCCTGGGGGTATCGGCCGTGTCCCTACTGCCAACCCGCGGAGTAAAGGAGAGTTCCGAATGAAAAAAAGATGGTTGATTCTGATGCTTCTGATCGTCGCGCTGACGCTCTGCGCCTGCGGCGCGGGCGATGCGGAGGACAATGAGGGTTCGAACGCGACGGTACCCGTTGACGCGAGGGAAGGCAATTCGCAGCTCGAGCTGTTTTCCAACGAGTCGTGCGCGCTGACGCTGGAAAGCGTCGGAAAAAACGCGGCGGGCGACTACTGCTGGACGGTCAGCCTGACGAATAAGACGGGCAGCGAGCTGGTTTTCTCACTGGATAACGTCTACGTCAACGAATGCGAGGCTGACCCCTGCTGGGCGGAAAAAGTGCCTGCGGCGCAGACGACGACCTCCGAGGTGTCGTGGTTTACCTCGACCTTTGCCGACCGCGGTATCCGGAGCGCAGACCGCGTGGACTTCACGCTGTCGGTCTTCCCGCGCACCAACGCGACGAACCTGCTCGCCTTTGAGAAGTGCACGGTCTACCCCAACGGCGAAGCGGCGTATCAGCGGACGGATTTTGCGCCGGGCGCGAACGATACGATCCTGGCGGACGCGACGGAGCTGCTGTTTGCGGCGACGGGCTGCGACCCGGACGGCGAGCGGGGCTACACGCTCAACATCTATATGGAAAACCGCTCGAATGCGCCGCTGGAATACGCCGTCAAGAACGAGAAGATCAACGGGCAGAGCTGCAGCACCTACTGGGTGCATACGCTGGACGCGGGCAAGAGAAGCTACGACCAGATCAGTTGGGATTCGAGCGAATTCGAGCGCATGGAGATCTTTACGGTCTCGCGGATCGAGTTCGACCTCGTCGTGACCGACCCGAACAGCAACGCGAAGGTGCTCGAGCAGCATTGCACGGTGACGCCGTGAGCAGTTGTTCGTTCTTAGCGGACGGGGGACGCGGAAGGCGTTGCGCCTGTCGGCAACTGACAACTAAAAAACGGGGTACGCGAAAAAGCGTTGCACCTGGTAAGATGAAAGTAGACACTAAAAAAGTGCCTACTTTCATTTTTTGTTGTAGAATTAGAGAAGAGAGGAGATGAAAACATGAGCAAGAAAGGGCAAGCACACCGGAAATGGAGCAAAGAGGATAAACTGAAAATCATACGACTACATTTGGACGACCATGTATCCTTGCGGCAAATTGA
>JAFROD010000004.1 GCA_017429835.1 Oscillospiraceae bacterium
TCAGTTTATCCTCTTTGCTCCATTTCCGGTGTGCTTGCCCTTTCTTGCTCATGTTTTCATCTCCTCTCTTCTCTAATTCTACAACAAAAAAATGAAAGTAGGCACTTTTTTAGTGTCTACTTTCATCTTACCAGGTGCATGCTGCAAAGCAACCCTGTTTTTTCTTGTCAGCGGACGGGAGAACCGCCGTTTTCCCGTCCTTCGGGTGCGAAACGCACCCGTTTTTTATTTATGATACTTCGTACCCGCCTGGATGGTTTCCGCGCGGTAGATCTGCTCGAGCGCCATGACCCGCATCAGATGGTGCGGGAAGGTCATCGGGCCGAAGGAGAGGCGAAAATCCGCCTTCTGCTTGATTTCCGCGTCGATGCCGAAGGAAGAACCGATCAGAAAGCACGCCGCGCTCCTGCCCTCGTTTTTGATCACGCGCAGCCTGTCCGCCAACGCCTCCGAGGAGAGCTCCTTCCCCTCCGGTGTGAGGACGCAGAACCACGCGCCCTTCGGGACGGCGGCGGCGATCAGCTCCGCTTCCTTTTTGAGGCCCGCCGCGATCTCCGCCGCGTTTGGCTCGTCCGGCAGGCGCGTCTCCGGCAGCTCCACGAGGTGGAATTTACAGTACGCGCCGAGCCGTTTGGCGTATTCCTCCACCGCCGCGAGGTAGAACTTTTCTTTCAGTTTTCCGACGGTCAAAAGCGTAATGGAAAACATGGCGTTCCACTCCTGTTAACGGAATAATCCCGACCGTGGCACAAAGCCGCCAACGGCTGCGCTCCCACGTCGCTTCGCTCCTCGCAATATCGCGGTTTGTACGGCAAATCCGCATTCCGCATTACCGCAAGAAGCCTTCCAGTATTTTCTGCTCCGCCTGTTCGGCGGTCAGGCCGAGGGTCATCAGCTTCATGATCTGCTCGCCCGCGATCCTGCCGATCGCGGCTTCGTGGATCAGCGAGGCGTCCACGTGATTGCAGGAGATCTCCGGGATCGCGCGCACCTTCGCGCCGCCCATGATGATCGCGTCGCACTGGACGTGGCCGAAGCACTTGTTGTCGCCGGACACGCGCGGGTAGAAGATCTGCGACGATCCGTCCTGCGCGACCGAGCGGGAAATGACCTGCGCTTTTGAATCAAAACCGCTCAAAAACACGTCCATTTCGCTCATAGCCTTCTGATCGCCATGGGTCAGCAGGTTTTCGCGAATGACGACTTCGCTGCCCGCGCCGCGGCATTCGACCTTCGTATAGCGCTTCGTATCGTCCACGCCGCGGATCTGGCTGGTCTCCAGCGTGACCGACGCGCCCTCTTCGAGATAGAGCACGGTCTGCGGGTTCAGAATGCGCTTGCCTTCGCCCTCGCCCTCGCCGTAGTGCTTTTCGATATATTTGACTTTCGCGTTTTTGCCGACGTAGAAGGTATGGATACCGTCGTGCTGGCTGTCGCAGTCGGAGCAGTTGTGGATGCCGCAGCCGGCGACGATCGTCACGTCCGCGCCCTCGCCGACGAAGAAGTCGTTATAGACCATGTCTCGGAAGCCGCCCTTGGTCAGAACGACGGGGATATGCACGGATTCGTCCTTCGTGCCCGGGGCGATGCGGATGTCGATGCCGTCCTTGTCGGTCTTGGACTCGATGACGATATGCTCGGTGTTGCGGCGGAACGCCTTTTGCCCGTCGGAGCGGATGTTGACCGCGCCGTTCCCCGTGTCCTTCATGTCGGCGACGATGGCGAGGATATTTTTCTGAATGTCGTTCAGCATTTCCGATCCCCCTCCAGGCGGTCGCAGCCGATGAACGTATCGGCGATGATCTTCGGATAGATTTCCTCCACGCTGCCGCGCGCGGCGACCGCGCCGTTCGCAATGAGAACGATCTCGTCGGCAAGGCGGATGATGCGTTCCTGATGGGAAATGATCAGGATCGTGGCTTCTTTTTTGTCGTGGATCTCTTTGAACGTATCGGTCAGCCGCGCGAACGACCACAGGTCGATGCCCGCCTCCGGCTCGTCGAAGATCATGAGCTCGCTTCTGCGCGCCAGCACCGTAGCGATCTCGATGCGCTTGACCTCGCCGCCGGACAGACTGGCGTCCACGTCGCGGTCGATATAGTCGCGGGCGCACAGACCCACCTTGGTCAGATAATCACACGCGCTGTCGTGGCTTATTTCTTTGCCGGCAGCGACGTTCAGGAGGTCGCGCACCTTCATTCCCTTGAAGCGCGGCGGCTGCTGGAAGCCGTAAGAAATGCCGCGCTGCGCGCGTTCGGTGACGGAAAGGTTCGTGATATTCTCGCCGTTCCAGAAGATCTCGCCGCCGGTCGGGGGATAGATGCCCATGACCGCGCGGGCAAGACTGGTCTTGCCGCCGCCGTTCGGGCCGGTAACGACGACGAACTTTTTGTCCTCCACGGTGAGGCTGACGTCGCGCAGGATATCGACGGCGCCGTCTTCGCCGTCCACGCGGTAGGACAGACGTTTGATTTCAAGCATGCGTATTCCTCTTTCGCTGTTTTTCGCAGTTTTACGATAGCACTATACCATATTTTTTCCTGCCTTGCAATCATTTATCATGCGGAATGCGGAATTCTCCGGCAGGCAGGATCGCTGCGAAACTGCCCGCTGGCTATTTTCTATTTTAGTCTTATTAATAATTTAAGTATATATTTTAATTGTATCTATTGCATTTTTGCACAATTTGTGGTAAGATTTATTCGTATTATTATCATGGAAAGGAGTCGGCTATGTATTCCAACGCTTATGTCTGGTCGCGCGTCCTGTCCTATCTGGAACAGCACTCTCCCGCTGCCGCCGGACTTGCCTATTTTGACGATACCGACGTTTTGGAGCTCAACGAGGAAAAGCTCGTGATCTATACCCCTTCCGCCTTCCGGAAGGACGTGATCCTCAATCGCTACAGCGATCTGATCGAGGAAGCGATGCGCGAACAGTTCCAGACGGAGATCCGGCTTGAGGTATTGGACGACGACGATCTGCCGCAGTACAAATTCAATCAGCGCAAGCGTGCCTTCGTGCAGTTCAACTCCCAGTATACCTTTGAAACCTTCGTGGTCGGCTCGTCCAACCAGCATGCCTATTCCGCTGCGGTCGCCGTCGCGGAGGAGCGCACCGACGCCTATAATCCGCTGTTCATCTACGGACAGAGCGGTCTGGGCAAAACGCATCTTCTGTACGCGATCGCCAATCGCATCCAGCAGAAGCATCCGGAGTATAATATCGTCTATATCAAGGGCGATCAGTTCATCAACGAATTCCTCGAAGCCGTCCGCAGCGGTAAAAACTTCGAGTTCCGCAACAAATACCGCAACGCCGACCTCTTCCTGATCGACGATATCCAGTTCATCGCCGGCAAGGACAGCACGCAGGAGGAATTCTTCCACACCTTCAACACTCTGTATGAAAACCATCGGCAGATCGTTCTGACCTCCGACCGCGTGCCCTCGGACATGCTCCGTCTGGAAGACCGGCTGCGCACGCGCTTCGAATGGGGTCTGATCGTGGATATCCAGCCGCCCGACTACGAGACGCGCTGGGCGATCACGAAGAACAAGGCGCTCTCGCTCGGCATGACCCTGCCGGACGACGTGTGCGACTATATTGCCGAGAACATCACGAACAACGTCCGCCAGATCGAAGGTACGGTCAAGAAAATCAAGGCCTATCACGATCTTTCCGGCATGCCGACGGATATCGCCAGCGTCTCGCGCGCGATCAAGGACATGTATAAGGGAAAGGCGGCAACCGTCCCGACGCCCGATCTGATCATCAGCGAAGTCTGCCGCTTCTATTCCATTGAGGAGAATATCCTGCGCAGCACGCTGAAGACCCGCAATACCGCCGAAGCGCGGCAGATCTCCATGTATCTGATCCGCAAGATGACGAATCTTTCCCTGGAGGATATCGCCAAGGAATTCGGCAAGAATCATACCACCGTTCTGTACTCGATCCGCCGCGTGGAAGAGGATCTCAGCAATACCTCCAGCGGCCTGCAGGACAACGTGAGAGAGATCACCGCAAATATCAACGCGCGGCTGTAAAAAAATATGCACACTGCCCGTGTAATGTGCAAAGAAAACCTGTGCATAACCGGTTTTCGGTTTAATTTTCAAAACGCCTGTGCATAACCTTATTAGCAATACACAATCGGCTGTGCATTGCAAAGCCTTGCGGCTGTAAGCGATTTTCCGGTTTTGCACATAAATTTCCACTACTGACACTACTGACAAGAATATCCTACCTATCTATTCAGAAAGAGAAAAGAGGCTGCAATTATGAAATTCACCTGTGAAAAAGCTCTGCTGGTCTCCGCGATCTCCGTCGCCGGAAGAACGGTATCTCCGAAGAGCACGATCCCCTGCCTGGAGGGCATTCTGCTGCGCGCGGGCGTCGGCGTTCAGCTTACCGGCTTCAATCTGGAAACCGGCATTACCGTCAAGGTCGACGCTGACGTGAAGGAAGCGGGCGTCTGCGTTATGCCGGCGCGTCTGTTCTTCGACATTATCCGCAAACTGCCGGATGAGGAAGTGACGGTCGAGGTCGACGACAAGCTGCAGGTCTCCATCCGCGGCGGCGTCTCCTCCTTCCGGATCACCGCAATGGACGCGGAGGACTACCCCGAGCTGCCCGACGTCAATGCGGCGCAGGGCGTCGCCATTCCGCAGTCAAAGCTGCGCGAGATGATCGGCGGCACGATCTTCTCCGTTTCCGAGAATCAGGCGCGTCCAATCCACACCGGCTGTCTGATCGAGGTCGCGGACGACGGCATCACCATGGTCGCCGTGGACAGCTTCCGTCTGGCGCGCCGGACGTGGCACAGCGAGGAGCCCATCGGTAAAACGCAGAAGTTCGTCGTTCCCGCGACGGGTCTGCGCGAGGTCGAAAAGATTTTGACGGACTGCGACGAGCCCGCGATCTTCACCCGCGGCGACAAGCATATTCTCTTTGAGATCGGAAACGCCACGCTGGTATGCCGCATTCTCGAGGGCGATTTCATCGATTGGCGGCGCGTTCTGCCGACCGACAACCCCACCGTTCTGACCGCGAACGTCGCGGAGCTGATGAACTCCATCGAGCGCGTCAGTCTGATCGTGTCGGAAAAGATCAAAAGTCCGGTGCGCTGCACCTTCGGCGAGAATATCGCGGATTTCAAGACGGTCAATACGATCGGCTCCGCGCACGACACCTGCTCGATCGCCGGCAACGGCGGTCAGCTCGAGATCGGCTTCAACTGCCGGTATCTCCTCGACGCGCTGCGCGCCGTGCCGAGCGAAGAAGTCACGCTGGAACTTAAGAACGGTCTGAGTCCGATCATCTTCACGCCGGTCGACAAGAAGTACGACTTCGCGTATATGGTACTGCCGGTCAGACTGCACTAAATTGCGCAACGACACGGCCGGAGTATTTTCAAAAATAAGGTAATAAAACTATGAAAGTCAGAGTACGGCGGGTGTCCAAAGAGGACGTTCCGGTGACTATTACAACTGAATTCATCAAGCTCGAGAGCTTTCTGAAGCTCGCCGACGCGGCGCAGTCCGGCGGTATGGCGAAGAACTTTATCCAGAACGGCGAAGTTGCAGTCAACGGCGAGATCTGCGAAATGCGCGGCAAGAAGCTCTACAACGGCGACAAGGTGCGCTTCGACGGCGTGACCTACGTGGTAAAGCATGCAGATTGACCGCTTGTATTTGCGTAATTTCCGCAACTATGAAGAGGCGGAGGCACAGTTTGTGCCGGGCGTGAATCTGCTCGTCGGCGGCAACGCCAACGGCAAGACGAATCTTTTAGAGGCCATCGGCTATCTCTCCACGGGAAAGGCGTTTCGCGCGAAGCGGGATCAGGAGCTGATCCTGTTCGGGCAGGAGTTTGCGGAAATCTCCGCCGTGCTTCATTCGCAGGAGCGCGAGCAGACTTTGCGCGCCGTGCTGTTTTCCGACCGCAGACCGCGGCAGCTCTGGCGGAGCGGCGTGAAGCAGAAGACGGCGGCGGGGATCGCGGGCGTGCTGACGACCGTGCTGTTCTGTCCGGAGGACTTGCTGATCCTCAAAAAAGGCGCGCAGCCGCGCCGCAGACTGCTCGACCAGACGATCGCCCAGCTTCGCCCGAATTACGACGCTGCGCTCGGCGAATATCAGCGTCTGCTCGAACAGAAAAGCGCGGTCTTGAAGGACTGGCGGGAAAATCCGTCTATTTTGAACGTCCTGCCGGAGTACAATCTCCGCATGGCACAGGTCGGCGCGCTGGTGATCTCCTACCGCGCCCGCTATCTGAAAGCCCTGAGCGAATGCGCCGCAGACTATCACCGCGAATTTTCCGGCGGACTGGAGACTCTCACGCTGACTTATAAAACCGTGTCGAATATCGACGATCCGTTCGCCGAGCCCGCCGTTTTGCGGCAGTTGCTCTCCGAGCATCAGCAATCGCACGAGCGCGCGGAGCTGGAGAGCGGACAGTGCCTTTCCGGCCCGCACAAGGACGACTTTGAGGCGTGCCTGAACGGTCTGCCGATCAGCCTTTACGGCTCGCAGGGGCAGACGCGGACGGCGACGATCTCCCTGAAGCTCGCCGAGCGCGAGCTGATCCGCCGCGACACCGGCGAGGAACCCGTCCTGCTTCTGGACGACGTTTTGTCCGAGTTGGACGCGGGACGGCAGGATTTCGTGCTGAACGAGCTGAAGAGCGGACAGGTCTTTATCACCTGCTGCGAGACCGACCGGCTGACGAAGCTGGGTCAGGTACTGACCATCGAAAAAGGAACGATCAAGTAATGTACATTTCCATCGGCGCGGATTTTGCCGTGCGCGACCGGTCGGTGATCGGGATTTTCGATCTCGACAACGCATCGTGGTCGAAGCACACCCGTCTCTTTTTGCGCGAGGCGGAGCAGCAGGGCGAGGTAGTGGCGATCACCGCGGATATCCCGAAAAGCTTCGTCCTGACCGAAGAATTCGGCTTAAGCCGCGTGTACTTAACGCAGTTCAACTCCGCCGCGCTGGAAAAGCGCAGCAAGGGGTAGCAAGCAGCCGTTAGCCTGTCATTGCGAGGCTTGCTTCGTTCTTCACAATAACGCGACGAAGATATGGCTCCCTCTGGGAGGGAGCTGTCGAGCATCAGCGAGACTGAGGGAGAGAGTAAAGTTCTTTAGTCCTGTTCTGTACATCTTGTTTTGCTCTCTCCCTCCGTCAAAACTTTCGGTTTTGCCACCTCCCTCTCAGAGGGAGGCAAGGGCAGCCTCGCAATGACACGATCGAAAGTATTTCGTATATATCGCAAATTCCAAAAGGAGGACAAAGTATGTCCGAAGAATTGATTGAAATGACGCCCGTGGAGCAGGAATACGACGCGTCGCAGATCCAGGTTCTGGAAGGACTCGAGGCCGTCCGGAAGCGTCCGGGCATGTACATCGGCTCGACGTCCAGCTCCGGTCTGCACCATCTGGTCTATGAGATCGTCGACAACGCGATCGACGAGGCGCTCGCGGGCTACTGCAAGCACATCACCGTGACGATCAACCCCGGCGATACCATCACCGTCACAGACGACGGCCGCGGTATCCCCGTGGACATCCAGCCGCAGACCGGAAGACCCGCCTTGGAGGTCGTCTATACCGTCCTGCACGCCGGCGGCAAGTTCGGCGGCGGCGGCTATAAGGTCTCCGGCGGTCTGCACGGCGTCGGCGCGTCGGTCGTCAACGCGCTTTCCGAATGGCTCACCGTCGAGGTGCATAAGGAAGGCAAAATCTATCAGATGAAATTTTCGCGCGGGAACATCACACAGGAGATGCGCGTGATCGGGCAGACGGACAAGCACGGCACGACCGTCACCTTCAAGCCCGATCCCGAGATGTTCGACACGCTGGAATACGACTACGAAACGCTCCACACCCGCATGCGCGAGCAGGCGTTCCTGAACGGCGGCCTGCACATCACCATCACCGATGCGCGCGCGGAGGACGGCAAGAGCGATTCCATGTGCTACGAGGGCGGCATCCGCGAATTCGTCGCGTGGATCAACCGGGGCAAGACCGCCCTGCACGAGGAGCCGATCTACATGGTCGGCAGCAAGGACGACTCGATCGCCGAGATCGCCATGCAGTACAACGACGGCTTCAACGAGATCTTAGTCTCCTTTGCCAACGACATCCACACGCCGGAGGGCGGCATGCACGAGACGGGCTTCAAGACCGCGCTGACCCGCGTACTCAACGCCTACGGCACGAAGTACGGCATCATCAAGGGCGACGACAAGCTCTCCGGCGACGACTGCCGCGAGGGTCTGGCGGCGATCATCTCCGTCAAGCTCCCCGAGGCGCAGTTCGAGGGGCAGACCAAGCAGAAGCTCGGCAACGCCCATATCCGCACGCTGGTGGACAACATCGTTTCCGCCCAGCTCGCGGAATTTCTGGAGGAGAATCCCGCCGTCGCGCGGACGATCCTCGAAAAGGCGATGATGGCGAACCGCGCTCGTGCCGCCGCCTATCGCGCGCGCGAGAGCATCCGCCGCAAGAGCGCCTTCGAGGGCGGCAGACTGCCGGGCAAGCTGTCCGACTGCAACGAGCGCGACCCCGCGCTGACGGAGCTCTACATCGTCGAGGGCGACAGCGCCGCCGGCTCCGCCAAGGGCGGCAGAGACTCCCGCTTCCAGGCGATCCTTGCCATGTGGGGCAAGTGCCTCAACGTCGAGAAGGCGCGCGTGGACAAGGTCTACAACAACGACAAGCTCGCGCCGATCATCCAGTCGCTCGGCTGCGGCATCGGCGAGGAATTCAACCTCGAAAAGCTCCGCTACCACAAGATCATCATCATGGCAGATGCCGACGTGGACGGCAGCCACATCCGCACGCTGATGCTGACCTTCTTCTTCCGCTACATGCGCCCGCTGATCGAGCAGGGCTACGTCTACGCCGCCGTCCCGCCGCTTTACAAGCTGACGAAGGGCAAGACGACCCGCGTCGCCTACTCCGACGAGGAGCGCGACGCGATCTCCGCCGAGCTGCGCGAGGGCAATCCCAACACGAAGGTAACGATCAACCGCTTCAAGGGCCTCGGCGAGATGGATCCGCACGAGCTCTGGGAGACGACGATGGATCCCGAACGCCGCAGCCTTCGCCGCATCACCCTGAACGACGCGATTTCCGCCGATCAGACCTTCACCGTCCTGATGGGCGAGGAGGTCGAGCCGAGAAAAGAATTCATCGAGCGTAACGCCAAGTACGCCGTCAATCTGGATTTCTGAGGAGGTGACGATGTATGGCAAAAAACCGTGATTACAAGCCGGAGGATATCCGCTTTCCCGATCAGACGATCGTGACGAACGATCTGGTCAAAGAGATGGAGTCTTCCTTTATCGAATACGCGATGTCCGTCATCGTTGCCCGCGCCCTGCCTGACGTGCGCGACGGCTTAAAACCCGTCCACCGTCGCATCCTCTACGCGATGTACGAGGACAACCTGACGAGCGACAAGCCCTTCAAGAAGTCCGCCACCTGCGTCGGCGACGTGCTGGGCCGTTACCACCCGCACGGCGACGCCTCCGTCTACGACGCGATGGTGCGTCTGGCGCAGGACTTCTCCATGCGCTATGTGCTCGTCGATGGCCACGGCAACTTCGGCTCGATCGACGGCGATCCCCCTGCCGCCTACCGTTACACCGAGGCGCGCATGAGCAAGCTCGCCAACGAGATGCTCCGCGACATCGAAAAGGAGACGGTCCAGTGGGTGCCGAATTTCGACGAAAGTCTCTCCGAGCCGCTGGTGCTCCCGTCGCGCTTCCCGAACCTGCTGGTCAACGGCTCGTCGGGCATCGCCGTCGGCATGGCGACCAATATCCCGCCGCACAACCTCACTGAGGTCATCAACGCCTGTCTCTGCATCCTCGACGATCCCGAGGCGACGCTGGCAGACCTTATGCAGCATATCAAGGGTCCGGACTTCCCGACCCGCGGCATCATCATGGGCAGGAGCGGCATCCGCAGCGCCTACGAGACCGGCAAGGGTCGCGTCGTCGTGCGCGGCAGGACGGAGATGGAGGAATACGGTCACAACCGCGTCCGCATCATCGTGACGGAGCTGCCGTATCAGGTCAATAAGAAAACGCTGGTGGAGAATATCGCCGACCAGGTCAAGGAAAAGCGTCTCGACGGCATCTCCGACCTGCGCGACGAGTCCGACCGCAACGGCATGCGCATCGTCATCGAGCTGAAAGCCGACGCCAATCCGCAGGTCGTGCTGAACCGCCTGTTCGCACAGACCGCCCTGCAGACGAGCTTCTCCGTCAATATGCTCGCGCTGGTGGACAACCAGTCGCAGCCGAAGATCCTCTCCCTGCGCCACATGCTCGACGAGTATCTGACCTTCCAGGAAGAGATCATCATCAACCGCACGAAATTCGACCTGCGCAAGGCGAAGGAACGCGCCCACATCTTGGAGGGCCTGATCATCGCGCAGGACAACATCGACGAGGTCATCAGGATCATCCGCAGCGCCTACGACGACGCGAAGGAAAAGCTGATGGAACGCTTCGGGCTGAGCGAGATCCAGGCGCAGACCATTCTCGACATGCGCCTGAAGGCGCTGCAGGGGCTGGAGCATGAGAAGCTCCTGGCGGAATACGACGAGATCGAGAAGAAGATCGCCTATTTCGAGAGCGTCCTCGGCGACATCAACCTCGTCAAGGGTATCCTCAAGGACGAGCTGACCGCCATCCGCGACAAGTACGGCGACGACCGCCGCACCGAGATCGTGGACGTGGTCGACGAGATCGAGGACGAAGACCTGATCGAAGAGCGCGAGAGCTGCTACACCCTTTCCGAGGGCGGCTATATCAAGCGCCTGCCGGTCGACACCTACCGCGCGCAGAAGCGCGGCGGCAGAGGCGTGTCCGGCCAGACCCTCAAGGACGAGGACTACATCAAGAATCTCTTTATCGCCTCGACGCACGACTATCTGCTCTTCTTCACGAACACGGGCAGAGTCCACCGCCGCAAGGGCTATCAGATCCCCGAATCCGGCAGAACCTCCAAGGGCACGCACATCGCGAACGTCCTGCCGCTCGAGCCGGACGAAACCGTCACGGCGATGCTGCTGACGCGCGAATTCTCCGAGGACGAGTACGTCGTCATGGTCACCCGCTGCGGCACGACCAAGCGCATGCAGATGAGCGAACTCTACACCGCCCGCAAGGCGGGTATCCGCGTTTTGACGCTGGACGAGAACGACGAGCTGATCGCCGTCATGAAGACCTGCGGCGAGGACAATATCCTGATCGCCACCCGTAAGGGTCTTGCGATCTGCTTCAACGAAAACGACGTGCGCTGCATGGGCAGGATCGCAGCGGGTGTGCGCGGCATCCGCCTGAGCGAAGACGATATCGTCGTCGGCGCGGCAGTCGCGGAGCCCGGCAAGTGTCTGCTGACCGTCACCGAAAACGGCTTCGGCAAGCGCACCGCCATCGAGCAGTACATGCGCGGCGACGAAGTCCAGAACCGCGGCGGCAAGGGCAAGCGCAACTACCACCTGACCGACAAGACCGGTCTGGTAGCGGGCGCTGTCGTCGTCAGCGACGAGGACGACGTCCTGCTGATCGAGTCCGGCGGCGTCATCATCCGCACGCCGGTCAGGAACATCGGCGTCTATGGACGCGATACCCGCGGCGTCACCATCATGCGCATCGAGGACGGCGCGCGCGTCATCGCCATCCAGAGCACCGAGGGCGCGGAAGCCGACGAGGAGGCCGCGGAGGAAGGCGAAGCGGAAGGCGCGGAGCCTGCCGACGAATGATGTAGGATACGGGGAATGCGGAATGCGCAATTACCGTTGACCGTGGCAATCCGCTCAGCTTCCTCCCTGCGGGCGAAAGCGTGGAAATCGCCGGCAACCTTGAAATCGACGTAGCAAGGAGGTTCAAATGGAACCTGAGAACGAACTGATCGAAGAAGAACGGGCAGAGGAACTGCCTGAAGAAGCGCGGGAAGAAGCTGTCCCCGCGCTGGAGGAGCCGCAGTTTGCGGCGAAGACCGTTCTGAACGCCGAGCTTCAGCTCGAAGCGTCCAAGGCGGTCAGTCCCAAGCTGCCGCGGGTGATCTCGATCTTCCTGATCGTCTTCGCTGCGGCGGCTGTCGGCGTGCTGTTCTGGCTGTATTTTGCCAAAGGCGACAAAAACAACCTGCTGATGGCGATCCTCCTGATCCCGCTCGTGGGTTACATGGTCTACAGCCGCATTGCCATGCCGAAAAAGGCAATGCAGCGGTGGGAGCAGAAGATGATCGCCGGCTACGGCTGCAAGGAACTGCACCTGCTGACCGAGTTTTTTGACAAGGCGCTGGCGCAGACCGTTCAAGAGACCGGCGAGCTGACCACCGAGGGCTATTCCGCTGTCGTCGAGCTCAAGGAGACCGAACATCTGTTCCTCCTGCGGCACAGCGCACAGCAATGGTATTTTGTGGAAAAGTCCGACTTTACCGTCGGCACGGCGGACGGGTTCCGCGCTTTTATCACCGAACGGATCGGAGGCTGACATGGCATTTTTCCTGACGAAACGCAACGCGGAGGACAAGCGCCTCGGCATCTACGTCCATATCCCGTTCTGTAAAAGCAAGTGCGAATACTGCGATTTTTATTCGGTCGGCGGCGGCAAGGATCCGCGCATGGTGGATCACTATCTGCAGGCGCTGGCGGATCATATCAAGGAGTCGGGCAAGCTCGCGCCGGACTACATCGTGGATACCGTCTATTTCGGCGGCGGCACGCCGAGCTTTTTCGGGCCGGAAAATCTGGAGAAGATCGTCGATGAGATCCACCGCAATTTCCGCCTGAGCGTGGAAGCGGAGATCTCGCTGGAGGCGAACCCCGACAGCGTGACCCTGCAGGGGCTCAAGCGGCTCGTCCGCGCGGGCTTCAACCGCATTTCCATCGGCGTGCAGTCCGACGACGACGATATGCTGCGAAGGCTCGGCCGCCCGCACACCTATTATCAGGCGAAGCAGGCGATGCAGATGGCGCGCAAGGCGGGCTTCGGCAACATCAATCTCGACCTCATGTACGGTCTGCCCAACCAGAGCCTGACGGCGTGGAAGGAGACCCTGCAGAATGTGCTGATGCTCCGCCCGGAGCATATCTCCTGCTACGCGCTCAAGGTCGAGGAGGGCACGCCCCTGTGGAGCTACCGCGACGCCGCCAATCTGCCCGACGACGATACGCAGGCGGATATGTATCTGGCGGCGTGCGAGATCCTGCGCGAATACGGCTATCAGCACTATGAAATTTCCAATTTCTGCAAAAAGGGTTTCCGCTGCAGGCATAATATGAAATACTGGAACGGCAGCGAATATCTCGGCTTCGGCCCGACCGCCGCGTCGGATTTTGCGGGCAAACGCTTCACCATTCTCCGCGACCTCAAGGGGTATATCACCGGAATGGCGAAAAAAGGAGCGATTTTGAGCGAATGTGAGTCAATTCCGCAGCGCGAACGCGCCGGCGAGTACGTCATGCTCCGTCTGCGCACCTACGAGGGGATCAACCGCGAGGAATACGAGCGGAATTACCTCATGCCGTTCGAGCCGCTGGAGCGGGTCATGGAGAAATACGCGGAGCGCGGCTTTGCCGAGCGCGTCCGTGACCGCTGGCGTCTGACGGAGCGCGGCTGGCTGGTGTCGAATCAGATCATTTTGACGCTGCAGGAGGTGCAGGCGCGCTCGACGCCGCTGGCAAAGAAACGAAGCTGACTCCTTTTCTTTGCCGCGGTATCAATTCCCGTCGGGATTTGCGATATGCAGCGCGATCACGGCGGCCACATATCGCATTTGCGCAGAAAAAAACGCATGCGCGCAAATATCGCAAAAAAGCCTTCCCTCTTTCCCTTATGAGGGAAGCATTTTTTCGAAAGGAGCAATCTATGCTCAAACTATTCCGCTATCTGACCCGCCGCGACTGGGGACTGATGGGCGTGAGCTTCGGCTTCATTCTCCTGCAGATCTGGCTGGATCTTTCCCTGCCGGACTACATGTCGGAGATCACCGAGCTCGTGCAGGCGCCCGACAGTCCGATGAGCACCATCGTGTCGGCGGGCAGCAAAATGATGCTCTGCGCCCTTGGCAGTCTGCTGGCGGCGGTCGTCGTATCGGTCTGCATCGCGCGGATCGCGGCGGCGTTCGGCGCGCGTCTGCGGTTGGGACTGTTCGACCGCGTGCAGGCGTTCTCCATGGAGGAGATCGGCCGCTTTTCCACCGCGAGCCTGATCACCCGCTCGACCAACGACGTCACGCAGGTGACGAAGGCGATCGCCATGGGCGTGCAGGTCGTGCTCAAGGCGCCGCTGACGGCGACCTGGGCGATCGTTAAAATTGCAAACAAAAACTGGCAGTGGACGCTTTCCACCGCCGCCGCGATCGGCATTCTGCTGGCGCTGGTGGCGATCACGATGGTCATCGTCCTGCCGAAGTTCAAGCGTCTGCAGCTCCTGACGGACGACCTCAACCGCGTCACGCGCGAAAACCTGACGGGCATTCGCGTCGTGCGCGCCTACAACGCCGAGGGCTATCAGGAGGACAAGTTCAAGGCCGCGAACGACACGCTGACGAAGACGAGCCTGAGCGCGGTGCGCACGCTCGCGTGCATGATGCCGAATCTGCAGTTCGTCCTGTCCGGTCTGTCGCTGGCGATCTACTGGATCGGCGCGGCGCTGATCAACGGCGCGGGCATGCCGGCGGAAAAGATCGGGATCTTCTCGAATATGATCGTTTTCTCCGCCTACGCGATGCAGGTGGTCATGTCCTTCATCATGCTGGTCGTGCTGTTTATCATTCTGCCCAGAGCGCAGGTGTCCGCCAAGCGTATCCGTGAGGTCATGGACACGAAGCCCGCTCTGCACGACGGCGACCGCACGGACGGCGAGGAGGACAGACGCGGCGAGGTCGAATTCCGCCACGTTTCCTTCCGCTATCCCGACGCCGAGGAGGACGTGCTGCACGATCTGAGCTTCACGGTCGGCGCGGGGCAGACCCTCGCCTTCATCGGCGCGACCGGCAGCGGCAAGAGCACGGCGGTCAATCTGATCCCGCGCTTCTACGACGCGACGGACGGCGCGGTGCTGGTGGACGGCGTGGACGTGCGCGATTACACGCAGGAGGCGCTGCACAACAAGCTCGGCTACATCTCGCAGAAGGCGGTGCTGTTCGGCGGCACGATCCGCAGCAACGTCGCCTACGGCGAAAACGGCGCGCCTGCGCCGGACGACGCGGCGATCCACGCAGCAGTCGAGACCGCGCAGGCGGCGGAGTTCGTCGACGCGCTGGACGAGGGGCTCGACGCCTTCGTTGCGCAGGGCGGCACGAACCTCTCCGGCGGGCAGAAGCAGCGGCTTTCCATCGCCCGCGCGATCTGCCGCAAGCCGGAGATCCTGATTTTTGACGATTCCTTCTCCGCGCTGGACTACAAGACCGACCGCGCGCTGCGCGAGACGCTCGACCGCGCCTGCGTCGACGCGACCCGTATCATCGTTGCCCAGCGGATCGGCACGATCCGCGACGCAGACCGGATCGTCGTCCTCGACGAAGGCCGCGTCGCCGGGATCGGCACGCACAAAGAGCTGATGGCGACCTGCGAGGTCTACCGGGATATCGCCTACTCGCAGCTTTCAAAGGAGGAGTTGGAGTAATGGCGAAACGACAGAATCAGAAACCGGACAGACCCGACCGCTCCAAGGACTTCTTCGGCACGTGGAAACGGCTGATCCGGTATATCCGCAGACACCTCGTCGTGGTCGTGCTGGCGTTGGTCTTTGCCTTTGCCGGAACGATCCTGACGCTCCTCGGCCCCGCCAAGCTGCGGGATATCACGAATCTGATCACGGCAGGCATGGCGACGGAGATCGACATGGCGGCGATCGCGCGGATCGGCGTCCTGCTGATCGGTCTGTACGTCGCGGGCATGCTGCTTTCCGTGGCGCAGGGCGCGATCATGGCGACCGTCACGGAGCGCGTCGCCAACCGTATGCGCGGCGATATTTCCAAAAAGATCAACCGCCTGCCGATGTGGTTCTATAACCGCACCACGACGGGCGATATCCTCTCGCGCGTGACGAACGACGTCGATACGATCGCGGAGTCGCTCAACATGAGCGTCAGCGATCTCGTCACCTCGGCGACGCTGATGATCGGCTCGCTCGTGATGATGCTCCTGAACAATCCGATCATGACCGCGACCGCCGTCGCCGCGACGATCATCGGCTTCGGGCTGATGTCCCTGATCATGGGACGCAGTCAGAAGTTCTTTGTCCGGCAGCAGAAGCACCTCGGCGAGATCAACGGCCACGTCGAGGAGATCTACACTGGCCACACCGTCGTCAAGGCGTACAACGGCGAGCGCAGCGCCCGCGCGGCGTTTTTGCAGATGAACGAGAGCCTGCGCGACAGCAGCTTCCGCGCCCAGTGTCTGTCGGGCATGATGCCGCCCCTCATGGGCTTTATCGGCAACTTCGGCTACGTTGCCGTCTGCGTGGTCGGCGCGGTGCTGGTCTTCAACGGGAAGGCGGATTTCGGCACGATCGTCGCCTTTATGATCTACATCCGCTACTTCACGCGGCCGCTGTCTCAGATCGCCCAGTCCATGCAGTCCATGCAGGCAGCGGCGGCGGCGGGCGAGCGCGTGTTTGAATTCCTCGACGCCGAGGAGCTCTCCGACGAAAGCGGCAAGCAGAGCGTTCTGCCGCAGACGCGCGGTCTGGTCGAATTCGACCACGTCCGCTTCGGCTACGAGGACTCCGACAAGACCGTTATCCATGACTTCTCCGCCGTGGCGAAGCCCGGTCAGAAGGTCGCCATCGTCGGCCCGACCGGCGCGGGCAAGACCACGATGGTCAACCTGCTCATGCGCTTCCACGAGCTGCAGAGCGGACAGATCCGGATCGACGGCGTGCCGACGACCGAGCTCACCCGCAGCGCCGTCCACGACCAGTTCTGCATGGTCTTGCAGGACACGTGGCTCTTTGAGGGAACGGTGCGCGAAAACCTCGTCTACTGCGAGAAGAACGTCTCCGACGCGAAGATGCGCCGCGCCTGCAAGGCGGTCGGGCTGGATCACTTCATTCGCACGCTGCCGAAGGGCTACGACACCGTCCTGAACGATCAGGTCAACCTCTCGGCGGGGCAGAAGCAGCAGCTCACCATCGCCCGCGCGATGATCGCCGACCGTCCGATGCTGATCCTCGACGAAGCGACCAGCTCCGTCGATACCCGCACCGAGCTGCAGATCCAAAAGGCAATGGACGCGCTGATGAAAGACCGCACGTCCTTCATCATCGCCCACCGTCTGTCCACGATCCGCGACGCCGACCTGATCCTCGTCATGCGCGACGGCGACATCGTGGAAAGCGGCACGCACCGGGAGCTTCTGGCAAAGGGCGGCTTCTACGCCGAGCTGTACAACAGCCAGTTTGACCAATAGAGAGGAAGAAAGCCTATGAGATACCGTTATCTGACCATCGAACGCGAATACGGCAGCGGCGGCACGGAGATCGCCAGGGAGCTGTCGAAGGCGCTGCATATCCCCTGCTACGGGCATGAGATCCTGGAGCTGACCTGCGAGCGGCTCGGCATTTCCGAGAAGAAGATCGAAAAATATGAGGAAACGGTCACGAACAGCTTTCTCTTCTCCGTCTTTCTGATGAGCAATTCCGTCACCGGCCGGTCGGAGCCGGTTGCCGGCGAGGGGCAGATCTACCTGCACGAGCAGGCGGTCATTCGCGATCTTGCGGCGAAGGGGCCGGCGATCTTCCTCGGTCACTGCGCCTCGGAAGCCCTGCGCGGCGTGAACGGCGTTTTGAGCGTCTTTATCCGCGCCGACAAGGCGTATAAACGGGCGCGCATTCAGACCGCCTACGGCATCGACGAAAAAAACGTCGAAGCGACGCGGAAATATTACGACAAAAAACGGGCAAATTATTATTACGCCAATACCGCCCGCCGCTGGGACGACTTCAGCGGCTACGATCTCGTGCTCGACAGCGGGACGCTCGGCGCGGCGGGCTGCGTGGCGGCGCTGACCGGACTGATGAGGTAAGCGTATGGAATTTACCGGCTTTACCCCCGAGACCTTCGACTTTCTCTGGGGCATTCGATTCAACAACAACCGCGAATGGTTCACGGAACATAAAGCGCAGTATCAGCAGACGCTCTACGAGCCCATGAAGGCGCTGGCGAAGGCGCTGCAGCCGAGCTTTGCGGAGGCTCCGGGTCTGGAGCTCCATCTTTCCAGAATTTACCGCGACATGCGCATGCACCCGACGACGTTCTATAAGGACAGCCTGTGGTTCTGCTTTCAGCGCAGGAGCAAGGGCGGCATTTTGGAGCACCCGTGCCTGTGCTTCGAGGTGCGGCCGGAGGGCTATCGCTACGGCTTTTTGCTCTACTGTACCCGCGCCGTGCAGATGCAGGAGCTGCGCGCTCGCATGGCGGAGCAGCCCGATCGCTTCCTGAAAATGGTAAAAAAGGCGGAAAAAATCAGCGGGATCCCGCTCGACGGCGACCGCTACGCCAAGCCGAAGCCCTGTCCGGACGACCGCCTGCTGAAGTATTATACCCTGAAAAACCTCATGGCGATCGAAGACCGTCCGCCCGACAACCTCCTTTTCTCGCCCGATCTGGTCGATATGCTCCGCACCGCTCTGACGGCGTGGCTGCCCGTACACGAATTTTTGGAAATTTAAGAAAAAACAGCACCGACTGCGCCCGCAAATCCTGCGGGCGCAGTCGGTTTCATTTTTTGACAAGGCAAATGCGCAAGGATTTGGGAACAGAGTTCGAGCAATTTCGAGCAATAATATTTTCGCGGAAAAATCGTTTCAAAACGGGAACGGGAGGCGGAATATGAAGAATTTTTATCGTATGGCGGCGGCAGGACTGCTCCTCCTGCTGCTTTGTTTTTCGGCGTCGGCGCAGCGGCTCATTCCCGGCGGCAATACGATCGGACTGTCGCTGCGGACGGACGGCGTCGCCATCGTCGAATTTTCCGGAACGCTGCCGAAACGGGCGGGGCTCCGGCAGGGCGATATCATTACGAAGATCAACGGAAAACCGATCTCCGACGCGGCGCAGGTCGGCGCGGAGGTGGCGGCGTCGAACGGAGCGCCGCTTACGCTCGGCGTTTTGCGCGACGGCGAGGAAAAATCCTTCACGCTCTCGCCCCTGCAGACGGCGGAGGGCTGGCGGCTCGGCATTTACGTGCGCGACAGCGTGACCGGCATCGGCACGGTCACCTATTACGATCCGGACAGCGGCGCCTTCGGCGCGTTGGGGCACGGCGTGAACGACGGAACGACGCTTTTGCCGATCCGCAGCGGCACGGTACTGCCCTCTGAGGTCGCTTCGGTCAGCAGGGGCGCGGCGGGGACGCCCGGCTCTCTGCAGGGAACGCTCTGCGGCAGAGGGCAGTGCGGCGTGATCGCGAAGAACACGCCGCAGGGCATTTTCGGCACGATCGAACCGAGCGAGGGCAAGGCGATCGAGACGGCGAAAAACTGCGAGATCCACCCGGGCGCGGCGACGATCCGCGCCAACGTGCGCGGCAGACAGGTCGAGGAATTTGCAGTCGAAATCTCCGCGATCTATCCCAATGACGACGCAGACCGCAATCTTTTGCTGAAGGTGACCGACCCGACGCTGCTTTCCCTGACGGGCGGCATCGTGCAGGGCATGAGCGGCAGCCCGATCCTGCAGGACGGCAAGCTCGTCGGCGCGGTCACGCACGTGCTGATCGACGACCCGACCGAGGGCTACGGGATTTTTATCGAGAACATGCTCGCGGCAGGGCGGGAATCATGCGGAGCGCTGAACAGTTAACCGTAATAAAATTATGTAAACATCAAAGAATAGAGAACAGCAACTGTACGAATCCCGGAATGCGGAGCAAACGCCTTCCCCTTGAGGGGAAGGCGCCCGCAGGGCGGATGAGGTGGTTTTCAAGATTCGGAATGGAATCAATCCTGTCATTATCCGGCTTGTCCGGGCAACCCTTTTTGGTGAATGGGGAATCAGGAACCAAGCAGGTTGCCGCAGTATAATTATGTAAACCAACGTTATCATCCGCCTTGGGAGGATACGCCGGAAAAGCGGCCTTGTCCGACCAGCGGTGTCATTGCGATGGCGCGTCAGCGACCGTGCCCCTTACGGGTGTAATCTGCCCGTCGCAGGTGTGGTACGATGCGTGCAATCCGCACGGCAGCCTCGTGCCTCCCTCTGTGAGGGAGGTGTCAAAGCCGACGGCTTTGACGGAGGGAGAGAGCGAAACAAGCTATACAGATCGGAACGAAAAGGTATTGTTCTCTCCCTCAGTCTCGCTGCGCTCGACAGCTCCCTCGCAGAGGGAGCCATGGGCAGGCGTGGCAATGACAGAAAAGCGGGCTGCCGACGGCAGCCCGCTTTGTACAAGCAGTTCAACGGATTATGTCCGCTTTCCCGTGCGCAGCAACGCGGCGATCAGCGCCCGCTCTGACGGACGTCAATGGCCAATCCGCCATAGCGCTCAGTCAGAACGGATAGGAGTCCGGCCTCCTGTGACTTCCTCGAAAACTGCTGGATGAAGAAGTGCTTTCCGGTCAGCCACTCGCGCCAAAATCCCCTGCGCTTAAAGCACAGATCAATGGGCGTTTTCTTTTTCAGCGGCAGAACGTCCTCCGGACGGGTCGCCGCTCGTTTCGTCGAGATCAAAAACCCTATGGAGCCGTAGCGGTCGCCGGTGTAAAGCCGCATCACTGCGGCCACGTCCGACCGCGCGGTCGTGCGATAGCATACGCCGAGAAGCCGGTGTTCGATCCGGTCGGGGTAGATCGCGTAGGTTTTTAAGAAGACGAGCGCAAATGCGAGGACCAGCAGACTGCACGCCCAGAACAGAGCGGCGAACTCCCAGAAAAGATCCTTACGGTACGGCAAAAGCAGCGGAAGCAGAAACAAGCCGCAGGAAATTAGAAAAATAAGGAACCCGCCGAGCCGGGAAGAAACGGTCAGGAGCGGTTTTTCTTTTTTCACAGCGCTACCTCTCGCCGATTCCCGTGCGCAGCAACGCGGCGATCAGGGCGGCGTAGCCCTCGGCGGCGCGCGTCAGCTGGGAAACGGACACGTACTCGTCGATCGTGTGCGCCAGCGACTCGGGCGACGGGCCGTAGCCGACGGTCGGGATGTGCGCCTCGCCTGCGTAGTGACTGCCGTTCGTGCAGAACGAATAGTGCGTGAGGATCGGGTCGTCGCCGAGCTCCTGCAGGGCTTCAAAGCAGTTGACGACGAAGTCGTCGTCCTCTGCGTACAGCCACGCGGGGAAAAACCGCTGCGCCGCGATCGTCTCGCCGGTGTAGCAGACCTTGCTTTCCTCGCGGATCGAGACCTTCGCGGAAAACTGCGGATCCTCGGCGCTGAGGCGGTCGATGATCGCCCGGATCGGCGCAAGGACGCTCTCGGGCGTGTCGCCGACCAGCAGGCGCCGGTCCAGCGTCGCGACGCACCGCTGCGGGACGACCGACGCGCCCGGATAGGGGTAGGAAATGATATCCGTCAGCTCCTGAATGGCGACGCCGAGATGCGCCTGATGGCGCGGCTTGTAGTCCTCGAGCGCGGCGAGAAGGCGCATCATCTTTTTGACGGCGTTCACGCCCTTTTCGGGGTTGGACGAGTGGGCGGGCTTGCCGATCGTCTCCACGACGATCTCCGCGCGGCCGCGCTGCCCGATCTTCAGATTGAGATCGGACGCCTCCCCGATGATAACGTAGTCCGGGCGGACGACTTCACTGATCCGGCGGGCGGAAACGCCCTCGAACAGCTCCTCGTACACCACGCCGGCGACGTAGATCTCACCGGCAAAGTCGCGGCCGCAGGCTTCGGCAAAGTACGCCGCGCCGACGATCATCGCCGCCACCGCGCCCTTCATGTCGGACGCGCCCCTGCCGCGCATTTTCCCGTCCGCGACCGTGCCGCAGAACGGGTCGAAGCTCCAGCGTTCGCGTTCCTGCACGGGCACGGTGTCGACGTGCCCGTCGAGCAGTACCCGCGCGCCGGGGCGTTTTCCGCGCAGGCAGCCGATCACGTTGCCGCAGGCGTCGATACGCACCTCGTCGTAGCCGAGCTCGCGCATTTCCCGCGCGGTCAGCGCCGCGACCGCCTGCTCCTCGCCCGAACAGCTCGGCGTTTGGATCAGCTTGCCGCAGAGTTCAACGGTTTTCTTATGCAGTTGCTCTTTCGTCATCATTCGGCAATTCCTTCTTCACCGCGATCAGCCGCGGCGCGTGATAGTTACGGGCCTTCAGAAATTCCTGCACGGACGCGCCGAGCCGGATCGGACGTTTCGTGTCGGAAAAGACGTTATAGCCGACGAAGCCGTCCTCGCCGGGCGCCACCGCAATGAAATGCGCGCCCTTGCCGTGCCAGTACCACAGAACGCTGACTGTCGCTTTCTTCGCCATTTCGTCGAAGCGTTCGCGCTTTCCGGAGGAATCGGCGCGGTAGCCGCGCTTGCGGAAGAAATGCGTGAGCGCAGCGGGAATCGTGCCGAACGCACCGAACAAAATCGCTCCGTATCGCTCAAAATCGCTGATAATTTCCGCGGGCTGGACGTGATCGCCCAAGATCCGGCAGGCGTTATAGGCGGCGATCCAACCGCAGCCGTTGTGGCTCGACGGGAAAAAGCCGTAGCGGAACTGGCGCGCGGCAGCGTCGCCCTGGTTGTGCAGGAAGTCGTCCACCTGCGCGGCGCGGTTGTGCCGCCGGTTGACGAGGTGCACGACGCCGTAGGCGAGCACCACCAGCGCGATCACGCCAAAAACGATCAAAAGCGGTATCATTCGCTCAAATTCAGTTCCGCAACGACGGCGGCGCAGCGCGGGCAGAGCCCGTCGGCGTTCGCCTGCGTCGAGTGCATCCAGCAGCGCGGGCACTTCACGCCCTCTGCTTCGGACGCTTCGATCCGAATGCCGGGATAGTGCGCGCTCACGCCGGAGGAGAGTACGTCGCCGGACGCCTGCTCGGTCAGCTTGACGTCGGAGACGATGAACAGCTCAGGCAGATTGAAGTCCCTGAGCGTCTCGAGAACGGCCTTGCCCTCGTCGTTGGTCGCGTAGAGCGCGACGTGCGCCTCCAGCGCCTTGCCGATGCGCTTATCGGCGCGGGCGAGCTCGAGGACGCTGTTCACGTCGTCGCGCAGGGCGATCAGCTTGACCCATTTCGCCATGGCTTCATCGGACAGCGCGTAATCCTCGTAGGGCTTTGCCAGCTCGTTGAGGACGACGTTACGCGTGTCGTCGCCGTCGCGGTGCGGCATCGCCTGCCAGATCTCGTCGCAGGTGAAGGGCAGGATCGGCGCGTACATCTTCGCCAGCGCGTCCACGATCAGGAAGAGGGCGGTCTGCGCGCTGCGGCGCTTGCGTCCGTTCTTCGCTTCGCAGTAGAGGCGGTCTTTCAGAATATCGAGATAGAAATTCGACAGCTCGACGACGCAGAAATCGTTGACCGCGTGGGTCAGGACGTGGAATTCATAGTTGTCGTAGGCTTCAAAGGAGGTGCGGATCAGCGCGTTGAGCCGCGTGATCGCCCAACGGTCAAGCTCTTCCATCTCCGTGGGGGCAACGAGGTCGTTCGCGTCGAATTCCGCGAGATTGCCCAGACAGTAACGGGCGGTGTTGCGGAATTTCAGATAGGTCTGCGAGAGCTGCTTGAAGATCTCCTTCGAGCAGCGCACGTCGGCGCGGTAGTCCGCCGACGCCGCCCACAGGCGGACGATGTCCGCGCCGAAGTCGCGGATCAGCTCGGCGGGATCGACGCCGTTGCCGAGAGATTTATGCATCGCCTTGCCCTCGCCGTCGACCGTCCAGCCGTGCGTCAGGCACTTTAAGAACGGGGCGCCCTTGCCGAGCGCGCCGACGCTCGTGAGCAGGCTCGACTGGAACCAGCCGCGGTACTGATCCGCGCCCTCGAGGTACATCGTCGCGGGCCAGAGCTCGGGGTGCTCGCGGCGCAGGGAGGCGATGTGGGTCGAGCCGGAGTCGAACCAGCCGTCAAGCGTGTCGCTCTCCTTCTCGAACGCCGCGCCGCCGCAGTGCGGGCAGGTCAGCCCTTCGGAGATCAGCTCCGCCGCTTCGTGCGCGAACCAGTAATTCGAGCCGTGCGCGTCGAAGAGTTTGGAGATGTGGTCGATGGTCTCGGGCGTACAGACGGGCTTGCCGCAGTCCTTGCAGTAGAAGACGGGGATCGGCAGACCCCAGCGGCGCTGACGGGAGATGCACCAGTCGGCGCGGTCGCGGATCATGGCGATCATGCGATCCTTGCCCCAGGCGGGCAGCCATTCGACCTTGTCGCAGGCGGCGACCGCCTCGTCCTTGAACGATTCGACGGAGCAGAACCACTGCGGAGTCGCGCGGAAGATGATCGGGGACTTGCAGCGCCAGCAGTGCGGGTAGCTGTGGACGATGTGCTCGGAGGCGAACAGCGCACCGCTTTTCTTCATGTCCTCTAAAATGACGGGGTTGGATTCCTCGGTCTTCATGCCGGCGTAAGGCCCTGCGTAGTCGGTGTGGCGGCCGCGGTCGTCGACCGGCACGACCAGCTCCATGCCGTAGCGGCGGCAGGTCTGGTAGTCGTCCGCGCCGAAGCCCGGCGCGGTATGGACGCAGCCGGTGCCGGAGTCCATGGTGACGTACTCAGCGTTCAGCAGGCGCGAGGTCTTGTCGAGGAAGGGGTGCTTTGCGAGCATGTTCTCGAAGAAGCTGCCCGGGTGGGTCTCGACGATCTCATACCGCTCCACGCCGCCGACCTGCATGACCTTTTCGACCAGCGCTTCAGCGATGACGTAGGATTCGCCGTTTTCCGCCTTGACGACGGCGTAGCGCTCGCGCGGGTGCAGGGAAATACCCATGTTGCCGGGCAGCGTCCAGATCGTTGTCGTCCAAATCAGGAAGAAGAGCTTATCACGGTCGAGGTGCGGCAGCTTGCCGAGGTCGTCTTCCATGCGGAATTTGACGTAGACCGTGGTGCAGGGGTCGTCCTGATACTCGATCTCGGCCTCCGCGAGCGCGGTCTCGTCCTTCGGGCACCAGTAGACGGGCTTCAAGCCCTTGTAGATATAGCCCTTGCGGAACATCTCGCCGAAGACCTTGACTTCTTCGGCTTCGAAATGGCGGTCCATCGTGCGGTAGGGGTGCTCCCAGTCGCCGATCACGCCCAGACGGCGGAAGCCCGCCATCTGCCGCTGAATGAACTCCTCGGCAAAGGCTTCGCAGGCGGAGCGGAACTCGGTCACGGGCATGGTCTTGTGATTGAGCTTGTTCTTCTTGATGATCGCGGACTCGATCGGCATGCCGTGGTTGTCCCAGCCGGGTGTGTAGGGGGTATAGTAGCCGCGCATGGCGTAGGAGCGGACGATGAAGTCCTTGAGCGTCTTGTTCAGCGCGTGACCCATGTGGATGTCGCCGTTGGAGAACGGGGGGCCGTCGTGCAGAACGAAGGCGGGCTTGCCCTGATTCTTCTCAAGCAGAAGCCGGTAGACGTCGATCTGATTCCAACGCTCCAGCATGCCCGGCTCGCGGGCGGGCAGACCGGCGCGCATGGGGAAGTCGGTCTGCGGTGTGATGATGGTGTCTTTGTAGTCCATAAATTTCCTCCGGAAATATTGATTTCAATGCGGAATGCGGAATGGGGAATTGTCCGAGCAACGGTGTCGTTGCGAGGTCGCCGTTGGCGGCGTCACCCCTTGCGGGTGTAATCTGTGCGCCGCAGAGATGGAATTGTACACATGAAGTATGGCAGCAGCCAGCCATAGCGCCGCAAAAAAGCACCCCTGTCTCGGTCAAGAGACAGAGGTGCATTCCTCTGCGGTACCACTCCTGTTCCCCCGCGAACGGGGGCGCTCAAACACGCGGTAACGGGCGTGAGCCGTCGCGCCTTACTCTCTCGTTCAGGCGGATGCTCCGGGGTGATATTCGCACATCGCGCGGCTGCCTTGCATCGACCGGCAGCTTTCTGCACGCGGAGGGTGTGCTGTTTGTCCCCATCAGCGCAGGTAGGTTATTTCGCGTCGCTGTTGCGACCGAATTTCAATTCTTCAAAGAGCTTCTGCTTGGCGGGCGACAGCTCGCCGTGCAGCGGGGAGCTCTCCTCAACGGGGAGCGTCTTGTCCTCGATCGGCTCCTCGTCGATCGGCAGCGTCGTCTCGGGAACGTCCATGGACTCCTCGATGCGCATGCCGATCTCCTCGATCAGCGCGTCCGCTTTTTCCTCGGGCGTGGGGTCGATGGGGTTTTTGTCGTAGTCGAAGGGACGGGCGGGTTCTTCTGCGGGCGCGGGCTTTTGCTCGGGAAGCTCCTGCTTGCGAAGCTCCGCCAACAGCTCGAGCTGCCGGTTCAGACGGCGCTCCATGCCGTCGATAAACTGCGCGGTCGCCTGCTTTGCCGCTTCCAGACGTTCCTGCTCCGTGCCGATCATCTGATCCGCGGACTGCGCCTTTGCGGCAGCAGCCTCCTCCGCGTCGCGGAGCATTTTCGCGCACTTCTTCTCGGCTTCGACCGTCATCTGCTCACAGGTCTTCTGCGCGGCGAGAATGGCGCTCTGCATGGTCGCTTCCTGCTTGCGGTATTCCTCGAGCTTTTCCACGAGGATCCGCATCTTGCTTTTCAAAACGGAGTTTTCTTTATAAAGCGTGAGATAATCTTCCGTCAACGGTTCCAGCACGTCGTCGACCGAAGCCATGTCGTAGCCGCCGAAGATGGCTTTTTCGAAACTGATCTCCTGAATTTGCTGCGGTGTCAGCATAATGAAACCTCCATATTTTTATGTAGGAAACGCAATATCAGAAATAGGTACCCTCGTTCTTCTCCAGCTCGTCCGCCAGCTCGCCGACGACGCCGACGTTGTACGGGGTGACGAGGTAGGTGGACAGGGCGATTTTCTTGATCTTGCCGTCGAGCGCATAGGCGCAGCCGGACAGGAAGTCCACCAGACGGCGGGCAACGTCCTTGTTGGTCGTTTCGAGGTTCAGAATGACGGCCTTCTTGTCACGCAGGCTGTCGGCGATCTCGGAGACCTGATCGAAGCGCTCGGGCTTGACCAGAACGACCTGAAGCTGGGTGCCGGTGCTGATATTCACAACGCGGCCTGCCGGGGAGCGGGTCTCCGCCGCAGGAGCGGCTGCAGTGCGGGCGTAACCGGACGGTGCGCGGTAGGGAGCGGGCGCTTCTTCCGGTTCTTCCTCGGGCAGCTCTTCGTCATAATCATCGAAATCGTCTTCCGGTTCGGAATAAGGGCGGGTCAGTTTTCTGATTTCATCCATCAGTCCCATGATTTGTATCCTCCGTAAGTTAAGCTATATTTTCTTCGAATAATCCCTTGCGCCGAAAATCGCCGTCCCGACGCGGATCATCGTACTGCCGCAGGCGATGGCGTCCTCAAAGTCGTCCGTCATGCCCATCGACAAAATTTCCATGCTAATATTATGATAGTTTTTTGCTGTTATGTCAACAGCAATTCTCTTGATTTCCGTAAAAAATCTGCAATTACTGCCGCTTTTTTCCGAAACGGGAGGAATTGCCATCAGTCCGCGCAGGCGCAGGTGCGGGAATCGCGCCATCGCAGCGGCGACGGCGTCCGCCTGCTCCGGCGCGTAGCCGGATTTGCTCTCCTCCGCGCCGACGTTGATCTCGAGCAGGATATCCTGCACGATCGCTTGCTTTGCCGCTTCCTTCTCGAGCGCGGCGAGCAGCTCCGGACGGTCGACGGACTGAATGAGGTCGACCTTGCCCACGACCTGCTTGACCTTGTTGGTCTGCAAATGCCCGATGAAATGTACGCTTGCGCCGTCGTAGGCGTGCTCTTTCAGCTTGGCGGTCAACTCCTGCACGCGGTTTTCGCCGCAGCAGGCAACACCTGCGGCGATCGCTTCGCGCACGCGCGAGGCATCGTTCATTTTCGTTGCCGCGCAGAGCACGATCTCCTTCGGGTCGCGCCCTGCCCTTTGTGCCGCCGCGTCCATTCTTGCGCGAATGGCGGCGACGTTCTCCGCGATCATTCCGCGATCACACTCCCGTCTCTGATTTCTTCATCGGTCAGAATGACGGCGTCATCTTCCCGCAGCCCGTCCGGCTCCTGCCGGATCAGGCAGTATTCGTCGTAAATAAAGAGGATCTCCACCGGTTTCCACCGCGCCTTCGCGCCGATGAGCACGTACACGCCCGTTTCGCCGTCCTCGGTACGGACGGCTTCCTTCGGAACGCGGAGCCCCTCGTAGGTACGGAAGTTCAGCGTCGCCGTGACCGCACGAAGCGCCGTGACGTCCTGCATCTGCACGGCGCAGGAAACGACGAGCAGGCTTGCGCCGTCTTCTTCCGTAACGAGCCGCTCGATCTGCACGGGCAGGGAGGTCAGCTCCTCGCCCGCCAGGGTCAGGAGCAGGCTGTCGCCCGCCGCGCAGCGATCCGCCGCGCCTGCGGGAAGCTCGCAGACCAGATACCATTTCTGCCCGAAGATCAGCCGCCCGATCGTGTGCTCCGGCACGGCGGCGCGTCGGGTTTCAACGCTGCGCAGCTCGGAAAGCGACATCGTTTGCAGCGCTTCCGGCGTGAGAACGTCCTCGAAGCCGTCCGCGTGGCGCGAGGAATAGCCCGCCTGCGAGACCGTGATCGGCGTGGAGGACGCTGCGCACTGCGCCTGCAGCGCGGCGATCTCCGCGTCCAGATTGGAAAGCCGCGCCTGCACGCGCGCCGCGTCGTTCGGCGTCAGACTGCGCTGCAGAACGTAAGGCTCCAGCGCGGCGGCAGCCGCCTGCATGCGCGGAACGGACTGCGCGGCGGTCTGCGCGGATAAGCGAATGATGTTCGCTGCGATTGCCGCGTCCGCGGCGGATAAGTCCTTCGCGCTCTCGGACGCGAACGCCAGCCGGTCGCGCCGGATCTGCAGAGCAAGCAGCTCCCGCTGCATACGGGCGGCGTCCTCCGTCGCGCAGCCGTAGGCGACGGTCTGGCTGCCGCCGACCCGCTGCCCTTCGGCAAGGGCGGCGACGGGATAGGGCGCGCTGCTGACCAGAAGCTCCTCCGAACGCACCACAAAGCCGGAAACGGTAATACCGTCGCCGACTTCGCAGTAGACGGGCGCGAGCGTCGTATAGTCCTCACCCGACCGCAGAAAGATCGAGAAGAGGACGAAGATCGCCAGCAGCGCCGCCAGCAGTATGGAGGTTAGCTTTAAGTAGAATTCGCCCTGCTTTTTCATGCTTCTCCCTTACTTGCAGGACTGCAGCGCGGTTACGCGGGCGGGAAGCGGACGGGCTGCAGCGGCACGAGCGTGGAGATCGCGTGCTTGTAGATCATCTGCTGCTTGCCCTCGGAGCTCAGCACGACGACGAAGCTGTCGAAGCCGGTGACGATGCCCTTGAGCTGAAAGCCGTTCATCAGAAACATCGTGACCGGGGTGTGCTCCCGGCGCACCTCGTTGAGGATCAGATCCTGCAGGTTTTCTGTGTTTGCCATCATAGGTACCTCTTTTCTTATGTTTTGGGATACCTATATTGTAGCGGTTTCGCTTTGTCAGAATCGGCGGAAAGCCGTCGAAGAGTGGAAATAATTTCCAATGCGGAATGCGCAACGACGCGGTCAACGGGTTATTGCGCATCGCGCACGCGCTGCCCCTATGCTTCGCAGAGCGCGCAGGCGGTCGGGAAGGGGTCGAACGGTTCGTCCGGTAGCTCGATCCAGCGGATATCCGGATTGCGGCGGAACCACGTGCGCTGGCGCTTGGCGTAGCGGCGGCTCGCCTGCCGGATCGCGGCGACCGCCTCCTCCAAAGCCCCTTCGCCCTGCAGAAATACGGTCAGCTCCTTATAGCCGATCGCCTGCATGGCGGTCGCGCCCGCCGGAATGCCGCTGTCCAGCAAGGCGCGGACTTCGTCCACAAGCCCCTGTTCTATCATGCGCTCCACGCGAAGATCAATGCGGCGGTAGAGCGTCTCACGGTTGACATAATCCAAGCCGATCCAGCACGGGTCGTACTTCGGCGGCTGCGATTTCGTCTCCAGATCGTGCGCGGTCATGGTCTTACCCGTCTCCAGATAGATCTCCAGCGCGCGGATCACGCGCTTGCGGTTGGCGGGGTGGATGCTCGCCGCCGCGGCGGGGTCGACCTGCCGCAACTGCTCTATCAAAACTTCAATGCCTTGCGTTTCGGCGATTTTTGTCAATTCCTCGCGGCGACCCGTCTCGGGAAAGGGCGCGAACTGCCGTCCGGCGATCAGCGAATCGACGTACAGTCCAGTGCCGCCGACGACGATGACCCGCCTGCCGCGCCGCAGGATATCCTGCACGCAGGCGTCCGCGTCCTGCACGTAGCGGCTGACGGAATAGGACTCGCGCGGGTCGAGGCAGTCGATCATGTGGTGCGGGATTCCGCACGTTTCTTCCGGCGTAGGCTTCGCGGTGCCGATATCCATGCCGCGGTAGAGCTGCATGGAGTCGCAGGAGACGATCTCCGCGCCGTATTTCTGCGCCAGACGGACGGAGAGGGCGGTCTTGCCGGTCGCGGTCGGGCCGACGATGCAGATCACGTCTTTCATCTCACGCCCTCTTGAACTGCCGCTCGAGCTGCGCAGCGGTCAGCACGGCGGTGATCGGTCTGCCGTGCGGACAGTATTTGAGGTCGTCGCGGGAGAGAACTTCCTTAACCAGCGCGGCGATCTCCTTCTCGTCGGAGCGCCAGCCGCCCTTGATCGCAGCCTTGCAGGCGACGGTGTGCAGAATCGCGTCGCGCATCGCGGTCGGATCGGCGCGCTTGCCCGCCTTGAGGTCGGCGGCAAGCTCGTTCAGCGTGGCTTCCGCGTCCTCCGGCGCGAGGTCGGCGGGGATCTGGCGGACGGCGAGCACGCCGTCGCCGTAGTCACTGAGCTCGAACCCCGCTGCGCGGAGCAGGTCGGCGTTCTCCAAGAGCATCGCGGCTTCTTCCCACTCTGGTTTACATAATATCGGCGTCAGCAGGAGCTGCGGCACGACGGTGGTCTCCGCGCTGCGCAGTTTTTCGAACAGAATCCGCTCGTGGGCGGCGTGCTTGTCGATGAGCAGGACGTTTTTGCCCTCCTCGACGATGATATAGGTGTTCAGCACCTCGCCGACGATGCGGTAGGACTGCGTCTCGAGCGGGAGCTCCTCCTGCACGGCGGGCGCGGCGTCTTCCTTCGCAATCGGCGCGGGCTGCGGTGTTTCGGGTTTTTGCACCGGCGCGGCGGTTTTTTTGTTCCGCTCGAGCGCGGCTTTCAATTCCGGCGTCATCTGCGGGCGCGGCGCCTCGCGGACGACCTGCGCGAACGCCTTGTAGTCCTCCGCGCTCATCGTGCGGAAGAACGCGTCCGGCGAGGAGACCTTCGACGCGCTAACCGTCGGCTTCGGCGCGGCGGGGCGTTCTTCCTGCCGCTGTTGCGGCAGCTTCATCTGCACGCGGCCGGAGGCGGTTTCCAGCGCGCCCTCCACGCCGTAGCGGACGCAGTCGAACAGGTCGCGCTCGTTGAGGAACTTGACCTCGACCTTCGCGGGGTGGACGTTGACGTCCACCAGATGCTCCGGCAGGGTCAAATGCAGCACGCACGACGGGAATCTGCCGACCATGAGCTGGTTGCGGTAGGCTTCCTCGAGGGCGGCGGTCATCGTCTTCGAGCGGACGTGGCGGCCATTGACGAAAAAGAGCTGATTGGCGCGGTTGCCGCGGGTCGCGCTCGGCTTGGAAACGTAGCCGGTCAGCGCGTAAGACTCCCAGCGGCTGTTGACCTCGACCATCTCCTGCGCGTTCTGCCTGCCGAGCACGGCGTAGACCGCGCTGTAGAGCTTCCCGTCGCCGGGGGTGCGGAGGACTTCCTCACCGTCGCGGATGACGCGGACGGAGACCTCGGGGTGGGCGATCGCCAGCCGTGAAACGGCGGAAACGAGGGCGGACGCCTCGACGGTGTCGCGCTTCATGAATTTCATGCGCGCGGGGGTGTTATAGAACAGGTCGCGGACGATGATCGTCGTGCCGTCGGGGCAGCCGACGCTGTCGCGCTCGGTGACGACGCCCGCGTCGAGGTGCAGCCCCGTGCCGAACGCGCTGTCCGCGGTCTTGGTCATCAGGTCGATATGCGAGACGGCGGAGATGGCGGCGAGCGCCTCGCCGCGGAAGCCGAGCGTGTGGATCGCCTCCAGATCGGCAGCGGTGCGCAGCTTGCTCGTCGCGTGGCGCAGGAAGGCGGTCTCCGCGTCCTCGGCGGACATGCCGCAGCCGTCGTCCGTGACGCGCAGGAAGGTCATGCCGCCGTTCTGCAGCTCGACGGTGATATTTTTCGCGCCCGCGTCGATGGCGTTCTCGACCAGCTCCTTGGCGGCGCTGGCGGGTCGCTCCACGACCTCGCCTGCGGCGATCAGGTCGGCAACGTGCGGGGAAAGCTGTTGAATTTTCGGCATGAAATCACCTTCATTGAATAGAGTGAATGGGGAATGCGGAATTAGGAATGGTCCGATAACGGTGTCGTTTCGGGCTTGACGAAGTCAAGTCTCGCAATGACACGGCAGGGGGATCACACCATCTTTTTCAGCTCGTACAGCGCGTTCATCGCTTCGATCGGGGTCATGGTCTCCACGGCGAGGGATTCGAGCTTCTTCCGAAGCGCGTCGTTTTCCATCGACGTGATGGAGATCTGGTCGTCGGCGGCAACGGTGACGGTGCGTACGGGCGCGCCGCTCTCCAAAGCCTTCAAAAGCTCCCGCGCGCGGGAGATGACCTTATCCGGCAGACCCGCCAGCTTCGCGACCTCGACGCCGTAGCTGTCGTCCGCCGCGCCGGGTACGATCTTGCGCAGGAAGACGATGTCGCCGCCGCGCTTTTTGACCGCGATGTTGTAGTTGCGCACGCCGCCGATCTCGCGCTCGATGTCGGTCAGCTCGTGGTAGTGCGTGGCGAAAAGGGTCTTCGCGCCGAGCCGCTTCTTGTCCGCAGCGTATTCCAGGACGGCGCGGGCGATCGCCATGCCGTCAAAGGTGGAGGTGCCGCGCCCGATCTCGTCCAGAATCAGAAGACTGCGCGCCGTCGCGTGCTTGAGAATGTCCGCGACCTCGGTCATCTCGACCATGAAGGTCGATTTGCCCATCGAGAGGTCGTCCGACGCGCCGATCCGCGTGAAGATGCGGTCGACGACGCCGATGCGCGCGGACTTCGCCGGCACGAAGCAGCCGATCTGCGCCATCAGGACGATCAGCGCGACCTGCCGCATGTAGGTGGACTTGCCCGCCATGTTGGGGCCCGTGATGATCGCGGTGCGGTTGTTCTCGCAGTCAAGATTGGCGTCGTTCGGGACGAAGAGCGTATCCTTGAGCATCTGCTCCACGACCGGATGGCGGCCGTCGCGGATCACGATCTCGCCGGAAAGATCGACCTCGGGCCTGCAGTAGTTGTGCCGGACCGCCAGCTCCGCGAAATTCGCGATCACGTCCAGACAGGCGACGGCGCGCGCCGTGCGCTGGACGCGCTCCGCCTGCGAGGCGAGGTAGTCGCGCACGGTGGAAAACAGCTCGTATTCCAGCGCGGTGATGCGATCCTTCGCCGTGAGGATGGTCGATTCGAGTTCTTTGAGTTCGGGGGTGATGTAGCGTTCGCCGGTGGTCAGCGTCTGGCGGCGGATGTAATGCTCCGGCACCAGACCGACCTGCCCCTTGGCGACCTCGATATAGTAGCCGAAGACGCGGGTGTAGCCGACGCGCAGATTCTTGATACCGGTCTTTTCCTTTTCCTCGGCTTCGATCTTCGCCAGCGTCCCTTTTCCGCCGGAGACGATGTCACGGAGCCGGTCGAGCTCGTCGCTGTAGCCCTCGCGCATCAGCCCGCCCTCGCGGACGGTGAACGGCGGCTCGTCGACGATGGCGGCGGAAATGAGGTCAAAGCAATCCTGCAGGTCGTCGATCTCCTCCTGCAGAATGCCGAACAGCGGCGCTTTGCGGTCGGCGAACGCCGCTTTCAGCGCGGGGATCGGCTCGCAGCCGCCCCGCAGCGCGATCAGATCGCGCCCGTTCGCCGCGCCGGTGACGATGCGCGCCATGACGCGCTCGAGGTCGGACACCTGCCGCAGCAGCTCGCGGAGATTGTCACGCTCGACGGTCAAGCCGACCAGCTCCTCCACGGCAGCCAGCCGCTGAGAGATCCGCTTCGGATTCAAAAGCGGTTTTTCCAGCCACGAGCGGAGCATGCGGCTGCCCATCGCGGTGCGGGTCTTGTCCAGCACCCAGAGGAGACTGCCGCGCTTTTCGCCGTGCAGCGTCTCGGTCAGCTCCAGATTGCGCCGCGCCGTGAGGTCGAGCTCCAGAAAGCGCCCCTCGACGTAGAATTCCAGCTCCCGCACGTGGGTCAGGCTGACCTTCTGCAGCTCGCGCAGGGTGGAAAGCAGCGCGCCCGCGCTGCGCCAGACCTCGCTGTGCTCCTGCAGACCGAGGGCGGCGAGGGATTTGTCAAATTGCCCGGTCACGGTCTGCTCCGTGACGGCGGGGTCGAACAGCTCCGCCGCGCCGAGGTCGGCGCAGCAGCCGAGCCGCTCCGCAATCGCCTGCGAAAGCTGCTCGTTTTCCGCCGCTTCGCCGCCGCGCAGGACCTCCGCGGGCATAAAGCGCCCCAGCTCGGAGATCACGCGGTCGATCGCCTGCGCGCCGTCGGCGCAGGTGGCGTAGAACGCGCCGGTGGACACGTCGCAGAACGAAAGACCGTAGCGGCCTTCCTCGCCGAACACGCAGGCGAAATAGTTGTTTTTGCTCTCGTCGAGCATCGAGCTTTCCACGACCGTGCCGGGCGTGACGATGCGGGTCAGGTCGCGCTTGACCAGACCCTTCGCCAGCGCGGGGTCTTCCATCTGCTCGCAGATCGCGACCTTGTAGCCGCGCTGGACGAGACGGGCGATATAGCTCTCCGCGCTGTGGTAGGGAACGCCGCACATCGGGGTCTGTTCCGCTTTCTCCTTGCCGCGGTCGCGGGTCGTCAGCGTCAGATCGAGCTCCTTGGAGGCAAGGCGCGCGTCGTCCGCGAACATCTCGTAGAAGTCGCCGAGACGGAAGAACAGCACGCAGTCGGGGTGCTGCTGCTTGATTTCCAGATATTGCCGCATCATGGGCGTGAGTTCAGCCATGGTGGTTCCTCCGAAAAAAGATTTGCGCAGGGCTCCCTTTACACAAGGGAGGCGTTTGCGGCGGGGATCATACCGTACCGACCAGGCTCCACGTCGTGCAGCCGGTGATCTTCACGTCGATAAATTGCCCGATCAGTTCGTCGCCCCCCGCGAAGCGGACGAGTCTGCCGCCGTCGGTGCGGGCGGTCAGCGCGTCGCCGTCCTTCCCGTCGACCAGGACGCGCACCGTCTTGCCGATGTAGGCGCGGTGCTTCTCCTCGGAGATGCGGTTCTGCACCTCCAGCAGGCGGTCGAAGCGGCGGTTTTTGTCCGCTTTCGTAAAGGGGTCTTCCATCTTCGCCGCGGGCGTACCGCCGCGCGGGGAGAAAATAAACGTGAACAGCGCGTCGTAGCGCACTTTTTCGATCAGCCGCATCGTGTCCTCGAATTCCTCCTCGGTCTCGCCGGGGAAGCCGACGATCACGTCGCTCGTCAGCACGAGGTCGGGCATGATCGACCGCCCGTATTCGACCAGCTCCAGATACTGCGCGCTGTCGTAGTGGCGGTTCATCGCCTTCAAAACGCGGTCGTTGCCGGATTGGAACGGCAGGTGGAAGTGCTTGCAGATCTTCGGGTATTTCGCGATCGTGTCAAAGAGCTTGTGGGAAGCGTCGCGCGGGTGGGAGGTCATAAAGCGGATACGGAAGTCGCCGGGGATCTCCGCGACGGCCGCCATGAGATCCGCGAAATCCATGCCGAGGGCAAGGTCCTTGCCGTAGGAGTTGACGTTCTGCCCCAGGAGCGTGATCTCCTTGTAGCCCTGCGCGATCAGGTCGCGGCACTCGTTCAGCACGTCCTCCGGCTGCCGCGACCGCTCCCGCCCGCGCACGTAGGGGACGATGCAGTAGGAGCAGAAATTGTTGCAGCCGTACATGATCGAGACCCACGCCTTGAGCTTGTTCTCGCGGCAGACGGGAATGCCCTCCGCGATGGAGCCGGCGCTGTCTTCGATCAGAAAGACGCGCCTGCCGGTCTTCAGCACGCGCAGCAGCAGCTCCGGAAACTCCCACAGATGGTGGGTGGAGAACACGCCGTCGACGTAGGGGTAAGATGTTTTGATCCGGTCGGTGACGGCGGTCTGCCCCATCATGCAGCCGCAGAGAATGATCTTCTGGCGCGGATGGCGGCGCTTCGTATGCACGAGCGCGCCGACGTTGCCGAACACGCGCTGCTCGGCGTGCTCGCGGATGGCGCAGGTGTTGAAGACGACGACGTCCGCGCCCTCCGCGCTGTCGGTGAAGCCGTAGCCGGCGGCCTCGAGCATGCCGCGGATGCGCTCGGAATCCGCCTCGTTCTGCTGGCAGCCGTAGGTATCGACGAAGGCGACGGGCGTGACGCCCTGCGCCGCCCAATAGGCCTTGATCTCGTCGCAGAATTCCGCCTGCCGGCGCAATTCCTCCTGCGAAATAACGGTAGTTTTTGTATTCAAGGGAGACCCTCCGATTAGCGATAATTCAACACTTTATTTTACCATTTTTCGCGCGGTTTTGCAAGGGCTGCGGTCGGGAAAATCGCCCCACTTGCAAATTCGGGAAGGATGCGGTATAGTATTTTATAAAGTGGACAGCGATGAGCGGAAGAGAATGCGGAATGCGCAGGTACCGTTGACCGTGTCATTGCGAGGGCGAAGCCCGTGGCAATCTGTCCGTGTCGTTGCCGGACGCTTTATCGTATCAGTACAGCGCCGTCGGGCGTCCGCGACCCTGTAATATTATTGGTGGTGATATTATGTTAACCGAATACCGCCGCGATCTGCACCGAATCCCCGAGACGGGCTGGCAGGTCGAGAAGACCGCCGCTTACGTCAAGCGCGTGCTGTCCGAACTCCCGTGCGAGGTGTTTTCGCCGGTCGGGAACGCCCTTTGCGCGTATTTCGACTTCGGCAAGCCGGAGACCGTCGCCTTTCGCAGCGACATGGACGGACTGCCCGTGACCGAGCAGACCGGTCTGCCCTTCGCGTCCGAGCACGCTGGGCGTATGCACGCCTGCGGCCACGACGGTCACATGGCGATCCTGCTCGGTTTGGCGCAGACGCTGTCGAAAAAGCCGAAAACGGAGCGCAACGTCCTTCTGATCTTCGAGCCCGCCGAGGAAACGACCGGCGGCGCGGAGGCGATCGTCGAAACGGGACTGTTTGAAAAATATGACGTCAGGCGCGTGTACGGTCTGCACCTCTGGCCCGGCGTGGAGGAGGGAAAGGTCTTCTCCCGCGCAGGGGGGCTGATGTCGCGTTCCTGCGAGGTCTCGGTGCGTTTCACGGGCAAGAGCGTTCATATCGCGCGATACCCCGAGGGCAAGGACGCTCTCTATGCGGCGGTGCGCTTCATCGAAGCGGCGTATGGATACGCCGCGGGAAAGGAGAACTGCCTGCTCCGCTTCGGCAAGATGGCCAGCGGCGAGGTGCGCAACGCCGTGAGCGGCGAGACCGTGCTCGAGGGCTCGCTGCGCTGTCTGGACGATAAGAGCTACGACGAAATGCGCGCCGCGCTCTCCGATGCCGCCGCGCAGACCGAGCGCGAGACCGGCTGCGCCGTCGAGGTGCGCCGCACCGCGGGCTACCCGCCCGTGACGAACGACGCGGCCCTCCTGCGCGAGGCGAAAACGCGCTTTCCGATCTTCGACGTCGAGCCGACCTACATCACGGAGGATTTCTCCGTTTATCAGCGGCAGGTTCCGGGCGTATTCTTCTTCCTCGGAACGGGCGGAGAGGAGCTGCTGCATTCGCCGCGGTTCGATTTCAACGAGCGCGTGCTGGAGACGGGGCTTGCCCTGTTTACCGCGCTGCTGTAGGAGGACGCCATGACCAAAACGATCCTGCGTCTGACGATCTCCGGATCGCTGCTGCTTCTGACCGCGCTCGCGGTGGTGGCGGCAAAGTTCTTCGGCGCGTTTTTCTTTGATTTTTATCCCGCGGTTTCCCGCTGGGTGACGGCGGTGCTGGCGGGCATGACCTCGATCATACCGTTCGCCCTGTGCGAATTCCTGCTGGTCGCGCTGCTGCTTTGGTTCATCATCTCCCTCGTGCGGGCGATCGTCAAAAAGCGCATGGTGCGCTGGCTGACCGGCGTGCTGCTGGTCGTCTGCGCCCTGCTGACGGCGTTCGTCTGCATCTGGGGGCTCAACTACTACGCGCCGCCCATGCGCGAGCGGCTGGGGCTTTCCGACCGGCAGTTCACCGTGGAGGAGCTCAAAGAGGCGACGATCTACTACCGCGACCGCGCGGGCGAGCTTGCCGACAAGGTCACGCGCGGCGAAAACGGCGTGATGGTCGAATACGACTTCGGCGAGCTTGCGAAAGCGGCGGGTAACGGCTATGAAACGCTCGGTCAGAGCATGGAGGACTTCAGCGGCTCGTCGGTGCGCGTGAAAAAGCTCCTGTCCAGTCCGCTGCAGGGCAAGCTGGGCGCGACGGGCGTGTTCGTCTGCTTCACGGGCGAGAGCTGCGTCAGCACCACGACGCACAGCGCGTCCATGCCCTTCACGATGTGCCACGAGATCGGACACCGCATGGCGTTCGCACGGGAGGACGAGGCGAATTTCGCGGGGTTCCTCGCCTGCGCGGCGAATCCCTTGCCTGAATTCCAGTATTCCGGCTACTACGCCGCGTTCCGCTACTGCTACAACGCCCTCTACCGGCAGGATCCGTCTGCCGCGAAGGAGGTCTGGAGCGGCGTGAGCGAAGCGGTCGCCCGCGACTGGGCGGACTCCGCAGAACACTACGACGCCCTGCGCGACGAGACGGCGTCCGAGGTGAGCGACACCGTCTACGACGCCTACTTGAAGAGCTTTTCGGTGAAAAGCGGCGTGGAATCCTACGGCGAAGTCACCGACCTGCTGCTGGTCTGGTATTTTGAGAGGTTGAAATGAGAAAGAAACAAGCGTCCGCGACCCTGCCGTACGTTTTCGTTCAGGGAATGATCTGGGCGACGTACGGCTTCCTGTTCTCCTACGCAAATCCCTATATGACTGAGAAGCTCGGACTGTCGGACACCGCCGCGGGACTGATCCTCTGCGCCGCGACCGCGCTTGCCTGCCTGCTGCAGCCTGCGCTGACCGCCGCCGCAGACCGGACGAATCTGAGCGTGCGGCGCATTTTGGCGTTCGGCGGCGCGCTGACGGCGGTCTGCGCTGCCGCGACGATGCTCCCGCAGCTCGGCGCTGCGGCGGAGGCAGCCCTGTTCGCCGGCGCATGCGTCGGTCTGCAGGTGCTCCCGTCTTTCGCCAACGCCCTCGGCATGGAGGGCATCCGCAGAGGACTCAGGATCAACTTCGGGCTGGCGCGCGGTATCGGCTCGGTCAGCTTCGGCGCCGCGGCGCGCGTCGCACCGCTGCTGATCGATAAACTCGGCATGGCGGGCGTGGCGCTCGCGGGCGCGGTCACGGCGGCGCTCCTGATCCCGGCGGTCTTCCTGATGCCTGCCGGCGGACGGCTCGCCGCGCAGAGGGAGGAGGACAAGCCGACCTCCGCAAAGGAGTTCTTCCGCGAGAATCCCGGAATGGCAGGTTTTCTGCTCGGCGCGATCCTGCTCTACGTCGGGCATAACGTCCTGAGCAACTGCATGTTCCGCGTGGCGCAGCTCAAGTCGCCGGACGCCGCGACCGAGGTACAGGGTACCGCCCTGATGATCGCCGCCGTCGTCGAGCTGCCCGCGATGTTCCTGTTTACCGCCGTGGTCAGGAAAGTCCGCTGCGACCTGCTGCTCCTGCTGTCGTGCCTGTGTATGACGCTGCGGCTGGTCTTGACCCTGCTTCTGCCCGGCGCGGCGGGGCTCTACGGCGCGCAGTTCATGCAGATGCTCGGCTTCGCGCTCTTTGCCGTCAGCACGGTCTACTACGTCGGCACGGTCGTGCCGAAGCGCAACGTCGTCAAGGGGCAGACCTATCTCGGCACGGCGAACACGCTCGGGTGTCTGGTCGCGTGGGCGCTCGGCGGAACGCTGATCGACGCGGTGGGCGTGCCGCTGATGCTGGCGGTCTGCATTGCGATCTCCGCCGTCGGCTTCGGACTGGTGCTGCTGTCGCGACAGAAGGTCACGCAGACCGTCGGCGCGTAGGGAAGATAATGCGGAATGCGGGCGGTTTACCATAATAAAAATTATGTAAATTGACGATCATGTTCCGCTCTGCAGAGCTGAACGGCGGAATGGTTCGTCCAGACGTGTCATTGCGAGCTTGCGTTGGCAGGCGTGGCAATCTGTCCGTCGCAAATTCGGCATCGTACCGTATAAAGAGCGCGCGTCCGAAATCAAAACAAAACCGGCGCGCAACGCTCCCCTGCGAGAGAAAACGTCATTGATACCGGAGGGGCGGCCGTTGTCCTCCCGCCGTCATGGGCGCGTCATCGTATCTCGGCAAAGTGTGCCGCGACGGTACGCACAGATTGCACCCGCAAGGGTTGTAGCCGCAGCGGGCAGCATTAAAAATACCGGTCGGAGAAGCGATCTTCTCCGACCGGTTTTTCGTAACCTGTTTCAAATGGCGATGGGCTCCATGCTCTTGAGCTGGAGCTGGAGCTTGTCCGCGATCAGCGCGATGAACTCCGAGTTGGTCGGCTTGCCCTTCGTGTTGGACACGGTGTAGCCGAAGAACCGCTGCAGCGTCTCCAGATCGCCGCGATCCCACGCGACCTCGATCGCGTGACGAATGGCGCGTTCCACGCGCGACGGCGTGGTGGCGAAGGTCTTTGCCACCTGCGGATAGAGGACTTTCGTGATCGCGTTGATGACCTCCATGTCCTTGACCGCGATGATGATCGCTTCGCGCAGATACTGGTAGCCCTTGATGTGCGCCGGGACGCCGATCTCGTGGATCATGGAGGTGACCATAGCTTCGACGTTGGCTTCACGGCTGCGCTGATAGGGGCTGCGCGGGGTCAGGCTGTCGCGCATTTCGTTGAGCCGCTCGTAGACGGCGCGCGGCGTGCACGGCTTGAGCAGTACGTACTGCACGCCGAGCGAGACAAGCAGGTTTGAAACAAATTCCGTCATAAAGTCTGCCAAAACCAGCAGCATCGGCTTCTTTTCCAGGGCGTTCGCCGCTTTTAAGACCGCGACGCCGTCCGCCTGGGGAAGCATCATATCTACTACGAGAAACTCGGGGCGGATCTCCCGCAGGAGATCAATCGCCTCGATCCCGTCATTCGCCGTACCGACGACTTCGTACCGATCAGACTGCTCGAGAATCCCGGCAAGCTGCTTGGAATAATCCTCGCTGCTGTTGGCAAGCAGGACGCGATACATCTTTTCCATTTTCTGCATTCCTCCTCCGTAAACTCCGTAACTTGAAAACGGTAGTTATAATTTAGCATACCGTTCGCGGTTTTGCAAGGAATTTTAAGCAAAAATAGCCAAATACTATTCGACATAATACGACAATTTTCGGCAATATTACCAAATTCGACCGGAGCTTCCGCAGTTCTCTCTATTTCGCAAATAGAAATTGCCGCAAAACGGGAACGGTAAGCCGTGCGTTTTGCGGCAATAAGCAGCAAATCATTTCTGCGCCAGCAGATCGCGGATCTCAACGAGGAGCTTTTCCTCCGCGGAGGGTTCGGGAGGCGCTTCTTCCGCCTTCTCTTCCTCTTCCTTTGCCTTCTTCGCCTCAGCCGCCTTGCGCAGCTTGTTGACGCCCTTGACCAGCAGGAAGACGACGAGCATCAGGATCAGGAAGCTGATGATCGCGGACAGGAAATTACCGAAGGTCAGGTAATTCTTGACGACTTCGCCGGTCTCGGGATCGGTCTTCTCAAAGATCGAGGGGAGTGCGATCTTCCACTCGTCGAAGCTCACGCCGCCGGTGAAGATGGAAATGATGGGCATGATGATGTTGTTCGTGAAGGAAGTTACCAGATCTTTGAACACGCCGCCGATGATGATGCCGATCGCCATGTCAAACATGTTGCCGGAGATTGCGAACTCTTTGAATTCCTTGATAAAGCCCTTTTTCTCTTTCTTTGCCATTTCTGTTTCCTCCTTTCTCAAAAGATTGTAATGATATCATACTCGGTCGCAGACCGAAGATTACGGAGAACGCCTTATTTCTTCTCGATGATCTCAAGACCGCCGAGGTACTTGCGCAGGACTTCGGGCACGACGACGGAGCCGTCGGCGCGCTGATTCTGTTCGACCATCGCCGGGAAAATGCGGGAGGTCGCCAGACCGGAGCCGTTGAGCGTGTGGACGAATTCTGTCTTGCCGGTCGCCTCGCGGCGGAAGCGGATATTGCCCCGGCGCGCCTGATAGTCGCGGGCGTTGGAGACGGACGAGACTTCCTTGTAGCCGTTCATGGACGGAATGAGAATTTCAATGTCATAGGTGCGCGCCATAGACGCCGAGCAGTCGCCCGCCGCCAGCTTCACGGTGCGGAAATGGAAGCCGAGCCCCTTGACCAAGTCCTCCGCCTTGCGCACGAGCTCGTCGAACGCCTCGTCGGACTTTTCGGGCAGGGTGTACTGGAACATCTCGACCTTGTTGAACTGATGGCCGCGCACCATGCCGCGCTCGTCGGCGCGGTGGGAGCCTGCCTCGCGGCGGAAGCACGGCGTATAGGCGAAGAGCTTGTGCGGCAGATCCGCTTCGCTCAGGATCTCGTCGCGGTGGAGGGACGCCAGCGCGGTCTCCGCCGTCGGGAGCATGAAGTGCATGCGGTCGTCGGTCGGATTCTCGATCTTATAGACCTCGTCGGCAAATTTCGGGAACTGCCCCGCCGTTTCGCCGCACTTATATTCGAGCATGTGCGGCAGAATGACCATTTCGTAGCCGTCGCGCAGGTGACAGTCCATAAAGTAGTTGAGCAGCGCCCATTCCAGCCGCGCGCCGAGCCCGCGGTACATCCAGAAGCCGGAGCCTGCCAGCTTCGTGCCGCGCTCGTAGTCGATCAGCCCGAGATCGGTGCAGAGATCGACGTGGTGCTTCGGCTCGAAATCGAATTTGTGCGGATCGCCGTAGTAGCGCAGCGGCTCGTTGTTCTCCTTGCCGCCGGGCTTGAGATCGGGATCGGGCAGATTGGGTAGCGACAGCATCAGCGTGCGATACTCCGCTTCCACGTCGCTCAGCTTCGCGTCGTTCGCGGCGATCTGCGCCTTTAATTCGCCCATGCGCTTGAAAATGGGCGCAACGTCCTCGCCGTTCTTCTTGCGCATCGGGATCTCCTTGGAGACCTTGTTCTGCTCCGCTTTGCTCGTCTCCGTCTCGAGGATCAGCGCGCGGCGCTGCGCGTCGAGCTCCAGAATGCGGTCGATCTGCTGATCGCAGTCGACTTCTTTCGCGCGTAAGCCAGCCTTGACCCCTTCGGGATCGTCTTTGATTCTTCTGATATCCAGCATAGTATCACCTCATATTAGCTATGTGCGCCGTTCTGCGCGGCCTCTCCGGCGATCGCGGGAGGGTTGATCGGCGCGGTCTCCTGCGGCACGTTGCGCTTGACCAGCAGGGAGATCGCCACCAGCACGAGGGCGGCGCCCAGTAAAATCGCGATATATTCCAGCGCGGCACGCTTGCGCTTTACCGGCCGGACTTCTGTTTCTGTTTCAGGCATGACGTTCCTCCGTAACGGAAAGTAATACTTCGTAAAGGCGCTGCAGGTCGTCCTGCCCGTAGAATTCGAGCTCAAAACGGCCCTTGCGCTTGCCGCTGACGATCTTGACCTTTCTGCCGAGCCGCTTCGTCAGCACTTTTTCGCATTCGCCGACGTAGTCGACGGTCAGGGCGGGAAGCCTCGCGGGCTTTTCCTTCTCTCCCGCCGCCATGCGCTTGCACATCATCTCCGCCTGCCGCACGGACAGCCGCAGGGCGATGATCTTCTGCGCCGCCGCCTTCTGCAGGCGCGCCGACGGCAGCGACAGCACTGCGCGGGCGTGCCCCGCGGAGAGCGTGCCGTCCTCGACCATCGCGCGGACTTCCTCCGGCAGCGCGAGCAGCCGCAGGGCGTTCGCCACGGCGGGACGGGATTTCCCGACCCGCGACGCCGCCTGCTCCTGCGTCAGACCGTAGTCCTCGATCAGGGCGCGGTAGCCCTCGGCCTCCTCCATGGGATTCAAGTCCTGCCGCTGCAAATTCTCGATCAGCGCAAGCTCCATGACCGTCTGATCGTCGGCTTCCAGCACGACGACGGGAACCTCTTTCAGCCCCGCCAGACGGGCGGCGCGCCAGCGTCGTTCGCCGGCGATGATCTGATAGTAACCGTTCTCGAGCGCGCGGACGGCGAGCGGCTGCACGATGCCGTGCTCCGCGATCGAATCCGCCAGCGCCTGCAGCTCGACCTCGTCAAAGGCGCGGCGCGGCTGACGGGGGTTCGGCTCGACCTTCTGCAGGGGCAGCGTCGTGACCGCCGGCTGCTGAGAAACCTCGGAAAAGTCGTCGATCAGAGCGCCGAGTCCGCGCCCCAGGCCTTTTTGCTTCATAGCTTACCCCTTTCTGCGAAATTCTTCCGCGACAGCAAGATAGGCGGCTGCCCCGCGGGAGCTGCGGTCATACGCGAGCACCGGCAGACCGTGGCTCGGCGCTTCGGCAAGGCGCACGTTGCGCGGTATCACGGCGGCGAAGACTTTTCCCGGGAAATGGCGGCGCACCTCCTGCGCGACCTGATTGGAGAAGTTCGTGCGGCCGTCGAACATCGTCAGCAGAACGCCGAAGATCTGCAGGCGCGGATTGAGCCGCTTCTTGATCGCGCGCATGGTCGCCATCAGGTCGGACAGACCCTCGAGCGCGTAGTATTCGCACTGCACGGGGATCAGAATGCTGTCTGCGGCGCACAGCGCGTTGATCGTCAGCAGCTCCAGGGAAGGCGGGCAGTCGATCAATATATAGTCGTAGGAGTCGCGTAAACGGTCAAGTTGAGCCTTTAATCTGTATTCGCGGTTATCCAGCCCGATCAGCTCCACCGTCGCGCCCGCCAACGCGGCGGTCGCGGGAATGAGATTGCCGTACTTCGTCCGGACGATGCAGCGTTCGGGCAGGGCGTTGTCGATCAGCATTTCGTACGCGCCCAGTACGACCGAGCGTTTTTCCACGCCGAAACCGGAGGTCGCGTTCGCCTGCGGGTCAAAATCGCACAAAAGGACACGCGCGCCGAGCTCCGTCAGCGCGGCGGTCAGATTCACGGCGGTGGTGGTCTTACCGACCCCGCCTTTTTGATTGACGACCGCGATCACGGTTCCCATAGCGAGTCTCCTTTCGGCGTTTTTATAGATTCGTAGACATAATATCACACGTTCCCGAAGATTGCAATAGAAAAATCGTGTGTTTCACGTGAAACACACGATTTTTCTGTCCATAGACGTCAATACGGTTTCCCCTCGGGGGAAAGGCAATCCACCTCAACAGGCAGCGTGCTGCGGCTCAGATTTCCCTCACGACCGCGCGCACCTTGCCCAATATCGTAGCTTCCCTGCCGTCGATCGGGGCGTAGGCGGGGTTTTCCGGCAGGAGCCAGACCGCGCCGTTTTTACGGCTGAGCCGCTTGACCGTCGCTTCGTCGCCGAGCAGCGCGACGACGATCTCGCCGTTGTCCGCCGTCTCCTGCGGGCGGACGATCACGGTGTCGCCGTCAAAGATGTGCGCGTCGATCATCGAATCGCCCTTGACGCGGAGCGCAAAACAGTCGGGCTCGCCGCTCCACGGCAGATAGCTCTCGACGTTCTCCTCCGCGAGGATCGGCAGACCGGCGGCAACGGTGCCGACGACCGGCACGCCGCGTTCCGGCAGACGGATGGCGCGGTTCTTCGTGCCGTCCACCTCGATCGCGCCGCTGTCGTTCAGGCTGCGCAGGTGGTAGTGAACGGACGCGGTCGATTTCAGGCCGACGCCCTGCATGATCTCGCGCACGGACGGCGCATAGCCGTGCCGCGCGGAAAACTCTTTCAGAAACGCGAGGATTTCCTCCCGCTTGTTGCTTGTTCGCGCCATGAACAACGCTCCTCTTTTTCAAGATACTATTATTATAGCACGTCATCGCTCAAAAAGCAAACATTTGTTTTACAAAATTCCACCGAAATCGAAATCGGGCAGATACTCCGTCGTTGCAGCGGCAAAATCCTGCGTAAAGCCGTTCGTCAAGCCGCACAGCTCCAGCCACGAAACGGCGCCGGCATATTCCTCCTCAGTCAGGCGGCGATCCAGCGGCGGCTCGACCGCGCCGGTCGGCACGTATTGGCTCATCAGCGAAAACAGCACGTCGAGCTTCGGGAAATGCGCCGCGACCCACTCGATCACGCGGAGCGTGTTGTCCAGATACCCCGGCAGCACCAGATGGCGGATCAGCAAGCCGCGCTCCATGACGCCGTCGTTCACCACCGCGCCGCCGACCTGCCGGTACATCTCGGAAATCGCCGCGGCGGCGACCTCGAAGTAATCCGGCGCGCGGGAGAATTGCGCGGCAAGCGCGTTGTCTGCGTACTTGAAATCGGGCAGATAGACGTCGATCAGGCCCTCCAGCGCGCGCAGCGTTTCGACGCGCTCGTAGCCGCCGCAGTTGTAGACGACGGGAACGGGCAGCTTCGGCGTCAGCGCGGGCAGAACGTCCGGCAGGAACTGCGTCGGTGTGACGAGGTCGATGGACTGCGCGCCCTCGTCGATCAATTCCTCAAAGATCTCGCGCAGACGGCGGGAATCCAGCGGCAGACCCTTGCCGCCCGAGGAGATCTCCCCGTTCTGGCAGTAGACGCAGCGCAGGGTGCAGCCGCTGAAAAACACCGCGCCCGTGCCGAACGCGCCGGAGATCGGCGGCTCCTCGCCGTAGTGGAGCATCGCCTTCGCCGCACGGAGCTGCGCCGGCATGCCGCAGAAACCAAGTTGTCCGGCGGCGCGGTCAACGCCGCATTTGCGCGGGCAGAGCGTACAATTTCGATAAGTCAGCATAAAAGCACCTGATTTCGGTTGTCGAATGGCAGATAATGTGATAGAATAGGAAATGGAAAATGTTTCACGTGAAACAGAGGAATTTGCGATGAAAAAGAATGAGATTTACCGCGCCGCGGTCAGCGGCTTCACCAGCGAGGGGCTCGGCGTGTGCCGCGTGGACGGCTGCGCAGTCTTCGTTCCGAACGCTGCGCCGGACGAGATTTACGACGTCCGCATCACCCACGTCGGCAAGACCGCCGCACACGGAAAGATCGAAACGATTATACAACGCTCGCCGCACCGTGTCAATCGCCGCTGTCCGTACGCGAAGCAATGCGGCGGCTGCGAGTTCTGGCACGTCGACTACGAAGCCGAGTGCGGGATCAAGCGGCAGCGCGTGCTGGACGCGCTCAACCGTCTCGGCGGGCAGAATCTGCAGACCCTCGAGCTGACCGGCGCGCCGACCTGCGAGGGCTACCGAAACAAGGCGCAATTTCCCGTCGCGCCTGCGAAAAACGGGTTGGAAGCGGGCTTTTTCAAGAAGGGAACGCACGAGCTGATCCCGGTCGACCGCTGTTTGATCCAGCCGCCCTGCGCCGACCTTGCAAAGCAGGTCGTCCTGCAGTGGGCGCGGACGTACCGCGTCAGCGCCTACGACGAAGAAAGCGGCAAGGGCCTGCTGCGGCACATTTTCGTCCGTCACGCGGAGGCGACGGGAGAAATTCTGGTCTGTCTCGTCGTCAACGGCGCGAAGCTCCCGCGTGAAGCGGAGCTTGTCGAGCTTCTGCGGCAGCGCGTCGAAGGATTGAAATCCGTCGCGCTCAATGTCAACACCCGCAGGGGCAACGCGATCCTCGGGGAAGAAACGCGCATTCTGTGGGGCGCGGACGCGATCGAGGACGTGCTGTGCGGCCTGCGCTTCCGCATTTCGCCGCGGTCGTTTTATCAGGTCAACCGCACGCAGGCGGAGGTGCTTTACGGCAAGGCGATCGCCGCCGCCGGACTGACGGGCGCGGAGACCGTGCTCGATCTCTACTGCGGTACCGGCACGATCACGCTCTGCCTGGCGCGGCACGCGAAGCAGGCGATCGGCGTGGAGGTCGTGGACGCCGCGATCGAGGACGCGAAGCGCAACGCCGCACGAAACGGCATCGAAAACGCGCGCTTTTTCTGCGCGGACGCGGGACAGGCGGCGCAAAAGCTCTGCGACGAGGGCGTCCGTCCGGACGTGATCGTGGTCGACCCGCCCCGCAAGGGCTTGAGCGCCGACGTGATCGGCGCGATCGGAGAAATGGCGCCCGACCGCGTGGTCTACGTCTCCTGCGACCCCGCCACGCTCGCGCGTGATGTCAGCTTACTTTGCAAAAATGGCTACAGGCTGACTCACGCCGAAGCCGTGGACATGTTCCCCCGCTGCGCACACGTGGAGACGGTCGTGTTGATGACGAGAACAGAATAAGTGTCAAATGTGTGAAGGAAAGCGTCACCCAGGCGCAGCTTGCGGAGATGGTAGGGACTTCCGCTCCTTACATCAGCAGGCTGATAAACAAGAAAGACGGCATCGTGAACAAGGTGTTCGTGGAGATGCTCGAAAAGCTGGGATACGATATCCAGATTACGTATGTGAAGAAAGAAGAAGCGAAATGAGCGAAGTAACACTTGTCCCGTTGGCTCCTGATGACCGGGAGCAGTTCATAAAAGATAATCAAGAAGCCTTCAACTACGGCGCATTGGAGGAGTTCGGTCGCAGAGATGACCACTTTGAGGAGGACGGCGAGATCATATCCCGTGAAACCATCGAGCAGTCCATCGACGGTGGCGAGGCATATCGCATCATGTTGGATGGTCAGCCGGTCGGAGGTGTGGTTATTAAGGTAGATGGTGAGCGTGGCGATCTTGACCTTTTATTTGTAAGTCCGAAAGCGCACAGCAAGGGTATCGGCTACGCGGCGTGGTGCGCTGTCGAACAGATGCACCCGGAGGTGACTGTCTGGGAAACCGTCACGCCATATTTTGAGAAGCGGAACATCCACTTTTACGTGAACCGTTGCGGTTTTCACATTGTTGAGTTTTACAACAGCCACCATCCTGATCCGAATGATCCGGACGCGGCTGAACAGATTGACGAGCAGTTCCCGGATGGAATGTTCAGATTTGAGAAAAGGATGAAATAGATAAATCGTAATTTACGGAGGTCAGCATTATGATACATCTTGAAAAGCTTACCTATGAGAACTTTGACGACGTCTTTGAACTCAAGGTAAAAAAGGTTCAATACCCCTTTGTGGCGAGCAACTGTTACAGCGTTGCCGAAGCGTATGTTACCATGATGTGCGGCGGGCATGTATTTCCTTTCGCAATCTACAATGACAAACGGCTTGTCGGCTTCATCCAGATAGGCTACGGTGAGAACGCGGATCAGGACGGAGTGAGCGTCGAAAAAGACAATTACGAGATCTGGCGTTTTATGATCGACAAGCGTTATCAAGGCCGTGGTTACGGCAGAGAAGCGCTGAAGCTTGCACTCGATTTCATCAGGACGTGGCCCTGCGGCAAGGCGGAGTTCTGCTGGATCTCCTACGAACCCGAGAACGAGATAGCAAGAAAGTTGTACGCCTCATTCGGTTTTGAGGAGACGGGCGAGATGGACGGCGATGAGATCGTCGCAGTGCTGAAGCTGTGAACAATAACACAAATTCCCGTTTATCGCTCTGCCGATATTCATCCTACTGTCTCAACCCTGACAAGTCCGGGGGAATTGCCCATTTCAACATTGGGATGAACCAGTGGGTCGAATACAAGTCTTTTTATTTGACCTGCTGCTCCGAGGCATGTCGAATCAGTTGTGTTGATGTCTCGAGGCGGGTCGTGATTACAGGATAGGTGCATTGATCGAATCCCCGCACAAAGGAGATAAACAGGATTGATCAAATACTAAGGAGCAAATTAACAGAAAATGACAAACGAAAAAATGATCGATAGCATGATCGCATGGGCAAAGGACAAGCTCGGGATCCCGGAATATGCCGGTTGGTGCCTGGATTTCATTGAAGACGCGCTCGAACAGAGCAACGATATTGAAATATATGGTGGTGACAGCGCTAAGGAATCCTGCGAGATGTATAAGGACGCACTTCAGACCGGCATTCCCGAAAGAGGCGCATTCGTCTTCTACGACTGCCTCTGTCCGAGCAAAGACGGTCCCGTAAACTGGGGACATTGCGGAATTTCTTTCGGAGACGGGCAGGTCATTCACGCATGGGACGTGGTCAGGATTGACGGTTATACGGAGATCGAACGACTGACAGCGCTGACCGGCGATCATCCGAAGTATCTCGGCTGGGTGCCGCTTGACCGGGTGTTGGCGCAAAAGCCGGAATAAACAGTTTAAGGTAAACAAAAATAGGGAAAGGGTTAGGGTACGGAAGCGCTCTCGGCAATGACGTCGATCCGGGGGGTTTTACTCGACCGGTCAACGGCATATTCCTGACCGGAGATAACGGCATTTATATTTACGCTGTTCCGAAGCACGGATACGCCGAATATGCGCCGCGGTACATGATAAAGAAATTATGCGTGCAAGCCGGAGCTTGCGGAGGCTAAAATGAAAATCAACTGCGTATGGGAACACAACGGCAACGACAGCATCCTTTATGCCAACAATTTTGTCGGGGCCTTTACAAGAGGCGCCTCCAAAGAAGAAGCAATGCTGAAAATGCCGGAAGAAATACGGCGGTATCAGTTATGGCTGGGAGAAACGCCGCCGGACGATTATGATATTGAAATCGTACAGGAGAAGGAATCCGATCTGCAGATCAGAGATGCGGATAGCGATGTCTTGTTTACCGCTGAGGAAAGGCCGTTTACAGCCGAAGAATACCAATATCTTAAATCTTTGGCGATGAAATCCGCTGAGGATTTTTATGCGCTTTACCTATCTTTTCCCGATAAGAACAAGAGCGTTCTTCCTGATCGAAAGACGTTTTACGGTCCTGTTCCCCGCACTGCAGAGGAAATGTATCAGCACACGAAGAATGTAAACGAATACTATTTCTCCGAAGTTGGCGTGGATGCAGAGAATGAAGGAACAATCGTATCCTGCAGGGCGAAGGGATTTGAAGCGCTTGAATCCATCGACGGGTATTTATCGCTGGAACCCGTGACAGGCAGTTACGGCGAGCAATGGTCGGTGCGGAAAGTTTTGCGGCGCTTCATTTGGCACGACAGGATCCACGCCAAGGCGATGTACAGAATGGGGATTCTGACGTTCGGAGCGGAGACGATCCCCGATTTGTTTGGCTTTGGACGGCAAATCGCAATGCTTAGAAACAACATGTAAGCATAAAGGGCTCCGGCTCAGAGGAAAGGGAAACGATGAAACTGAAAAACGTACTGATCGTCGTGAAAGATATCGAGAGATCCAGAAAGTTCTACCATGACCTGTTCGGTCTCGAGACGGTCCTTGACAATGACGGAAACATGATCCTGACGGAAGGCTTGGCGCTGCAGGAGGAGAAATTCTGGAAATCGTTTCTCGGGAGAGAGATTATTTCAGAGAACAATGCCAGCGAGCTCTATTTTGAGGAATCGGACATAGAGGGTTTTGTCGAAAAGCTTGAGAAGTACTGCCCTGACGTCAAGTATGTGAACAGACTCATGACGCACAGCTGGGGACAGAAAGTCATACGCTTCTACGATCCGGACGGAAATCTGATCGAAGTGGGGACGCCGGTGTAACATGGCAAATATCATCACCTGCATCCGGATCGTATGCAGTATTGCTTTGCTGTTCTGCCCTGTGTTTTCACCGGCGTTCTATGCCGTGTATATCACCGCCGGCGTCAGCGATATGGCGGACGGGGCGGTCGCGCGGAAAACGGGCACGGTCAGCGACTTTGGATCGAAGCTCGATACAGCGGCCGATTTTGCCTTGGTCGTTGTGTGTCTGGTCGAACTGATTCCTGCCGTTCACCTGCCGATCTGGCTGATCATCTGGATCATCGTGATTGCCGCGATTAAGGCAATCAATCTGATTTCCGGCTATGTCATGCGAAAAGAACTTGTTGTCTTGCATACGGGAATGAACAAGGTGACGGGAATCCTGCTGTTTGCGCTTCCGCTGACCGTAACGTTTGTTGATTTGAAATACAGCGGAGCTGCCGTCGGCGCTGTGGCGACCTTCGCGGCGATTCAGGAAGGGCATCTGATCCGAACGGGAGCAAAGAAGACGCGGACGGGAATCCCATCATGATCCGGTCGAAAGAATACAAATGGACGAAGGCTTGGGCGAAACGGGCAAACTGACCGAAAATAGGCGTTGATTTTTCAAAAAATGCCTTGTATAATAACAATCAGAGAATCAGAAGGAGCGCAGAACAATGATCTACACTATCATCGGCTAACGGAATAGAGGCGCATCGACGCGAAAGGGGAAAAATACCCCTTTGATTTCGTGCGCCGTTTTTGGGTAACTTCTGATAGTGGAAACCGCAGGATGCAGCCACGACGGGAGCTGCTTTGCTGCGGTATTTTTGTACCCGTTTCCGGGAGCCGACGGCGCAGAAAAACGCGCAGAATCGACTGCGCAGGGAAATAACTGAACAAAAATAGGAGAATTATTATGACGGATAAACATACGAAAATGGAAAATCTTGCCCGGGAGCTGAACGAAAAGGACAGCTTCAACGGGGCGTGGCTCTACGCCGAACAGGGCAAAATCGTCAGTAAGGGAGCGCTCGGCTTCCGCGATCCGGAGGGCAAGCTGCCGATCACGGAGGACACGATCTTCCAGCTGGCTTCGGTCAGCAAGACGTTCACCGCGGCGGCCGTCATGCTGACGGTGCGCGAGGGCGGGCTGCGGCTTGACGACGAGATCACGACGTACTTCCCGGAGCTGACCGCGTATGCGGGCGTGACGGTCCGGCACCTGCTGAATCATACGAGCGGCATTCCCGACTATTTTGACGACGCGGATTGGTTCATCAACATCTGGAAGGAAGAAAAGCGCGTCCCCGGCAACGACGAGATCCTGCGTTTCCTGCTGGAGACCAAGGCGAAGCCGTACTTCGCCCCGGGCGAGGGTCTGCACTATTCCAACACCGGCTACAATCTGCTGGCGCTGCTGGTAGAGCGACGCTCCGGTATGCCCTACGAGGACTTCCTGCAGCAGAAGATTTTTGCGCCTGCCGGCATGACCGCCACCCGCTGCTGCCATATCCGCCGGGACGGCGTTCCGTTTGAAAACTACGCGCAGGCGACGGTGTTCGAGGACGGCAAATGGGTCGCCGACGTGGACTCCGACGAGGACGGCGACGTGGTCGCCTTCGACGGGCTGAACGGCGACGACTACGTGTTCACCAATCTCTTCGATATGCTCCGCTGGGATCGGGCGCTGCGCGAGGGCAAGGTGCTGACAGCGGAAGAGCAAAAGCTCGCATACACCCCCGGGAAGCTCAACAGCGGCGAGGACGCCGTTTACGACGCGGACGACGGCCTGGGCTACGGCCTCGGCTGGGCGGTCGGCAGCGACGAAGAGCTCGGGCGCGTCGTCAGCCACAGCGGCGGCATGCCGGGCGTCGCGACCTGGTTTGAGCGCTTCCTTGACGCGGACCGGGTGCTTGTGATCCTCAGCAACCGCGACTACCGGGACGTCCGCGCGTATTTGGGCTATTGGGACGGCATGGAAGCGATCGTAAGGGACGAGGAGCCGGAGCCCATCGTCTGCATCGAGGATATCGCCGTCAAAGACCCCGATAAGTCGAACTGGGAGAGCATCTGCGGCAAGTACGAGCATCCCGAGGACGCCGATTTCATCGTCGACGAGGTCTGGATGGAGGACGGCGAGCTGCACGCGAGAGCCTTCGACGAGGACGGCGACGAAATGAAGTTCCGGCTCTATCCCCTCGGGGAAAACGAGTTCGGACGCAAGGGCGGCATGCTCAAGCTGACCTTCGGCGACGGCTGCGTGAAGTTCGACGACTATACCTGCAGGAAGCTGTAAACCGCAGAGCTGAAGGATGAGGTGGAAAGGCCTCCCCTCAAAGGGGAAGGCGTTGGCTGTACGGGAAAAACGAATTACGATTTTGGAGGATACTATGAATATAAAATTAGTTCCGGTCAACGACGAGAACCGCGCGGCGGTGCTGGCGCTTTCCGTGCGCGAGGATCAGCCCTTCGTCGCGCCGAATGACGTTTCGCTGCGGCAGGCGGCGGAAACGAATGAAGAGCACCCCGGCGTCGCGCGTCCGTTCGCGATCTATGCGGACGACCGGCTCGTCGGCTTCTGCATGTTCGTCTTTGCGCCGGAAGCGGAAGATCCGGACGACCGCTACTGGCTCTGGCGCTTCATGATCGACAAAAACGAGCAGGATAAAGGCTGCGGGCAGGCGGCGCTGGCGGAGATCATCCGCTATTTCAAGGACAACGGCGCGGACCGGCTCTTCCTGTCCACCGAGCCGGAGAACGAGCGGGGTCTGCACATCTATCACAAGGCAGGCTTCCGCGAGACCGGCGTCATTTCCGACGGCGAGGCCGTCCTGATGCGGATGCTCAAAGGCCGCAACAGGATCGTCAGGGATTTTTACGGCGTCGACGTGGACAAGGTCATGCGGATCAGGGGCAAAACGGGCTACGGCGTGAGCGTCGCGGCCCTTGACAGCGACGGCGATTTCAACACCTACTGCGCCGGCAGCGGCCGCTTCGGGCAGGACTTCCCGGTGAACCCGGATATGCTGTTCCAGGCGGGCTCCGTCAGCAAGCCCATGTTCGCGCTGACGCTGCTGCGCTACGTGGACAAGGGACTCCTTGACCTGGACGCGGACATCTCCGGCGTCGTGCCGGAATTCGTCAGAAAAGGCCCCGTGACCTTCTCCGCGCTGCTTTCCCACACGGCGGGCTATAACCTGCACGGCTTCCCCGGCTACCGCGCCGATCACGCGCCGCTCTCGCTCGAGGACGTGCTGAACGGCAAGGGCGTCACGCCGAAGCTCCGCAGAATCCGCCCCTACGGCAGGCAGTACATGTACTCCGGCGGCGGCATCACGCTCGCCGAGCTGGCGTTCACGCGGCTCACGGGGACGACGCTGCGCGAGGCGTTCCAAAAGGAGGTCGCCGAGCCGCTGGGTCTGAAGCGCACCGGCTTTTTCCAGCCGCTGGACGAGGAATTGGTCGCAAACGCGGCGTTCGGCGGCAGGCTCGGGCGCAAAGAGGACCCCGCCCACGGCTATCACTATTATCCCGAGCACGCGGCGGCGGGTCTGTGGACGACGCCCACGGAGCTGGTCAAGGTCGGCCTTGCCCTTTCCAGGAGCTACCGCAAGGGCGGCTTCCTCAAAAAGAAGACCGCGCGGCGCATGCTGACGCCGGTGCAGGACTACTACGGCCTTTGCATGATGCGCATCAACGCGAAAACGCTCGGGAAAGAAACGGCGGCGAAATTCGGCGGCGGGGACGTCGGCTATCACGACGGTGAAAATTGGGGATTCCTGACGGAATGGATCATTTCCCTGAAAGAAGACCTGTGCGTCGCCTCTATGGTCAACCGCTCCGACGACGCGGCCTGCAAGGCGCACTTTGACCTCGCCTGCGAGCTGTTCAAAAACCTGAAAGAAGACGAATAGAATACGAGCTGGAGAAACGAACCTGACGGAAACGCCCCCCGCGGGGGATTCCCGATTGAAACAGCGTTCTGCTTGACAACCGGGAGGAAGAATGCTATAGTAGGATAACCTGTTTTTGGAGGGAGGTGTAAATGATGAAGAAGACTGCCAGATGGATTTCGATCGCTTTGATCGCAGTCCTCGTGCTGAGCGTGTTTGCTGCGTGCGGCGGTGAGAAGAAGCCGGGCGACATCCTGGAAGGCACGTGGAAGACGGAGGTCGACGAGACCAACGGCACCTGGACCTGGACGTTCGACGGCGCAGGCAAGTGCACGCTTTCCTGTGAGGAAACCGGCATTAACATGGAAGGAACCTATCAGCTGGACGAAGAAGCCAAGACGTTGACCGCCAAAATGGACGTATGGGATAGCGAGAAGGTTTTTGCCTACACGCTGGCCGACACCACGCTTGACCTCGAGGAGACGTATACGAGCTATCATCTTACGAAGCAATAAGCGTTTCTCCCGGTGCATTACGTACGAAAAACCCCTGCAGGAAACTCCTGCAGGGGTTTTTGCCGCTCAATCGGCGTTGAGTTCAAAGACGACGGAAAAGGAGCCGTCGTCGAAGAACAGCAGCGGGATCCGCTCCGGCGTCACCGTGTTGACGCCGGATTGCGCGCTCTTTCCGTCCTCCGCCGCGAGCCCCAGCTCGATCACGGCAGACTGTCCGTCCACCGTGAGCTTCAGCTCGTGCGCGGCGTCGTAGCGGATCGGCACGCTGCCGTTCGGGGGCAGCTCGCCGCTGAGGAAGACGTACGTTCCCGCGTGCTCTCCCTCCGGCAGACCCGTCAGCTCCGCCAGATCCGCGTCGAAGTCGATCACGACGCTTTCCCCGTCGCCGGAAAAGGTCATCGTTCCGTGCGCCGAGGCGAAGACCCCCGCATGGGCGGCAGGGGGCGGCGTCTCCGGCTCATAGGGGACGTTTTCGTGGACGCATGCGCAGAGACTCAGACACAGCAGCGCAGCAAAAAGTAATACGATTGTTTTTTTCATGGCGATCCTCCGTCGTGACGATACGGTCGTGTTCCCGTCCGATTGTTTGTAAACTGACTATAGCAAAAATCGCAATAAAATGCAATGCCCGGCGGCGGAAGCCGCAAAAAACGCGGGAAATCGGCTGCCGCAGAAGCGCAGATTGCGCTTGATATTGCCATTGGCGGCGGTTATAATAAAGGCAGAGAAAGTTGAACGGGAGAAAATACACAAAGGAGCCGTTACCATGGGAAACGCCTATCAATTCTTTTCCAGTCTGATCGGCACGCTGGCGGTCATTCTGCTGGTGTCCGCCTACGCCGGCAGCACGCAGATTCTGAAACGGTATCTCGGCAAGGACAAGGAAAAAAGCTGGAAACTGATCCTCCTTGCGGGCGTATTCGGAGGACTGTTCGGCATTTACGGAAACATATCCGGCTTTGAGCTGAACGGCGCGGTGATCTCCGTGCGCGATATCGGGCCGATGCTCTCCGGCTTTATCGGCGGGCCGATCAGCGGTCTGCTCGCCGGCGTGATCGCGGGCGTCCATCGGCTGACGATGGGCGGCACTACCGCGGTCGCGTGCGTCGTGGCGACGACGGTGATCGGTCTGGCGTGCGGCGTTCTTTCCGACTGCTGCCCCAACGTTTTAAAGAAATTCTACTGGGTGCTGCTGATCGGCGCAGGCATGGAGGTCTTCCATCTGTGCGTCGTGCTGCTCCTCGTGAAGCCGTTTGAAACCGCGTTCGACATCGTCAAGCAGATCGCGCTGCCCTTCGTCACGGTCAACGCGGTCGGCATCATGTCGATGATGGGCATTATTCACTTCTTTGAAAAGCAGCAGGCGCTGGCGCAGGAGCGCGAACGTCTGAAATCGGAGCTGGAGGTGGCGAGCGTCATTCAGCACTCGCTGCTGCCGACGCTGAACGAGCGGTATCCGGGCAGACCGGAGATCGCGGTCGGCGCGTCCATGCAGGCGGCAAAGCAGGTCGGCGGCGATTTTTACGACGTATTTTTCGTTTCGCAGGACAAGCTCGCCTTCGTGATCGGCGACGTCTCCGGCAAGGGCGTCCCCGCCGCGCTGTTTATGGCAAGCTCCAAAACGATCCTGCAAAACTGCCTGCGCGACAATCCGGACCCCGCCGAGGCGTTTTCCATTGCGAACAACGTGCTGTGCGACAAGAACGAGGCGGAGATGTTCGTCACGGTCTGGGCGGGCATTCTGGACTTGAAGGACGGGACGCTGACCTGCGCCAGCGCGGGACATAATCCGCCCGTCCTCCTGCACGGCGGGACGGCGGAATTCCTGAAGGCGAGAAACGGCTTCGTGCTTGGCGGCATGGAGGACGTGAAGTATCGGGAAGCGACCTTCCGTCTGGAGAAGGGCGACGCGCTTTTCCTCTATACCGACGGCGTGACCGAGGCGGCGACTGCCGAAAACGAGCTCTACGGCGACGAGCGGCTGCTTGCCTGCCTGCACGACTGCGCGGACGCCGCGCCGAAGGAAGTCCTGGAAACGGTCAAAGCCTCGCTGGACGCCTTTGTGCTCGAAGCGGAGCAGTTCGACGACATCACGATGCTGTGCTTGCGGCTCACGCGGGACGCGTGAATTGTAACGAAGCTTGCCTGCGGCAAGTGAAGCAGCTGCGCAAAAGGGAAAGATAGAAACCGCGAAAAAGGAGAAACAGAGCATGAAACAGAGACTTTTGATCAGAAGAATCCTTCTGCTCCTGCTGGCGCTGGCGGTCGCGCTGTCGCTGTTCGGCTGCGCGGGAAACAAAAAGCCCGCGCACAGCGCAAAGCACGACGACGAAACGGAACGCAGCGAAAGGCACGGCGACGAAACGGAGCGCACTGCTGCGACCGAGGACGAAACGGCGCGCGATAAAAAAACCGAAGGCGGCGCGGACTGGTTTTCGGAGCGCGGCGGGGAAGGCACGTGGAGCTACAGCCTGCGGATCGAGGAGACTTTCGAGGAATATACCACCGACGGCGGTGCGGTGCTCGCAACGGGCTCCTTCGAGCGGCCCGTGCTGGAGCTGATCAACGACGACGGCGCAACGGAAGGCACGCCGCCGGCGGAGCTGCAGCGCGTCTGCAACAGCTTCAACGACTTCTTTGATACCATCTACTCCATCCCGGAGGACGACGAACGCTATGCCTACTGCACCGTCGCGGGGCTCGGCAAGGCGGCGGAGGAATGGTATAACGCGATGGACGCGGACGCCCACGAGTATTTTTACGCCTATTTCTATAACATCGAGGTGCCGGTCTCGCGCCTGGAAGGAGATCTCGTCGAGATCGAGCTGATGACCAGCGTCTACTGCGGCGGCGCGCACGGCGGCAGTGGGAAGGCCGGATATCATTTCGACCTGAAAACGGGCGAGTTCTTCACGCTTGCCGACCTCACGGACGATATGGCGGGGCTCGGCGGCACGCTCGCGGACGAGATCCTGCGGATCATCGCCGAAAGCGGCGAGGCGGACTACTATTTCAGCGGATATGAGGACACTGTCCGGAATTACGGGAATTACAACTTCTCGCTCGGCAGCTCTGCGCTGACCGTGATCTTCGGCGAGTACGAGATCGGTCCCTACGCCATGGGGATCCAGACCTTTGCGGTATCCTACGACGTGATCGCGCCCTTCCTGAACGCGAGAGGCGAACGCCTGCTCGGTCAGTGACGCCGCGACGAAAGGACGATGAACATGACCGACTATCCGCTGATGATCCGGCAAATGGAAGCACTGGCGGAGATTTCCGCAGACCGGATCGCCGTCATGGCGAATGTGTCCGCGCTGCTGTATCACGCCATGGAGAACGTCAACTGGGCGGGCTTCTACCTTGTGAAGGACGGCGCGCTGCTGCTCGGCCCGTTTCAGGGCAAGGTCGCCTGCGTGAAGATCGAAAAGGGCAGGGGCGTGTGCGGGACGGCATGGGCGCAGGATCGCGTGCAGGTCGTGGACGACGTGCACGCCTTCCCGGGGCATATCGCGTGCGACAGCGCGTCAAATTCTGAGATCGTTCTGCCGATTCACCGTGACGGCGCGGTGATCGCGGTGCTGGACATCGACAGTCCCGTTCCCGCGCGCTTTTCCAAAGCCGACGTCGAGGGACTGATAAATCTGGCGGCGGCGCTGGAAAAGATTATCGAATGAAACAGGGAAGAAAATATGAAGACGATTTTTGACACCTTGAATTTGCCGCGCTTTCGGGAGTGCCCTGCGCTGTTCCTCGGAAAGAAGGATCTTTCCATACTGCAAGCGTGGATCGACGGCTATATGGACGCTTGCGACGATGCGGAAGAGAAAAAACGCATCGAAACGCCGAACGGGCTTCCGATTTCGCTGCTGCGCGATTATATTGCCTGCATGGAACAAACGGAAAGCACCGGCGGGATCGACCATATCCTGCGGAAGGCAGCCGACGGGCAGGAGGATCAGGCGTGGGGAAAATTCTTTGCGTATCTGGACGCGTTTGAAGCCCTGCGCGTGCAGAACGTGCAGACGATACAGATCACTGAGGCGATGGCGCGGTATGCGGAAGAGAACAAGCCCGTTTACACGATGAACGCAGAAGGGAAATGGGAACCGTTTCCTTTTCGGGGACTGGTGTTTCGGAAAGCCATGCTAAACGAAGAACTCTGCCGGATCACACAGGAACATCCCAGTGAAAGTCAAGATCAGCCGTTTTTCGGGAGCGTCTCCGTTATGACGCAAAAAGACGTTGACGAACAATTGGAGAGGTACTTCGGCGAGGTCAACTGGGAAACGGAAGGCAAGAGGGACGCATGAAACAGGAAAAAACAAACGCCATGCGGCAGTTAGACCGGAAGAAGCTGCCGTACAACGTGCAAAGTTATGCGGGCGGCGCGCTCAGCGGGACGGAGGTCGCGCGGGCGCTCGGGCAGGACGAAGCCTGCGTGTTCAAGACGCTCGTGACGGTCGGACGGTCGGGCGGGCATTACGTGTTTCTGGTGCCGGTCGCGCGGGAGCTCGATCTCAGAAAGGCGGCTGCCGCCGTCGGGGAGAAGTCCGTCGCCATGCTCCCGCAGAAGGAGCTGCTGCCGCTGACCGGCTACGTCCACGGCGGGTGCAGCCCGATCGGAATGAAAAAGCAGTTTCCGACCGTGATCGACGCGACCGCCCGGGACTGCGAGCATGTGTTTTTCAGCGCGGGAAAAATCGGTCTGCAGATCGAGACCGCTCCGCAGAGCCTGGCCGCGCTCGTCCCGCTGCGGTATGTGGATTTGGCGGACGGCGGACAGTGAACGGATAATGCGGAATGCGGGATCGGGAATTGTCCGTTTTCCCGTGTCATTGCGAGGCTGACGAAGTCAGCCGTGGCAATCCGTCCGTCGCCGGCTTGGGTCTTTCACCGTGCGACGATGAAGCGTCCATGGAAAGAGCGCGCCTTTACTTCCCTCTGGGAGGGAGAGAGCAAAATCGAAAGTACAGATCAGCACGGAAGGGGTTTATCCTCTCCCTCAATCTCGCTATCGCTCGACAGTTCCCCCGGAGAGGGGATCAAAAACAGCCGCGCAGGGAAGATTCCCTGCGCGGCTGTTTCAACATATCCAATTCGTTATCGGGGCAGCAGAATCCCTCGCCATGCGGAGAGCTTTTCGCATTCGCAGGATGAGTTGCCGACTGCGACGACGGAGCCGTCGGCTCGCAGCCCGACGATAAGATTCTCTCCCACGGAAATCGCCACGATATTCCGCCAGTCTTCGACGTTATACTTGGAACCCGCTATGACGACGGTGCCGTCGGCTTTCAAACCGACGGTATGCCGCTGACCGGCGGAGACCGCAATAATGTCCGTCCAGCCGGTGACCTTGCATTGTCCGTAGCCGTTCCATCCCGCCGCGACGACGGTGCCGTCGGCTTTTAAGCCGACGGTGTGATCGTATCCGGCGGAGATCGCCACGATGTCCGTCCAATCGGACACGTCAAACTGCCCGCGATTTATGTCGTAGTCTATAAATTCTTCATCGTCCAAGCCGATCGCGACCACGGTACCGTCGGCCTTCAGACCGACGGTCTGATAGCATCCCGCGGAAACCGCGATGATATCCGTCCATTCGGAGGCGCGCTGCATGTATTCCTCGTTCCAGCCGACCGTGAGGACGGTGCCGTCGGATTTCAAGCCGACGGTGTGATGGGCGCCGGCGGAGATCTCCACGACGTCCGTCCAATCGGCGACGTCACAGTTGCCGGAATCGTTATCACCGACCGCGACGACGGTGCCGTCGGCTTTCAGACCGACGTTGTACCATTGCCCGGCGGAAACCGCAACGATATCCGTCCAGTCGGCGACGTCGTCGAAATGAAGATCGAAAGGATCCTCGCCCGCCGAGACGACCGTGCCGTCGGCTTTCAGGCCGATGGTATGCGAGCCGTTGGCGGAGATCGTCTGCCGGTCTGTGATTTCTGCCCAGAGCGCAAAGCTGCGCTCCCGCGCGTCGGAATAATCGCCGGCTTTCCCGAAGAACATGGCGGCGTGGGCGACGTCGCCGGCGTCCAGACAGGCGGCGGCTTGCTGATACGCTGCCTGCGCCTTCCGTTCGGGGGCGTCATTGAAATCGCCCAGCGCGTCGAACGCCGCGATCGCTTCTTCATACCTGCCCGCGTCGTACAAGTCCTCCGCCGCCGTGTAGGCGATGCCGTTGAGCGCGATCCGGCAATTCTTGATCTGCGCGTCGCTGTCACGGAAGCCGTGCAGCGCCTCAAACGCCGCGATCGCTTCTTCATACCTGCCCGCGCTGTACAAATCCAGCGCCGCCTGATAGTCGATCTCCTTGATCGCCGTCCTGCAGGCGTCGATCTGCGCAGCGCTGTCCTTGTAGCCGTCCAGGACTTCAAAGGCGGCGATCGCCTCTTTATATGCGCCTGCGCTGTAAAGGTCGAGCGCGGCGGAATAGCGGCACTCCAAGATCTGCGTTTCGCTGTCTTTATAGCCGTCCAGCGCCTCGAACGCGGCGATCGCCTCCTCGTATTTGCCGGAACGGTACAAGTCCATGGCGGCGTTGTAGTTGCTGTTCGGGAGGATCACCTTGGCGATCAGAAACGCTGCGGCGACGATCAATACGACCGCGATCGCGGCAAATAAACAGACCTTTTTGCTTCTTGCGCGCGGTTCAGAGACTTCCTTCATGTCGGCGACCTCTCAGATACCGGTCAGACCGTTCGGATCCTCCGTCGGTTTCAGCGAGGGAATCTCGTAGAACTCGCTCGTTTCGTAGAAGCAGAGCACGTTGCCCATGAAGAACGCCGGCGTGTAGTAATTCGGGCGATTCTCAAAGACCTTGAGCACGGTCGTCGTGCCGTCCGCATCCGCGCGGATCAGGTCGAACTTCCACTTGCCGTCCATGTCGTCGCGCGCCCACGGCTCCTCGCCGAGGTCTTCGACCATGACGTAATAGACGGATTCGTCCAGCAACACGGCGTCCCAGACCGCACCGGTCTGATCCTCGGCGACGATCTCGTCGTAGCGGTCGATCAGCAGCAGCTCGGTCGGGCTGACGTCGCTGCGGAAGCCCAGAAGGATCAGCCAGCCGTTCTCAAAGGAAGGATCCCACGCGCCGCCGAGCTCCTGCCGGTCTTCGCCGTGATAGTCCACGGAATAGACGTTCACGCCCCACCAGTCCTCGACCTCGTTCCAGCCGAAGTACAGGCGATGGTCGGTCACGCCGATCAGCGCGATGTTGATCTCGTCGTCCGGCGTCACCGTGAACAGCGTCTGCATCTGCTCGGCGACGGTGTCCGCGCGGACGACGCTGCCGTCATGACGGAACAGAATGTCAATGACGCCGTTGGTGAAGTGGTTGCAGCTCTGGTCGTCGGTGATGACGAAGACGGTGTCCGCTTCCGGCTGTTCTTCGCTCGGCTCCGTCGGCGCTTCGCTCAGCTCCGTCGCTTCGGTCTCGGGGGTTTCCGTCTTCGGCGCGTCGGTATCTTCCGAATCGGCCGTTTTTTCGTCTTCTTCGTCCCGCGCAGGCTTTTTGGACGAGGACGCGCAGCCGACCAGCAGAGCCGCGATCAGGCTGAGGATCAGCAATCCAATGAGCAGTTTCTTTTTCATTGTGCAGCCTCCTTATTTATTCGTAATCCCGCATTCGAGCTCACGGCGTCAGCGTGACTTCCATCAGAACGGGGTTGTGGTCGGTATAGACGAATCTCTCATTCAGCGTTTTCACCGAGTTCAATTCCACGTTCGGCGAAACGATGAAGCCGTCGATCACGTAGTACTGCGTCAGCGGATCGTCTGGGTCGTAGGGCTGGTTGAGCAGACGGCAGGTCGGCGTGGAGCTGTCGTAGGCGTACCGCCAGCCGGTCGGCAGCAGGTCGAGCTGACCCGCCGCCCATTCGCTGGTAGGCTTCAGCTCGTATTTGTCCTGCGTGCCGGGGAAGGTCTGGTTAAAGTCGCCGCCCGCGATCACAAAGTTGCCCTTCTCGTATTCCTCGCGCAGATAGCTCATGAGCTGATCGGTCTGCGCCGTCTTGCCTTCGCCGTCGTCATACGCCTCCAGATGGAAGTTGACGAGCACGAGCTCTTTGCCGTCCGAGCCGTCGAGCGGGATGCGCGTGACGAGCATGCAGCGCTTCAGGTTGGCGATACGGGTCGGCCACGAGAACGGACAGGGCAGACTGTAGCGCGTCGCGGAGGAGATGTCGTACTGGCTGAAGGTCGCAATGCCGGAATGCACTCTGCCGATGGTCGTCGGGATCGGGTAGGGTACGTAATCGCAGGAGTAGTTCAGCGCGAAGCGCGTTTCATACTTCTCCAGATCGTATTCGTACTGGTGCCACTGATCCAGCCCGAAGCTGCGGGCGGAGTCGGTATCGACCTCCTGCAGGAAGACGAAATCCGCGTCCGCGCTGCGGACGATCGCTTCGATGCCGAGCATGTTGTCGCGCACCTGCGCCTCGGATTCGCCGCGTACGCCCTTGCCGCCGTCCATGAAGAAGTCCGCGTCCTCGCCCAGCGCGCCGTAGCCCGTGTTCAGAGTGAGGATGGAGAAGGTCTTTTTATCCAGCTTTTGGGAAACGTTCACCGCGCCGCGTTCTGCGAGCTCGGCGTGCGCGGGATTGTACTCCGCCAGCGTCAGGTAGCCGAACAGTCCCGCGACCGCGATCACCGCGGCGATCACGAGCGCAAGCAGATACTTGCCGATCACGGCGAAGACGTGCAGCACCTTGCGCGCCGTCGAGCGCTTCTTCTGCACCGGCCGCGCGACCACGGTCGGCGGCTCGCTGTCGGGCGCTTCGAGCGGGTAGTCCGCAGGATAGAGCGGCGCAGCGGGCGCCTGCGACGGCTCCTCCGCCGCGTAAAGCCCGGACAACGCCTCCGACGGGGCAGGCGGCGCTTCCTCGGCGGGCGCGCGCTCCGCACCGAATTCGCGCAGGATATCGTCCAGCGGCGCCGCTTCGGGCGCCTCCTCCGTCAGCGCGCCTGTCGGCAGGAAGACCTCCTGCGGCTCCGCCGCTTCTTCGGCGGGCGCAGGATCGGCAAATTCGTCCGAAACGCCGTCCAACGGCGTGTCCAAAAGCGCGTCCGCCTCCGGCGCGGTGAACGCCTGCAGGCTGTCGTCCGCAGCAGGCGCGTCCTGATAATCTGCGTCCTCGGCGATCTCGGCCAGCGGCGCGGAAAGCTCGTTGAGGATGTCGTCCACAGGCGACGGCACGGAAACGTCAGCTTCGTCGGGGCTGAGATTGCCGCCCGCGTCCGGCGTCGGTTCGGAAAATTCGCGCAGAATATCGTCAACGGACGGAAGTTCCTTCGTCGCGTCCGTCTCGTCGGGCAGCCCCGCGTCAGATCCGCGCGGCAGCGTTTCGCCCTGTTCGGGAGGAATGATCGGTTGATCCATAAATTGCGCCTCCTTGTTTTCTCTGATTCCATGAAATGATACGGTAAATCTATTCCGTGTGACTTTTATCATACCACGCAATCGCGTCAAACGCAAGCCCTTCCGGCGGAGCGGCGGCAGGAGACCGCCTGTTGTGCGCTGCCGGAGACCGGGAAACGGCGTCGAAAGCTCCCGCGCTTGCGCCCTTCGCAGCGTGCTTCGCCGCGAGTTTTGCGCCCCGTGCAAAACTTTGCAGCAAAAAACGCAAAAACTTTGCGGCAAATTGCGCAAAAAAGGCTTGCATTTTCAAAAGAATGTGCTATAATGACCCTTGCGCAGCGAAATTACGGTCTGCGCGCCGGAAAATGGGCCCATAGCTCAGCTGGGAGAGCGCAAGGTTCGCAATCTTGAGGTCAGGGGTTCGATCCCCCTTGGGTCCACCAGTATAAAAGCGGCAGCCTTTTGGCTGCCGTTTTTGTACTGGTGGAGGTAAGGATTCGGAACGAACACCCGGTTCGAACACAAGGTTTTCCTGCTGCTTTGCAGCAGGCTGCCGCAGGCAGGTACGGCGGCAGCCGTACAAAACCGCAGTGTCACGGAGGCGGCTTGCCGCCGGAGTATCCCCCCTCTTGCTGGGTCCACCAGAAACGGCAGGTTTTGTAATAAAACCTGCCGTTTTTCTAACTATTTCAGGCATTTTAGTTTTTGGGTGTCCTGACTGCTGCCCCACTGGGTTCACAGCCCGATTTCGCCCGGCTCGCTGTTCGCAGGCAGCGAAAATTTCAGCAAATCATCGTACATAAAGTTGAACTCGATCTCCATTTGATAGTCGCGCCCGATGGTCACTTTCTCGATCAGATTGGCGACGATCATCTTCTTTTCGGGCAAGGAACTGTGATCATAAATATCCGCCCAGGAGAGCAATTGCGCGTAGTCTTTTTCCACCTGTTTGGACGAGGAAACGGCGGTTTCATACCGCGCGTTCGCGGCTTGCGTTTCCTCCTCCGCCAGAGCGATCTTCTGCGTCGTTTCTTCGAGCAGACCGGTCAGCAGCTCGGCAGTCAGCTTGCTCTCTCCGCGGATCACCTTGATGGTCTCGCTGCGGTACTCTTCCAATTCCGCTTTCAGCGAGGCGAGCTTCTTTTTGGCACTGTCCGCGGTGGTTTTTGCGGCCTTGATTTCCTTCTTGTGCCGGCGTTCCAGGACGTCGGACTTCGGCGCGCCTTTGATTTGCGCGAGCTTCAATCGGAGGATTTCGTCAACGATCCGGTCGACCTTGCTCATTCCGTAGCCGGACTGCCCGTCGCATTCGCCGGGGTGGCGCACGTTGTAGTGGCACTGATAGCGGATTTTCGGGATCTTTCGCTTGACGCCGTCAATGACCTTCGTGGTGCTGCCGCTGGTGGTCAGGGTAAGCCGTCCGCCACAGTGGGCGCAGTAAACCTTGCCGGCTAAAAGCGCCTGCCCTTTGCTGTTCAGCGGATAGGCGTTTCTGTGGGTGACGCGGTCGGACATAATCTCCTGCGCCTTTTGGAAGGTGTCCTCGTCGATGATCTGCAGCGCCGGGATATGCTCCGAAACGGCGTCGCCGTTGACGATATACCCGGTCAGCGCTTTGTTTTTCAGAATGTGATTGATGCTGATGTTCGGGAAGCCGTGACCGGAGCGGCCGCTGATGTTTTGCTCGTGCAGGTATCTTGAAATCCGCAGCGAGCCCATCCCTTCTTTGACGTACTTCTGAAAGATCAGCCGCACGACGGCGGCTTCTTTCTCGTCGATCTCCAGGTCGAGAACGGTGCGGTTGCGCTTGTTCCTGCGTCCTTTGTCGACGGCCCGATAGCCGTAGGGAACGCTCCCTCCGGTATAGTGCCCTTCCTCGGTCAGCTGACCCAGCCGGGTTTTCGTGCGGATGGAGGTCTTTACGCTTTCGCCGGACGCCTGCCAGTAGCGGATATAGTTCATCAGCTTGTCCACGTGACTGTCAAACCGCTGCTGTCCCTCGGTCGCACTCCAGACTTCGATCCCGTGCTGCACGAACCATTCGACGACAAACGGCGTTTCATCGTCGCGCCGTCCGAGGCGGTCGAACATAAAGACGAGGAGAACGTCATATTCTCCGTTCAACGCCGCCGTCTGCAGATCGACGATCGCGTCGCGGTCTTTTGCCGAGACCTTGAAGCCGGACACGCCCTTTTCGGAGAATTCTTTGAGAATCGTCCATCCGTGACTGTCCGCAAACTCCCGGCAGGCCTGCTTCTGCATCGGAATGTCGTTCTGATCGACCTGCCCGACCGTGGAAACGCGGTACAGCGTGTAGACCCGTTTTTTCTGTTCCATATTGCTCACCTCCGGATACCATTATTGTATGGGCGCGCAGTTTAGGCAAGGATGCGGACGAGGCGTCTGCAGGTGCGAAGACAGCAGCATTTCTTCAATGCTTCGGAGCGAAATTGCGCTTTCTTTATCTGCGGCATACTTGATCATCACTTTGCAGCCCTGAATTTCCATCGTTTCGATCGGTGAATTCTGTGTATTCATAGTTGAACCTCCTCAAAAATATGTAAGCAGACCGTCAAAAAAGTCCGTAACCGTCAAAGTCAAGAAAGCATTTTTTGTTCGCTGATCGACGGTTTATGAAAAAAATGTTTTTCCGAACCTTTTGCGGTCTGCGCTATTTTTGGGAAATTCACACATTTGCCCCCGGCGCCCCTGTGAAGCGGGAAGTCATCAAGCTGCGATTTGCTGATCGCACACGGGAATCGCACCCCTCCGCCGTTCTGACCGAGCTGCCCAATGCTGTGACGCGTTCAAGGCAGGAGTATCATTATTTCTTCTGGCTGTCATCGCCGTCCCGGTAGCAATCCGGCACATGCAGCAGGTTCTTCCGCTCGCTTCCCTTTTGGAAGGTCGTCGCGCACCCGACTGTCATGGCTCACGCTTTCGCGCCTCGTCAGAAGTAACGTACTTGATGAAATGGTTGTTCAATTTTCAAGGTACACTGAGGGGGAAATTGATCCCCTCACTATACGCACAAAAAGCAGGTGTTTTGTTGAGGTACTTTTCAAGCATTTTTTAATTATTCTATGATTTTTCTCCGCGCCGCCTCGATGCTGTCAAAGATTGCTCGAACATCGACGTGATCGCTTTGTGCAATTTCTCGGAAAGTGTAGCCGGAAGCCAACGCCAAAAGCCGTCTTTTCTGTGCTTCGGTCAGGCAAGAAAGCGCCTCGTAAATGCGACGTTGCTCTAACTCCGATAACAGGTCGGTTTCCGCCGTCTCCCCGTTGCTGTATTCCGATCCTTCGTAAAGGATGGCATCCAGCGAATACGTATGCCTGCGCTCTGCCACTTCCTGCGCGTGTTCCTCGCGGTCGCATTCCGCGAGAAACGCGGCGATTTCATCGGACACCTCAACGACGGAGGTTTCGCCGGTGACGAACTTGTATGTGACGGTCTTGCTTTGCCCGTCGCTGCCGGCGGGCGAAGTACTCTTGTTCTGTGCGTTCATCGTGTAATCTCCTTTGCGTTTTTGAATCGTTGAAAAGTCAATAACGGAGATTACGGATACGCTGCGATGTAACAGCGCCAGATTCTGCGCATCAGAAAAGCTCCTTTCGCGCAAGGCGGAAGGAGCCTGATTTATAGCATCGTATGATGGGCGGAGTATAAAAAACACCGTATGAAAACAGAGCATAGTTGCCTATGCTTGTCCATCATACGGTGCCTGGGTAGTCTCGGCTTTTCAGGCCGGCTCCGCTTACGCGCTATAATGTTCGCTCAGTATTCAATTTCTGGGTGCCTTGCTTTGAGTGCGCCGTATCCCTTTTGTGTGCGGAAATACGCCAGACTCAAAATGGCAGTACCCTTGCACTTCGGACATTTTACCCGAAGATGCCCTTGGGCGTCGCTGAATACGTGCGTTAAGGGGAATCCACAGTAGGGACATTTGACTACCCGTTCCGTCAGGTTGACACATTCCTCTGTCGAGATTCTCATAAAATATTCAACCTTTTCCGGGACGGGTGCGGTCTGAAACTTCGGTTTGCGGTTAGCTTCCATTTACAGCACCAGCCAATCCGATCCGCCATCGCTCCGAACGATCTCCGAACCGAATAGAAAAACACGGTTTTCTGCCAATCAATTTACATCACTCCCTGAACTGTGTTTGCGTCTATTTGCGAACAAATGTTTGATTACAATGCCATTATAATTCGCTCGGAGGACAATGTCAATATGTTTTTTCCAAAAAAATTTTCGTGTCAGTTTTTGCGGACACATAGAGAAAAATCCGCGGAAAGTCATAACCACCGGCAGAGCCGGTGGTTTCCGAATTCAGTGAGCGCAAAACAGGACGATGCTGATATCGGCATCGTCCTTGCAATCTCAATGCTATTTCTTTCGGTTTCTGTGGCACGAAGATAGAAAAACCTCAAACCGTTTCCCTTAAGTAAGCGTTCTGCAAGCAACTGTTAAGGATTTTTCCTGTACCGGCTTGGCGTGGTGCCGGTGTAGGAGGAAAAAACGCGGGAGAAGTAAAGTGCGTCCTCGTAGCCGACGCCGAAGGCGATCTCCTGCACGGAGAGGGACGTGAGGCGCAGCAGCGACTTGGCGCGTTCCATCCGGAGAGAGCGAAGATACATCGCGGGCGACTGCTCGGTGTAGTCGATAAAGCAGCGGTACAGCCAGCTGCGGCTGACACCGACCGCCTTCGCCACGTCGCCGACGGAGATCGGGCGCGTGTAGTTCTCGCGCATATAGATCAGCGCGCTTTTGCCGTAAGGCATTTCGTCCTCCTGCGCCGCGTCCTCCGGGATCAGGCCGGACAGAACGAGATACAGAAGGCCGGTGCGGCGGGTATCGCCCGCGGCGGTATCCGGCAGAGAGGTGGCAGCGTCGAAGGTCTGAAGGAGGTCCTGCGGCGCAGGATGCGTGACGACCGGGACGGTAAGGGATCGGCAGATCAGGTCATACAGCCGTTCCGCGTCTTCTCCGCGGAAACCGAAGCCGCAAATCACGCCTTCGTCCGTAAAGCGGCAAGGCAGTGTCTGCCCGGGCTTCAAAAGCAGGCATGTTGCTCCGTTCATCTGCTTATCGCCGCAGACCGCGCTGCCCCGCTGCAAAAACAGCAGACGATACTCCGCGCCGCCGGTGAGGTTTACCGTGCCGGGCGTCGTAAAGCGGCGCGTCAGATGCGTCATCACCAGACCGGTGCCCGCGCCGGATGCGGTGAAGCGTCTGTCAAGCTGTTCCTCCACCCCGTATCCCTCCATCCGAAATATATTTCCATATATTTATATCACAGAAAGAAACATTTGTCCATATTTTATAGATGATTTTGTATGGCGCTTTCTTTCAAAAGCGGTACAATAACGGTATAAAAACCCGTTTTGCGGGGAATGGAGGCGTTTTATGGCACAGGTCATACTGAAAGATATCCAAAAGATCTATCCCTTCACCGAAGAAGACAGAAAAGCGAAAAGAAAAAAGAAAAAGAAGGGCGAGCCCGAGCCGGCGGAGAGAGCCAATCTCCAGATCACCGACAAGGGCGTCGTCGCCGTGCAGGAGTTCAGCCTGGATATTGCAGACAAGGAGTTCATCGTTCTGGTCGGCCCGTCCGGCTGCGGCAAGTCCACCACCCTGCGTATGATCGCCGGGCTGGAAGAGATCACCTCCGGCGAACTCTACATCG
>JAFROD010000033.1 GCA_017429835.1 Oscillospiraceae bacterium
CGGGATCACGTGGCAGCCGTACAGCTCGCCGACGCGCTTCGCAGCCGTCGCGCCTGCGTCGACCGCAGCCTTGACCGCGCCGACGTCGCCGCGCACCATGACGGTGACGAGGCCGCTGCCGATCTGGGTCTTGCCGATCAGGTGTACGTTTGCCGCCTTGACCATCGCGTCTGCCGCCTCGATGGCGCCGATGAGGCCGCGGGTTTCGACCATGCCTAATGCTTCTTTCATGTTGTTATCCTCCGTTTTGATTATATTTTCATTTTAGAATTACGAATTCGAACGTCGGCGGGCTTCGCCGATCAGATGATGCGGAAATCGCCCTTGAGCACGCAGCGTCTTGCGCGCGTGAAGGATCTCGCGCTGGTCAGACCCTCGCCGGTCGGTGTGGCGATCGTCAGGGTCGTATATCCCTCGCCGCCGAAGCCGAGACCGGAGTAGGACGGAGCGTTCTTGACGAAGATCGTCGTGTTCATGCGCTTCGCCGCGCGGGACATGTTGTGGATGTTGGTCGAATGGATCAGCGCCGAGTGCTGGCAGCCGTGCTCTGCACGGAACGCTTCGCTGAGCGCCTCGTCGAAGTTCGCCACGCGGACGCAGCCGAGCACCGGCATCAGCATTTCGACCTCGACGAACGGATGGTAACGGTCTACCTCCGCGATCACGAGCACGGGATCGCCGGTGAACTGCACGCCGCTCTCACGCAGGATATAGGTCGCGTCGTGACCGACGAACTTGCGGTTGATGACGTACTTGCCGTCCTTCTGGATCAGCACGGTGCGGACGATCTTGTCGATGTCCTCGCCGTAGACGCGCCATGCGCCGTTTCTCTGCATCTGGCTCATCAGCTCGTCCGCGATGGAGCTGACCATGAAGCACTCCTTCTCGGCGACGCAAAGGATATTGTTTTCGAAGCTTGCGCCGTCAACGATCTTCTTCGCCGCGTCGGGGATATTCGCCGTCTCGTCAACGATAACGGGAGGATTGCCCGGGCCCGCCGCAACGCACTTCTTGCCGGACTTCATCGCCACCGCCACGACCGCTTCGCCGCCGGTGACCGCCAGCATTTTGATCGCCTTGTGGCTCATGATGACCGCCGAGGTCTCCATCGTCGGCTCCTTCGGGGCGGTGATCAGTCCGTTCGGGCCGCCTGCGTCGACGATCGCCTGATTCAGAAGCTCCATCGCCCGCTGCGAGGCGCGCTTCGCCGCCGGATGCGGGTTATAGACTACGGCGTTGCCCGCCGCGATCATGCTGATGGAGTTGTTGATGACCGTCGCGGTCGGGTTGGTCGACGGGGTGATCGAGCCGATGACGCCGTAGGGCGCAGTCTCGACGAGCGTCAGACCGTCGTCGCCGCTGTAGGCGGTCGGGTGGAGATCTTCCACGCCGGGCGTCTTGTTCGCCGCCAGCAGGTTCTTTGCGATCTTGTGCTGCACCTTGCCGTAGCCGGTCTCGTCGTGCGCCAGAATCGCAAGTTCCTCGGCGTGCTCCCTTGCGCAGACACGCATCGCCTCGACCAGTCTGCTGCGGTCTTCCAGCGTCATGTCCATCAGACGCTGCTGGGCGCGGATCGCAGTCTCGATCGCGTCGTTCACGTCGTCAAACAGGCATTGCGCCGTGCCGCCGGCGCAGCCTCCGCCGCGCTCCAGGCTGTTTCTGGTCTGTTCCGCGATTCTCTGGATCTGTTCTTTTGTCAATGCCATACGCTATCCTCAACTTTCTTTGCTGAATTTTTCGAATACTCGTTTGCCGTCCACGTCTACATGGTCGATGATGGCAATGATGGTCTGATCGACGGGCTTGTTCTCGGTGACGATCGTCTGACGCGACGAGCTGCCGCTGACGGTCATGACGACCTCGCCCTCGCCCGCGCCGACGGCGTCGATGGCGACGACCAGACCGCCCTTTTCCTGCCACGTTTCAATATCAATGGGCTTGACGATCAACAGCTTCAGCCCGTAGAGCTTTTCCGCCTTGTTGGTACTGACGACCGTTCCCTTTACGATTCCTAAATTCATACCGTTCCTCCTTCATACTGCACGGCAACGCCGGTCGTGCGAAGCGCGTCGCGCGCCGCCGGTGTGATGATCGCGCCCACGCGGGCGGTGATGGTCTTGTCCTTGGTCTGCGCAGCGGCAAGGACGTCCGCTTCGGTGATCAGCGTCGCGCCGATATCCGCGGCGGCGTCGCCCGTGTAGTAGGGACACACGGCGACGTTCATCTGCCGCAGGGTCTCGATCGACGAGGCGACGCCCTCGAGGAACGTATTGCGCTTGAATTTCGGCGGTTCAAAGTCGAGATACAGACGCACATCCTTGCGCCACAGCACGCTGCGGACGATCAGGTAGGAAAGGAAGTCTGCGTCCTCTCCCCTTGCAATCTGCCCCAAAAGCTCCAGCCGCGGCCCGACCAGAACGACCGTCTTTGCCGCCGTGATCCGCGCGAGCAGCTCCGGCTGCCCGAGGCGGTCGGCAAAGAGCATGCTGTCGTCCTGTATGCCGCAGTTGGAAACGAAGCTCAGGAAGGTATAGCCCTCGCCGAACTGCGTTTTGAGCAGCGCCTTCAGCTCCTTCGGGTAGGCAACCGGCGCAGCCAGCAGCACGAGCGTCTGCTCCGGATGCTGCTTCTCGCGCTCGAGCCGCGCGACCCGGCGCACGACCTCCGCGACGATCAGCTCTATTAACTTGTGTAAAAGCTCCGTGTCCATATCTCTTACACAACCTTATTTACACTTATATACGGCGCACGGCGTGCGCCCGTCCTTATTTCAGCACTTCCATCATCGTGCTGCCGCTCATGGCGACGGCGTTCGCTTCGTCCGTGTCGATATGGACTTCCATATCGTGACCGTCGCCCGCGCGGACGATGACGTTCTCAAACACCGCGGCGCGGTCGCCGGCGCTGACCAAGCGGACGGTCTGACCGTCGCGCAGCCCGAACAGCGCAGCCTGCGCAGCCGACAGGTGCAGATGCCGCGCCGCCACGATCACGCCCTCGGGGATATCGATCTGTCCGTTCGGGCCGACGAGCGTGCAGCCCGGTGTGCCGGCGGTCTTGCCGGACATACGGACAGGCGGGCGAATGCCCAGAGAGAACGAGTCGGTAAAAGCGATCTCCACCTGTGTCGCCTTGCGCTCCGGCCCCAAAACGCGGACGCGCTCGAGCTTCCCCTTCGGGCCGACGACCGTCACCTGCTCCTTGCAGGCGAACTGCCCCGGCTGAGAGAGATCGCGGAATTTCTGCAACTGATAGCCCGCGCCGAACAGCCGCTCGACGTCCGCGCGGCAAAGATGTACGTGTCTCGCACTTGAAGCGACGGGGACGAAAATCCGTCCCGTCCTGCGGAACACCGCCTCGGCGACCGCGAGCTGTACGGGCCGCTGGAGCTCTGCCTTATCCATTCGCGTTCACCTTCTTCATGACCACGCCTTCAAAATAGGTCTTGGCAATGATCGTCTTGACGTCGTCCAGCGTCGGACGGACGACGTTCGTCAGCGTCGCGGTATCGGCAAGCGCGTTCTTCGCCAGGGTGTCGACGTCCTCCATGCGGAACTTCGTTTCGCAAAGCGGCGGGATCTTTACGTCGGCGCAAAGTCTGCGGACTGCCTCGATCGCCAGCTTGGAGGCGGCGTCGGCGGAAAGATCGTCGATCTTCTCGCCCATCGCCTGCGCGACCGAAGCGAGCCTGCCCATGCAGTAGGGGCGGTTGTATTCCATGACGCGCGGCAGCATCATCGCGTTGGCAAGCCCGTGCGGGATATTATAGAAGCCGCCGAGCTGATGCGCGATACCGTGCACCAGTCCCAGTCCCGCGTTGGAGAACGACAGCCCCGCCATATATTCCGCCCAGCACATCGCCGTTCTTGCCTCCATGTCCGAGCCGTCGCGCACCGCCGTCCGCAGGTGCCTGCTGACGAGCCGGATCGCCTCGAGCGCGAGCGCGTCGGTGTAGGGCGTGGGAACGCTGCAGATGTACGCCTCGATCGCGTGGGTCAGGGCGTCGATACCGGTCGCAGCCGTCAGAGAAGGCGGCATGCCGACCATCAGCATCGGGTCGTCCAGCGCCAGAAACGCGAGACAGTTCGGATCGACCATCAGCATCTTGGACTTCGACGCTTCGTCCGTCACGACGTAGGCGGCGGTGCATTCCGAGCCAGTGCCCGCCGTCGTGTTGACCGCGATGACCGGCACGCCCTGTTTGGCAGACTTATTGACGCCGTTGTAATCCTCGATCTTGCCGCCGTTGGCGGAAAGAATACTGACCGCCTTTGCCACATCGATCGACGAGCCGCCGCCGATCGCGATCAGCACGCTGCAGTCGTTGCTTTTGAAGAAATCAAACGCCTGGTAGACGACCCGCGTCGTGGGATTCGGCTCCACGCCGTCGAAGACCGTATACGAAATCTGCGCCTCGTCCAGAACCGAAGTGACCTTGCCGACCGTTCCGATCTTTACCAGTCCTTTATCGGTGATAACGAGAACCTTTTTCGCATTCAGGCGGCGCAGAAAATCCGGGATTCTCGTGATGCTGTCGCGGCCGATCAGCGTGTGCCGCGGCTGATACAGTTCTACCGTTTCGTTATGTTCCATGCTTTTGTTCTCCGTTTTAAATCGCTCATTTTCGCTCAAACCGTTCGAGCCTTTCCGTGTATTCCCATATTCCCATAATTTTGCCGTGTTGTCAATATCTCAATTCCGGAATTTCTCTATTTTGTCGGATTTAACAATTGGCGCTCCTTTGCTTTGTTCATTTTGTGCATAGATATGAGGGAGACAGGCGCGGACTGAAGATACATCAGTCCGCGCCTGTCTCCAAATCGCTCATTTTCGCTCATTTCAGGGGAAGAAGCGTAAATGGAATCCCCTGCTTCGTATAGTAGTTTACGAAACTCTGCGGCATGTTCTGCGTGGAGATCACGCGACACGCCTTTTCCGGCGGGAACATGGTCGCAAAGGCGCGGCGGTCGAACTTCGCGCTGTCGAGCAGCATGTACATCCGGCGCGTCATGCGTGAAAGCTGGGTGTACAGCGCGGTGCGGTTCTTGTCCTGCACGGTGTAACCGCGCTCCAGATCGACGCCCTCGACCGTCAGAAAGACCTTGTCGAAGAAATAGCCGCGCAGCGTGTGGTTGATGTCCGCGTCGAGCGTTTCGATATAGTTTTTACCGGTATGAATGTCGCCGCCGAGCAGGGTCACGGAGATGTTCGGACACTCCGCCAGCTCCAGTACCGCCGTCACGGAGGTGGTCACCACGGTCAGCCGCTCGATGTCGCGGAGCTGCGCCGCAAACATGTTGCAGGTCTTGCCTGCGCCGATGAAGATCGACTCGCCGGAGCGCACCTGCGCCGCCGCTTCCTTTGCGATCAGCAGCTTTTCCTTGTCGATCTCATCGACGAGCTCCGTGCCGTTGACGTAGCGTCGGTAGTCCGAGCGTTTTTCCGGCAGCTTCAGCCCGCCGTGCGTGCGCTCCGCCAGTCCCTTGCTCTGGATCTCGTCAAAATCTCGGCGCGTCGTGGCGACGGACGCGCCCGTCAACTCGCAGATCTCCTGCATAGAGATCGCGCCCCGTTCCTGCAGGCATTCCAGAATCTTCTTTTCGCGTTCCCAGTATTTCATTCGTTCATCCTCCATTCAAACTCGCTCATTATCGCTCATTTGAAGTATAGCACGGAACGCCGTTTCTGTCAAGCGTCTTTATCGTTCTGCGGCTGAATGAGATTTTTATCCCGCCAGAGTCCCCTCCCGCATCGTACCGGGAAGCAAAGCGACGCGGCAATCCGTGTCTATCGTCAGCAGATCGTCACGCAGCCTCGCAATGGCACGGTCGGTCGGACAGTCCCGCAGGGTGGAAGAACACCGCATCCGTCACCAGTGTGCGCACCGGTGACACCTTCTTCTCGAGGAGAAGGCTTAGGCATTCCGCATTACGAAAACACCTCGTCGAGCGTGCCGAAGCGGTAGCCGAGGGTCTCCCACCGCGTCAGCAGATCGTCAAGGATCGCGGCGTTGGTTTTGGACGTGCTGTGCAGGAGGACGATCGCGCCGTTGTGGATGCGCGGAATGAGCTTGGAAAACGCTTCCTCGGAGGTCGGCTGCTTATCGTTGAGCCAATCGACGTAAGCAAGACTCCAGAACACCGTCCGGTAGCCGAGCTCCTGCGCCATGCGCAGATTCTCCTCCGAATAGATCCCCTGCGGCGGGCGGTAGAATTTCTGCATGGTCTGCCCGGTGATCTGCGTATAGAGCTTCTCGAGCGACTGCAGTTCCTCGCGGAAGGTCGCCATATCCCCGATCTTTGACATATCCCAGTGATGATAGGTATGGTTGCCGACGATATGTCCCTCCTCCGCCATGCGCCTGACCAGCTCCGGATTCTTCTCCATGTAATTGCCCACGAGGAAGAACGCCGCCCTGACGCCGTGCTGCTTCAGCACGTCCAGTATCTGCGCGGTGCAGCCGTTCTCATACCCCGCGTCGAAGGTCAGATAGATCGTCTTCTCGTCCGTATTGCCGATGTACGCCGCGTCATACTCTTTGAGCGACGCGCTGTCGGCGTTGCCGACCGGCGGCTTGCCCTCCGTGCCGAAACTCAGTCCCCACGAGCCTGCGGGCAGCGCCTTTTCCTGCTTTGCCGCGCCGAACGTCACCAGCCCGAGCAGGAGCGCGACGACCAGCAGCATCGGCAGATTTCTCCGTAACCTCCCGTTCATACGATTCACCTCGGTCAAGCTTATGCGGCTGAAAATACGAAGATACAAAAAAGTTTCGCCTGTCAAGTTTTTTCTCTTGACAAGCAGGACAGGCTATTGTATAATGAGCGGGCATTGGGGGTGTCGGAATGAAACAGGAAGCGTTCAAAATGTCGCTGCTCCTCGATTATTACGGCAGCCTGCTGACGGAAAAGCAGAAAACCTACTTTGATCTGTACTACAATCAGGATCTTTCGCTCAGCGAGATCGCTGAGCAGGAGGGCATTTCCCGTCAGGGCGTCCACGACGCCATTTCGCGCACCGAGGCGATCCTCTCCGACATGGAGCAGGCGACCGGCTGCGTGGCAAGAGCGCAGTCGCTCCGCGCTGCAGCGCGGGAGATCACCGCCGCGGCGCAGGCGCTTGCGCAGCATGAAGATCCCACCGTGCGGGAAAATGCCGCGCGCATTTTATCCGCTGTTTCTTCGGTAAAGGAGTAACCTATGGCATTTGAAGGTTTGACCGCCAAGCTGAACGCCGCGTTCAAAAAACTGCGCGGCAAGGGGCGTCTGTCCGAGTCCGACATCAAGGAAGCGATGCGCGAGATCCGCCTTGCGCTGCTGGAAGCGGACGTCAGCTACAAGGTCGTCAAGGATTTCATCAAGTCCGTTTCCGAGCGCTGTGCCGGCAAGGACGTCATGGAGAGCCTGACGCCTGCGCAGATGATCGTCAAGATCGTCAACGAAGAGCTGATCGCCCTGATGGGCAGCGAGAATCAGCGCATTACCATTTCGCCCAAGTCCCCGACCGTCGTTATGCTGGTCGGTCTGCAGGGCGCGGGCAAAACCACGAACGGCGCGAAGCTCGCCGGTCTGTTCAAGAAGCAGGGCAAGCGCCCGCTGCTCGTTGCCTGCGACATCTACCGTCCCGCTGCGATCAAGCAGCTCGAGGTCGTCGGCGCTCAGCTCGATATCCCCGTCTTCCAGATGGGGCAGGAAAACCCCGTCAAGATCGCAAAGGCCGCCATTCGCCACGCGCAGCAGCACGGCAACGACATGGTCTTCCTCGATACCGCCGGTCGTCTGCACGTCGACGAGGCGCTGATGAACGAGCTCAAGGCGATCAAGGCCGAGGTCGAGCCGAGCGAGATCCTCCTGGTCGTGGACGCCATGACCGGTCAGGACGCGGTCAACGCCGCACAGTCGTTCAACGAATGGCTGGACATCGACGGCGTCATGCTGACTAAGCTCGACGGCGACGCGCGCGGCGGCGCGGCATTGTCCGTCAAGGCCGTGACCGGCAAGCCGATCAAATTCATCGGCACCGGCGAAAAGCTCGACATGATCGAGCCCTTCCACCCCGAGCGCATGGCGTCGCGCATCCTCGGCATGGGCGACGTGCTGACCCTGATCGAAAAGGCAGAGCAGGCGCTCGATCAGAAAAAGGCGGCGGAACTCGAGCAGCGGCTGCGCCAGAACAAGTTTACGCTTGCTGACTTCTACGATCAGCTCGTGCAGATCAAGTCGATGGGCTCCATGCAGGACATCCTCGGCATGCTGCCCGGCATGGGTTCTCTGAAGAACGTCCAGGTCGACGAAAACGCCACCAAGCGCATCGAGGCGATCATCTTGTCGATGACGCCCTACGAGCGCGAGAACCCGTCCTGTCTCAACTCGTCGCGAAAGCGCCGCATCGCGCTCGGCTGCGGGCAGAAGGTCGAGGATATCAACCGCCTGCTCAAGCAGTTCGACCAGATGCAGCAGATGATGAAGCAGATGAACGGCAAGGGCGGCAAGCGCAAGCTCTTCGGCAAAATGGGCGGCGGTTTCCCCGGCATGCCCGGCTTTTAAATCGTAATTGTTGAACCCCTTTGGTTCGATGATATAAAACAGTCATTATATTTGGAGGAAAAACTCATGGTTAAAATCAGACTCAGAAGAATGGGCGCCAAGAAGGCTCCTTACTACCGCATCGTCGTTGCCGACTCCCGCAGCCCGCGTGACGGCCGCTGCATCGAAGAGATCGGCACCTACAATCCCCTGACCAGCCCGGCGACCGTCGAGGTCGACGCCGAGAAGGCACAGCAGTGGATCAAGAACGGCGCACAGCCGACCGACACCGTTAAGGCTCTCCTGAAAAAGGCAAACGTCCTTTAATCCGAGAGGAGAAAACGATGAAGGAACTCTTGCTCTACGTGGCGAAACAGCTTGTTGATCACCCGGATGCAGTCACGGTCACAGAGAGAGAGGACGCAGGCACGACAGTCCTGGAGCTGCGCGTTTCCCCGGAGGATATGGGGAAGGTCATCGGCAGACAGGGACGGATTGCCAAGGAAATCCGCACCGTCATCAAGACCGTCGCCCAGCGCGACGGCAAACGCGTCACTGTCGATATTGTCGACTGATACTGCCAAAGAACGAGGATCGCACCCGCGATCCTCGTTCTTTGTTCAATACACCCATGACGACACACAGATTGCGGTCTTGCCTCCGTCAGGCTCGCACTCGCACGGCGGAATCTGATCGAATCATAATTCAGCAGCGAGAAGGCATATTCGCTTGACATGCGGAAGGATATTTGCTATTGTTATAACGTATAAATCTATGACGGCAATGGAAGTATTTTCAGGCAGGAGGCACGTGTATGAAACGCCTATTATCCGCAATTCTGACTCTGATCATGATCTTTGCACTGCTGCCGGCGGCGGCGCTGACTGCAAACGCGGAGCCAGCCGACGGCGAAGGTCTGCGGATCGCCGCAGCCTCGCTTTTGGTGCATCAGGACATCGTGGTGCGCTACGCCGCCATCGTACCGACCGGCATGACCGACCCGTACATGGTCGTCGAGGTGAACGGACAGCGTTCCACCCTGCAGCCGAGCGGCGAGGACAGCAAGGGCAGACTTCTCTTCGAGGTCACGACCCTGACGCCCGACATGATGGGCGACAACGTCAGCGCGACCCTGTACGCCACCAGCGGCGATCAGCTCGTGAGCGACAGCAAGCCGGAATACAGCATCCGCCAGTACTGCCTCAACCTCATGGCGGCGTATCCGGACGACGAAAGCCTGCAAACGCTGCTCGCCGATATGCTGGTCTACGGCGCGGCGACGCAGACGTTCACCGGTCACAACGCAAGCGCATTGGTCACGGCGGGCGTTGATCTTTCCAACGCGACCGTATTCAACGATTTGACTGCCGCTGACTCCGCGTTCTCCAAAACCGGGACGGCAGATGAAGCTGTCTGCTGGACGGGCGTTGGTCTGGTGTGCGGCAGCAGGATGACGATGTACTTTGATCTGACGACGACCGTCGGCGCGGCAACCAGCGTCGAGATCACGATCAACGGGCGCACGACGACCTATCCCTACGCGGCGATCAAGACCGGCGATCCGACCGTCTGCCGGGTGCTGTTCCGCGGCATTGCCGCGACCGAGTACGGTGATACCGTCACGGCAGTCCTCAAGAACAACGGTACACAGGTCGGCGAAACGATGACCTATTCCGTGGATTCCTACGTCTATTCCATGCAGCACAACACGGAGTACGAGAACCTCGCGCCGCTGGTGCAGGCGATCTGCAATTACGGCAACTCCGCCAAAAACTACGTTGAAAGTCTGGGGGATTAAGCAATGAAGTCGTTTGAAGCTCCGACCCTCGAAATCAAGCAGGCCGTCCTGAAGGACGTCATCACCGCCAGCAATCCCGGCAGCGCCGACGGCGGCGTCGTGCTGCCGCCCGACCCGAATTTCTGAGCAACGCATATAGAAAAGCCGCGCTGTGGGTTTCCACAGTGCGGCTTTTTGCTCCCTCCCAAAGGAACTGCCGAGCGGCAGCGAGAGTGAGGAAGGCGCGTCAACTGACAACTAATAGCTTCAAAGCCTGTCGGCAAGCGGCAGCCTTTGATTGCACGGGATCACTCAGCAAAGACCTTCTTGAGCTTTGCAAAGCGCGGCAGGCCGTTCTCGTAGCGGAGCTTTGTCTCGCCCTGCACCAGCGGCGCGCAGTAGCGGATAAAGTCCTCGGTGACGTGGCAGCCGTCGGGCGTGATCCACTCCAGCGGAACCTTCTTCTCGTAGTTGGCGACCTTCTCGAGATCAAACAGCTCATAGTGGCAGACGTAGCCGTTGTCGCGGTCGCAGACGAAGCCGACCATCTTGCCGCTCTCGCCGGCAAGGGCGGATTCCACGGCGACCTTGCCGGAGTTGAAGGACTCCTCGATATCGGTCAGGGACGCCTGATGCGCCGCGCAGCGCTGCAGCAGAGACAGCTCGATGCCACGCACCTTGACGCCCAGCTCCTGCTTGACGGCGTCTGCCAGACGTGCGGCAAGTCCGCCGAGCTGCGCATGGCCGAAGCCGTCGGTGCCGGAGGTCTTCGCCTCGGAGACGAAGCGGCCGTCGGCGTAGTGAACGCCCTCGGAGACGGCGACGAGACAGTTGTTCTTTTCTTCGTAGACGCGCTTGACGTCGGCAAGGAACTGCTCCATCGTGAAGTCGATCTCGGGCAGATAGATCAGATCGGGCCCGTCGCCCGCGGCGTTGGCAAGGGCTGCGGCGGCAGTCAGCCAGCCCGCGTGACGACCCATGCACTCGACGATCGTGACCATGCCCTTGTCGTAGACCTTGCTGTCGCGCGAGACTTCCATGACGGACGTTGCGATGTACTTCGCCGCAGAGGCGAAGCCCGGGCAGTGATCGGTGCCGTAAAGGTCGTTGTCGATGGTCTTCGGCACGCCGAAGACGCGGCATTCGTAGCCGACCTTCTTCATGTAGCGGCTAATCTTGTTGCAGGTGTCCATGGAGTCATTGCCGCCGTTATAGAAGAAATAGCGGACGTTGTGCTTCTTGAAAACTTCGAGAATGCGCTTGTAGTCCGTGTCGTCGACGTCGGGATCGGCGATCTTGTAGCGGCAGGAGCCGAGGGCGGAAGAGGGCGTATAGGGCAGAAGCTCCAACTCCTTCGGATCCTCCTTGCTCATGTCCATCAGACGGTCGTTGAGTACGCCCACGATGCCGTGATGCGCGCCGTAGACCGCAGTGATGCAGTCGCTCTCCAGCGCAGTCTTGATGACGCCGTACGCGCTGGCGTTGATGACGGAAGAGGGGCCGCCGGACTGGCCGATGACGGCCGCGCCGATCAGGGGTTTGCAGTTAGACATATTTGTTACCTCCGTTATTCGGTGCATATTGCACAATTTCTTACAAATAAAGTATAGCACAAGCTTTCCCGTATTGCAAGAGAAGCTTCTGTTTTTCGGCACAACAGGAGATTTCTGTTGCAATTCGGCATGGATTATGCTATGATAACATAAATTAATGGGCGCATAAGGAGGGTTCCTTTTGAATCGAGTCGAGATCACGTTCCAGGATATTCTCTGGACAATCAAAAAATATATTCTATGGATCGTGGCGGTTTCGCTGGTGTCCATGATCGCCGCGTGGGTGTATTCGACCTACTTCGTCACGCCGATCTACTCCACCTCGATTTCCGTCTGCGTCTTTGCGAATGAAAGAGGTACTTCCTCCGACGTCACCACAGGCGAATTGACGGCTGACGCGAGTATCGCGAACACCTATCAGGTCCTGATCACCAGCCAGCCTGTTATGAACGCCGTCAGCACAGATTTGGGCGGTAAGGTTTCTCCGGAGACGCTGCGCAGCATGATCACTGCGACCGTCCAAAAAGGTACGCAGATCATCAACGTCTACATTCGCGGCGCAAAACCGCAGCTCATCGCGGACATCGGCAACTCCCTTGCGGAGGTCGGCCCGACCGTTCTGAATTCGCTGGCGCACGGCGGCGAAATGGTCGCCGTCGACCATGCCAAGATACCGACCAGACCGTCTTCTCCCAACATTTCGTCCAACACCACCGTCGGTCTTGTGCTCGGGCTGCTCCTGTCCTGCTCCGTCGTCATTTTGATCGCTCTGCTGGATACGACCATCTGGCGTGAGGAGGATCTGGATCGCGCGTTCAACATTCCCATTCTCGGCAGCGTTCCCCCCATGAGTGCGGCAGCGATTGCTGCGGCAAATCGCAGGAGAAGGAGGTAAGCCATCATGCTGTTTCGTGATAAAAGCAAGAGCCGCTTCACCAAGGGCTCCTCGCGTTCCGAGCGTCCCCGTCTGACGCCCGACAGCCCCTTTGCGATCAAAGAAGCGTACAACTCCATCCGTACAAAGCTGATGTTTACCGGCAAGGGTGAGAAATGCCCCGTCTTCGCCGTCACCAGCTCCCTCGCTTCCGACGGCAAGTCCACCGTATCCGTCAGTCTGGCGACCTCAATCGCCATGGCGGATCAACGCGTCCTGCTGATCGACGCGGATATGCGCAAGCCTTCCACGCATCGCTATTTCGGCGTTGACAGCCGCCACGGTCTAAGCGAATACCTCGCCGGTCTGACCAGCGAGGCCAGACTGCGCCCGACGGATATCGACGAACTCTCCATCATGACCGCGGGGCAGATCCCGCCCAATCCGGCGGAACTCCTCGGCTCAAAGCAGATGGACGTGCTTCTGGACTACGCGCGGCAGCATTTTGACTACGTTATCATCGACACGCCGCCCGTCAATATCGTCACGGACTCCACCGTTATCGCCGGTAAGATCACCGGCTATATTATGGTCGTGCAGAGCGGCAAGAATCACATGCAGGACGTCAGCGAGGCCGTCCACCAGATCGAGGAAATGAACGGCAATATCGTCGGCATGATCCTTAACGATCCGGAGAACACGACCGCTGCGCACTACAGCTACCGCTACAACAAGTATTACCGTTACAAGCGCTATAAGTATTACGGCGACGGTTCGAGCGAAGGGAAATGAGGAGTCTCTGCCGTGAACATTGATTTTCATGCACACATTCTTCCGGGAGCGGATCACGGCAGCAGCAGCTTGGAAACCTCGCTTCGACAGGTTAAACTGGCGCGGCGCGCGCGTATTAACGTTCTCGCCGCAACACCGCATTTCTATCCAAACCACGAATCCCTATCCACTTTTCTCGAGCGCAGGAAAAATTCGGAGCGCTGTCTGCGCGAAGCACTGCCGATCACCGCACCGAAAATTCTCGTTGCTGCAGAGGCGCACCTTTGCCGCGGGATGGAAGAGATCGAAGGGCTGGAGCAGCTTTGCTTCCCCGGAACGAACGTGCTCCTGTTGGAGCTGCCGCACGATTTTTCCATCCGCGATTATGAGCAGACGCTGGACGCTCTGCAGTACGAGAAGAAACTGGAAATCGTCCTGGCGCATATTGACCGTTATCCGGAGTCTACCATCGATTTTCTGCTGGAGCTCGGATTTCTGGCGCAGATCAACGCGGAGTCTTTTTGCCGCTTTTTTAAGAAAAAGCGTTCAATGCGGTGGGCAAAGGAGCTGGACAGCGTCGTAGCGCTCGGCAGCGATATCCACGGCTGCGAGACCGGCTACCGCGAATTCTTGAAAATGAAAGAGCGGCTTGGCAAGACCTACGAGGTCATCATGAGCAGAACGCAGAAACTGCTCAAGCTATAAGAAGCACTCTGTGGGGCAGGCGGTCTCGTCTGCCCCACAGAGTGTTTTCGTGCAGAATGAACGTGTCGCTCCGCGGCGGAATTGATTTCAATTGCCAATCCTTCGAATTGATAATACCCTGATTCTTCATTTTTCAGTATTCATTACAGTAAGAAGCCTCCGGCGGTGAGCCGGAGGCTTCTTCTGCTATGTTCGAACCATCAGTTTGAGTTTTCGATCAGTCGAACGGGTTGGGGTCTTTGTCGAGGAGCTCCTGCGCCGCTTTCGCGCCGGCAGGGTCGAGGAAGCGGAACATCATCGCCGCGATCTGCGCGCGCGTCGCGTATTCCTGC
>JAFROD010000034.1 GCA_017429835.1 Oscillospiraceae bacterium
ATGAGCCGCAGATCACGAACGGCACCGGCGCGACGACGTTCAGTCCGAACAATCCCTGCACCCGCGGTCAGATCGTGACCTTCCTCTACCGCGCGATGGCGGACTGAGACAAATCGTGCGATAATGCAATATGGCAAAAAAATCGCGCTCCGACCGGAGCGCGATTATTTGCAGGATACAAGGGTAAATAATGCGGAATTAGGAATGCGGGATGCTGAATTGCCCGACGTCATTGCGAGGCTCCGCAGGAGCCGTGGCGATCCGTGTCTGTCGACTTTGCACACTTCATCGAAAAAGAAGACAAGGCATCCAAACCTGTCATTGCCTGAACAAGCCGGGCAATGACAGGACGGGGATGCTTTCGTAATACGATGCAGCAAACATACCTGCCACGCACGGATCGCCACGGCTTGCAGGCAAGCCTTACAATGACACGCGTGGGGAATTGTGCGCTGTTCACTTTTCTCTACGACCAAAACAACGCCCGCGCAGCGAGGTTCTCGCTTCGCGGGCGTTTTACCGTCTATTTATACCGCTTCGGGCAATCCGTTTGCAGGAGCAGATAGTCGATGCTGACGTCATAAAACCGCGACAGCCGGACGAGGAATTCGTCCGTCCATTGCTGCGTCCCGGTTTCGAGATAGCTGTATTTCCGCTGCGTGATCCCCAGCGCGTCGGCGACCTGCTGCTGCGTCAAATCATGGTCTTCCCGTAGATTCCGAATCCGATTCTGCACGCAGATCACCCCCCAATCAGTATTATAGTTAGATAGATATTATCTATAATATAATCAAAGTTCTTTTTTCGGTCTTCTTGAACTCTTTGTTGTACATTTTTTTCGAAACCATTTTGCTTGATTGAGGATTGAACATGCCTTTGTATCGTTGTCAGATGTGCGGCGGAGAAGTGATCAGAAAGCATGATGGCCTGTATATGTGCTTATATTGCGGGTCAATGCAATCGTTTGATTTTGACTTTGTTGGAAATGGGCAATCAAACGTGTCAGCTCCCACGACAGAGGAAGAAATCTATGTCGGGGCTCAACGCTTACGCGCCTCGGCAAAAGCTTCAAATGATTACACAACGGCTGCGAAGCAGTTTCAACTTATTATTGGCTACAAAGATGCGTCTACGCTGATGTCACAGTGTTTCCAGAAGGCGGAAGAACTGAGAATTGAGGAAACCTATGAAGAAGCCTGCGGCTTGATGAATGAGAACAATATTCATTTTATGCAGCAGGCAGCGGAGCTTTTTGACACAATACCTAATTTCAGGGACTCGGTTTTCAAAAGAGCAGAGTGCCGTGAGTTCGTCAACAGACAGCAGCAAACAATAATCCGTAAGAATGCCATACTGCAGCGAGAAATGGAAGACGCGGAAAAGAAACAAAAGCTTCTTGCTGCAGCGGTAATTGGAGCGATTGTTTTACTCGTGTTGATTTTTACCGCCATCAAGAACATCCATTAGCGCAGTAGGCCAGAAAAACCATTGTTCCCCATTGTGCTGAAAGCACGAAATAACATAGAGGAGGAGAAGTAAGTAGCAATGAGTGAAGAAACCAAGTACCTAAAACTGGCGCGAGCAGCGAGAGAGGAGGAAAACAGCGAGGACGCAAAGAAGTTCTACGATATGGTCAGAACGGACGATCCGGAAAACGGCGAGGCCAAATTCTTCTATCAGTACTATTCTATGTATGAAGGGAAGAATGGCGAACTGGCAAATAGGTTTGTAAACCTTGTAAAAGTGCTCGATCCATCCGTAAAATTCATTTCTCAGTCGAACGAAAGCGAAAGTGAGAAACTTGCAGTTATTAAGGCAATTGTTGACGTGTTTACACCGTTGACATGGTCTAACATTCGCTACATGAACAACCTGACTGTTAAAGTCGGTAATACAACAGAGAAGGTTCTTCCTGGTTCTGACTTTACGCTTGTTCAAAAATCCGGTGTTACCGGATTGTATGACCTCGGTGATGCAATAGTAAAGTATTTTTCCCGCAGTCCTGAAGCAATGAAGCTGGCGCTTACGCCGTGGAAGGAGGGCGTTTTTCTCCAGCAAAAATGGTGCTATATTCTAAAGAACTTCAATAAGTCGCCGGAAGAGTATACTGCCAAAATCCAGAAGATCGAACCCTCCTACACAATGCCGCAAAAGGCAAATTGGTGCGCCAATAAACCCTATGACAGGTAAGAAATAGTTAAAACAAACAGTCCTCACCTGCGCCATACAGCAGGAGAGGACTGTTCGATAAGCAGCAATCAATTGGGCGGACAAAAATGAATCAAGATGATTACAAACAAGTCCTAAAAGACTATCATAAGCAAAGAGAAATCGCAGCGTATCAGGAAAAACGAAATCTGACAATTCCGAGAACGACGTATTCCATTCTCGTTATTCTCTTTGCCGCTTTTGTTTTATCGGTCGTTGGGATACCGTTCCTCGTTTTTCGCTTTACAAATCTCCCTGTTTTTGCGAAAGCAATTGCCATCAGCTTGATTGTTATAGTGTTTTCAGATTTCGCTTTTCGCTATCTTGGAATTAAAACGATCGAGTGCTATCAACACTATGCAAAAGAAGAAATCAGACGCAGGTGTATCTGCGTACCGTCTTGCTCTGAATATGCGATCTTATGTCTGAAAAAATACGAGCTTGTACATGCGCTGATCAAAATTCACCACAGGCTGTATGTTACTTGCTATGGCAGCGATTATATTATTGACTGGCCATCATAGGATACGACGCAGTCTGATATGCAAAAAGAGAGTGCAGTTCTGCACTCTCTTTTGTCTCGTTTTGATGAATTACAGCGCCTTCTTGGCGGTGTCGACGAGGGCCGCGAACGCGGCGCTGTCGGTGATCGCCAGCTCGGAGATCGCCTTGCGGTTCATCTCGACGCCGGCCTTCTTCAGACCGTTCATGAAGCGGGAGTAGTTCATATCGTACGGCTTTACGGCAGCGGAGATACGAGCGATCCACAGACGGCGGAAATCGCGCTTCTTCTGCTTACGGCCGACATAAGCGTAAACGCCGGACTTCTTGACGGCCTGCTTCGCCATCTTGAAGTGGGTAGACTTGGAGCCCCAGTAGGACTTCGCGAGCTTCAGAACCTTATTTCTTCTTTTGCGCGTCATCATTGCGCCTTTAATTCTTGCCATTTCTGTATCCTCCTATCCGATTACTTGTACGGGATCATCTTTTTGATGGCGTCCGTATTGGTGACATCAGCGTAAGTCGTGCTTCTCAGGCGACGGCCGCGCTTGGTGTCCTTCTTGGTGAGGATATGGCTCTTGAAAGCGTGCGCTCTCTTGACCTTACCGGTCTTGGTGAGATTGAATCTCTTTTTTGCACCGCTGTGGGTTTTCAGTTTCGGCATGGGTTGATCTCCTTTGTAATTATTTTGCACTTTTCGGCGACAGGAAGATGGACATGTGTCTGCCGTCGAGCTTGGGTTTCTTTTCGAGGTTGGCAACTTCGGCGCAGCCCTCGCCAAATCGAATCAAAAGCTCTTCACCGATGTCGGTGTGTGCCATCTCACGGCCGCGGAAGCGCACAGTGACCTTGACGCGGTTGCCTTCCTTGAGGAACTTAATCGCGCTGCGCATTTTGGTGTTCAGGTCGTTGGTGTCGATGCCGGGAGACATACGGATCTCCTTGATTTCGACGACACGCTGATTCTTCTTTGCTTCCTTTTCCTTCTTGAGCTGGTCGAAGCGGAATTTGCCGTAATCCATGATCTTGCAGACAGGCGGCACGGCGTTGGGCGAGATCTTGACAAGGTCAAGCTGCTGCTCTTCAGCCATCTTCAGCGCTTCCTCCGAGGGGAAGATGCCGAGCATGGTACCGTCAGCGGCGATCAGGCGGACTTCTTTATCCCGTATTTCTTCATTGAGCTGATGATCTAATTTGCCGATGAGAATGCACCTCCGTTACACGACAAAAAATGCGGATGCCCACAGCACCCGCAACCGAAAACGCGCAAATCGCACGTGAATTTCGATATTCGACCTCTTTGCGTTTGCTGGAGGTGAGGACGGGGCTGCCGACCTTCTTTGTTTTGCTTGCATAGTATAGCATTCGAGTCGGGGGTTGTCAAGTGGTTTTTGCAGACTTTTTCTACATTTTTTCTTTTCAAACCGCAGAAAATGTGGTATGATGGCGGCAGAACGACAAGAAGGGAGGCGCGGCGTGTGGATAACAGACCGATCGCGGTCTTCGACTCCGGCTTGGGCGGCTTGAGCGTCCTGCGGGCGTTGATCCGCGTTATGCCGGAGGAAAACTTTCTCTATTTCGGCGATTCCAAAAACGCGCCCTACGGCGACAAGACCACGGACGAGATCCGCGCGCTGACCCTGGAGCATGCGCAAGAGCTGTTTTCCCGCGGGAGCAAGGCGCTGGTCGTGGCGTGCAATACCGCGACGAGCGCAGCGATCAACGAGCTTCGCGCACAGTATCCGGACAGGATCATCATCGGCATCGAGCCTGCGCTGAAGCTTGCCGTGACGCATTTTCCCGCGGGAAGAGTCCTCGTCATGGCAACGGAGGCGACCCTGCGCGAGCGCAAGTTCGCCGCGCTGATGGAGCGGTGCGGACAGCACTGCGACATCGTGAAATGCCCCTGCCCCGGACTGGTGGAATACGTCGAACGCGGCGAGCTGACCGGCGCGGCGGTAGAGACCGCAGTGCGGGAGGAACTCAACGGCTGCCTTGAAAAAGCACCCGATGCCGTAGTGCTCGGCTGTACGCATTATCCGTTCCTGCGCGGCGCGATCCGCGCGGTCGTCGGCGAGCGTCCTGAAATCCTGGACGGCGCGGACGGCACGGCAAAAGAAACGCGCCGCCGCCTGAGCGAAGCGGGGCTTTTGCGCACGGGCTCGCCGGGTACGGTGGAGCTGACGAACAGCCTGCCGACGCCCGAGCTCATGCGCCTGTCCGAACAACTGCTTTCCGCAGAGATCTAAGGCGCCCCTTACACAGGGGAGGCTTTTGAACGCCATACAAAAAAGAGAATCCGTACGAGAGACGGATTCTCTTTTTGCAATCAAAACAGAGCGGCGACAAGGCGCACGGCAATACCTGCCAGCACGCTCAAGCCGTAGAGCGTCGCGATAATGACCGCGTTTTCCTTGTGATTCTTGTTGCTGCGCAGGAGCACCAGAAGACCGATACCGGCATTCGAGAGAAGTCCCGCGAACAGTCCGCCGATCCCGAGGACGCCGCTCAAGTACGACTGCGTGATCACGACGGAGACCGAGCAGTTGGGGATCAGCCCGAACAGGGCGACGATCAGCTCGCCGACGACCGGCTTGTTCAGCACCGTGCCGGAAAGCCTTTCCACGCCGATGAAGGTAAAGAGCAGATTGAGCGCGAAGTTGACGGCGATCAGCATGACCGCGATCTTGAGCGTATGCTTCAGCGCGGAGACGAAGACGTTTCCTTCCTCCTCGTCGCAGGAGCAGTGCTCGCGCTCGCAGAAGCTGTGGATATCCTTCTGCGTCCGCAGCCTTCGCAGCAGCAGAAGATCGGCAAGATAGCCGAGCGCAATGCCCAGCGCAGCTTTCGCGATCAGGATATAGACGATATGCATGACGCCGGAGGACGAAGCCCCCTCTGACAGAGCCGAGAGCATGACCGGCAGCATTTCGTCCGAGGTGGCGAAGAACACGGCGAGCATCGTGCCGACGGTGATCGAGCCGGTGGAGAAAAGGGTCGCTGCCGCGCCGGAAATGCCGCACTGCGGCACGACGCCTAAAAGACCGCCGAGCAGCGGGCCCGCCTTGCGGGAATAGCCGTGCAGGATCGCCTCGTTCAGGCGACGGCTGCGCTCCAATAGCTCCATGAGCAGATAGGCGACGAACAGAATGGGAATGCTCCACAGACCGTCCTTCAGCCCGTCCAACGCAGCCTCACCAACCTGCGGCCAGAAGCCGACGACGGTATGCTCTGCGGCATGGGATAATACGAAAGACAAAACAGAAAACTCCTTTGCGTAGTTTAATCCGCGATCAGCGGACGCAGCACCGCCTGATTCTCAAAGCGGGTGTCGCGGGAATTGACGACGTAAACGATCTCCGTCAGCGTGCCTGCCGCGCCGTAGGTCTGCTCATAATGCGTGACCTTGGAGCCGGCGACGTCTTTGACGTACATTCTGCCCGTGCAGGACGCAACCGGGAAATCGTCCTCCGAGGATACGAAGGAGATGACCGTGGAGCTGCCCGCAAAGTAGGATACGAGCTGCGTGACGGAGTCGGTGATGATCTCACTTCGCGTTTTATCCGAACGGTAGGAAATGCTGTTGGTGTCGGGGAAGCGGTATTCGGAGAAGGCGACCTCCTTGAAGCCGCGTCCGGCAAGCTCCCGCGCGATCTGCGACAGGTGGGAGAGCACGTCCTCGTTGGCAGGGTCGAGCCAGTAGCAGCCGTATTCGTCCATCCACAGATAGCCGCCGGGCATCGGCAGACCGCATTCCTGATGATCCAGCGCGAAGACCGGATCGGAGAACGCGGGGATCTCCGCGATCAGATAGAAGCCGCGGTTGGACAGGTATGTAATGATCTGATCAATGACCGAGATTTTTACGTCCGCCTTCGCCGAGCCGGGGATTGAAGAGGAATAATAGTAATTGCCGAAGCGGCTCTTGAGCTGGATCATCACGGCGCAGGGCTCTTCGATTTTCTTGATCTCCTCGAACACGGCGTCCGCGTCCTGCAGCATGGCGGTCGTGATATAGTAGCCGCCCATTTCCTGAATGGTTTTGTTCACGGTCGTGCCGCTGGCGTAGATGATCTGCGGATTCTCGATCACGGGACGCTGAGCGGCGGGCTCATTCGGCGTGACGACTTCCATCATCTTGCCGTCTCTGTCCAGATGCGCGCCCTCGCGGTCATAGACGACGAAGGGCTCCAGATAGATCATGAGGACGATGCCGATGACCAGCGCGGCTGCGAGAAGAACAAGCAGTACGCGCAGAAGCTTCCGAAGCATTATTTTTGTGCGGTAGGAGATATGCATACGCGTACTCCTTTCTGTTTATTTTGCGAGCAGACAGCTCCAGCCGTCCTCCCGACGGCTTGCAAAGACGGTCAGACCGGCCTTTGCGATTGCGTCGCGGACTTCCTGCTCCCGCTCGTTGAGAATGCCCGAACAGAGAAATACGCTGTTCGGCTTGAGAAAATGCGGCACGACCGGCAGAAGCTGTACGATTACGCCGGCGACAATATTCGCGCACACGATATCATAGCGCCCTGCGGCGAGCTCCTGCATGCGGGCGCGGTCGGTGATCACGTTGCCGGTGCAGGCGGTGAAGCGGTCTGCGCCGAAGCCGTTGCGCGCGGCGTTCTCGCGAGAGATATGCTCTGCGGCGGGGTCGACGTCGATGCCGACGGCGCTTTGCGCGCCGAGACGGAGCGCGGCGATCGAGAGAATGCCGCTGCCGCTGCCGAGATCGGCGACGCGTTCGCCGCCGGAGATCAGCTCCTCCAGCGCGCACAGGCACATGCGCGTCGAGGCGTGCTCACCCGTGCCGAAGGTCAGCCCGAGATCAAGGATCACGGGCAGTCTGCCCTGCGTGTTGTCCACGGTCATCCACTGCGGAACGACGAGCAGTTTGTTTCCGATCGGCAGGGGACGGTAGTGTTCCTTCCATGAGTTTTCCCAGTCCTCGTCCGGCACGTTGTCCAGCGCGATCGTCAATGGCCCGAAGCTGCAGGCAGGATAGCGGGCGGGCAGGGAGGCAAGCAGCTCTCGCAGGGCGGCAAGCTGCTCCTGCGCGGTCGGCTCTTCCAGATACAGGCGCACCTGCGATAGATTCTGCATTCTCTGCGCGAGCGATTCGTCCACATAGTCCCAGTAGTCTTTGGACGAGTCCAGAAACTGCTGAAACTGCGCGCTGTCGTCTACCATGAAGCTGTCAAAGCCCGCTTCGGTCAGCTCCGCGCACAACAGGTCGATCCCCTCCGGCGCGGTACGGACGCTTGCTTCAATCCAATGCATAGGCTGCCTCCTCAAAAGCAGGTCGCTTTTGTTTCCCATATATTCTACAGGATTCTGCCCGGAATAACAAGCCAAAATTTCTTTCCCTCTTTTATTTTTTCAAAAATCGTGTATAATGGTTGCAGCGAAAGGGTGAACCGGATGACGAAAAACGTTGAACTTGCGCCGGGCGTTACGCTTCGCGCAATGCAGACCGATAAATTCAAGACCGCTTGCTTCAGCGTGAACATTCTGCGCCCGCACTGCAGGCAAACTGCCGCGCTCGACGCGCTGCTGCCCAGCGTGCTGCTGCGCGCGACGGAGCGATACCCCGATATCCGCAGCATCTCCATGCATTTGGACGAGCTTTACGGCACGAGCTTCGGCACGCTGGTGCGCCGCAAGGGCGAGGTCAAGCTGACGGGCTTTTACGCCGATTTTATTGACGACGCCTTCCTGCCTGAGGGCGAGGGAATTTTCGCAGCCGTCATAGACTTCCTGCGCGAGGTGCTGTTCCATCCGCTGACGGAGAACGGCTGTTTCTGCGAGAAGAACGTCGAGGGCGAAAAACAGAATCTGATCAACGCGATCGAGTCCGATCTGAACGACAAGCGCACCTACGCCACGGTACGGCTTTTGGAGACGATGTGCAAGGGCGAAGCCTACGGAACGCCGCGCCTCGGCCGCGCGGAGGACGTGCGCGCCATCACGCCGCAGTCTCTCTGGGCGCATTACGCGACGATCCTGCAGACCTCGAGAATCGAAATCTTCTACGCCGGACGCCATACGCCCGAGGAAGCTGCCGCGCAGTTTGGGAAGGTGTTTTCCGGCAGCCGCTGCGCGCCCTTTACCGCCGCGCAGACGCAGATCTGCCGCAAAGCGGACACGGTCAGAGAAGTCACGGAAACGATGGACGTCACGCAGGGCAAACTGGTCGTGGGCATGCGCACCGGAATCACCGTGAGCGACCCGGACTATCCTGCGTTGCTGCTGCTCAACGCGGTTTACGGCGGAAGCGTGACGAGCAAGCTCTTCCGCAACGTGCGCGAGAAGCGCTCGCTGTGCTATTATGCAAGTTCTTCGCTGGATAAATACAAGGGACTGATGCTGGTATCCTCCGGCATCGACTTTGAAAACTACGAAACGGCGAAGCAGGCGATCCTGGAGGAACTGGACGCCTGCAGGAGCGGAAAATTCACCGACGAAGAAATCGGGCAGGCGCGAGAGTATCTCGTCTTCGCGCTGCGCTCCACGATGGATTCTCCCGCGCGGCTGGACGAGTTCTATATCGGAAACGTCGTATCAAGCGGCGACGACATTCCGGAACTGATCGGGAAGCTCCATGCCCTCACGGCGGACGACCTCCGCCTTGCCGCACGGAAACTCTCGGTGGATACGATCTATTTTTTGAAGGGGGAGAACGCATGAAACTCTTGGATTTCCCCCGTATCGGCGAGCAGTGCTTTGAGCAGCGGCTTGCGAACGGCATGCTGGTGCGCGTCGTGCCGAAGCGCGGCTTTGCCAGAAAGTACGCCTTCGTCGCCGTGGACTTCGGCGCGATCGACACGACGTTTGTGAGAAACGGCGTCCGTGTTCGCATGCCGGACGGCATTGCGCACTATCTGGAGCACAAGATGTTCGATCTGCCGGAGGGCAGCGCCGACGGCATGTTTGCCGCCCTCGGCGCAAGCCCGAACGCCTTTACGAGCTATGCGATGACGGCGTATCATTTTTCCTGCGCGGAGCATTTTGCGGATAACCTCCGATTGCTCCTGCGTATGGTGACGACGCCGTATTTTACGCCCGAGAGCGTGGAGAAGGAACGCGGGATCATCACGCAGGAGATCCGCATGTATGAAGACAACGCGGAGCAGCGCGCCGCGGAGGATTTGTTCGCCGCGCTGTACAGAGAGCACCCGGTGCGCACGTCCATCGCAGGCACGGAGGAGAGCATCGGCGAAATCTCGGCGCAGTCGCTGTACGATTGCTTCCGCGCCTTCTATCAGCCGTCCAATATGGTCTTGTGCGTGACGGGCGACGTGGACGCGCAGGAGGTCTTCGATATCGCGGAGGAAATGACGCCGAAGACGGCGTCCGACCTCCCGGAACGCGATTACGGCGCGCCGGAAACGATGGAGCCGGCCGAAGCGCGGACAATGCGCCGCATGGAGATCTCCATGCCGACCTTCGCGCTGGGCTTCAAATGCGAGCCGGTCGGAAAGGGTATGGAAAGCATGCGCCGTGAGATCATCGGCGATCTTGCTGCGGAGATTCTGGTCGGCGAATCCTCGCCGCTGTATCAGCGGCTCTATGAGAGCGGACTGATCGACGGCGGCTTCTCCGTCGGCTACGAGAGCATCAAGGACGCCTGCCTGATCAGCGCAAGCGGCGACAGCGACGACCCCGAAGCGGTATTGAGCGCAATTCTGGAGGAAGCGGCACGCATTGCCCGCGAGGGCTTTGAGCCGGATTTGTTCCGGCGCCTGAAGAAATCCGCGCTCGGCAGACGCACCAGAGACCTTGACAGTTTTGAAAGTATCTGCTATCGTATTTGTGCGTACCAATTTGACGGCGTGGATTATTTCACGTTCCCGGAAGCTTACGCCTCCGTTGCGCCGGAGGACGTGCGGGCGTTCCTGACAAATACGATCCGCCCGGAACGCGCGGTGCTTTCGGTCGTCCAACCAAAGAAATAGGAGGTTCTTATGACGTTTTCGGATACCTCTCCCATCTCGTTTCCCGGTCTGGGGATCGAGGTTGATCCGCCTACCGGGATCACCCTTCCCGGCACGAATTTTGAAATCAAGTTTTATGCGCTGATCATTGTGGTCGGCATTCTGCTGGCGGTGATTTATACCATTCGCCGGAGCAGGGAATTCGGTCTGACCAGCGACGATATTTTCAATCTTGTACTCATCGGTCTGCCCTGCGCCATCGTCGGCGCGCGGCTTTACTACGTGATCTTTGAGTGGAGCCGCTTCTTCGGGCCGGAGGCGAACTGGTACGATTTCCTCAACATCCGCAAGGGTGGCCTGGCGATCTACGGCGGCGTCATCGGCGCGGCGCTCAGTATCGTGATCTACTGCCTGAGCAGCAAAAAGCGCCGCGCGAAGCTCCTGCCGTATTTCGACGTGACCGGTCTCGGACTGCTGATCGGACAGGCGGTCGGCCGCTGGGGCAACTTCTTCAACCGCGAAGCGCACGGCGGCGCGTCTGACAGTTTTCTCCGCATGGGGATCGTCGAGAGCGGATCGCAAATCTTCGTCCACCCGACCTTCCTGTACGAGTCGGTGTGGAATCTGGCGGGACTCATCCTGCTGCACTCTCTGTCGAAGAAGCGCAAATTTGACGGACAGGTCTTCCTGTACTACCTTGCGTGGTACGGGTTGGGACGGGCGTGGATCGAAGGACTGCGCACGGACAGCCTTTGGTGGGGCAGCTTCCGCGTCAGTCAGGTTCTGGCGGCGGCGTCGTGCCTGATCGCGGTGGGGATCCTGCTGTACGTCCTGCTGGTCAAGCAACCCGCACCGGATAAAATGCTGGTAAACCGCGTATCGGCGCAAGCAGATACGCTTGATACACCCGAAGAATAAGGAGGCAATACGATGGCAACGACAATGGATAACCTGAAGGATAAGGCGAACAGCGCCGCGCAGACCGCGGCAAAGACGGCGAAGCTCGTGGCGTCCATCTCCAAGATGCGCTTGGAGATCATCAAGGAACAGGATCGCATCCGCCGCAACTATTCGAAGCTCGGCAAGGTGTACTACAAGGACTACGTCACCGATGAAGAGCCGGATGAAGCGGAGTACAAGCCGCTGTGCGACGAGATCACCGAGTCCTACCGCCGCATCAACGAACTGAAGGAGCAGATCGCCGCGGACAAGGAGGCTTTCAAATCCGGCGCAGAGCCCGTAGAAGAGCCCTGCGAGGATCCCGGCGTTCCCTGCGACGAGCCGGCGCCCGCCGAAACGGAGTAAAACGACAAAAAACTGCAAGCCGAACGGCTTGCAGTTTTTTTGCAATGATCACGGCAGATCGGCAACCTGCCGCAGAAGCTGCGCGGTGTCCTGCCTCGTCAGGGCTTCTTCAGGCGCGGCCATGGCAATGCCTGCTTCGCGGAGCGCCTGCAGGGAAGCTGCCGCCCAACTGGCGTCCGATGATGGAATGACCGCGGCGGTGATCGGGAGCCGCAGGAGATTCTGCAGCATGACCGCCGCCTCCTGCCCGGTAACGGGGTCGTTCGGGCGGAACATCAGACCGGATTCGGTCGATTCTCCGCTAACCAGACCGCGCCGCATGGCGCAGGCAAGATAGGGCTGCATCCACGCTGCGGCTTTCTCAGCGTCCGCAAAGCCGGATACGGTCAGCGTTTCGTCAACGGGCACGCCCTTGAGCTTCATCGCCATGACGAGAAACTCCGCGCGTGAGACCGGCTCAAGCGGACAGAAACAGGGTACGCCCGCGACCGTGCGACCGCCGGAAAGACCCTGCTCGCGCAGCCACATCGCTTCATACTGGTCCGTGTCCGCAACGTCCGCGAAGGTCATCGCCTCCGAGGGCTTCAGAATGCGAATGCTCACCGTGGCGGGCTGAGAGACGTTGCCTGCGTCATCCGTGACGGTGAAGGTGAAGCTGTCCTCGCCGACGCGGTTTTTGTCGGGCGTATAGACGTAGCTGCCGTCGCTTTCCAGCTTGACTGTGCCGCGCTTCGGCTTTTCCGCGAGCTGGAAGGTCAGCGGGCCGTTTTCCGGATCGGTGCCGCTGAGCGTGCCGTCGTTGGAAACGTTTTTATAGGTTTCAAATTCTCCGCGGATCGCTTTCGGCGTCTCGTTTTTGCCGGACTGGATACGGATAGTGAGTTGGGACAGCGCGCCGAGCGCGCTGCCGCAGATCGGCTGATAGCGCAGCACCGCGTCGCAGCTTTCCCTGCACGCCGGCGTCAGACGCAGACGGTCAAGGGCGTCCTGCGGGAGAATATCGCCCGCGCGGATGACGCGTCCGCCGAGACAGACTGCGGCGACGTCTTCCTCCGGCACGGCAGTGACGAAGATGCCGCTCAGATTGACGGACGGGTCTGCGCAGAAGTCAGACCGGCAGAAGCAGTACTCTCCGTTATACAGCGTCTCGCCGTCGGCGGCGGCAGCGCTCAGACTGAACGCTGCAAGGCAGGCAAGCAGTGCGGCAATGCGAATGATGGATTTCATATCGGTTTCCTCCTGTAGTTTTCTACACGCATAGGATGAACCGATATTTTGAAAATATGCAAAAAACTTCCGCCGCTGTCTGCGACGGAAGTTTTGATTCAATATGGTCTGATATAGTGCGCGCTGGTATCCGGCGATGGTCGCATTTTGATGCCCGACACGATGCCCATTGCGATAAATGAGGTGATGATCGAGCTTCCTCCATAGCTGAAGAAGGGGAGCGCCAGACCGATAACGGGCAGCAGTCCGAGACAGACGCTGACGTTGATCATGATCTGGAAGAGGAACATCGCGGCGATCCCCATGCAGATCAGGCGGTTCTGATAGTCGGGCGTCTTGATGCCGATATAGATGACGCGCGCGACGATCGCAAACAGCAGAAGCAGGACGGCAAGACAGCCGATCATGCCGAGCTGTTCGCCGACGGTGGAGAAGATCGAGTCGGTATGACGCGCGGGGATCGCGCCGCTGTTGGTCATCTGACCGTTGAACAGACCCTGACCGGAAAGCCCGCCGTTACGCAGCGTTTTCAGGTTTTGGTTGGTCTGCCACATGACGCTCAGACCGTTCGGGTCAATGGTGGGGTCATAGAGCGCGAGGATACGGTTTTTCTGGTCTTCACGCATGACGGTCGCCCACAGGGTCGGCGCGGCGACTGCAAACGCGCCCGCGCCCGCAAGGAACCACAGTCCGCTGACGCCGCCGACGTACGCCATGATGAGGAAAATAAAGATAAAGATCAGGGAAACGCCGGTGTCGCTGGAGATGAAGACGTACAGACCGACGATGAAGAGCATGTGGAAAACGAGCTGACCGACACAGCGGATCGAGGACGTTCTGGTCTGATTGACGCTCAGCGTTCGCGCCAGAATGATCACGTAGGTGATTTTACAGACCTCGGCGGGCTGAATGTTGAAGGGCAGGAAGGGGAAGTGCAGCCAGCCGCGGTTGCCGTTGACCTCAATGCCGAACACCAGCAGCAGACCGATGAAGAAGGCGTTGAAGAGGAACAGCGCCGTCCGCTGTCCGGCGATGATGTCGATGTCGAAGGCGGTCAGCGCAAAGTAAACGATGATACCGGCGATCAGGCAGCCGGTCTGAATGATAATATAGCGGCTGTTGTCCGCCGTCGCCGTCGCTGCGTAGATCATGACGAGACCAAAGCCCGTCGCGACGACGCAGAGTGCCAGCAGAAGCATATCGCCTTTTTTTGCGATCTCTTTGACTCTGTCATACAGTTTTCCCATGCGCTCACCTCCTTGCACTTATTTCAAGCATATATTTTAGCATGAAAAGTCAAATCTGTAAAGTTGCTTTTGCAAAAATCGGGCGAATGTGGTATAATCCCACAAAAGGATGTGAATGAAATGCAATTCATCACCAAAACGCCGGAGGAGACCGAGCAGCTCGGCGAAAAGCTGGGCAGACGCCTGCACGGCGGGGAGATCGTCGCCTTTCAGGGCGGGCTCGGCGCGGGGAAAACGGCGTTCACGCGCGGACTCGCGCGGGGGTTGGAGATCCCCATGCGCGTGACCAGCCCGACCTACACGATCGTGAACGAGTACACCGGCGGCAGACTGCCGCTGTTCCATTTTGATATGTACCGTCTGGAATCCGAGGACGACCTGTTCGATATCGGTTGGGAGGACTATCTGCAGCGCGGCGGCATCTGCGCCGTCGAGTGGAGCGAGAACGTCCGCGAAGCCATGCACGGCGCGATCACCGTCAAAATCGACCGGCTTTCCGACGAAGAAAGAAGGATCACGATAGAAGGGGGAGCACTTCATGCGGATCTTGGCATTTGAGACCTCCGCGAAGGCGGCGTCCGTCGCCCTGCTGGATGACGACCGCCTGCTCGGAGAATACTATCTGAACTGCGGTCAAACGCACAGCCGCACCCTGCTGCAGATGGCGCAGGAGCTGCTGGAAAACTGCGCGCTGACGCCGCAGGACGTGACGGCGGTCGCCTGTGCGGCAGGCCCGGGCAGCTTCACCGGCGTGCGGATCGGCGTTGCCGCGGCGAAGGGCTTTGCATGGGGAAGAGAGCTGCCCTGCGTCGGCGTTTCGACCCTGGAGGGCATGGCGCAGCAGGCGGCGATCTTCGACGGGATCGTATGCTGCGCGATGGACGCGCGGCGCGAGCAGGTCTATAATGCGCTCTTTTCCTGCGAAAACGGCGTCCTGACCCGCTTGACCGAGGATCGTGCGATCTCGCTGGAGGAGCTGGAGCAGGAGCTGAAAAAACACGAAAAGTTGAAAATAATGGTTGGCGACGGCGCGCAGTTGTGTTATAATACATGCAGTAAGAACGTTCCGGGCTGTGTGCTTGCGCCGGAACAGACGGTCATGCAGCGCGCCTCGGGCGTTGCGCTGTGCGCGAGAAGGCTGCTCCTGACGGGAGAAAGCTTCGACGGCGCGGCGCTGGAGCCGAACTACCTGCGGCTTTCGCAGGCGGAGCGGGAACGCAACGAGCGGCTGAGAAAAGGAGAAGAAACGTATGGGTAAAGTGCATATTCTGGATCACCCCCTGCTGCAGCACAAGCTGTCGATCCTGCGCGACAAGAACACCGGCGTCAAGGAATTTCGCGAAGCGGTCGGCGAGATCGCCGCACTGATGTGCTATGAGGCGACGCGCGATCTTCCCACGCACGAGGTCGAGATCGAGACGCCGATCACCACGGCAAAATTCAAGGTACTGGCAGGCAAGAAGCTCGCCATCGTTCCGATCCTCCGTGCCGGTCTCGGCATGGTCGATTCCATGATCTCACTGATGCCGTCTGCCAAGATCGGACACATCGGCATGTTCCGCGATCCGGAGACGCACGAGCCGGTGAAGTATTACTGCAAGATGCCGCCGGATATCTCCGAGCGTCAGGTTTTCGTCGTCGATCCGATGCTCGCCACGGGCGGCACGGTCATCGCGGCGATCAACGTGCTCAAGAACGAGTACGGCTGCAAAAACATCACGCTGATGAACATCATCGCCGCGCCGGAGGGCTTGAAGGCCGTCACCGAAGCGCACCCCGATATCGACATCTACGTCACGGCGGTGGACGAATGCCTGAACGAGAACGCCTATATCGTCCCCGGCCTGGGCGACTGCGGCGACCGCATCTTCGGCACGAAGTAAATACGCAAAATAATGCAGGCGCTTGCCAAACGGCAAGCGCCTGCATTTTGTATGTCCTAATCCGTGATCTCGCCGGCTTTTTTCAGCGAGAACTTGGTCACGGCGGGGCCGATCAGCTCATAGATCAGCGTGCCGCAGAGAATAACGGCGCGGATCTGCGGGGCGTAATGCGGGACGACTTCGCCCGCCGCCAGCGACAGACCGATGGCGACGCCCGCCTGTGGCAGCAGGCACGGCCCGAGGTACTTTTTCACGGTACGGTCGCACTTGCACAGCACTGCGCCGAAGCCTGCGCCGACGATCTTGCCGACCACGCGCAGAACGACGTAGATCACGCCGATGACGCCGACGGTCGGCAGAACGTCCAGCCGGAGGTCTGCGCCGGAGGCGACGAAGAAGAGCATAAAGATCGGCGGCGTGACGCTGTCGCAGATATCCATGAGCTGCCCGACGTCAGAGGAGAAGTTCGCGATCACCGCGCCCATCGACATGCACAGCAGCAGATTGGAAAGCCCGAGCCATTTCGCAAGTCCGAGACCCGCGAAGATGAAGCCGCAGATCAGAGACAGACGGTTGCCCTGCTTTTTGAAGAAGCGCAGCGGGATCAGGAAAATGAAACCCAGCACCGCGCCGGCGACCAGCGCGCCGCCGATCTCCTTGAGCGGGACGAGCAAAGACGCGCCGAGCGACGCGCTGCTGTCGCTGACTGCCTGCGCGATCGCGACGGACAGGGAGAAGAGGATCAGCGCGGTTGCGTCGTCGATCGCGACGACGGAGAGCAGAGATTCCGTGACGGGGCCTTTTGCGCGGTACTGCTTGATGACCATGATCGTCGCGGCGGGAGCGGTCGCGGCGGCAATGGCGGCAAGCACGAGGGAGAAGGCGACCTTCTGCCCGGCAATCAGCAGCCCGGCGACCACAAACAGCACGGCGAACAGGGATTCCAGACAGGCGATCACGATCGGCGCTGCGCCCACGCGCTTGAAGTAGCTCATTTTGAATTCGTTGCCGATAGAGAAGGCGATGAAGCCGAGGGCAACGTCGGAGATGATGGAGATCGACTCCAGAAAATCGTCGGACAACAGACTGAACGAATCTGCGCCGAAGATCAGATGGGTCAGATTCGGCCCGATCAGCAGCCCCGCGACCAGATAGCCGGTGACGTTCGGCAGACGCAGGTGCTTTGCCATGCGCCCGCAGAACATGCCGGCAAAAATCATGATGGCGAGGTCAATCAGCGTGTTGAGTGTCATGCGTGCGTCTCCAATCCCTCCGCGTAATCGACGGGGAGCGTAAAGAGAATGCCGGTATCCGGCTTGTTCAGACCGCCCGTGACCTCGTTGACGATCCGTGAAACGGTCGCCACCTTCTCCTCCGGCAGCACCATGAGGATCGTTTTGTTCTCCTTGTGCGCCGGATTCATCAACAGACGCAGCGACGCCATAAAGCGCAGCTCGTCATGTCCCTCCAAGGACTGCGCCATGCCCTTGCTGTCGAGAATGGTCGCGCCGGGGATATGATGCTTGCCGAATTGCGTCAGGATTTTGTCCAGACATTCGACTTTATTCAGAATGATGATCAAGAATTTCATCGTTTGCACCTCCTGTGTTTTTGCGGTGCTATCGTACCACCAATCGGCGGGAATTTCAACCGCAAAAACGGTCAATTCTCTCCGAATACCTGCCGGATCGTCTTTTTTGTCAGCAGATCGACCGCGGAGAAATCCACGAACGGCTTGCACAGCGCTTCTATGCGGTCGTGGTGCTGCTTTGCCGCGCGGAGATGGGCGACCGCCTGATAGAGCAGCGCAGAAACGGTCTTGACGCAGAATTCCATCGACGCGCGCGTCTTCGGCGGCAGGGTGGAGTTCAGGTCGATCCGGCAGAAGCACGGCGCGTTGTAGGAAAGCTGCGTGCTTTCGCTGACGACGGCGGTATCTGCCGAGGGGATCAGCAGGTGGGTCGGCTGACCGTCCGGCAGCAGGGGAGAATAGCAGGCGATACAGGTATGCCCGAGAGACTGCGCTCGCGCCTGCAGCGTTTCCAGCAGCAGCGGCGCAAGCCCGTACTCGTCGCGCAGAACGTAGACGCGTCTGCATAGACTTGCGGGCGTGTTCTGACAGAAGTACAGCCCTTTCGGCGTGACCGCGCTCAAAAACCGTTTGGCAAATCCTTCCTGCGGATCGCCGACCGGCTTGCAGGAGGAGAGCAGGATACACTCCGCGATCGCCGCCATTTCCTCGCGGTATGCGGGCGTATCAACGTGCAGACGGATACTGCCGCGCAACGCGTCCGCAGCGGCGAGACACGCCGTGACGTGCGGATACTGCGCGGCGTTTTTGCGCTGCACGGACAGGATTTCTTCTTCCTTCTCCTGCATGGCGGCACTGTCGTAGAATTCCCCAAAATTCAGAAAGTTCATGCTCCCGCCGCAGAGCCGCGGCTCCAATACGTGCGGCGCGGTGCCGTCCACCCATGCGGCGGAAAGCTGCGGCAGAATGACGCCGTCCAAAGAGTCGGGGTCGGAAGAGCATAGAATGTACGAAACGTCCAGTCCGCGCTCCTGCGCGGCGCGTCCGATCGCGCGCATGAAGGTCGATTTTCCGCAGCCGGAGCCGCCCTTGATGACTGTCAGACGGCGTACCTCCCGAAACAGCGAATCGTAGTGAGAAACAAAGCCCTGCGGCGTGCTTGCGCCGAGGAAAAATACAGATTCCATAAACAGCCTCCTTCCCTATGGTCTATGCGCGCGGGCGGAAAAACGTGCACCACGGCGCGCCGACCGGTATAGAATGGGAAAGACAAAGGGGGCTTTGCGATGGAAACGACGATGGATTTGCTGCGCGAGGGAGATTGCGCCCGGATTCTCTCCCTGCGCCTGCGCGGGGCAATGCGACGCAGACTGCTGGATTTCGGTATGATCGAAGGAACGTGCGTCCGCTGTCTGCGCATCAGCCCCTCCGGGGATCCGGTGATCTACCGCGTGCGCGGAACCATGCTTGCCCTGCGCAGGCAGGACAGCAGCCGGATCGCGGTGGAGGTGGAGCCATGCCGCTGATCGCGCTTGCGGGCAATCCGAACGTCGGGAAAAGCACCCTCTTTAACGCGCTGACGGGAATGAACCAGCACACGGGGAACTGGCCGGGCAAGACCGTGGAGCTGGCGCAGGGGCACTGCCGCTACAAGGGCGCGGAATATCAGATCGTCGATCTGCCGGGGGCGTATTCGCTCGTCAGCCGTTCGCCGGAGGAAACGGTCGCGGAAGAGTTCCTGATCGACGGCACGGCGGACTGCACGATTGCGGTCTGCGACGCGACATGCCTGGAGCGGAGCCTGATCCTTGCTCTGCAGGTCATGGAGTTGACGGAGCGCGTGGTCGTTTGCGTCAATCTGATGGACGAAGCGGAACGCGCCGGCATTCGCGTGGACGGCGCGGCGCTGGAGCGGCAGCTCGGCGTGCCGGTGGTCGCCGCGTGCGCGCTGCAGGAGAACGGCACGGACGCGCTCATGGAGCGTGTGCGTGAAGTCTGCGACGGTTTTCTGCCGCTGCAGCCGCATCGCTGCGGCTGCGGCATACGCGGAAAAAACGACGAAGCTTCGGACGCGATCGCCGCGCGGTTCGTTTTACGCGCGCAAGAGCTTGCGGCGCAGTGCGTCCGACGGGAGGAAAGCGGGCAGACCCCGCTGACGGAACGGCTCGACCGCGTTTTACTTCACCGTTTCAGCGGCTATGGGGTCATGCTCCTGCTCCTGCTCGGCGTGTTCTGGCTGACGATCGAGGGCGCGAACTACCCGTCCATAGGTTTGCAGTGGTGTTTTGATCGTCTGGGCGACCTTCTGCGCAGCGGGGCGGTGTCACTCGGACTGCCCGTGCCGCTTACCGGCGCGCTTTTGGACGGGGTATACGCGACGGCGGCGCGGGTCGTCGCGGTCATGCTCCCGCCGATGGCGATCTTCTTTCCGCTGTTTACGCTGCTGGAAGACTTCGGCTATTTGCCGCGCGTCGCTTTTTTGATGGATCACCGGTTCCGCAGAGCGGGCGCGTGCGGCAAGCAGTCGCTGACCCTGTGCATGGGTCTCGGCTGCAACGCGGCGGGCGTGACGGGCTGCCGCATCATCGACTCGCGTCGTGAGCGACTGATCGCGGTGCTGACCAACGCTTTCGTGCCGTGCAACGGCAGATTTCCCGCGCTGATCTTTCTGATTTCGCTGAGCTTTTCGCACGGCTCCGCCCTGCTCGGCGCGGGAGTGCTGACGCTGTGCCTGCTGCTGTCGGTCGGAATGACGCTCGCGGCGTCGAAACTCCTCAGCCGCACGGCGCTGCGCGGCGAGCCGTCCTCCTTCGTGCTCGAAATGCCGCCCTACCGCAGACCGCGGATCGGGCAGGTGCTGGTGCGCTCGGTGCGCGACCGGACGCTCTTCGTCCTCGGCAGGGCGGTCGCCGTCGCCGCGCCGGCAGGACTCGTGATCTGGCTGCTTGCCAACCTCGCGCCGCGCGGCACGCCGCTTTTGCAGAGCGCAGCCGCGTTTCTGGACGCGCCGGGCAGCGTCCTCGGCATGAACGGCGCGATCCTGCTGGCGTTTATTTTGGGCAGCCCTGCGAACGAACTGGTACTGCCTGTTTTGATGATGATCCTGACCTCCGGCAGCCTGTTCGCCGCAGAGAGCACCGCCGCCATGTCGCGCATTCTCCTGACTGCGGGATGGACGTGGCGGGAATCGCTCTGTACGATCGTGTTTTTCCTCTTTCATTGGCCCTGTACGACGACGCTTTTGACCGCTTACCGCGAGACGAAGAGCAAAAAATGGACGCTGCTCGCTGCCGTCCTGCCGACGGCGTTCGGCTGCGTCCTGTGCGCGGCGGTGAATCTGATTTTACACCTATTTCCATAGGAAATGTTGCATATTTCCGCGCCGTGCGGTATAATACTTCCAAATTCCAGACAAAAGAGGGAAACTATGAAAGCGATCATTACCGTCAACGCCGCCGATACGGTGGGCATTATCGCCTTTATCAGCGCGTATCTCGCTCAGCACAACGTCAACATCCTCGACATCAGCCAGACGATCATGCAAAACTATTTTGTCATGATCATGCTGATCGACTTCGAAAAGGCGGATCTTCCCTTCGATCAGCTCCAGAAAGGGCTCAAGGAAGAGGGCGAGCGCCGGAACGTGGTCATTCGCGTCCAGCGCGAGGACATCTTCAACGCCATGCATCGGATCTGAGGCGGTGAGAGTATGAATCTGATCAACAAAGACGACATTTTACAGGTCATTGAGATGATCGAGTCGCAGCACCTCGACATCCGCACGATCACGATGGGCATTTCGCTGCTCGACTGCATCGATCCGGACGTCGACCGCTGCTGCGGGAAGGTCTATACGAAGATCACCGCGCTTGCGAAAGACCTTGTGAAGACCGGCGAGGACATTGAGCACGAATACGGCATTCCCGTGGTCAACAAGCGCATTTCCGTGACCCCGATCTCCCTGATCGGCGGCAGCTTCGACGAGGAGGGCTACCTGAAGCTCGCGCTGACCTTGGACCGCGCGGCGAAGGCGGTCGGCGTGAACTTCATCGGCGGCTACACCGCGCTGGTGCAGAAGGGTATGACGAAGGGCGACCGCGCCTTCCTCGCGAGCATTCCCCGCGCGCTTGCGCAGACCGAGCGCGTCTGCTGCAGCGTCAACGTCGGCTCGACCAAGGCGGGCATCGACATGTCCGCCGTCAAGCTCATGGGAGAAGCGGTCAAGGAGACTGCCGCGCTCACCGCACAGGACAGCGGCATCGGCTGCGCCAAGCTCGTCGTGTTCGCCAACGCGGTGGAGGACAACCCCTTCATGGCGGGCGCGTTCCACGGCGTCGGGGAGGCGGAGTGCGTCATCAACGTCGGCGTTTCCGGACCGGGCGTGGTCGCGAACGCTCTGAAAACCTGCAAGGGCAAGCCTTTCGACGAGGTCGCCGAGACGATCAAGAAGACCGCGTTCCGCATTACCCGCATCGGTCAGCTCGTTGCAAAGGAGGCGTCGAGACGGCTCGGCGCGTCGTTCGGTATCGTCGATCTGTCCCTTGCGCCCACGCCCGCCCGCGGCGACAGCGTCGCGGAGATCCTGGAGCTGATGGGTCTGGAACGGTGCGGTACGCACGGCACGACGGCGGCGCTCGCGCTGCTGAACGACGCGGTCAAAAAGGGCGGCGTGATGGCGTCGTCCCACGTCGGCGGCCTGTCCGGCGCGTTCATCCCCGTCTCCGAGGACGCGGGCATGATCGCCTCGGCGGAAAGCGGCTGCCTGCAGCTCGACAAGCTCGAGGCGATGACCTGCGTTTGCTCCGTGGGGCTGGACATGATCGCCGTTCCGGGCGACACGCCCGCCTCCGCGATCTCCGCGATCATCGCGGACGAGTGCGCGATCGGCATGATCAACAACAAGACCACGGCGGTGCGCATCATCCCCGTGCCCGGCGCGAAGGTCGGCGACCGCGCGGAATTCGGCGGTCTGCTCGGCAGCGCGCCCGTGATGGCGGTGCATCCCGAGAGCGCGGAAGAATTCATCTCCCGCGGCGGCCGCATCCCCGCCCCCATCCACAGCCTGCGAAACTAAAATATGAAAAAGAGGAACGGCAATGCAGCCTGCATGTGCCGTTCCTCTTTATATGTTAGAGGATTATCTATTCCTCTCTCGTTTCTTCTGCCTGCTGTTCCAGCGCGCGGTAGTCGATTTTGCCGCGTTCTGTGCGCGGTAAGGCATCGACGAATTCAATGACGTCAGGGATTTGATAATCCGGCAGCTTGCCGACGCAAAACGCGCGGATTTCTTTTTTTAAGCTTTCAGCTGGTGCAAAACCTGTGTTTAGTTCAATCACTGCTTTCGGATAATGAATCCGCCTTTCATCCGGTACGCCGATCACGCAGCTGGTCTGAATGGCAGGATGGGAGTTCAGTACCTTTTCAATCCGATCGGGGAACATTTTCGTAACATTTCCATCGCTGCCCTTTGTCATAATGATCCGCTTGATCCGTCCCGTGACAAACAGCACGCCGTTTTCGTCCATATAGCCGAGATCACCGGTGTGGAGCCAGCGTTGCCCGTCCGCATGGTTCTTTACAACAGCGTTTGTCTCATCCGGCTTGTTATAATAACCCATCATCAGCGTAGGGCCGGAAAAGCAAATCTCACCGATTTGACCGCATTTCAATTCCTCCAGAGTTTCTGGCTCTACAATTTTGCAATTAACTTTTAGAAAAGGGATTCCGACACTTCCTGACTTATTACATTCTTTTACTGTTAAAGCAGCAGAACTGACCATTTCAGTAGAACCTAGTCCTTTCCCCAGCTTGTTTTCTGCACCTCTTGCTGTAATCAGCTTATTAATTGCCTGCTCTGTCTCCGGGGACATTGCCTCTCCGCCGTAATAAACATACCGGAAGCATGAATAGTCTACGTTTTTCACGTTTTCCGTATGCAAAAGCACCTCTAAATAGGCGGGGATAGAATTGATATGGTTAGGTCTATATTCTTTTACGTATTTCACGAATTGTTCCGGCACATAATTTGGGATCAAAATGACCTGATGGCCCAAGGATAACGGTTCAAACATTCCATTGACCAGACTATAGTTTATAAAGGGAGGCAATACTACAAGCATTCGTTCCTGCCGATTGCTTGGTAGAGTTTTTCCGACTTGCCAAATCAGAGCATTTATATTGTAATCCGAACACATAACCCCTTTTGGCTCGCCGGTCGTACCGCCGGTGTGGGAAATCAGTGCGAGCGAGAACGGGTCTTTTTTCACTTCGTGCAGGTCTACGTTTTTCCCTCTGGTGAGGAACGTATGCCATGTTTCAAACAGCGTGGAAGAGAAACGCGGCGGTCTGTTTTTGAACAGATACAGGTGTTTCAGCGCAGGCTTCAAGGAGGCTCCGACGCTGATCACGACAGCCTTTTCAACGGACGTTTCAGAAAGCGCATCTTTGATGATCTGATACGTTCCGTCGAACATAAACACGAATCTGCTGCTTACCTCGTTGAGATAATTGACCATTTCCTGCTTTCCGGCAAGCGGATGGATCATATTGGCGACCGCGCCGATTCTGTTCAGCGCGTAAACCAAATATAACGCCTCGGGTATGCTCGGCAGGGCAACCGTCACGATTTCCTTTTCCCGAACGCCCAGCGCAAGCAGCGCTTTGGCATACCGATCAATTTGGAAAAACAATTCCTTGTATTTGATTCTTCTTCCCAAATAAAGAATTGCAATGTCGTTCGGATAATCCTTGTTATTCTCCAACAAGTATTCATATAGCGTACATTCCGGCAAAGGCGCCTTGATTGCCTCTTCGGAGTAGTACTTCAGCCACGGCTTGTCGATGGACGGATAGCCCGTCAGTTTTCTCTCCTGCATTTTTTCTCGCTCCCGGTAATAAAAAAGTGCGCAGCCGAAGCTACGCACCGAAAAATGCACAACTCCCGCTTGCGCCACACAAGTCTGCAATCTACAAGAGAAATGCAAATAGAGAGAATGCATTTTTACCAAAGTAAAAACACTTCTCCTGCAAACTGCATATGAACTTGTGTGGCATAAGTATCCTACCATATTACAGAAGAAAAATCAAGACGCAAGGAGGCACAGTTTTTCCGTCGGTCATGGCGGCGCGCAACGAGAGTGCCGAGCTGCTGAGAAAAACGGAAGGTGACTGCACCGTCGTGCAGTCACCTTTTCCATTGATATGCGATTCTGGGCGAGCCGTCACGGACGTAGACCGTGCCGCATTTCAGAAAGCCGTTTCGTTCGATCAGCTTCTGCATGATCCGATTATCGGCGTGGGTGTCGACGCGGACGTTGTCCGATATGCGCTTGCAGTAATCCGCCGCGCATTGAAACAGACCGTGCGCCTGCCCGTCGCCTGCGATGCGGTGGATCGTGACGTACGGCTCATCGTTCAGCCACGCGCCGTTTTCGATTCGCCGGTAGGTCGGCTCCTCGCCGTCCGGCAGCGCGAAAACGCCGTGGACGCCGCTTTCGTCACAGACAACCTTGCACAGCCCGTCCCGGATATCTGCGCGGATCAGCGCCTCGTCGGGGTAGACGTACCCCCATTGATGCGGATTGCCCGTCCGGATCATAAACTCCTGCGCGTATCTGTAAATCTTCATGATCCTGTTTAGATCGGCAGAGGTTGCGTCTCTGATCTTCAGCATTCAAATCAACCCAAAGTGTTCCAGCGCCTTTTGCAAGCCGTCGTCGTCGCAGTCGGCGGTCACGTAGTCCGCGGCGGCGAGGCAGTCGGGCGTGGCGTTGCCCATCGCGACGCCGATGCCGGCGGCGCGGAGCATTTCGACGTCGTTCTCCGAATCGCCGAAAGCGATGCACTCCTGCGGCGTGATGGCATAACGCCGCAAAACCTCGAGCATCGCGCTGCGCTTGCCGCCGTCGGCGGAGATGATGTCGTGCCCGCAGGCGTACCATTGCGTCATGCGGCTGGTGGGCGCGCAGGGCATGACGGCGGGCATCTCCTCGCGGGTGAGGAAGAGGACGATCTTGTAGATCGGCTTGGAGAGCATGTCCCGCAGGTCGCCGAGCTCCGGCGCCCGCGTGTGGATCGCCTCCATCGCCTGCAGGACGCGCGCGTTGTGGCAGTTCAGGACGCTGCGCTCCGCGCTGACCATCCAGCAGGCGCAGCCATTGCGCTCGACCCAATCCAGCACCGCCGCCGCCTCGCGCGGGTCGAGCGGCTTGCCGTAGAGCAAACTGCCGTCGGCGGCGTAGGCGTCCTGCCCGTTGTTGGTCAAAAGACCGTCGAATTCCAGCCCGTCGAGCAGACGCTCCGACCAAATCTCAAATTTCGACCGGCCCGTCGCGACGAAGCATTTTACGCCGCTTGCCCGCAGGCGGGCAAGCGCATCCTTCGTTGAAGCGGGATACACCTTCGTTTTCAGCGAGACGAGCGTCCCGTCGATGTCGAAAAAAGCCGCTTTGATCATAGGGCAAGAATCTCGACCTGATCGTCCTTCGCCGTCAGCTTGATCTGGGAGATCGGGTGCTCGTAGCTGTCGATCAGCCGCTCGGCGATCCCGTCCTCGATCTCGCGCTGGATGGTGCGGCGCAGGTTGCGCGCGCCGTAGGTGACGGAATAGGACTTCTTGACCAGATAGTCGATGACGTTGTCGTCCCACGTCAGATTCACGCCGTGCTCTTCCAGATTGTCCTTGAGTTCGCCGAGCATGATCGCGGCGATCCCGCGGAAGTTGTCTTCCGTCAGACGGTTGAAGCAGACGATCTCGTCCACGCGGTTGATGAATTCGGGGCGCAGGAATTCCTGCAGCGCCTTCATCGCCTTCTCCTTCGTCTGCTCGGTGACGCTGCGGCCGAAGCCGACGGAGCCGTCCTTGCGGTCGGAGCCGGCGTTGGAAGTCATGACGATCACGGTGTTCTCAAAGTTGACGACGCGGCCCTGCGCGTCTGTGATACGGCCGTCGTCGAGGATCTGCAGCAGGACGTTCAGCACGTCCGGGTGCGCCTTTTCCAGCTCGTCAAACAAAATGACGGAATAGGGCTTGCGGCGGATCTTCTCGGTGAGCTGACCCGCCTCGTCGTAGCCGACGTAGCCGGGAGGAGAGCCGATCAGCTTGGAAACGGAATGCCGCTCCATATACTCGGACATGTCGAGCCTGACGAGGCTGTCGACGGAGTCGAACAGCTCGTCGGCGAGCCGCTTGACGAGCTCCGTTTTGCCGACGCCGGTCGAGCCGACGAAGATGAAGGAGACGGGGTGCTTTTTCGTGGCGATGCCGACGCGGTTGCGGCGGATCGCCCGCGTGACCGCCTCGATCGCTTCGTCCTGCCCGACGATAAACCGCTTCAGCCGCTCGTCCAGCGTGCGGAGCTGCTCGTATTCCTGCGCGCGGATCTTGCTCGCGGGGATCTTCGTCCACATTTCGATGATGCGCGCCAGGTTTTCGATCGTGAGCTGCGGCGCAGGCTTCGCCTCCAGTTCGGCGATCTCCTTTTCCAGCCGCAGGACGTTCGAGCGCAGGATCGCAAGCCGCTCGTAGTGCTCGTTCTCGGTGTCCTCGGTGAGCATCTTGATCTCCAGCTCGTAATCCGCCTTTTCCTTGCGCTTTTCGGCAAGGTCAGAGATCGACTTCGTGTGCAGATTGAGGTCGGAGCAGGCTTCGTCCAACAGGTCGATCGCCTTGTCGGGCAGATAGCGGTCGGTGATATAGCGCTCGGACAGGATGACCGCCTGCCGCGCGATCTCCGGCGTGACCTTCACGCCGTGGTAAGTCTCATAGTAGTGCGCGATCCCGCGGATGATCTCGACGGCCTCGTCGATCGACGGTTCCGTAACGATGACCGGCTGGAAGCGGCGCTCAAGGGCAGCGTCTTTTTCGATATACTTGCGGTACTCCGCGAAGGTCGTCGCGCCGATGACCTGAATCTCGCCGCGGGAGAGCGCAGGCTTGAGAATGTTTGCCGCGCTCATGGAGCCCTCGGCGTCGCCCGCGCCGACCAGATTGTGCACCTCGTCGATGACGAGAATGATGTTGCCGCACGCCTTGACCTCGTTGATCAGACTCTTCATGCGGCTTTCAAACTGCCCGCGGAACTGCGTGCCCGCGACCAGCGCGGTCAGATCGAGAAGGTACACCTCCTTGTCGCGGAGCTTGAAGGGAACGTCGCCCGCGGCGATCCGCTGCGCAAGCCCCTCCGCGATGGCGGTCTTGCCGACGCCGGGTTCGCCGATCAGACAGGGGTTGTTCTTCTGACGGCGGTTGAGGATCTGCACGACGCGCTCCGTCTCAACCTGCCTGCCGATGATCTTGTCCAGCGCGTGCTCGCGCGCCTTCGCGGTCAGATTCTGGCAGTATAGGTCGAGGAATTTGTGCTTTTGCTTCTTCGGCTTTTCCGAGGTCGGCTCTTTTGCCTTCTCCTTGGATTCTTCCTTCGGGATCAGATCGTCCGCTTTGCCGAAGAGCCGGCTCATGTTGGGGAAGGTCGCCGTGCGGCTGCCGACGTCGTCCTCATCGTCTTCGTCTTCGTTCTCGGGCGCCATCATCGCCATCATTTCGTTGTTCAGACCGTCGAGGTCTTCGTCCGTAATGCCCATGCGCTCTACGATCTCATCGACCTGCTTGACGCCGAGCTCCTTGGCGCATTTCAGGCAGAGCCCCTCCGTGGTGCTCTTGCCGTTTTCGACCTTCGTGATAAAGATAACAGCGACGTTTTTCTGACATCTGCTGCAAAGTGTCGGTTTCATGGTATGCCTCCTTTAACCGGGGATATAGAGAACTGCGCCGGAACCGGTCAGGCACATCGCCGTGCCGTCCGAGCGCACGAGGGCTGCCAGCCAGCCCTGGTTTTCCGTGCTGCCGCAGAGCCGCAGGGAGCAGTCGTAAACGCGAAGCTCCCGACCGGTCAGGACGCTGAGGTAACTGCCGCAAATACTCAGGTGCAGCACGGGGCTGTCGATCTCCGCATAGGCAAGCTCCTTGCCCTGCGCGTCAAGCAGCACGAGGGCGCTGCCGCCGGAGAGCAGATCGTAGGCAGCGGCTGCTATGCCGTCCGCGAACCGGTAGGCAGACAGGCTGCCGTTCTGCAGCGCGTATTCGCGCAGGAGCGTGCCGTCTGCCTTGAAAAACTGCAGACTGCTTTCACCGACGGCGCAGAGGGTTTCATCGTCCAAAAACGCCATGTCATAGATCATCTGCGCGTCCAGAGAGAGCTCCGCCTGCATAACCTCGCTGTCGGTCGCAAAAAGCATAGCCGCGCTTGCGAAGCGGATATCCTCCTGCCCAAGCGCATTCACGGCGAGATAGTCTCCGTCGGGGGAAAGCGCGCAGGCGTTCAGATAACGGCTTTTGGACTCGTGCCGGAACAGCAGCGCGCCCTTTTTGGAATAAACCTCTGCAACGGCGCGGCATCCGTCGCCCTCCGTCAGCACGGTAACTGCGCCGCTCTGCGCGACCTCCGCGTCGTAGATGCGTCCGTCCGTATGAAGCGAAAAGCGTTCTTTGCCGCCAGTATCGAGGAGAGAGAGCTGCCTCCCGCCGATCTCGTAGCAGAGAATACAGTCGCCCGCCGCCTTGATCGCAGGATCGCGGTACGGCGCGCCGACGCGGAAGACCAGCCTGCCGTCTGCGGCGTAAGCCGAGACGCCGTCCTGTGACGCCGTACAGAGTCGGTCGCCCGCGATCACGCAGGCGCCGGCGTCGGGTACGCTGACGGAAAAGGACGCAAAATGTCTGCCGGAATAGCGGACAAAGCGTTTCAGTTTGTCCAAGGAGGAGGTCTGCGTCCAGAGATACAAGACCAGAAGCAGTGCGACCGCAATTCCGATCACGGCGTAGATCAGCCAGCGGCGGCCGGTCTTCTGCTCGATCTGCTGTTCGGCTTTCTTTTCGGTTTCAGCGGACATGGAAGGACACCTCCCCGTCGTCATACCAGAGCTGCGTCAGATACAGTCCGCCGGGCGGCACGGTCGGACCGGCAGCGGTGCGGTTGCCGCTTTGCAGGATCGCGCCGATATCCTCGGGCGCAATCTTGCCCTCTGCGGCGTAGACGACCGTACCGGTCATGGCGCGCGCCATGTTGTAGAGAAAACCGTTGGCGCAGATGCGCAGCAGGATCAGATCGCCCTGCCGCTCGACCTCGAAATGGTGCACGGTGCGGACGGTGGATTTCACGTCCGTGCCGACCGAACGGACGGCAGCGAAATCGTGCGTGCCGACGAACTGTGCGGCAGCCGCCTGCATGATCGTTTCGTCCAGATGCTTCGGGTAAAACCACGCGCGCTGCACGAAAAACGGGTCGCGGATATGCGAGTTGTAGATTTGATAGGTATATTCCTTGCGCACGCAGGAGCCGATGGCGTTGAAGCCGTCATGCACCTGCATGGCGTCGTAAACGACGATATCGTCGGGAAGATGCGTGTTGAGTGCGTAGGGAAGACGGTCGCAGGGAATGGAGGATTCGGTGCGGAAGTTGGCGACATAGACCCGCGCGTGGACGCCCGCGTCGGTGCGTCCGCAGCCGGTCAGATGCACCTTATGCCCGACTACCGCGGCAGTCGCTTCCTCGAGCGTCTGCGCGACGGAGCGGGCATTCTTCTGCACCTGCCAGCCGTGATAGGCCGAGCCGTCGTATTTCAGAAACAGAGCAATATTCCGCACGGGAACCTCCTACAGGACAAAGTGCCGCAGGACGATGACGCCTGCCAGCAGGACTGCGCCGAGCAGCAGGCACAGAACGTCGCGCGTGTGATAACGAAGCTGCTTGAGCTTCGTCCGACCCTCGCCGCCGTGATAGCAGCGGCATTCCATGGCGGTTGCGAGCTCGTCCGCGCGGCGGAATGCGCTGACGAACAGCGGGACTAAAATCGGGATCAGCGCCTTGGCGCGGCGGAAGATGTTGCCGGTCTCGAAGTCTGCGCCGCGCGCCTTCTGCGCGGACATGATCTTGTCGGTCTCCTCGATCAGCGTGGGGATAAACCGGAGCGCGATACTCATCATCATCGCCAGTTCGTGGACGGGGAAACGGATCTTTTTCAGCGGCGAGAGCAGGGATTCCAGACCGTCCGTCAGCGCGATCGGGGAGGTGGTGTAGGTCAGCAGGAAGGTCCCCGTGACGAGCATCATGATGCGCAGAACGAGGAAAAAGGCGTTCCGAATGCCCTCGGCGGTGATCCTGAAGATCCAGAATTCGACGAGCACGCGCCCATCGGTGTAGAACAGATTGATGATCGCCGTGAAGATGATAATGATGATCAGCGGTTTCAGACCCTTGAGCAGCGCCTTCGGGCGGATGCGCGACAGGGCGATCGCGGTGATCAGAAAGGCAAGCACGACTCCGTAGGAAACGAACCATTTGCACAGAAACAGCGTGACGATGTACAGGAGGGTCATCAGCAGCTTCGTGCGGGGGTCGAGCCGATGGACGACGGTATTTCCCGGGAAATACTGACCGAGGGTGATGTCCTTCAGCATCCTGCCGCGCCTCCCTTCAGGCGCAGAAGCTGCTCAATGGCTGCCTCTACGGTGTAAGTGGCGGGATCGACGGGAAGACCGAGCTCCTTCAGGCGCAGGAACAGGGAAGTGACCTGCGGGACGGTCAGACCGATCTGCTGCAGGCGTTCCGCCTTTTGGAAGACCTCCGCGGGCGTGCCGAGCATTTCGATCTGCCCCTCGTTGAGCACGAGCAGGCGGTCTGCCATCAGCGCAACGTCGTCCATCGAATGGCTGACCATCAGGACGGTCGCGCCGGTCGCTTTCTGATAGGAGCTGATATTCTCCAAGAGGGAAATGCGGGCGGCGGGGTCGAGCCCTGCCGTCGGCTCGTCGAAAATGACGATCTCTGGCTCCATGGCGATCACGCCGGCGATCGCGACGCGCCGTTTCTGACCGCCGGAAAGGTCAAAGGGGGATTTTTCAAGCGAAGCGGGATTCACGCCGGCAAACTCCGCGGCGCGGAACACGCGCTGCTTGATCTCCGTCTCGCTCAGACCCATGTTCTTCGGGCCGAAGGCGATGTCCTGAAAGACGGTATCTTCAAAGAGCTGATACTCTGGATACTGGAAGACCAGTCCGACGCGGAAGCGCGCCCGACGGGTCGTCTGCTTGTCCTTCCAGACGCTCTCGCCGCCCAGCAGCACGTCGCCGCCCGTCGGCTTGAGCAGACCGTTCAGGTGCTGGATCAGCGTGGATTTCCCGGAGCCGGTATGTCCGATCACGCCGAGAAACTCGCCCTTTTCCACGGTGAAGTCGATATGTTTGATCGCGTCGTGCTCGAACGGCGTTCCGACGCTGTAGGTATGGCAGAGGTCGCGTACCTCAATGATTGCAGCCAAATGCGTTTCCTCCCGTGGTCAAGCCTTTGCTGATAATCGGCTGTAAAGTGCCTGCGCACATTCTTCTGTGGAAAGAGCGTCCAGCGGCAGGTCAAAGCCCTGCTTGTTCAGCTCATAGATGATCTTCGTGGTCGCCGGAACGTCCAGTCCGGCGGATTTGAGCAGTTCGACCTGCGTGAAGACCTCTTTCGGGGTGCCGTCCGTCAGGATACGACCCTCTTTCATGACGATCACGCGGTCGGCACGGATGGCCTCGGTCATGTGATGCGTGATCAGAATGACCGTAATGCCGTTTTCGCGGTTGAGTTTTTCAATGGTGCGCATGACGTCCTCGCGCCCGATGGGATCGAGCATGGCGGTCGGCTCGTCGAGCACGATGCAGCGCGGCTGCATGGCGATCACGCCCGCGATGGCGATGCGCTGCTTCTGACCGCCGGAGAGCAAGTGCGGCGCGTGCGTGCGGTAGTCGTACATGCCGACGGCGTTCAAGGCGTCGTCGACGCGCCTGCGGATCTCCTCCGACGGAACGCCGAGGTTTTCCGGCGCAAAGGCGACGTCCTCCTCCACGACGTTGGCGACCATCTGGTTGTCGGGGTTCTGAAATACCATGCCGACGGTGCGGCGGATGTCCAGCAGCAGTCCTTCGTCCTTCGTGTCTATGCCGAAGACGGAAACGCTGCCGCCCTCGGGGAGCAGAATGGCGTTGCACTGCTTGGCAAAGGTGGATTTGCCGCTGCCGTTATGCCCGAGCACGGCGACGAAGCTGCCCTCTTCGATATTTAAGTTCAGTCCGTCAAACACGCAGTGCGGCGTGCCGTTTTGGGACGGATAGGAGAACAGCAGATCCTGCACGGATACGGCGTTGCCCATAGATTTAATACCTTTCAGTTTTAGTCCAGCGGCCGGTCGCGCCGCAGGGAAGCACCAGACCGCTTCCGGTGACGGGCAGCCCGAGCTCGTCGGATACCGTGCCGCCGCCGTAATTCGGCGTAATGATGCTGTCGAGAAGACACGTCAGCACCGAGGGCGCAAGACCTGTCGTATAGGAATTGATGATAAAGAACAAAGGATCGTCGGACAGAACGCCCGCGACCAGCTTCAGGAAGGGATACAAATCCTTCTCCAGCTTCCAGATCTCACCGGACGGGCCTCTGCCGTAGGAGGGCGGATCCATGATGACGGCGTCGTAACGTCTGCCGCGCTTGATCTCTCGCTCGACGAATTTCGCGCAGTCGTCGATGATCCAGCGGATCGGCGCGTCGGCAAGGCCGGACGCGGCGGCGTTTTCGCGCGCCCAGGCGACCATGCCCTTTGCCGCGTCCACGTGGCAAACGGAGGCGCCGGCTTTGGCGGCGGCGAGCGTCGCACCGCCCGTATAGGCAAAGAGATTCAGCACGCTGACCGGGCGGCTTGCCGCCTTGATCTGCGCGTCAATAAAATCCCAGTTGGCTGCCTGCTCGGGGAACACGCCGGTATGCTTGAAATTCATGGGCTTGACGTTGAAGGTCAGCTCGCGGTAACGGATCTGCCAGCGTTCCGGCAGACGGTGCTGCGACCATTGCCCGCCGCCGCTGCTGGAGCGGGCGTAGCGGGCGTCGAAGCTGCGCCAGTGCGGGTCACGCTTCGGCGTCGCCCAGATGACCTGCGGATCGGGACGCACGAGGTAATACTTTCCCCAACGCTCCAGCTTTTCTCCGTCGGAGGCGTCGAGCACCTCGTAGTCCTTCCAGTTTTCAGCAATCCACATGGGTACACCTCAAGCAATGGTTTTCCGGCGGTACCAGTCGTCGTCCTCCTGCGGGGGCAGGAAAAGATTGGACTCGGTCGGCGGTTCGGTCGGCGGTTCGGTCGGCGGCTCGGTCGCCTCGGTCGGCGGCTCGGTCGCCTCGGTCGGCTCGGTCGGCTCGGTGCTTTCCGACGGATCCGTCGAGCTTTCTACGGTGCTGTCCGCCGTGTGGACGGTACAGACGGCCTTCGTATCCTCGGGATCGTAAATGAAATCGCAATGATTCTTCACGTCTTCGTCCCAGGCGTATTCCTTGAGGATCATGCCGATCTCCTCGACCGTATTGCCCTCGATCTTTTCGCAGAATTCGTTTGCGATCTTGCCGCTTTCCTTGCAGACCTTGACGATCACGTGGCACTTGCAGTAGCTCTGCGGCACGTCGCTGCCGAACAGACGGACGGAAACGGTGCGATCCTTGCCGTCGCGGACGTCCTTTTTGCAGGCCTCGGTCGCAAGCTTGCCGCAGTCGGCGCAGAGCAGATACCAGCCCATGTCCGCGTACGGGAAGTCGCGGTATTCGAGGTTCTGATGCAGCGGATCCATGACCTGCCGCCACATGACAATCGCGGGGTTTGTCCAGGAGTTCGAAAGGATAACCTGCTCCGGCTCGTCATAGCCGCACCAGACGACGGCGGTGTAGTAGGGCGTATAGCCCGCGAACCAGCGCGACTGGTTGTTGCCGGACGTGCCGGTCTTGCCGGCGACGGCGACGTTATACATATAGGCGGGCGTGCCGGTGCCGTAGGAAACGGCGTCTTTGAGCAGATTGTTGATATAGAAATTCGCCTTTTCACCGATCGCGGTGTGGCTTTCCTGCTGATTGTCCAGAATGACGTTACCGTCGGGGTCGACGACCTTCGTGTAGGTGCGCGCCTCGCGGAAGACACCGCCGTTGGGGAAGGTGGCGTACGCCTGCGTCATCTCGCGCACGGTCAGGCCGAAGGTCAGCTCGCCCAGCGCCAGCGGCGCGTAGGCGATATCCGTGTAGTGCTTGCCGCCGATCTCCAGGTCTTCGACCAGCGTGGTGATGCCCATCTTCTGCGTGAGGAAGTTATAGCTGTTTTCCAGACCGAGCGCGTTGAGCGTGCGGACGGAGATCGTGTTCAAAGAGCTCGTCACGCCGCGCTGCACAAGGCAATGGCCGCTGTAGGTTCTCGAGTCGTTCTGCGGCCAGCTGCCGCCCTCGTAGAACGGCGAGTCGTCGAAGACCGTCGCCGGCGTGATGACGCCTGCGTCCAGTGCGGGCGCGTAGACGGAGATCGGCTTGATCGAGGAGCCGGTCGGCAGCTTGCTTTGCGTCGCGCGGTTGAGAGACAGACTGTTCGTCTTCTCGCCGACGCCGCCGGACATGGCGACGATGTCGCCGGTCGCGTTGTCGATCAGCACGATGGCGGACTGGAGCTGCTGCGTACTGACGGTGTCGGGCACGTTGTCCGGATTTTCATAGACGCGGTCGATGATCTCCTGCGCGCTCGGATCGATCGTGGCGTAAATGCTGTAGCCGCCGGTAAGCAGCTTCTGCACGGCAGCCAGCTCGCTGATATCGTACTTTTCGCACAGGTCGTTCACGACGTCGCGGTAGATGGTATCGACGAAATAGGAGTAGGCGTTGTTGCTGTCGACGGCATAGTTCTGCGTGCCGCAGTTGGGGCAGAAGTAGGCGCCGTCCTGCTTGGAGTACTTGCTGCGCGGGCCGTCGAAGCCGCAGGAGGCGCAGTAGTAGGTCTTTTCATCGTAACGGCCGTTGTGGAAGAGCATTTCCTCTTCCTTGGCGGCGTTGTATTCCGCGTCGGTCAGAAAGCCCTGCTGGTGCATCTGATTCAGAATGATGCGCTGGCGGTTGTGATTGCCCTCGGGGTTGATATACGGGTCGTAGAGGGAGGGATTGTTCGTGATGGCGACGATCGAAGCGCATTCGGCGGGGGAGAGCTCGCCCACGTTCTTGCCGAAGTAGACCTCCGCCGCGCTCTGCACGCCGTAGCACCCCTCGCCGAGATAGATCGTGTTGAGATACCACTCCATGATCTCGTTCTTGGAGTAGTATTCCTCTACCGCCATGGCGCGGAAGATCTCCTGCACCTTGCGGTTGACGGTGACGTCGTCGTTGTGCGAGAGGTTCTTGATGAGCTGCTGCGTGATGGTGGACGCGCCGTAGGAGGAGTCGCCGCCGACAAAGTTGCGCACGGCGGAGAGCGTTCGGATCCAGTCGACGCCGTCATGCTCCATGAAGCGTTTGTCCTCGATCGCAATGGTCGCGTTCACGAGGTTCTGCGGGATGTCGTTGTAGCTGACCCAGATACGGTGCTCCGAGGCGTAGATCTGCTGCAGCTCCCGGTATTCGCCCGCGTCCCTGTCCCAGTAGTAGATGATCGAGGTCTGCGCCAGCGAGATGTCGTCGAGCGCGAGGTTTTCCGCATACTCGTACGCCTTCGGAATGACGTCGGCCTTCAGGTAGCTCGTGAATTTCGCAAAGAAGATCGCGCCGGCAATCGCCGCGACGACGGCAAGCGTCACGCCGACGATCATTACGCACAGCAGCACCTTTCCGAGAATATCAAGAACGACCCGACCGATTCGCCAGGCGGTATTCGGTTTTTTTGCGGGCTTGCGGGATTGTTCCGTCATAGTTACCCCTCATTTCCGTTAGATTTATATTCTGTCGGAGATTGTCCGCAGGCGTTTTCCTGCCGGACATACCAACCCATTTTACCTATCTATATAATTATATCACACTTGTCAAATCCATATTAGCGCATTTTTTGTTTGATATTTTATGATTTTTGCGGGAAACTACCATGCGGGTGATAAAAATGAATCTGTTTTCCAAACGGAACGTATTACAGCGCATGATTTCGCTTTTTCTCTGTCTTTTTGCGGGCTTTCTGATTTTTGACCGGAACGGCTGGCTCACGATCAAGAATACCGAAGACGGCACGGTCTACCGCACGGAATTCCGCACGGAACTGCTGCCGCCGTCCGACCGCGCGCTGCTGGCAAAGGGAATCTACTGCGAAAGTCCCGCCGACGCGGCGCGCCTGCTGGAAAATTTCAACTCCTGAGCCGCAACCGCCCGATTTCCACTTGATTTTCTCTTAGAATACGGGTAGAATAAGAACAGAAAGAAACGGGAGGGGACAGCATGGATCAGGAATACGGCGCGAATATCATTTCCATTACCGACGAAGACGGTGTCGAGTATGAGCTCGAGGTGCTTTCCAGCGTGACCTACAAGGGCGCGGAGTATCTTGCCTTGACGCCTGCCGACGCGGACGACGAGGCGGAGGAGCTGGAGGTCAGTATCCTCAAGTCCGTGATGGACGACGGCGAGCCGATCCTGGTCGCAGTCGAAGACGACGAGGAGCTCGAAACCGTATATGATCTGCTGATGCAGAACCTCTTTGAAGAAGAGGAAGCCGAAGAGGACGACGAGCCCTGACGCCCCTTTGACGCCGGCGGAAACGTAATGTTCCCTGCCGGGTGCGTGATAGCTTCTTTTAAACCCACATCATATTATAGGGATGTCGGACTTCCGCTCCGGATTGCAGGCCTCCCGTTCCGGCTTTGACCGTGGACGGACGTTGGAAGCAGCTAAGGCTCGGAGAGACAACCCACCTGCCCTTTCGTGCAGGTTATAAATGGAGCTACACGGCCACGGCGGGGTTATAGAATAGGACACAGGGGACGCCCCTGTGTCTTTTTTGCTTGCAACGCGCGGCGCAAGCGATTATAATGGATACTGTGAAAGGAGCGCGATTGCCATGAGAACGAATATTTGCCGGAGCGTTTCGCTGCTGCTCGTGATCCTGCTGCTTCTGCTGTGCGGTTGTCAGGGAACGAAGCAGGAAACAGCCGTCACCGAGACTTTCTCCGCGGAGGACGAGTCGCCTGCGGCGGAAAAAGAGCGCATTCGAGCCTTCTGGAAGGCGCATGAGGATGAGCTGGAAGAAATTGCCGTCGATCTGCTCGCTTTTGAGCGGGAAAATGCCAGCGATGATCTGCCGTATACCATTTATCAGCCGCAAACCGGCTTGACGGCTTCAGATGGACTCGAAACTTCGAAGCCGGCGAGCGCACCGGAATTGGAAGAAAAACTGCACGATCTGTGCGCGCTGCCCGACTGTCCCTTCGAATTGATCGGCGCGAGCGTGGATCATTATTGGCTGGACGCGGACTTCTGCCAGTTTTACAAAGCGCTGCTGACCTGCCGGCTGTCCCTGCTTTATTTTGCGGAGGAGGGGTTCGAGCTTCCGGAGGATACCGACCATGAGAAGCTGTCGGAGCATTGGGCGATTCTGCTTGACTGGAGCGAATGATGCTCCGTGCTTTCAAATCGAACAGGAGGATACATTATGAAGCGAATTGCGGTATATCTTGTGTTCGTCATCGTTTTGGGCATGTTTGCCGGCTGTAAGACGCAGCAGGCAGACGCGTATTACAAGGACATCTGCATTCAATGGCTCGACGATACGTATGAGCCAAAGGCGGAAATGGATGACGATTGGCTGCAGCAGAAGAGCCTTGCTGCTGCCGAACGGCATGATCTGACGACGGTCGGCGGCTTATCCGCCTACTTGGATAATATCGTGCCGACGTTGGAACGATACATTGCGCAGGGAGAAACGCTGACTGCCATTTGCCATTACAGCAACGGCGTGTGGATGTTGCGGTTTGATTTTCAGCCGAAAGAAAACGAACGGATGCGCATGGATTCGAATACAACGCTGTTTTACGTTTCGGAATCCGGCGGCGAAATGCTGTACTATGAGCACGTTTTAGATTAACGATCGCTGACGGAGCCGCAGAAAACGTCTTTCAGGCGGGCAGACTGCATACGAAAGTGCGGTCTGTCCGCCTTTTTTCGGGAAATCTGAAAACTTTTTACTTTTTTGCTTGCAACTTGCGGAGAATGTCGTTATAATGTATGATGTTGTACGTTCGGATATCATTCCGAACAGATCCCATAATAAATGAGAGGTAATAAACATGAGCGCTTCCAGTTCGAGAAAAAAGCGTCAGGAGCAGGCGAAACTGCCTGTTGCCGAAACGAAGAAGCAAAAGAAGAAACTGTCACAGGGTTGGATTTTCGGCATTTGCATCTGCCTGATCGTCGCCCTTATGGTCGGCGGCATTCTGATCTACCGCACGGTGAGAAACAACCGCACCGTTCTGACCGTCGGCGACCACAAGGTCAGCGTCAAGGAATTCAACTATTTCTATAACAGCGCCGCCAACAACCTCAGCGCCTATGCGTCCTATTTCGGCATTGAGACGGGCAAGGCGTTGGACGAACAGTATATTACCAGCAACGGCGCGACCTATCTGAACATGTTCGGCTTCAATACCGAAGTTCTGACGGGCAAAGAGCCGGTCGAGGACGTCTATGACGTCACTTGGGCGCAGTTGGTCGCGAGCATTGCGAAGGACAACGCGGTTTCCGCTTATACCATCTACAACGCTGCGATGGCAGATGAGAACTTCGAGATCGACGAGCATCTCCAGCACGAGATCGACGAGCAGATGGACGTTCTGAAGGGTTATGCGGACACCAACGGCGAGTCCGTCAACAGCCTGATCAAGCGCGTGTTCGGTTCCGGCTGCAACGAGAGCGGTTACCGTCATTATCTTGAGGTCGTGAACGTCGCCGGTCATTATTCCGGCCTCAGCTACAGCGACGAAGAGATCGCTGCCCGTTTTGAGAAAGAGCCCGAGAAGTTCACGGTTGCGACCTACTATCTCTATAGCGTTACCGCCGCTTCCTTTGAAGAGGAAGTCACCGAGCCGACCGATGAGGAAGGCACTGTGACCGAGCCGACCGATGAGGAAGGCAATGTCACCGAGCCGACGGACGAAGAAGCAACCGAGTCCGAAGCGACCGAAGAGGAAGCTGCAGAGTCCGAAGCGACCGAAGAGGAAGCTGCAGAGCCCGAAGTGACCGAAGAGGAAGCTGCCGAATCCGAAGCGACCGAAGAAGCCGCTGAGCCCGAAGCGTCCGAGAATGAGAACGAAGTGACCGAGCCGACTGAAGAGGAGGAAACCGAGCCGTCTGAAGAAGAGGAAACCGGACCGTCCGAAGAAGCCAAGCAGAAGGCTGAGGAAGCCGCAAAGGCGATGGAAGCGGACTTCGACGTTGATAATGAGAAGGTCGCGATCCGTTCCGACAATACCCGCGAGAACGTGACCTCCAACGTGAACGAGGAAGCTGCGGCGTGGATCTTCGACACCGCGAAGGACGGCGACGTGAAGCTCTTTGAGAATGAAGAGACCAACACCTACTACGTCCTGAAGCTCATCAACAAGGACGATTATCAGACGCTGAACTGCCTGCAGCTCTATATCGCGGCTGATCCCGAGGAGCTCGCAGAGGGTGAAGTTCCCGCTGCCGATAAGGTTGCGAAGATCAAGGCGGCGCTGGAAGCCGACCCGTCTGAAGAGAATTTCAGAGCGCTGATGGAAGAATACGACAGCGAGCCGGAGCCCCTGGAAAACCGCACCCGCGCTTACTTTGCCAGCGCGTCGAACGAGACTCTGATTTGGAGCATGGAAGAAGCCGACGTCGGCAAGTGGACGGTTACCGAATCCGGCGGCGCAACGTTCTTCTTCTACTGCACCGGCTTTGGCGATAACTATCACACGGTCGCCGTGAGAAACGCGCTGAACACCGAATGGTCTGAGAGCGCGATCGCCGCCGCCAAGGAAGCCTGCGGCTACGACGAGTCCGTCGCCATGACCGCGAACGTCGGTCTGGCATTCAGCGGCAACTGAACGAATTGAGAACGGGGCGCTGAAGACAGCGCCCCGTTGCCATATAATAAGGGAGAAAGCTATGGAACATCCGTTTCTTCGGGAGGAGATGATCCTCGGCGCGGACGCGCTCGAACGGCTCCGCCGGTCGCACGTGATCGTTTTCGGCATCGGCGGCGTCGGCAGCTATGCCGCAGAGGGACTTGCCCGCGCCGGTGTCGGTCAGCTCACACTGGTGGATAATGACACTGTCGGCGTGACCAATCTGAACCGGCAGCTCTGCGCCCTGCATTCCACGCTCGGGAAAAACAAGTCCGACGTGATGGCGCAGCGGGTGCTGGATATCAACCCGGACTGCCGGGTGACCTCCCTGCCCGCCCTCTACAATGAGGAAAGCAAGGAACGCTTCTTCGCACAGCGGTACGATTACATCATCGACGCCATCGACCTCGTGTCGTGCAAGCTGAGCCTGATCGCGGCGGCAAAGGAGCGCGGCATTCCGATCGTCAGCGCGATGGGCACGGGCAACAAGCTCGACCCGACGCAGTTTCAGATCACGGACATCTCCAGGACGAGCGGCTGCCACCTCGCGCGCGTGATGCGGAAGGAGCTGCGGGCGCGCGGGATCCAGCACCATACGGTGCTTTACAGCGAGGAGCTGCCCCATACCCCGCAGGCGCTGGAAGCCCCGCCTCCCGGCAGACGCAGCATTCCCGCCTCCGTCTCGTGGGTGCCGTCCTGCGCCGGCTTAATGCTCGCCGGCTACGTCGTGCAGGAGCTGATCAAAGAAAAGACCGTCAAATAGAAAAGCCCGCCTCCCGCTGCCAAAACAGCGGGAGGCGGGCTTGCTTAATCCAAGGAATAGATGCATATCGTGGAGTTCTCGCCGAAGCCGGCGATGATAAAGTGCGTGTCGTCCAAAAATCCAGCCATACCCTCCGTCATGCCGGGCGTGCGCTCCAGCGTCACCATCGTCTGCCCTTCGGGGTCGATGATGGCGAAGGCCTTCGTGGCAAGGCTGCCGGCGGTGCAGTTGAAGCTTGCCATCGCAATTCGACTGCCAGAGGGACTGGGCATAATACCGGAAGCAATGTCCAGCGCCCCGTCCACGCCGCTTAAGATCAAGCGGTCGCCGGTGTCCAGATCGAGCAGGTAAAGCTGCTTCTGCCCGTGGTTTTCCACAATGACATACCGTCCGCCCTCATAATTGCTGAGCTCGCCTTCCTGCAGGAGGCATTCCCACGTACCGTCCTCGCCCAGCACCTTGATCTTGTTTTCTGAATTGGAATAAATGCGTCCGTGATACATCGTCACGTTCTGCTTTGTGACGCCGTCGCCGATTTTCTGCTCGGCGATCTTTTGCACCTCGCCGGTTTTTAAATCCGCCGCATAGTAAATGTGCCCGTGGTTGTCTGCGAGCGTGCACATGATCAGGGCGATGTCGCTGTCAGCATTCACGGAGGCGCGCATTGCCCAAGGCGTATTCTCTAACCCCTCCACCTCGGGGAACGCAAAACCTGCCAGCGGGTCTGTGATTTCGCCCGTCGTGAGATCGAGGTAGATCGGGCGCACGCAGTCGGCTGTCACCAAGGTCAGTGTCCATGTGTTGGCATCGCGCAGACACCACGCCATGCTGTTTTGGTCGACAGCGGCTGCGATCGACGGCTCGCCCTCGTAGATATCGAGGTCAATATCCCAATGCTGACCGGCGTAATCCACCTCGTGCCGCACATGGCGCGCCGGCTGCGCTTCCACCAGTTCTTCGTTCTCGTCGATCCGGTACATCGTGGTTTTTCCGTCCTTTTCGACCGGAAGGAAGCCGTGGATGCCGTCGTGATTGGCGAATTTCCCGTCGAGCTTGTAATAGCGGGCGGTGATCGAGCCGAGGTCGTTCACGACGACCGTGCCCGGCTCCTCCGGCGGCGTGACCTGCTCGACGGTCTCAATGCGCTCGTTCGGCAAAAACAGCGCGCGGAACTCCGGCGATACCGCCCACGCCGCGCCGAAGAGCACGGCCGTGCTCAGAACGATACAGGCGGCGGCGGTCAGCGCACGCGGCAGCCGCCGCTGACGCCGCACCGGACGGGCTTCAAGCCGATCGAGCGTTTTCTCGCAAAAATCCTCGGAAAACCGAATGGCTTCCATGGTTTCGTCATATAATTTCATAATCGTTACCTCCTAAAATCTGTTTCAGCATGGCTCTGCCGCGGGACAAGCGGCTGCCGACCGTGGCCGGCGGCAGCTTCAGAATCGCGGCGATCTCCTTGATCGTGTAGCCCTCGTAGTAGTGCAGGTGCAGCGGGATACGGTACTTTTCGTCCATGGAAAGCAGCGCCTCCAGCAGCTCGGACTGCTCCGGCGGCAGGTACGAAAGGTCCTCGGTCAGCTGCGCGCGATGCCGGAACCAGCCGGAGCGCAGCTTGTCCCTGCAGCGGTTGCAGACGGACTTGTAGAGCCACGCCTTTCGCGCCGCCTCGTTTTCAAAGGCGGGCTGCCGCTCCCAGTAGGACAGGAACACGTCCTGCACGGCGTCCTCGGCGTCCGCGGCGTTCTTCAAATACAGAAATGCCGCGCGAAGCAGGGAAGGGCTGTAGGTGTGCACGATCCACGCCATTTTATCTTGCTCCAAAGGTTCACCTCCCGGGAGAAATCGTGAAACAAAGCGCTTTGTTTTCTACTGCTAAAACGATGCAGAGGGGTTATTTTTTGCATGACAGGATAAAAAAGCGCAGAGCAATTGCTCTGCGTCTTTTTTACGATCGGGACTGTAAGCCGGGTTCTGTAATCGACAGCCATCTATCTCGACGCGCCGTTGCCGACGCGTTCCAGCCACCTCCCCGGAGAGGTCGGGCAGACCTTATTCTCCTCCACGGTGTTGCTCCGAATAGAGTTTACAGCGCCGCGATGTTCCCATGCGGCGGGTGAGCTCTTACCTCACCTTTCCACCCTTGCCGCCGGTCGAAGACCGACGGCGGTATATCTCTGTTGCACTTTTCCTGAAGTCGCCTTCGGCGGGCGTTACCCGTTATTCTTGCCCTGTGGAGCCCGGACTTTCCTCATGAAAGCGCCTTTCGGCGCAGCCACGCGGCTGTCCGTCCCGGTCGCGGACTTATTCTACTTTATTTTTCTTGTCTTGTCAAACAGATTGCAAATTTTTTCTTTTCGGGATATAATAGGAGACAGAAAACGGAAATGAGGCGCAGAATTTGAAACCGGAAGCTTATTTTGAACGTCTGAAAGAGAAGAAGGTCCTCGTGCTCGGACTGGGCGTCAGCAACCGCCCGCTGGTGCGGCTGCTGCTGCGCTATGGCATCGACGTGACCGGCTGCGACAAAACGCCGCGCGAGAAGCTCGACGCGGAGGTGCTGGAGCTGGAGCGCATGGGCGCGAAGCTGCATCTGGGCGAGAACTATCTCTGCGATATCGCGGGCGACGTGGCGTTCCGCACGCCGGGTCTGCACCCCGACAAGCCGGAGCTGATCGCCCTGCGGCAGGCGGGTACGGTGGTCACGAGCGAAATGGAAGCGTTCTTTGCCGTCTGTCCCTGCCCGATCATCGGCGTGACCGGCTCGGACGGCAAGACGACGACCACGACGCTGATCTCCGAAATCCTAAAGCATGCGGGGCATACCGTCTGGCTCGGCGGCAACATCGGCACGCCGCTGCTCGACCGCGCGGACGAAATGCGACCCGAGGACAAGGTCGTTCTGGAGCTCAGCTCCTTCCAACTCATGGATCTGCGCAGGAGCTGCCACATCGCGCTGGTGACGAATCTCGCGCCGAATCATCTGGATATGCACAAGGACATGGCGGAGTACGTGAACGCGAAGAAAAATATCTTCCTGCGGCAGACGAAGGACGACGTGCTGATCGTCAATCACGACAACGCGCTGACTGAAGGCTTCGCCGCTGAAGCGGCTGGAAGGGTGCGGCGTTTCTCACGAAGGGAGCGCGTGGACGGCGTTTACGTCGAAAACGACAGAATATACCGCGACGGAACGGAAGTTATGCGCTGCGCGGACATTCTGATCCCTGGCGTACACAATATTGAAAACTATATGGCTGCCATCGCCGCCGTGGAAGGTATGGCGAGCGACGAGGATATCCGTTACGTCGCCAAACACTTCGGCGGCGTGGAGCACAGGATCGAGCTGGTGCGCGTCAAGGACGGCGTTTCGTACTACAACGATTCCATCGCTTCCTCGCCGAGCCGCACGATCGCGGGTCTGCGCAGTTTCCCGAAGAAGGTCATTCTGATCGCCGGCGGGTACGACAAGCACATTCCCTACGACGTTTTGGGGCCGGAGATCGCGGCGCACGTCAAGCTCCTGATCTGCACCGGCGCGACCGGCGGCAAGATCGCGGCGGCGGCGAGAGCCGTCGAAGGCACGCCGGAAATCCTGGAGATCGACGATTTCTACGAGGCGATCCGCACCGCGAGCAGACATGCGCAGGCGGGCGATGTCGTCCTGCTGTCGCCTGCGAGCGCGGCGTTTGACAAGTTCAAGAATTTCATGGTGCGCGGCGCGGAATTCAAGAAAACGGTAATGGAGCTTTGAGATGAGAAAGGCTTGTACGGCGGTCGTCGTGGCTGCCGGCTCTGCGAGACGCATGCAGGGCATCGATAAGATCATGGCGGATATCGGCGGCAAGCCGATACTGCTCAGGACAGCGCAGGCGCTGTCGGAAAGCGAAAAGATCGACGGCATCGTGATCGTCACCCGCGCCGAGCTGGTGCAGGAGGTGCGGTCGCTCTGCGCCGACCTTCCGAAGCTGCGGGCGGTCGTGCTGGGCGGCGAGAGCCGCGCGCAGTCCGTTCTGCGCGGACTGGACGCCGTCAAAACGCCGCTTGCTGCGATCCACGACGGGGCGAGACCCCTCGTGACGCGCGAGATCATTGACGCTGCGATCGACGCTGCGTCGGACTGCGGTGCGGCGGCGCCCGCCGTCGCGGTGCACGACACGATCAAGGTGGCGAAGAACGGCGTCGTGCAGTCGACACCCGACCGTTCCACGCTCTTCGCCGTGCAGACCCCGCAGGTCTTCGATACGGAGAGGATCAAAGCGGCGATTCTCGCGGCTCTGGAGCAAGGGCTGCCCCTGACGGACGACTGCTCCGCGGCGGAATTCGCGGGCATGGAGGTGCGGCTGACGCCGGGCAGCGAGGAGAACCTGAAAATCACGGTGCCGTCGGATCTGACGCTGGCGGACGCCGTTCTGAAACGGAGGGAGCGGCGATGAGAATCGGCCACGGTTACGACGTCCACCGCCTGACGGAGGGCAGGAAACTGATCCTCGGCGGCGTGGACATCCCGTTCGAACGCGGGCTGGACGGTCATTCGGACGCGGACGTGCTCGTCCACGCGCTGATGGACGCGCTGCTCGGCGCGGCGGGAGAGCGCGATATCGGCGCGCTGTTTCCGGACACCGACCCGCGCTATGAGGGCATTTCGAGCATGCGCCTGCTGCAGGAGGTCATGCGCCTGCTGCGGGAAAAGAACCTGCGCGTCGGAAACGCCGACGTGACGGTGCTCGCCCAGCGGCCGAAGCTGAAAGACTATATCCCGCAGATGCGGGAGAATCTGGCGCGTGTGATGGACGTTCCCGCTGACCGCGTCAATGTCAAGGCGACGACCGAGGAGGGACTCGGCTTCACCGGCGCCGGCGAGGGGATCGCCTGCCACGCCGTCTGCCTGCTGGAAGAATAGAGAGGAGAAAGACCATGTTCAAGAAAAAGAAAGAGCCCATGCGCATGGAGGAAGTGCAGTCGACGTGGGAGAACCTTGTGAAGCTGGAACGCACCCTGCGCAGAAATCAGCGGGTCGGGCGCATCATTCAGCCCGTGGGTACGATCATCTTCATGTTCAATCTGCTGCTCACGACCGGAAACTTCATTCTGTTTCTCAACAACGATTTCGTGAACCGCTTTTTTGAGAAAGTGCCGATCCTCCCGTCGTTGGTCGAACCCCTGCCGCGTGGCGGCTGGGGCAGTCTGATCGTCTTTTCCATTCTGTTTACTTACATGATCCCGTTGATGATTTCCGCAGCGATTGCGGGCGTGTTCTACTATCTGGACTACAAGAAGCACGGAAACGCAAAAGAACCGCTGAACGGCTCGCAGATCGACAAGGCGAAGGCGCTGACCAACAAGGCGGAAACGGCTTACGTTCTTCGCCGGGAGATGCCGCGCTGGTCGGTCTATCCGGAAGCAGGCATTCTGACGGGGGTCGTCGCCGTGCTGATCCTGTTCGCCATGCTCCATTTTGCCACGAGCGATTCGCCCGCAGTACTGGAGCTTGCGCTGACCTGCCTTGCGCTGCTGCTGTGCCTGTTCGTCCTGTTCTGGGTCTACGTGCTGCTGCTTTTGGTGTTTGCCGGGCTGAACGGCTTTTTCTGCTATGCTTCAAGCGAATGGAAGCTCTACGAACAGTATCAGCGCTGTGACGCCTACTGGGAAAGCGTCGACCCGCTGGAGCACAACAGCCGCATGGAGGAACTGCGCATCCTCAGCGAACGCCGCCACCGCAGAAAAATGACCGCGGAGGAAACGGCGTAAAAAAAGATGACTGCCTTTTGGCAGTCATCTTTTTATATCAGCAGTAGAAATCCCGAATCTTCTTTGCGCGGCTCGGATGGCGCAGCTTGCGGATCGCCTTGTTCTCGATCTGACGGATGCGCTCGCGCGTCACGCCGAAGATCTGTCCGACCTCCTCGAGGGTATGCGTCTTGCCGTCGTACATGCCGAAGCGCAGGCGAAGAACGTCCGCTTCACGGTCGGTCAGCGTGTTGAGGATCTCACTCAGCGCTTCAGCAAGCAGCGCGTTGCTCGTGGCGTCCGCCGGGCCGGGCGTGTTGTCGTCCTCGACGAAGGAGCCGATCGTGGTATCCTCTTCATCACCGACCGGCGTATCCAGCGAAAGAGTATCGGCGGCGGTGCGGTTTGCCTCGATGATCTTCTCGATCGGGAGATTCAGCTCGTCCGCAATTTCCTCAAGAGTCGGCTCGCGGCCGAGCTCCTGCACGAGCTTGCGGTTGCAGCGGGTCGCCTTGTTGATGACCTCTACCATATGCACCGGTACGCGGATGGTACGCGCTTGGTCGGCGATGGCGCGGGTGATCGCCTGCCGAATCCACCAGGTCGCGTATGTAGAGAACTTGTTTCCCTTTGTATAGTCGAACTTGTCGACTGCGCGGATCAGACCGGTGTTGCCTTCCTGAATCAAGTCCAGAATGTGAAGACCGCGGCCGGAGTATTTCTTGGCAATGGAGACGACGAGACGGAGGTTTGCTTCGGTCAGGAGCTTTTTCGCTTCCTGATCGCCCTCCACCACGCGCTTGGCAAGCTCCTGCTCCTCCTCGACGGTGAGCAGGGGAATCTGACCGATCTCCTTCAGATACATGCGGACGGGGTCGTCCAGATTGAATTCCGCAGCCAGTTCCACCGGATCGACCAGCGGCTCTTCCGTAACGGCGTCTTCCTCGCCGAGCTCCATATCGTCCAGAATCTCGTCCGGAATGTCGTCCACTTCAGGCTCGGACGTGGCGATCTGAATGCCCATCGCCTCGAAGGTGTCGTAAACCTGTTCGATCTTCTCGGGCGTGAGATCCATCTTTTCCAGTACTGCCATGAGCTCCGCGGAATCGAGCATGCCTTCGCAGCGGCCTTTGCTGATCAAAGAGGTCAGTGGGGCCATCAGTTCTTCATTGATTTTTCCGTTTTTATTCGAGGTAGCCATAAAGCACTTCCTTGTAACATGTTAATCGGGCACATCTGGTACAGTATACCGCAGTTTTTTTTACAGTGCAATAGTTTTTTTGAGGAAAAAACGGTTTTTTTTACTTTTTTTGCGCTTTTTTTCGCGAAGAAAACACGCTTCGACAAGTAATATACCCGTCAAAGCGTGTTCGTATACCTGCTGAGTTCAGCGGTTTTCCAATTCGCGGCGGATGGCGGCGATGAAACCGTCTGTGGTGACGACGTTGGGCGTGCCGCCCTCCCACAAAGCCGCGAGATCCTTCGTCATCGTGCCGCGCTCGATCACGAAAACGCAGACCTTTTCCAACTTTTCGGCGAAGGCGACCAGCTCGTCCAGTCCGTCGAGCTCGCCGCGCTTTTTCAGCGCGCCCGTCCACGCGAAGATCGTCGCCATCGGATTGGTCGAGGTCTTTTCTCCCTCGAGATAGCGGTAATAATGCTTCGTGACCGTGCCGTGCGCCGCCTCATACTCGTATTTTCCGTCCGGCGAGACCAGCACGGAGGTCATCATGGCGAGCGAGCCGAAAGCGGTGGAGACCATGTCGCTCATCACGTCGCCGTCGTAGTTCTTGCACGCCCAGATGAAGCCGCCCTCGCTGCGGATGACGCGGGCGACCGCGTCGTCGATCAGCGTGTAGAAGTAGGTGATGCCCGCCTGCTCGAAGCGTTCTTTGTACTCCGCTTCGAAGATGTCCGCGAAGATTTTTTTGAACGCGCCGTCGTAGAGCTTCGCGATCGTGTCCTTTGCGGAGAACCAGAGATCCTGCTTCGTGGCGAGCGCGTAGTTGAAGCAGGAGCGGGCGAAGGATTGAATCGAGCTGTCCTTGTTGTACTGCCCGGTCAGCACGCCGCCGCACTCGAAGTCGTAGATCGTCTTGCGGGTCTCGTTGCCGTCCTTGTCCGTGAAGACCAGCTCCGCCTTGCCCTCCGGCACGCGCAGCTCGGTCGCCTTGTAGACGTCGCCGTAGGCGTGACGGGCGATGGTGATCGGTTTTTTCCAATTCTTCACGACCGGATGAATGCCCTCGACGAGGATCGGCGCGCGGAAGACCGTGCCGTCTAAGATCGCGCGGATCGTGCCGTTCGGGCTTTTCCACATCTCGTGGAGATGGTACTCGCTCATGCGCTGGACGTTCGGCGTGATCGTGGCGCATTTTACGCCGACGCCGTACTTTTGAATCGCCTTCGCTGCGTCGATGGTGACCTGATCGGCGGTGCGGTCGCGCTCCGGAAGCCCCAGATCGTAGTATTCGGTTTTCAAGTCGATATAGGGCAGCAGCAGCTCGTCCTTGATGCTCTTCCAGAGCACGCGGGTCATCTCGTCTCCGTCCATCTCGACGAGCGGCGTCGTCATCTGTATCTTCTGCATTTTGACCTCCCGGTTGATCAGCTCGCAGCGGTTGATCGGCGTGCCGAGCTCGTAGAATTTTTCCTCATAGCCGGTCATGATGCCGACCGGCCCATCCTTGTGCAGGTCGCGCGTCAGATTGCGGATCTCCAGACCGCACGCCTCGAATTCGCCCAGCGACCACTCGAACAGCGCGGCGTTGTCCGTCTTGAAATGGATTTCGCCGTCGCGTTTCAGAATGCGCTGATACTTGCGCAGGAAAGTGCGGTAGGTCAGGCGGCGCTTGGCGTTCTTTTTGCGCGGCCAAGGGTCGCAGAAGTTGAGATAGAGCAGATCGACCTCGCCGTCTGCGAAGTATTCTTCGATCTCCGCCGCGTCCAGCGAGAGGAAATAGACGTTTTTCAGCCCCATCTCCAGCGCGCGCTCCATGCCGAGCAGCATCGCCTCCTGCACGCGCTCGACGGCGATCAGCAGCACGTCCGGCTCCGCCGCGGCAGTCTCCACGGTGAATTTTCCCTTGCCGCAGCCGATCTCCAGACGGAGTTCTTTCGCCTCTGGCATCAGCGTGCGCCACTTGCTGCGCAAGGTCTTCGCGTCGCGCAGCCAGATCGCGCTGCACGCCTCCATGCGCGGCTCCAGATTGTTGCGTTTTCTCATTCTCATCGGGACAGCCCCTCGCTTCTTTTATCTTCCTGCTTGCAGTTCGGTCGCCTTTCGATTGACGATCGGCACGATTTGATTGCCAAACGGTGATCTCGGTGGGAATTATACCAAATGCAGCCATGATAGTAAACCCCGCGCGGAATATTTGTTGCATTTTTTGTCCCGTATGTGTATAATATCCCTGTATCCGGGTGTAGCTCAGTTGGGGAGCGAGCCGACCGCCGCCGGTGGCGGAGGCAAGGGAGGCGAGCGAGTGGCAGCAACAAGGCGATTGGCAAGTGCCGCTTGCGGCACGCAGACAGAGCCGCTGTTGCAACAGGAATCGCGCGTGGTTTCGCGGATACAGGAAAACTGAAAACAGCAAAAACAATATCCGGGTGTAGCTCAGTTGGTAGAGCGCGTGGTTTGGGACCACGAGGCCGCTGGTTCGAGACCAGTCACTCGGACCAATCGTCAAAGCCGCCCGAATGCGGCGGCATTGTTGATTATTCGGAATAATGACTGGGCTCGAAAGGCGGCTCTTGGCGACAGTCCGGTGGACTGTTGC
>JAFROD010000035.1 GCA_017429835.1 Oscillospiraceae bacterium
AGTCGCTTCGACCAGTGCAAACACTGGTCGATACATTAGTTCGCGAAGCGAACGCAAACGACTCTCCCCGCCGACCATCCCTTCGGATGGTGTTTTTTGATGGAGGCGAAGAAAGGGAGAGTCGAAAACTTAAATCGCGACTCTACTGTGTAGAGTCGCTTCGGCCAGTGCAAAAACTGGTCGATACATTAGTTCGCGAAGCGAACGCAAACGACTCTCCACGCCGACCATCCATTCGGATGGTGTTTTTTGGTGGAGCAGCTGCGGCGGAGAGTCGAAAACGCCAACCGACAATGCAGACTTGATTCGCGTGCTGTTTTGTTGTAAAATATATAATAAAGTAATATTGCAAAAGGAGATTACGAAATGAAGAAAACGATTTCATTATTGCTTGCGGCGATCATGATTCTTTCGCTTCTGTTCACCGCCGTTTCCTGCCGCAAGGACGAAGCTGCGCCAGAAACGACGGAGGAACCGATCTCTACCGAAGAATCTGCTCCGACCGAAATGCCTGATGTCACCGAGCCGCCCACGGAGGAAACCGATGTTCCGCCGGAGCCTGACGACCCCTCGCCGCTTATGTGGCGCGTCACGGACGACGCCGGTCACACGCTCTACCTCTTCGGCACGATCCACGTCGGCGACGCGCGCAACGACGCCGTGCTGGAGCGTATCTCCCCTGTCCTCGGATCCTGCGACGCGCTGGCGGTGGAATTCGACGCCGTCGCCTACGAGAAAAACACACAGCAAATGATGATCGATATGATGCAGTACGTCCTCACCAACGGCAGCGTGATTTCCGACTATATGCCGGGAGAGCTCTATCAAAGGGCCTATGACCTCCTGAAGGAAGCGGGATTGATGCCCGACGTCTTCAAGGTGTATAATTTGGCCTTGTGGTCGCAGATGGTCGATCAGGCGTTGCTGGAGATTTACGCCGATCTTGACACGAGCAAGGGCATGGACAGATTGCTGATCCGGTATGCTTACGACAAGGATATCCCCGTGCTGGACGTCGAATCCGCGCAATTCCAGATGGCGCTGCTCAACAGCTTCGACAATGAGCTCTATCTGTTGAGCATCGAGAGCTCGCTGAATAACGCCGGGGAGTATAACAGCGAGGTCAATAAGATGTATGAGCTCTGGCTCTACGGCGACAGGGACACGCTCTGGGCGTATATTACGAATGAGGATGAAACCGGGGACTACACGGACGAGCAGCTTGCGCTGATCGAGGATTACAACTACCGTCTGGTGGACGAGCGCAACCTCGGCATGCGTGACAAGGCAATCGAATACCTGAACAGCGGCGATACCGTATTCTTTGCCGTCGGCGCGGCGCACATGGCGAACGAGGCGGGGCTCGTACAGCTTCTGATCGACGCGGGCTATACCGTTGAGCAGATCACATACGGAGACTGATCTTGTCATGCTGAAACCGGAATGGATCACGAAAACGGAACGGTTTTTGAATGAGAAATTCGCCGGCGCGAAGTATCTGAACGCCCATCCGGTCGATAAAGCCTACCGGATCGAGCATACCTACCGCGTGGCGAATATCGGCAGGCAGATCGCCGCGAACGAGGGCTTTGACGAAACGGAGATGGTCGTCGCCTGCCTGCTGCACGATGTTTCCTACTGCGAGGATTTCGGCGAGGAAGGCTGGATCGAGCACGGCAGACGCGCCGCGGTGATCGCAAGACCGTTTTTGCGGGAGCTCGGCATGGCGGAAGAGCGGATTCAGGACATCTGCTACGGCATTGCGATCCACGTGGACGATAAAGCGGACTTCGACGGTGAACGCACGCCCTTTGCCCTGTCCGTCGGCGACGCGGACAACATCGACCGCTTCGACGCCTACCGCATCCACGAAACGCTGGTTCACGACGGTTTTCTTGAAAAACCGCTGGACGATAAGCGCGAATACGTCGAAAAGCGGCTTTCCAGACTGCGCGAGCTGATCGACCTGCCGCTCAGCACAAAAACGGCGGAGGAGCTGTGGAGATCGCGCCTTGCGTTCTATATTGATTTTTACGAAAAGCTCGCCGCTCAGATCGCCTGCAGCAAAAGCGTCCTGCCATAATTGAGGGGTAAGCTATGAAAAAGTACGTCCAACGCGCACAATATTGGTTTTTGGCGCTGACGCTTCTATCTTTTGTTTGCATTGTTGCCGGTGTAGTATTGCGCATCTTTTCCTATGACAGTTCACAATTCATTTGGCTGCTGATTCTTCCGATTCCCATGTTTCTGCTGTTCTTTTCGTGCTATATCGCTGCTGCGCGTTCCTATCTTTTGATTGACAGTGAAAAGATTGTTTTTCCGGTGACGCGCAGTCCGAAAAGAACGCTCAAACGAAACACAGTGCTTTTTTCGGATATCGCATGGGTCGAAGAAAGATTTTCCAAAGGAGATTTTATATCACAGACATTGGATACATATTACTATACCTTCCACATGAAGAGCGGAGATTCCTTCACGGAAACGCTGTACGGATATGGAAAAAAGCACGAAGCGGAGATCGTGTCATATCTGAAAAGAAAGGTGAGCTTCATCATCTCACCGGAAAACGTCAACTAAAATGTATAATTGAACCGCGTCATTGCAAGGTTGAAGCTCTGCCGATCAGGAAATAATTGAAAACACCGGCTCTCCCCTTTCGGGGAAAGCCGGTGTCTTTTCTTATGGGATTTTGCGCAGAAAACGGAGAAATCACTCATATTTTCTGCGGCGGCGCAGGAGAACGAAGCCGCATGCCAACAGGTATGCGCCGACGATATAGCCGATCCACGTGCCTACGCCGCCCGTGGCGGGCAGCTCTGCGCCGGTCGTGTTGCGGACGGTCATCACGTAGCCGTCTGTGCTGTTGCCGGTGGTCGTGCCGACGCTGTGATTCGGGTCGGAGGTGGTCCAGGTACCCTGCAGCGTCGCGCCGCTCGCGTTGATCGTCAGGATCATCCTGCCTGGCAGCGGATAATAGCCGGGAGGCGGCGTGACCTCTTCGATATAATAGGTTCCCGGCGAAAGCTCGCCCTCGAAGAAGATACCGTTGCCGTTGTCGGTCAGGTTCTCCTGATCGACGCCGTCCAGATTCAGCAGTGTCGTTCCGTCGCTCTCGTAGATGTTGAAGACCGCGCCCGTGATCGGGTATTCTCGCGCAGGCGACTGCGTGTTGTCGTATCCGACCTTTTTCAGCGTGATCGGCGTCTTCAGACGGACGTTCGGCACGGCGAGCGTGTAGATCACGGTGTCGCCCGCCTGATTGACGTACTTCGTGAGCCAGTTTTCACGGCCCTCTGACAGAACCGTCACGTTGCCCTTTTCGCCGATGGAGAAGCGCAGATAGACGCCCATCGTTTCATAGCCGGGCAGCGGCGTCTTTTCCAGGAGATAATAGATACCGTGCGAGAGATTCTCGTTCAGTCCCGGAATGACGCCGTTGGCGTCGGTCACAAGATTGTCGCAGCCGGGCAGCGGGTTGAAGTCGATGCCGGTATAGCCGTTGACCGTGACCTCGCGGTGCAGCGAGAAGACAACGCCTTCCAGCGGCTCGTGCGTATCGCCGTCCTGCTTCTCAAAGCGGAGCGTGAAGTTCCGGTTCTTGATCGTCAGCTCGGGCATGTCGTTCGCGCCGTTCTGGTTGAGAACGTAGAAGTTCGCAATATCCGCGGGCGCGTTCGCATCGGGCGTGACCGTCAGCGTATAGACGTCGTTGCTCTCGGTCAGACGCAGCGTCAGCGGGTATTCAATGCCGTAATAACCCAGCGGAGCGCGGATTTCGTTCAGGATATAGTCCACGTTTTCGCCCAGCATCGCTTCGGTGATCAGACCGTTTTCGTCAGAGACGAACGGACCGATCGTGGTGTTGCCGAGGGTCAGGGTGAATTCCGCGTTTGCCATCGGCTGACCGTCCCAATCGACCTTGTACAGCATGACGCCGGGACGGCTGTTCGTGATCGTGTCCACGCGGACGTTGGAGCCCGTTTCGATCTCGCCCTGCTCATAGTCAACGGTGTAGGTGAAATCGGCGGGCGTGGTATAACCCTTCAGGAGGCCTTCCAGCGTGGTCTCCTCGCCGTCGTCCACGACGGTCAGCGTGCTGTAGCTCGTCACGATACCGTTCGCGCCGACGACCGGATTGGTCAGCTCGACCTCGCGGACGTGGTACTGATCGAAGGTGGTGCCTGGCGCGAGCGTCGGGATGTACCAGTACATCGTATTGACGCCGTATTCGAGCCTTCTGACCGTGGAGGTCTGCACGATGATCTGGTTCCCCTGCCCGTCGTCCTCCGTCGTTTCGATCACGTAAGGCGTTTGGCTGTTGCCGAGGAAGACGCCCACGTAGATCGGGTCGCGGTCGTCCATATACGCCGCGTCGTTCCAGACCTTGTTGACGCGCAGGCCCCAGCCCTTAATGTTGTTGACCTCGACGATCGGATCCTCTACCGAGTCGTCTGAAGGGATGAAGTCCTGCGGCATCGATTCGGAGGTCGTGCCGGGATCACTCTCGCCGAACTTGAGCGTATAGTTGCGCAGCGAGTAGCCGTCGGGGATCTCGTAGTCGCGCTCCTGCACGCGGAACTCGGTGCCGGCAAGGATCTCGCGGATCTCCACGTCGTAGTCGACGGGGATCTTGGAGATCGAGCCGTTCATCGAGGTGTAGAAGGTGGCGCGCTGCTTGTCGGCTGCCGACAGATTGTTGTAATCTGTCTCGTTCAGCGAGACGAAGGATTGCGTCGGCACGTCCCAATAGCAGTAATTGCCGTGATTGTCCTTGACGTGGTACGGGTACAGGCTCGCGCCGGTGAAGCTCGCATCGTTCTCCGTCTTGAAGTACAGACGGAAGTTAAAGATCGCGGAATCCGCGCCGAAGATCGGATCGTCGTGGTGGATCTCGGTCACTCCGTCCTCCGCAAACAGCCGCTTGCGGATCGTCAGATTGCGCAGCGCGTCGTCGTCGACGTGATTGGTGTAGACGACGCGCGGACGGTTTGCAGCCGTCTCATACTCGAGCGCGTAGTCGTAGCGGTGGTCATTGTTCGGATCCGCCTGAATTTCGTTCAGCACCTCGTTATCGTTCGAGGTATCGACGGTAACGTCCTCGAAAATGCGCGTATCGACGCCGCACTCCACGATCTTGTAGGAGATCGTGTCGTCAGGGAACTTGATCTCCGCGGTCTCGCCCGGCTTCAGCAGGAAGACGTCCTGATACGTGATGCCGTCGATCGTCTTGGTTGCCGCGTAAGGAACGGGCGTGGTGGTATCCTTATAATACACGTGCGTGTTCGGATCGTTGGCGGTCAGCCGTGAATACATCGGATTGCCCGTGTTCGGGTCGATCATCGGCGTGCCGTAGCCGTCGCCCGGCACGTACCAGATCTGGTACGGGAACGTAGCGTCGATCGAAGCGTCGGAGTCAATATCGCCTCCGAGTTCCTTGGAAAGCTGTACGGTGCCGGCCTTGACGGACGCCAGATTGAAGCGCATGTGCAGGTTGGAGGCGCCGGCGCCGCGCTCCATGTAAAAGATCTTCATCGTGTGCGAGGTATAGTCCTTGAAGACCATGTGGCCGTTGCCGTCGCTCTCGAAGATACCGTCGCGGTAATTGTTTGCCGCAGTGCCGATCAGGTATGCCTCAACGTCCGCGGGATCCGGATCTGCGCCGTTGTTCGCCTCGCGGTAGCGCGCGATATAGTTATCGCCGAAGATTTGGTAGAGCGTCTTGTGCACACCGTTGACGTAGACGTCGCCGGTGCAGAAGTTGACCGTACCGGCCAGCGCGCTGTGGATGCCGCCGAGGTCGATCACGAGCTCGCCGTCGACGTAGAGCCAGAAGTCGTCGTCGCCGGTGAATTCGTAGATAATATCGTGCCCCCAGCTGTCGTGTCCGCTGGGCGTCTGCACGAAGCTCGCCTCGAGTTCCATACCGAAGTAGTAGTCGGGACTTTCAACCTTATACAGGCGCTCGTTCTTTCTCGGATCTCCGTCGAGCAGCTCCTGCTGCGTGGCGGTATAGAGGTTTCTCGGGTTGAGCTCCGTACAGAAGTTGCCCGGTTCGATGTTGTCGTACGGGAAGAACTGACCGTGCTTCAACGAAGGTCGGCTGCTGCCGCCGTCGTAGGTTCCGAGCTCCTGATAGACGTGGAAGTCAGTGTCATAGGTGTTGTCCTGTTTTTTCAGCGTCGCAAAGTTCTGCGTGCTGTCGTACTCGAAGTAGCCGGAGCCGTCCAGGATACTCTGCAGGAACAGGTGGTTGACCTCGACCGGCGGGTTACTCGGGGAATTGAACAGTTCCGCCAGCGAAGCTTGGGTGATTGTCGCGGTCGGATAGCCGTTCGCGTCGAGACTGTTCGAGAGCAGACCGGTGTTCGCGTACAGGACCGCGCCGCCCGTGCTGTCGCCGATCACATTGTGCTGCTGCAGTGTAGTTTCGGGGTTTTTCCCGTCCTTGTAGGTCGTGCCGCCGAAGTCTACCATCTTCATCGTGATGCCGTAGAGATTGTTGTCGACAGTCGGAACCTCGGTCAGAACGTCATCCGTCGGCAGGTTATGCACCAGCGCGAAGTAGAAATCGGTCGTCTGGTTGATCGCGCAGGGCGCGATGCTGTCGTCGCTGCCGCTGATACTCGCCTGCACGCCTGCGTAGGCGTAGCTCGGGTCGTCCCAGGCAAGAATATCGGAGTAGTAATATCCGTTCTTTCTGCCGTTGAGGTTGATGCCGATCTTCTCGTCCGACAGAATCTGATTGGAGCTGAGCTGCGGGGCGATGTACTTGCCGGAGAACTCGTTGTACAGCTCGTAGTAGCCGTTCGGATCGGTGGTTCCCTCCCAGAAGTACTCGGTGAAGTCCCAGAGAAGCGTATTGAAGCGGTCGCCGAACCACTGAATCTGGTCGCCGCTCTCGTAGACGGGGATCAGCGAGCCGTCGCTGTCCACGGCGTAGAAGTTGTAGCGCTTGTTCTGCGCGTCCCAGACACGGGCGTAGACGATGACCTTGGAGCCGTCCGGTACGGCCTCGCGGTCGGATATGCTGACCTTGTCCGCCGTATGCACCATGTAGTACTCCGGCGTCAGATCGGTCTCGTCCACCAGCCGCATCCATTCGCTGCCGACGGTGCCGCCGACGAAGAAGCCGACGTTGGTCGCACCGCTGTAGGTCAGTACGGCGTTGGAGCTGCTGCGCAGGATGATCTGACCATCGTGACCTGTTCCGCCTTCGACGATCTCAATATCGCAGCCGTCGTCGATCTCGTTCGCGTCGACGAGCGTGACGCCGTCATCCGGATCAATACGGAGATACTTCGTCTCTCCGTTGACCTGTGTAGTGATGCGGTAGATATCGCTTTCGACATTATGGAAGGTCCAGCGGGTGATGCCGCTGTCCTTCGGCGTGAAGATGATATCCTCGCGGTCGTTGTTTCTGGCGAGCACGGTCATCGAGACCGCTTCCAATGCGCCCTCAACGCTCTCGTTCGCCATCATCGCCTTGCCGGTCAGACCGTTGTTGAAGAACATCAGACCGTAGGTTTTGCCGTCAAGATCATAAGGATCGTCCGTCGGGGGCGTGAAGTACCAGAAATTGAAGCGGGCGTTCACGTCGTTCAGATTGTTATACGCAGCAAAACAATGACCGCTCGTACCGCCCTGCATATTCCAGCAGTAGTTGTTTGCGCCGCGGATGCGGAAGACGTTTGTGTCCTCTCCGTTGCCGAAGTCCTCGATCGTGAAGACGCTGGCGCTGTTTGCGCTATTGACGAAGTTCAGGCTGTTGCTTGACTGCTGTACGTACTTTCGGTTTGCGCCGTTCATACAGTAGATTTTATATTGATGGTTCGCCGCGTCGACGGTTTCAAAGAAGTAAGGTACCGCGCCCGTCATCGGCTGCCCAAGCTGTGGCGGCTCGGTTTTCGTAATGCCGTTTCGGCTGCTGTTGACTCTGGTCACGCTGCTCGTGGCGTAGTAGCCGTTAACGTGGCCGATGTAGATGCCGTCGCCGTTTTGAATATGGCTCTCCAGATCGGACATGGAGGATAACTTCTCCCAGCCGCCGGTTTCATCAATGCTGGGAACGTCGACGATCGCGTAGGCGGAGAAGCCGTTTGCCGTGAAGCTGACGCTCTCCCCTTCGATCTGCACGCCGGTGACGACCTCGCCCTGCTCTGCGCCGTCGGCGATATGGACAACCTTGCTGTTCTGATTCAGCGCATCGTCAGAGCTCTCGAGCTCGATCTTGACGTCGACGGGAGCGGTGATTTCGACCTTCTCGCCGTTCGCGTCCACGATCTTGATATCGAACAGACGGATATGCTCCGCGCTGCCGCTGCTCAAACCGAGCGCGGATTCGCTCTTGGCGACAAGCTCGTTATATCCCGCGTCGCCTTCGTTGAGTTCGCTCACAGAAAGCGTTGCGTCTTCGGGCACGCCTGCATCGTCGCCGTAGGTCACGGAGACGCGGTACGTGCTGCCGTCACTTGCAAGCACGTACTGCTCGATCGTCGTGCCGACGATGCCGTAGACGGAGAAGCCCTCCGTTTCAAAACGGATCTCGCCGTCAACGGTTTCGCTGTCTATAATCTCCGGCTCCTCGCCGAAGTGGACGATCTGCGTATCGTCCTGCGGCGCGGCGTTCTCCGGTCGGATCGTCACGTTGACCGGACGCTGCGGCTGGATTTCATCGCCGTCGCAGAGGATCGTGATGTCGAGCAGGCGCAGCTCGTTGACCTTATCCGCTTCGCAGTTGAGCGCGGCGGCAGTCTGCGCAAGATAGTCGGCGTACTCCTCTTCCGTCGGCTCGCTGATCGCGAGGGTCGCGTTCTCGGGGATCTCCGCCTTCGCGTTATATTCGACGCTTACCGTATAGATACTGCCGTCTTCGGCGACGTATTGCTCAGTCAGCGTGAAGCGCGGCTCCGTCGGCAGGATGCCGTAGCCGGCGATACGCGGATCGCTCGTGCAGTACGCCTGCACCTGCACGCAGTTGTCGGAGTTGCCCTCGATCGTGGTGAGCGTGCCTTCGATCTCGTCAACGGTGCGCACGATGCCGACGTGGCTCGCGCCTTCGCGATCCGGTACGCGGAAGAAGATCAGGTCGCCGGGCTGCGGGAGATAGTCCTGCTCTGCCGGTACGAAGTCTTCGGGAGCGTCCCAATGCGCGGGGATCGCGCGGTAGAGCTCCTTCTCCTGCAGCAGCTCGATCCACTGATCGACGCCGGCCTCGCGCGGCATATCCGTTTCGGGGATATCTGCATAGTGCAGGCAGAAGGAGATGAACATCGCGCACCAGTCGCCGTAAGCGTCGCCGTACCAGTCACCGTAGCGGGTATAGCCCTTCTTCACGCCGTCGACGAGTTCATAGTTGCGGTCGCTCTCGCGATAGCCGAGCTGCATTTTCGCAACCGCGACGAGGTCGTCCGCCCACCTGCCGGAAAGCGCCATGGCAGAGATCATCTGATCCCAGAGTACATAGGATTCGACGTCGGCATTGGGGTCGGAATCGAGCGGCTCTTCCTGCGCGGCGGTCTCCGATTGCGCTTCCGTAACGGTCGGCGCGAAGCACTCTGCAGTGTGAACGTGGACGGGAAGCTCCTGCAGCGGGCAGGTCAGAACCTGCGTTTCTTCATAGCATTCTTCAGTGTGGACGTGCCCTTCTTCGCCATCTTCCTCCATGCCGCAGATCAGCGTCTGAACGGTCTCATAGCAGGACGCGTCATGCGTGTGCGGCGCGATCTCCGGTAACGGACAGATCAGCGTGCCGTCGGCGTCATAGCACGTTTCATCGTGCAGATGCGCCACCGCATAGGCGCACGAATACAAGCCGTTCTCGTCCAGACAGGATGCGCTGTGCTCATGCTGCGCATACGGGCAGCAGAAGACTTCTTCCCTGCTCATGGTCACGCCGGTCAGCGTAATCATGGCGAACGTGCCGGTGGAAACCAGCGTCGCAAGGCAGAGGAACACAGCGATCAAGCGGCGATGCAGCTTGGATTCGCGGAGGAATATTCTGATTTTATTCAGAATCGGATCTTTCAAGGGCTGTCTCCCATAGGAGCTGCGGCGTTTATCCGCAGCGTATTGTCAGGCGGGTACGCCCGCCGTAGGTACAAGTAAAAATCGTGAACGGATAGTCGCCCGCGATCATGTCTTCGATCGCAGTCGGTTGCAGGATTTCGATATCCAAGACGGCGTAGGTGTAGACCTTGCCGTTGACGTCCGTGAATAGCACGGCGTCGTTCAAATTCAGATCCTCTAAGGCTCCGAAATGGCTGTCGTAGTTATGTCCGGCAATCACCAGATTCCCGCCTGCCGGCGTTCCGGTATAACGCCCCGGCGCGGTCTGCAGTCCAGCCGGACTCCATTGCGCCATGACCGGCAGCTCCAACGACAGCGTCGGGAAGCTGACTACGCCGATGTAGTCGACGCCGTCAATCTGGACGGTGGGACAGAGGTCTTCGTCGTTCGGCGGCAGCGGCTTTGACGGCACGGGCGTCAAGGTATCCCGATCGTTTTCCGTCGGCGGGACGGACTCGCCGCGCTGGTTGTTTTGAATCTCTTCGGCAAGTAAAGCGAGCACCTGAGCGGAAGCGTCCTGCGCGCGCCGGCTTTCCGCATGGTTGTAGTACAGCATACCACCCGCCGCGCAAAGCAGGAAAAATCCAACGAAAACAAGCGCCATGCCAAGCTTTCGTCCGCGCCGCATCAGTCGCGCTCCTTTCTCATGCACAGAAGCACGAGAAGTCCCGCCAGCAGACACAGCGTTCCGCCGATCCCCAGCACAGGAACGGGCCATTTGAGCTGACCGGTCTGCGGCAGCGTTTCGTCGGGAACGGTCGGGTCAGTCGGCTCTGTCGGATGAGAGGGCTCCGTCGGCGTTGTGGGATCGGTCGGCGTAGTCGGTTCGGTGGGCTGCGGCTCCATGGGGAAGGGCTTGGGGCTCGCGTCTACGTCGTAAATCAGCTCGCCGTCCTCTGCCATCGGGAGGCAGACGAAAAACGGACGGATGCAGCCGAAACCCGGCGCGCTCACCTTCTGTTCGATCAAATACAGACCAAGGGTCAGATCGTCGAAGCGGACGACGCCGTCGGCGCCGATCTGCTCGGTATAACCGGTTAGTCCGACCTTTTCCACCTCGGCGAGAACCTCGGAAGCAAGCTCCGGACGCTCCAGCGCAGCGGCGGAAAAGTCAAAGCTCTCCAGTCCGGAAACGGGAGCGAAGCTGTAGCCGTTCTCGGTGCGTATGCCCGCCACGCGGTAGATTGTCAGCTCGCCGCCGCCGACCGGCTGCCCCTCGTAGCGCATGGTCAGCCGTATGGAGCCCGTGCGGGACAGATCGGGCGTCAGCGCCGCCGCAGGCAGCAGGAACAGGCACAAAAGCGCCGGCAGCAGGAACAGACATAAGAGTTTGATTCGGTTCATGGTTCTCCTCCTTTCGGAGAATCGGTCGGTACGACCGGCTGGTCGTCGGTGGCGGTATTTACGGCTGGTTTGCCGAGAGCGGCGCTCCGCCTTTTCCGCCGGTCTAAGATCAAAAGTATCGTAAACGTCAGCAGCAGCACCGGAACAGCAGTCACCAGCGCGACGATCAGCGGATCGATCGGCAGCGCGTCGCCGCTGACGCGGACGACTGCGCTCTGCGCGTCGTTTTCCACGCGATGTCCGCGCACGAGCAGCCGGTGGGAATTGATGCCGTAGGGCGTGCAGGTGATAAGCGTGCAGAGATCCTCGCCCTGCTCGATCCGCAGCAAGTCCAACTCATAAGGCAGGACGATGTTGATACGGTCGATCTCATAGGTCAGCTCTGCGTCCAACATACACAGACGGAAACGGTCGCCGACGGTGAGCTCCGACAGATCGGTGAACAGCCGCGCCGACGGCAGTCCGGTGTGACCGGAAAGCAGGCAGTGCGAGCTCTCGCCGCCGACGGGAAGCGAGCTTCCCTCGATATGTCCGATGCCGGTCTGCAGCACCGGCTCGGAGGTGCCGTGATAGACCGGAAGACGGCAGTTGATCCGCTCAATCTCAATGTAGCCGAACATGCCGTTATGCAGCGGATCAAGCGTGTCATTGTAACGGGCGCGCTGCGCGTCGTCCAGTTTCCAGCGAATGCCGTACGGCGCAATGGAGCGATTATAATCTATGGCGTCTTGCAGCATTTGCGTTCGAACGTCTTCGCCGGAATCCAGCAGCGCCTGCTCGTAGACGGCGATCGCCTGCGAGGAGCGGCGCTTGTTCCATTGGTCGCTGATGGTCGGATACAGCAACAAGGACAACCCGAAAACAAGCACGAGAACCAATATGATGGTTGTCAAATGGCTTTTTTTCTTCATTTTGGGCTCTCCTCATAGCTGCCCCTCCCCAGGGCGGCATAAGCCGCCTCGGGGAGGAATTTTTTATTGCTAAGCGGCAGTTCCCTGCCGCTTAGCAGCATGGGCAGTTAGCACTGCTCTGCCATCCGCTTGCGGACGATCAGAACGATGACAGCGCCGGCGACCAGCAGACCGCCGAGCACGTAGAAGATGGTCGTGCCGATGCCGCCGGTGGAGGGCAGCTCGTTACCGGTGTTGTTCAGCACTTCGATCTGATCGGCGGTCGCGTTGTTCTCCTTGAGCGTCTTGGTGACGACGTTTGCCTGCGCGCCGTTGTTGGTGTCACCCTGGTTCGCGGCGGATTCGATCGCGACGATCTCCACGGTGATGTCGTCGGCGAGCTTGTTGTAGCCGGCGGGAGCTGCAGTCTCTCTGAGAATGAACTGCTCGCTGTCAACACCCTGGATGGTGATGAGGCCGCTTGCCGGGGTCACGAGATCGGTGACCTTCGTGACGTTGTTGTCAGCGATCTCAGCAGCCGTCGCAAGACGGTAGACCGTAGGATTGCTGGCGTCGCCGGCGGAAACCTGCACGAACTGCACGGGGTTGGTCGTATCGCCGCTTCTGAACAGGGAGAAGTGTGCGTCAGCCAGCGGGTTCTTCGGGGTCTTCATCCAATAGGTCTCAGAAGTTGCGTCAGCAGAAGTGTTCTGCACGAAGCCTGCCGCGGCGGCAGCCTCGGCGTCGACATAGGTCGACTGCGCAGCGTACTGAGTATCGCCCTCGGTGTACTTGAAGATCGGGAAGGTCCAGACGTAGGTACGGGTCCAGTCATGGGTGGATTCCTGCGCAGCGCCGTAGGTGACCCAAGTTTCGTTATCGTTACCGTTGCCCTTTGCATCCGGCGAGGGAACGTCGAGGACGGCGGTGGTGAGAACTTCCGCGGAGTACTCCACGACGACGGTGGTGTCAGCGGCGAGGGCTTCGGTGTAAGCGGTGTCGAACGCGATGGAGAAGCTCGTATCGCTGTTTCTGATCAGCGTGTAGTTCGCGGGATCCAGAGCAACGTCGTTGACCTTGACGGTAATGCCGGAAGCGGGGCAGAGCTTCAGACCGTTGTACAGGCGGTCTTCGAGCACGACGTTCTTCTGATGCGCGCCGATCACGACGGTGGTCTTGTAGTTGACCGTCTCGCCGAACTCGGCGTCGTTCTTGTCGCCGTAGGTGCTGGTCTGATCCTCGTTGACCTGCTTGGTCGCGGTCGAGGTGGTGTTCTTCTCGCTGATTCTTGCAGTGGGCTCGGTGGTATCCAGAGCGCAGAGAGAACCGAGCGTGGTGGTGACGAAGTAGTAGCCGTCTACGTCAGGATTGACGTTGATCGTCGCGGTGCCGCTTGCACCGACCGCATGACCGGCTTCGGTGTAGGGATTCGCAACGGGAGGCGTCGCCGCAGCGGCGGCAGCCGCACGGTCGAGCTCGGTTTTCAGGGCGGCGGCCAGCGCAGCGGCCTGCGTGTCGTTCATCGTGGTCTGCTCAACAACGTAAGTGTTGGGGTCGGAACTGGTCGGCGTGAAGGTCAGACCGTAGGTCGTGTTGTTGTAAACGCCGTTTGCGTCCGCAGTCAGACCGGAGGTCAGGAAGTCGAACCAGTCAGCGGCGGAGGGGTTGTTGGTGATTGTGTAGGAATATGCGGTGTGGAAATGCCGGGGGTCGGGGTCGGGTGCGCCGGGGTCAGTGCCGGGGGTCGAGTTCGTGCCTTGGTAGGTTGCGTCGAAGATTTTGTAGGCGGTGTAGGTTTCACCGTCTACTGCGTTGCTGATGGTGATGGTGCTTGTTTGGTCTGCAAACGCAGCGCCTGCGACTGCAAACACCAGGATCAGCGAGATGAGAATTGCCAGTGCTTTTTTCATGTTTTTTTCCTCCTAAAAAATTTTATTTTCATTTTTTGCTTACGGGGTTGGGAGTGCTATCTATGTAATCGCGTGAATGCAGCGCTGTTTTTTACTGCATTTTTGCGTAATTTCCTACGAGATCGTTCCGAAAACTGCCAGCGGCCATACGCGCAGCAGGATTTTTCCGACGACCTGATCCTTGGCGACGCAGCCGACCGTCGAGCTGCGTGAGTCGATCGAGGTGGAGCGATGGTCACCCATCACGAAGTACTGATCTGCCGGAACCTGATACGGAAGTTCCAAATCGCAGGTGCCGACGCTCAATTCTGAGACGTACGGCTCGTCGAGCGGCGTGCCGTTGACGCAGACCGTGCCGTCGTCCAGCAGATTGATCCAGTCGCCGGGCTGACCGATGACGCGTTTGATCAGGAGCTTGTTGTTGTAATAGAACGCGACGAGGTCGCCGGGCTTGAATTCCCTGATCTTGAGCGCGACGACGATCTCGCCGTCTTCGAGCGTCGGATTCATCGAGGAGCCGTAAATGCGCATCACCGGGAACAGCAGCGTGGCGATCAGGACGGAGACCGCCGCGACGGTCGCCAGAACGAACACCGTGCTGCGAAGGACGCTGCGGAACCGCTTGCGGCGATTTTCCTGCGCAAGAGCATCCTCAAGTTGCGGCGTCGTCGGCAGCTCCTGCTGCCGCTTTATGAGCCTGCGCTTCATTGGTCAGCTCCTTCCTGCTCTTTTGTGTCGCTGAGGAGCGGCGGCAGCGGCTTCCCTTCTGCGATGGTGCGCGCCACGTAGCGTTTCGCAGCCTTCAGGTACAGATCCGCAGCGTCCTGCGCCCGCTCGAACACCTCGGTGATCAGAAGCGACGCCTCCGCGATTGAGCCGCACTGTGACAGGTTCAGGTCACGCTTCGCAAGTCGCTGGTTCGCTTCGTCGAGCGCCGCCTGCAGACGGTCGATCTCACGGCTCTGATCCACGAGAAGCTCCAGAAGCTGCGCGCGGCTGAGTTTTTTTAGTTCTTTATCTGTCATTTTTAGCCTCCATCTGAGCATCCGTGCCGTGAAAAGTAACAGGGCAAATTACAAGCGCGAGCCGTTGCGTCTATATGCTGTATATATAAGCGGAGAAGAAACAATATGTTGTTAGATCCGCATAATCTGCATTATAATTTAAATTATTATATAATACTACTATACAAGAAAAGTCAACATAATAAAACATTTTCGACAAGTTTTTTCCAGCACAAAATTCCAGCATAGAATGAATATATATTCAAAAAAATTCATGCAAGAATGACACGTAATATAATCAACCTGCATTGTCGTTTTACAAGTCATCACTTATCAAGATACAGTATGCCGCCATCTTCTCATTGCAATCCCCGAAAAGTCTGATATAATGATAATATCAATGCTGAACGGAGGCTTTTCAGATGGCATCCTACGTACTGAGAAAAACGATCCGTCGTTTACCCGGCGTGGTCATCAAGGCGGTGCCGAAACCGCATCCGGAGATTACGGAGGGGTTTCAAGCCAGACAAAAGACGGGAGAAATCTGCCGCGAAAGAGGCTATCAGAGCTGCCTGATCGTCACGGATCAAACTTTGTTTTCGCTCAAATTTCATGAAATAATCGTCGAATCGCTGGAAGAAAACGGGATCAAGGCAGCAGTCTTCCATGACATTCATTCCGAGCCGACGGTCGGGATCGTGGAGGCGGGCGAAGCCGCCGCCCTCGCCTGCGGCGCGGACTGCGTAATCGCGCTCGGCGGCGGTTCGGTGCTCGACGCTTCCAAGATGATCGTTTCCGGTCTGCGGTTTCATCACCTCAAAGCAAAATCACTTATGCATAAATTCTTATACGTGCCGCATAAGTCTCTGCCAATGATCTCCGTACCCAGCACCGCGGGAACCGGCGCGGAAATCACGGTCGGCGCGGTCATCAAAAAGTCCGATGAGGGCGCGAAGGGCTCGACGGTCATCGTCGGTCTGAATATCGTCCACGTCATCCTCGACAGCGAGCTGACGGTCAACGCGCCGGCGGGCGTCACCGCCGCCTGCGGCATCGACGCGCTCAGCCACGGTCTGGAGGGCGTGGTCGCGTCCGTACACGTGCCGGACGCGGATATGAAGGAGAGCATGGAGTGCGTCAGACTGGTGCTGGAACACCTTCCCATCGTCCTCAAAACGCCGGACTGCGAGGCTTCCCGCCTCGCCATGTCCCGCGCCGCGCTCTACGGCGGCAACGCGATCAACGAGCAGCTCGCGGGCTACGTACACGCCTTCGCGCACGCCATCGGCGCGCAGTATCACATTCCCCACGGCGCCGCGATCGCCCTTTCCCTGCTCCCCGTCATGCGCTATCAGAAAGAGGCGTGTCTGTCGAGACTCGCGGAGCTGGCGGTCTACTGCGGACTTGCCGAGGAGCAGGCCGCGCCGGAAACGGCTGCGGACAATCTGATGGACGCGCTCGATTCGCTGATTCAGACTTGCGATTTTCCGGACAGGGGCGCATTCATTCCGCAGGAGGACTATCCCCTGCTGATCAAACGGATCACGGACGATTCCATCAACTATTCCGCGCCGGTCGTGTTCAGCAGAGCGGAGATTTCCGCTTTACTCGACGAGATCAACGGCAGAAAGGAGAACGGCGATGTACACGGAGACTGAGATCAAAACCATCGTAGAACGACAGCGCGCCTTCTTCCGCTCCGGCAAAACGCTGGACGTGAAATGGCGCATCGAACAGTTGAAAACCCTGAAAAAAGCAGTCATCGCGCACGAAGCGGAGTTTGAAGCCGCGCTGCGCGAGGACTTGGGCAGGAGCACGGTCGAAGCCTACCTTTGCGACGTCGGCCCGATCATCGTGGAGATCAACGAGACGCTCCGAGGACTCAAAAAATGGGCGAGACCGGAGCGGCATTTCAGCGGACTGATGTGCTTTCCGAGCACGGTAACGACGGTATATAAAATGCCTTACGGCGTGAGCTTGATCATCTCCCCGTTCAATTTCCCGATGCTCCTGACCCTCGGCGTGCTGACGGCAAGCATCGCTGGCGGCAACACGGCGGTCATCAAGGCAAGCTCCAAGTCTGCGGCAAGCACGGCGTTCTTAAAGAAGTTCATCGCCGAGGTCTTCCCGACGGAGTACGTCACGCTGATCGACGGCGGTCACGACGTCGCCGATCTCTGCCTTGCGCAGCGCTTCGACAAGATCTTCTACACCGGCTCCCCTGCCGTCGGCAAACACGTTCTCACCGAGGCGGCGAAAAACCTCACCTCGACCGCGCTGGAGTTGGGCGGCGAGACCGGCAACTGGTGTATCGTCCGCAAGGATGCAGACCTGCAAGACGCGGCGCGGAAGATCGCCTTCTTTAAGCTATGCAACGCGGGGCAGATCTGTATCAATATCAATCAGATCGCAGTCGCCGAAGAGGTCGCGGACGCATTTCTGGAAGAACTGAAAGCGGAGTTTGTCCGTCAGATCGGCGAGCATCCGACGGAAAGCGACGAGTATCCGAAGCTCATCACCGACGCGGCGTACGCCAAGTGCGAAAAGCTTGCGGAGGAATACCGCGACCGGATTGTCTTCGGCGGCGTCGGGAATCCGGCATCGCGCCGCTACGCGCCGACGATCCTCTATCCCGTGGATAAGAACGAGCACATCGTGCGGCACGAGCTGTTCTGCCCCCTGCTGCCGGTCGTCCCCTACCGCGACGAGGAGATCAGCGACCTGCTCGAGACGATTGCGGACCGCGAGCATCCGCTGGCGCTCTACGTCTTCACCAAGGATATGAAATGGGCTAAAAAAGTGATGCAGACGCTCCAGTACGGCGGCGGCTGCATCAACGAGGTCTGTATTCACATGATGGTCAAGGGCGTTCCCTTCAACGGCACGGGTCATTCCGGCATGGGCGCGTATCACGGCGAATGGGGCTTCCGCGAATTCACGCACCCGTCCACCGTACTGCGCGGCAGGACGCATTTCAATCTGCCGCTGCGCGAGCACCCTTACGGCGGAAAGAACGAAAAGACCAAGATGTCGCTGCTAAAAAAATTCGAAAAATAATTCGTAATTCAGTAATTATTCCAAGATCGTTCACAGTTTCGTCAAAATTCTTCTTTATACTCAAGATGTAAGAAGGATAACGCTTCTTGCAGAACAGTACGATTCATCTTTTCATTTTATCTCTCTTTTTCCCTCTCTCTTTTCAAAAGCACATTCCCGGTTACCCTAAAAAGTAACCGGGAATGTGCTTTTTCCGTGCTTATTTTTCGTAATCGAATTCGAAATCGTAGATGCTGACCGTGTCGCCGTCCTCAATGCCCATTTCCTCCAGGCGTTCGAAAAGGCCGCTCTTGCGGAGCTGGCGGTCAAAGTACATTCTCGATTCGTAATCCGCAAAATTGATATCCATGATGAGCTGCTGGAGCCATTTGCCGGAGATAATCCACAGATCGTCCATGTGCTCGATGATCAGATCGTCCGCCTCGCCTGCCTCGGCGAGCGGCTTGACGTATTCCGGTTCGTAGACGATCACGGGCGGCAGTTCCTTGAGCTTCTCCGCGATCGCGCGGACGAGCTGCTTTGTACCCTGCGTGGTCGCGGCGGAGATCTCATAGAACGGATAACCGCGCCGTTCGACGTATTCGCGCAGACGTTCCAGATTGTCGCTTCCCTCGGGGATCAGGTCGCACTTATTCGCGGCGACGATCATCGGACGCGACGCCAGCTCGGGAGAATACTGCGCAAGCTCCTCGTTGATCTTCTCGAAATCCTCGATCGGATCGCGATCCTCGCTGCCGGATACGTCGACGATGTGCACCAGCAGACGGCAGCGGTCGATATGGCGCAGGAAGTCGTGCCCGAGCCCCGCGCCCTCCGCGGCGCCCTCGATGATGCCGGGAATATCCGCCATGACGAAAGAGACGCCGTCGTCGACGTAAATCACGCCGAGATTTGGATACAGCGTTGTGAAATGATAATTGGCGATCTTCGGGTGGGCGTTCGAGGTCACGGAAAGCAGCGTCGATTTGCCGACGTTAGGGAAACCGACCAGTCCGACGTCCGCCAGAAGCTTCAATTCCAGGACGACCTCATGCTCCTCGCCGGGCAGTCCCGCCTTCGCAAAGCGCGGCACCTGCCGCGTCGGCGTGGCGAAATGCTTGTTGCCCCAGCCGCCTCTGCCGCCCTTGCAGAGAATGAAGTCCTCACTGTCGGACATGTCCTTGATGATCTCGTTCGTTTCCGCGTCGCGGACGACCGTGCCGCGCGGGACTTCGATGACGAGATCCTCGCCGCGCCTGCCGCTGCAGCGGGAGCCCTGCCCGTCCTGCCCGTTCGGCGCGGCGTATTTGCGCTTGAAGCGGAAGTCCATCAGCGTGGAGAGATTGTCGTTGACGCGCAGGACGATATTGCCGCCCTTGCCGCCGTCGCCGCCGTCAGGCCCTCCGGCTGCCACATATTTCTCGCGGTGGAACGCGACCGCGCCGTTGCCGCCGTTTCCCGCCTTGACGAAGATTTTTACTTTATCTACAAACATAGGGAATCTCCCCTTCCTCAAAAAAATCCCGAACATAGTGATATGTTCGGGATTCCTTATGCATCTTACTGCTCTACCGGATAGACAGAGCACATTTTGCGATCCTTGCCCAGACGCTCGAACTTGACGTGACCGTCGACCTTTGCGAACAGGGTGTCGTCGCTGCCGATACCGACGTTGGTACCCGGATGGATGTGCGTGCCTCTCTGGCGAACCAGAATGTTGCCCGCGAGAACGAACTGGCCGTCCGCGCGCTTCACGCCCAATCTCTTGGACTCGGAATCACGGCCGTTCTTCGTAGAACCGCCGCCCTTCTTATGAGCGAAGAACTGAAAACCGATTTTCAGCATGTGTTACACCTCCATAACTTCGATATAATCAGGATAGTCGTCCCGCAGGGAGCACATGGTCAGCATAAAGCCGGTCAGCACTGCCTGAACTGCGTCCTCATCGTCGCATACTGCGGGAAGCGTAAGGGTGATGCGGGGCTCATCTTCAATGACCTTCGTGTTGGCGTGATTGCCGAGCACGTCATTGATCGTACACTCTGCGAATTTTACCGCGGAAGAAACGGCTGCGCAAATAATATCGCTGCCCTCTTCGGCGTATCCGCTGTGCCCCGATACGGCAAAACCGTTGATCCTGCCGTCACGATTGAAAATTTCTACTTTCGTCATACTGCAAATTAACCGACGATCTTCTCAATCTGCACCTTGGTGTACGGCTGTCTGTGACCGCGGATGGACTTGGAGTCCTTCTTCGGACGGTACTTGAAGACGACGATCTTCTTGGACTTGCCTTCCTTCAGCACCTTTGCTTCGACGGAAGCGCCTGCGACCACGGGAGCGCCGAACTTGGAGTTCTCGCCGTCCACGATTGCCAGGACCTGATCGAAGGTTACGGTCGTGTCAGCTTCAACGCCGAGCTTTTCGACGAAAATGACGTCGCCTTCCTTGACGTTATACTGCTTACCACCGGTAACGATAACTGCCTGCATGTTTTGCACCTACCTTTTCTGTAGTCTCGCTCTGGAGGCGTGAGGGCATACCTCAGCTTCAACCTCTTCAATGCGGCGCGACTATTCTATCACCCATTTTTCCAAATGTCAAATAGTATTTGACACTTTTTTTAGTTTTTGCTATACTTTTTTTGTAATTATCCATAGAATCCGGTGATACGATGAAAAAACTATGCGCTATTTCCCTACTTCTTGCGTTTCTGCTCTGCGGCTGCGCGCAAAACGCGCCGGTCGAGCGGGAAATCTTTGCGATGGATACGCTGATGACGCTCCGCGTCTGGGGCGATGATGACGACGTTGCTGCGGCTGTTTCGGAGATCAACCGTCTTGACGCACTGCTCTCCGTGACAGACGAAAACAGCGAAATATACGCTTTGAATCGGGACGGAACGGCAGAATTCAGCCTTGATACGTTTGAGCTTCTGAACAAAGCTGTCGCGGTCAGCCGCCGCACGGACGGCGCGTTCGACCCGACCGTCTATCCGCTCGTGGAAATCTGGGGTTTTACGAAGGAGGAACAGCGCGTCCCCTCGCAGGGCGAGATCGACGCGGCGCTTTCACGCGTCGGATACGAACAGCTCGAACGTGAATTGGACGTTACCTGCGTTTCCATGGACGGAAAGATCGACCTCGGCGGCATTGCCAAGGGCTATGCGGCCCAGAAGGTCGTTGAACTGCTGCAAAGCCGAGGCATCGAAACGGCGTTTTTATCCCTCGGCGGCAACGTGCAGACCCTCGGCAGCAAGCCGGACGGCGCGCCGTGGCTCGTCGGGATCGCAGATCCCTCCGCGCCGTCACAGGCGATCGCCTGTCTGCGGTTCCATGATTCGCTTGCCCTCGTGACCTCCGGCGGCTATCAGCGGTATTTTGAAGAGAACGGCGTCCGCTATCATCACATTCTCGACCCGAAAACGGGCTATCCCGCGGACAGCGGACTTGCTTCCGTCACCGTGCTCGCGCACGACGGTGCGCTCGCGGACGGACTCTCCACCGCGCTGTTCGTAATGGGCATGGAGAAAGCGACCGCGCTCTGGCGCGAAAGCGACGATTTTGAAGCGGTATTCATCACGAAGGACGGCGCGATCTTTGCCACGGACGGCGCCGCTTCCCTGCTGACGGACTGCGAATGTACGGTGATTGAACGATGAAGACTAAATACTGGATTCTCCTTTTTGCCCTTCTTGCGGCAGCGTGTCTGCTATGCAGCTATTTCCTCTTTTTCGGCGGCACGTCGGGCACGACGGCAACGGTCATATCCGACGGCGTGACCGTGATGACGCTCGACCTCTTCGTCGACGGAGAATACACGATCAAATCAGATTACGGCGAGAACACGATCCGCGTCGTGGACGGAAAAGTATCTGTTGTTTCCGCTGACTGTCCGACGCAGGACTGCGTGCATCACGCGCCCGCGAATTCCGGCGCGCCGATCGTCTGCCTGCCCAACCGGCTGGTCATTACGTTCTCAAACGCGCAGGAATACGACGCGATCATCGGATAGAAAAAGCCGGGACGTTTCTGTCCCGGTTTTAATAGGTACGGATGTTGCTCGTGATCTCGTTGAACGCCTGCGCCGCCTGACGGCTGCACTGCGGCTGTTTGGAAAGATCGGACAGCGACACCATGCCGACGAGCTTGTTGTTGTCCTGTACCGGCAGCCTGCGGATCTTTTCCCTTGCCATCAGCGCGGACGCTTCGTCGACGTTCTGCTGCGAGCCGACGGAAAAGACCCTGCGGGTCATGATGTCCGATACCTTGACGCACAGCGGGTCTTCCTCCGCCGCGACGCAGCGCAGGACGATGTCTCGATCCGTCACCATGCCGCGCAGCCTGCCGTCCTTTGCGCAGACCGGCAGCGCGCCGATGTTGTAGTGTGACAGCAGCCTTGCCGCAACGGCGGCGGTTTCGTCCGGCGACACGCTGATGATGCGCCTGCTCATAACTTCCTGAACTTTCATGTAATACCTCCCAAAAAAATCGCCTCTGCCGAACAAAGCCGGCAGAGGCGTTCGTCTGTTTGGAGTATGGGAATGGTTTTGTATTTTTATACGTTATTTATGAAATCTTGCGTCGATCGCCTCGGCGGCCTTCTTTCCCGCGCCCATCGCGAGAATGACGGTCGCAGCGCCGGTCACGGCGTCGCCGCCGGCGTAGACGCCTTCGCGGGTCGTCATATTCTCCTCGTTGACGATCAGGCAGCCCTTTTTGTTCGTTTCCAGGCCGGGCGTCGTGGAACGGATCAGCGGATTGGGCGAGGTGCCGAGCGCCATGACGACCGTATCGACCGGCAGCTCAAATTCGCTGTCGGGGATCGCAATCGGGCTGCGTCTGCCGGAGGCGTCCGGCTCTCCGAGTTCCATGCGAATGCAACGCATCGCGCCGACGCGGCCTTCGCCGTCGTCGAGGATCCGGACGGGATTGGTCAGCGTGAGGAATTCGATCCCCTCTTCCTTCGCGTGATGCTGTTCTTCCAGACGCGCGGGCATTTCCGCCTCGCCGCGGCGGTAGACGATATAAACGTGCTCCGCGCCGAGCCGCTTGGCGCAGCGGGCGGCGTCCATCGCCACGTTGCCGCCGCCGACTACGGCGACCGCGTTGGAAACGATGACCGGCGTATCGTTGTCCTGCTGATACGCTTTCATCAGATTGATTCTCGTCAAGTATTCGTTTGCGGACAGAACGCCCTTGAGCGCCTCGCCCTCGATGTGCATGAACATCGGAAGACCGGCGCCGGAGCCGACGAAGACCGCCTGATAGCCCATTTCAAACAGCTCGTCGATGGACAGCACCTTGCCGATGACCATGTTCGTCATGACCTGCACGCCCATTGCTTCCAGCTTTTTGATCTCGTTGGCGACAAGCGCTTTCGGCAGACGGAATTCGGGAATGCCGTAAACCAGAACGCCGCCAGCGGTATGCAGCATCTCAAAGATCGTGACCTCGTAGCCCTTCTTTGCAAGCTCGCTCGCGCAGGTCAGGCCGGACGGTCCGGAGCCGACGACGGCGATTTTGATGCCGTTTGTTTCCGGCTTTTCCGGCATCTTGTTGACGTTTTCACGGTACCAGTCCGCAACAAAACGCTCCAGACGGCCGATCGCAACGGATTCGCCTTTCACGCCGCGGACGCACTTGCTTTCGCATTGGCGCTCCTGCGGGCAGACTCTGCCCGACAGCGCGGGCAGCGCGTTCGTCGAAGTGATGATCTCATAAGCCGCAAGGAAATCGCCCTCTGCGACTTTGGCAATGAATTCGGGAATGCGGATACTGACGGGACACGCGGTCACGCACTGCGGATTCTTGCAGTTCATACAGCGCTGCGCTTCGTTGATCGCCATTTCCGCGGTGTAGCCGAGCGATACTTCTTTGAAATTCCGGTTGCGGACGTTCGGCTTCTGCTCCGGCATGGGAGTTTTTGTCATCTGCATATTCACCATCACGTTTCCTCCCGTCTACGGAATCAGCTTATTGCCGATCGACTTGATCCGACAAAGATGCTCCATCTCGTCCTGCGTTTCCTGCAAGCGGTAGATGCTGTTGCGATTCATGAGCTCCGCAAAATCGACTTTGTGACCGTCGAAATCGGGCCCGTCGACGCAGGCGAATTTCACCTCGCCGCCGACCGTAACGCGGCAGCCGCCGCACATGCCGGTGCCGTCGACCATGATCGGATTGAGCGAGACGATCGTCTTCACGCCGAACGGCTCCGTCGTCTTCGCGACGAATTTCATCATCGGGATCGGGCCGATGGCAAGTACCTCGTCATACTGCCGTCCGGCTTCCAAGAGCTCCTGCAGCTTGACCGTAACGAAGCCATGCTCGCCGTAGGAGCCGTCGTCCGTCATCAGATAGAGATGATCGCTGCAGGCGCGGAATTCGTCCTCCAGAATGACGATGTCCTTATTACGGAAGCCGACGATCACGTCGACCTCGCATCCGGCTTCCTTGAACGCCTGCGCAGACGGCAGAGCGATCGCGCAGCCGACGCCGCCGCCGACGACGCAGACGCGATGAATGCCGTCGGTCTCCGTCGGTCTGCCGAGCGGCCCGACGAAATCAAGAATTGCGTCGCCCTCGTTCAGTGCGCCGAGCAGTTTGGTCGATAGACCGACCTTCTGGAAGATCACGGTGACCGTCCCCTTCTCGCGGTCGTAGCCGGCGATGGTCAGCGGCACGCGCTCGCCGTATTCGTCCACGCGAAAGATGATAAACTGCCCTGCTTTCGCCTTTTTTGCAACGAACGGCGCTTCAATTTCCATCAGTGTGACCGCGGCGTTCAGCTCTCTCTTTTTCACAATTCTGAACATTGGCATTCCACCTCTCTCAGTGTTTTTCTTCTTGCATTATAGCATAATTCCGAGCGAAATCAATGCTTTTCGGAGAAATCCTGCGGATCGACGACGATCGGCTCCCGTCCGACCCTTGACCATGAAAAACCGCCGATCAGCTCCGTCGCACGGACGGGCGCAGGCGTTTCGACAAGCTTCGCAAGAAACGCAAGCATGCCGGTCAGCTCCTCAGGACGGAATCGTTCGCGCAGGTGCGCCATATCCAGACTTTTTTCGCGCTTGCTGAGGCGTTTGCCGTCCGGCGCGACCAGGAGCGGCACGTGATAAAAGCGCGGCACGGGCAAGCCAAGCGTCTGATACAGCCAGATCTGACGCGGCGTGGAGCTTAATAGATCGCAGCCGCGCACGACCTCCGTCACGCCACCGTCCGCGTCGTCGCAGACCACGGCGAGCTGATAGGCGTACACGCCGTCGGAACGGCGGACGATGAAATCTCCGCAGTCTTTGGCGAGATTCTCCCGCTGTTCGCCGAATACGCCGTCCGTGAACGCGATCTCCGCGTCGGGCACGCGGACGCGCCACGCGGGCGCTCGGGTCTTTGCACTGCGCTCGTCTTCGGTCAGATTGCGGCAGGTGCCGGCGTAGATCAGATTTCCGTCCGAGGCGTGCGGCGCGGAGGCGACGTGCAGCTCGTTCCGGCTGCAGTAGCACGGATAGGCCGGCAGTTGCGAAAAGGCTTCCGCGTAGCGCGCCGTGCGCGTGCTCTGCAGCGGCATTTCCTCATCATAGGTCAGACCGAGCCACTGAAGATCGTCTTTCAGCGCGTCAATGTATTCCCGCTTGCTGCGGTCGGGATCCAAGTCCTCGATGCGCAGCAGCATTTTCCCGTTCTGCGATCGGACGGACAGCCATGCAAGCAGCGCGGTAAAGAGGTTCCCGAGGTGCATGCGGCCGGACGGGCTCGGCGCAAAGCGTCCGACTGTCATAGCGTGTTCACCTGATTTCTCATGGGTCTGCCGTCAAGATAGTTTTGCAGGTTTTCGCGGCAGATCGCCCAGATCTTTTCTTCGGTTTCTGGCAGATGTCCAAAACTCACGCCCGCAACGTGCGGCGTCAAAATGACGTTCTGCATCGCCCACAGCGGATGCTCCGGCGGCAAGGGCTCCGGCTCCGTCACGTCCAGACCGGCACCGAAGAGCTTTCCGGCCTGCATGAGCTTTGTTAACGCGCTCAGGTCAATTAAGCTGCCTCTCCCGACGTTAATTAAAACGGCGTCGTCTTTGCATTGAGAAAGCCGCCTTTCATCAAAGTAGCGTGCCGTCGTTTCATCGGACGGGAGCGCGCAGAGAATGAAATCCGCTTCCTGCAGAAAAGCCTCAGCGCAGAACAACGTTGTCAACGCTTCAAAATGCGGTCTCGGCTGTCGCGCCGCGCGGCAAACGCCGATCGTATGTACGCCGATCGCCTGCAGGCGCCTTGCGATCGCAGAGCCGATATTGCCGCAGCCGAAGATCAGCGCAGTGCTTCCCGCGATCCGCTTCTCACAGCCGAGATCCTGCCACTTCCTCGCCTTTTGATACGCGGGCAGTCTGCGGCACAGGGCGAACAGCATGGCAAGCGCGTGCTCGGCGATCGTCTCGCCGAACGCGCCGGACGCCGTCGTCAGCAGAACGTCCTTCGGAAAGCCGCCGCTCAGATAGCGGTCGGCTCCCGCCCAAGTCATCTGCACCCATTTCAGCTTTTTCGCGGCAGAAAGCTCCGCGAGACTCGGTTCGCCGATGATGACCTCCGCCTCCGCAACCTCTCGCAGCCGCAGCTCGGCGGGCGCGTCATGCGGCAGCGCGACGGTCTCGAATGCATCTGTCAGGTGCGGCACGTTCTGCCCGCAGTCGGACAGGATCAGCAGTTTTCGCATGGTACACCTCCGAGCTCAGTTGGCAGCGTCAAAATCGTCCCATGTTATGGGCGTTTCGTACGGATTAAAATGCGCGTTGATCAAATCGATATAATCCTGATCCAGATCGACGCAGACGTAAACATCGTTGAAATAGAACGGCATGACGGTGGAATACATTGTGTCCGTTCCGCAGACGACTGTCGCTTCTGCCAGCCAGTACAGCTCCGAAAACGACAGATCGGTCATGCTCTTATTCGTGATCTTCCAAAGCGCGGCGGGCAGTCGCAGAATGTTGGTCAGCTTTGCCCATTGGCCGATTGCCGCACGGATAAAATCGCGCTGGACGCGGATCCTGCCGATGTCGGCGTTTTCATAGCCGGATCGGAAGCGCACTAGCCCCATCGCCTCTTCGCCGTCCAGCTTCCGCGTGCCGGCGGGAATCGCAATGTGGAGATCTTGCGACGGGTCATCGTAATACATGTCGAGCGGCACGTCAAATTCGACGCCGCCGAAGAGATCGACGAGCCCGATAAACGCGTCAAGATCGACGAGAATATAACCGTCCGGGCGGAAACCGACGCAGTCTGCGGCGTATTCCATCAGGGCTTCCATGCCTTCTTCACCGCAGCCGTTCGCGGCATAAGCGCCGTTGATCTTATGCGGCGTGTAGGAGGAATTGACTTTCGTGTCCCGAGGAATACTCATAATACTGATCGCGCGATTTGCGCGGTCGACGTTCAGCAACAGAATGGTATCCGTGCTGCTGCTTGCGGCGTCCACGCCGACCAGCAGAATCGTGCAGCAGTCGTCCTTCCTGCCTGCGGTGCGGTACATCGGCTCGCGGGAGAACAGATGCAGCGCGGCGGCGGCAATAACCGGAAGAATCAGCAGCGCCAGGAGCGCAATCAGAACGCATTTCAAAAAGCGGCGCTTTTTGCGCGGCTTTTCGTCCGGCGCATAATACTGACGGATCGTTCGCTCCGATGCGGCGGGACGCGCGGAAAAAGAGACTTCTTCGGCTTCCGTTTCTTCCGGATACCAGCCTTCGCAGGGCGTATCCTCAAAATGAGGCTTCTCCTGCGGCGGAATCGGACGCGGATTCCATTCCTGATTGAATTGCTTGCTCAAGCTCTCACCTTCTCACAGGTATTTTACAACAGATCTGCAGTCTTGTAAATAATGAAAGCAGACGCGGAGTTTTGCACGGGAAATTTGTGCAAAATTTCACCAGATTGTTGTTGACAATTTCATGATCTGCTTGTATACTTGTCAGAGAACACAAGATATTGTGGTAACTTTGCGACTGTTCCACAAAATAATCCATTCCTATTTTCTGATTTTCGGAGGCAATTATGCGTATCGGAGGCCTTCAAAAGCTGACATTACTCGACTTTCCGGGTCATGTTGCCTGTACGGTGTTTCTGCAGGGCTGCAATTTCCGCTGCCCGTTCTGCCACAATTCCTCCCTGGTTTTAGGGACTGATTCGATCAGCGAAGACGAGATTTTTCGCTTTCTGAACACGCGGCAGGAGCTGCTGGACGGCGTTGCGATCACCGGCGGCGAGCCGCTTTTGACTGCAGAGTTGCCGGACTTCCTCCGGAAAATCAAAGCCCTCGGCTATAAAACCAAAGTTGACACGAACGGCAGCTTTCCCGAAAAGCTGCGGCTTCTGATCGACGAAGGACTGGTCGATTACGTCGCAATGGACGTCAAGAACAGTCCGGAAAAGTACGCCGAGACCGCCGGCGCAGAGGACGTGCTCGACGCGGTCAGGAAGAGCGTCGATATTCTGATGAACGGAACGATCTCCTACGAGTTCCGCACCACCGTAGTCGACGAGTTGCACGAGGTGTCGGACTTTGAAGCGATCGGCAAATGGCTTGCCGGCGCGCAGCGCTACTTCCTGCAGGGATTCGTCGACTCCGGCGATATTCTGCGTCCGGGACTTCATGCGGCAAGCAAGGAAAAAATGGAGCAATGTCTGGCGGCTGCCGGTCAATATATACCAAATTCACAAATCAGAGGATTATAAGAATAGAGGAGTGTATTTATATGTACCAAGTAGTAAAACGCAATGACAAGGTCGTCGATTTTGACCTGTCGAAGATCTGTGTTGCCATTCAGAAGGCGTTTGACGCCCTCGGCAAAGAGTACAACAAGGATACCATCGACTTCCTCGCGCTCAAAGTGACGGCTGACTTTGAGCCGAAGATCAAGGATGGCAAAATCGCGGTCGAGGACGTGCAGGACAGCGTGGAATCCGTCCTGAGCCGCGCCGGCTACGACGACGTGGCGAAGGCGTATATTCTCTACCGTCGTCAGAGAGAGAAGATCCGCAACATGAAGTCCACCATCCTTGACTACAAGGAACTCGTGGACAGTTACGTCAAGGTGCAGGACTGGCGCGTGAAGGAGAATTCCACCGTCACCTACTCCGTCGGCGGTCTGATCCTCTCCAACTCCGGCGCGATCACCGCAAATTACTGGCTCAGCGAGATCTACGACGATGAGATCGCAAACGCACATAAGAACTGCGATCTGCACATCCACGACATGTCCATGCTGACCGGCTACTGCGCCGGCTGGTCGCTGCGCCAGCTTATCCAGGAAGGTCTCGGCGGCGTGCCCGGCAAGATCACCTCGGCTCCCGCGAAACATCTGGCTTCCCTGTGCAACCAGATGGTCAACTTCCTCGGCATCATGCAGAACGAATGGGCAGGCGCGCAGGCGTTCTCGTCCTTCGATACCTATCTCGCGCCGTTCGTCAAGGTCGACAACCTGAACTACGATCAGGTGAAGAAGTGCGTCGAGTCCTTCGTCTACGGCGTCAATACGCCGTCCCGCTGGGGCACGCAGGCGCCGTTCTCCAACATCACGCTCGACTGGACGGTTCCCGACGATATGGCGGAGCTGCCCGCGATCGTCGGCGGCAAGGAAATGCCCTTCAAGTACAAGGACTGCAAGGCGGAGATGGACATGGTCAACCGCGCCTTCATCGAGACGATGATCGAAGGCGACGCGAACGGCCGCGGCTTCCAGTATCCGATCCCCACCTACTCCATTACCCGTGACTTCGACTGGTCGGAGACCGAGAACAACAAGCTGCTGTTCGAGATGACTGCGAAGTACGGCACGCCCTATTTCTCCAACTACGTCAACAGCGACATGCAGCCGAGCGACGTGCGCTCCATGTGCTGCCGTCTGCGTCTTGATCTGCGCGAGCTGCGCAAGAAGTCCGGCGGCTTCTTCGGCAGCGGCGAGTCTACCGGCTCAGTCGGCGTCGTTACCATCAATATGCCGAAGATCGCGTATCTTTCCAAGACGCCGGAAGAGTTCTACAAGCGTCTGGATCATCTGATGGATATCGCCGCCCGTTCCCTGAAGATCAAGCGCGGCGTCATCACCCGCCTGATGGAAGAGGGGCTCTACCCCTACACCAAGCGCTATCTCGGCACCTTTGACAACCACTTCTCCACGCTCGGTCTGATCGGCATGAACGAGGTCGGTCTGAACGCAAAGTGGCTGCGCAAGGACATGAGCCATCCGGAGACGCAGGAGTTCACGAAGGAAGTCCTGAATCACATGAGGGAGCGTCTGTCCGACTATCAGGAGAAGTACGGCGACCTCTACAACCTCGAAGCGACGCCGGCGGAATCCACCACTTACCGTCTTGCAAAGCACGACAAAAAGGACTTCCCCGACATCATCACCGCCAACGAGAACGGCACTCCGTACTACACCAACTCCTCTCACCTGCCTGTCGGCTACACGGAGGACATCTTCTCCGCGCTCGACGTGCAGGACGAGCTGCAGACCCTCTATACCTCCGGCACCGTCTTCCACGCTTTCCTCGGCGAGAAGCTGCCCGACTGGCGCAGCGCCGCCGCGCTGGTGCGCAAGATCGCGGAAAACTACCGCCTGCCGTACTACACCCTTTCCCCGACCTACTCCGTCTGCCGCGAGCACGGTTATATCACCGGCGAGCAGTACACCTGCCCGATCTGCGGCAAGCCGACCGAGGTCTACAGCCGTATCACCGGCTACTACCGCCCCGTCCAGAACTTCAACGACGGCAAGGCGCAGGAATTCAAGGATCGTAAGGAATACGACGTCGCCGGCTCCATGAAGCGGCGGTTCGGCGCAGCGGCGGCGCCCGCGCAGACCGAGAACGAAGCCCCTGCCGCCGCGCCCTGCGCGGAAGGCAGACTGGTGCTCTTCACCACGAGCACGTGCCCGAAGTGCGTGATGGCAAAGAAGTTCCTCGCGGACGCAGGCATCGGCTATGAGACGGTCGTCGTTGACGAAACGCCCGACGAAGCAAGAAAGTACGGCGTGCGTCAGGCACCCACCCTGCTGATCCTCGACGGCGACAAGGAGATCGAGCGCGTGGAGAATCCGTCCAACATCCGCGCCTTTGCCGAAGCGCACAAGGCGTAAGAGGTTGTTTTATGTATGACATCATTATCGTCGGCGCGGGTCCCGCGGGTCTGACTGCGGCGATCTACGCACGGCGCGCGGGAAAGACCGTCCTCGTGCTGGAAAAGGATACCTTCGGCGGACAGGTCACCTTCTCTCCGAAGCTGGAAAACTATCCGGGCTTTCAGGAGATCAGCGGCAACGAGCTGGCGCAGAAGATGCTCGAGCAGGCGCTCGCACTCGGCGCGGACGTCGACATGGACACCGTGACCGACGTCGTGGACGGCGAAGTGAAAACCGTCGTCGGCGAAGCGGCGACCTATGAAGCGAAGGCAGTCGTCATTGCTGCCGGCGCGCGTCACCGCCGTCTGCACCTTCCCCACGAGGAAGAGCTGATCGGCAACGGCATCTCTTTCTGCGCGGTCTGCGACGGCGCGTTCTACAAGGGACAGCACGTCGCCGTGATCGGCGGCGGCAACACCGCCCTGCAGGAGATCCTGCTTCTGTCCGAGGTCTGCAGCAAGGTCACGGTCGTGCAGAATCTGGCGTTTCTGACCGGCGAGCAGAAGATGATCGACGCGGTGAAATCGAAAGACAACATCGAGATCATCTATTCCACCGTAGTTACCGCCTACGAGGGCGAAGACAGCCTGACCGCGATCCGCCTGATCAACACGGAGACGAACGAAGAAAGCAGGCTCGTTGTCGACGGCGTCTTCCTCGCGATCGGCACGGTGCCGGAAAACGGCGCATATCAAAAAGTTGCAAAGATCAACGAGCAGGGGTATATCGAGGCGGACGAACGCTGCACGACCTCGACCCCGGGCATTTTCGTCGCAGGCGACTGCCGGGCGAAGACGTACCGTCAAGTCGCGACGGCGATTGCGGACGGCGCAGCCGCCGCTTTGAACGCCTGTCGCTGGCTGGACGGATAAAGATAGCGGACTTCTCAAGCATTGAGAAGTCCGCATTTTTATTTGGCGTTATTCCGTCTCTGAAGTTTCTTCGGGCTTGCCTTCCCGCAGCTCCGCGCCGTAGCGGCAGACGACAGACATGACGATCATCATGATGCCCAGACCGAAGGATACGCCTTGGGCAAGCTCCTTGAGCTCGATTTCCGGATACAGATTCTTTGCGATTCCGATGCCAATCGAGCAAACGATCGTCGCAGCGAGCGGAATGACGATGGAGAGAATGCCGAGACGCTTCAATTCCTTCGCACCGCGATAAGTAAAGGGCGTGCCGTCGTTCAGCTCATTTCTGAAATAATGCTCTGCGAATTTGGCAAGGACTGCCTCTGCCGCGCAGGATACGATACCAGCAGACATCGCGGCATAGACGCTCGGTATATTCATCTCTGCCTTGTCTTCGATGATGCCGCGAATGGTAACGTTGCCGATCTTAAAGCTCTCAAAGCCGAACGCCAGACTGACAATGCCGAGCAGACAGCCGCAGAAGCCGACGATGCAGAATACAAAGACGATTTTGCTGAGGATCCTGCCGATCTTTGACAGAACCTGAATGGTTTTTAATGATTTCATAATTTACAGACCTCCAATCTGCTGCTTCTGTCCCGATTATATTGAACGTGAAGTCACTTGTCAAGGCATATTTCCGATCACGATTGGCAGTTCGTCTTACAAGCGGTTTATGCCATTTCGAACAAATATTGTCATTGATAATCGCTCGAATTGCGGTGAAACTACAGTTGAGGTCATCAAAAGCAAGTTGATGACTCAGACTGTAAAAGGAGATGACAATGATGAAGAACAACAACCAGATCAACGTTCCGGAAGCACGCGACGCGATGGACAAGTTCAAGATGGAAGCCGCCAGCGAGGTTGGCGTCAACCTGAAGAACGGTTACAACGGCGACCTGACCTCTCGCGAGGCGGGCAGCGTCGGCGGTCAGATGGTCAAGAAGATGATCGAGTCCTACGAGCGCAGCATGAAGTAAGATTATAAGCCGGTGACTCAGCACGAGTCACCGGCTTATTCCGTCTGTCAGTGCAGTCCGATCTCCTCCGGATCAATGATCCGGATCCCGTTCTGTTCGAGCAGCGCGATCAGGCGCGCCTCGTCGGAAACACGGAAGACCATATAGGCGTCTTCTTTGCCGCGATTGAAAAGAGAGTACATGTATTCAATGTCGATCTTCTCCTGCGCCATCAGCTCCAGGACGTTCGCAAGCGAGCCCGGCACGTCCGGCACGGCGACGATCACAACGTCGTTGACCTTCACGATGCAGTGTTGACTGGCAAGGGCTTCCTTTGCCGTATTGACGTCGTTCACGAGCATACGAAGAATGCCGAAATCCGTCGTATCAGCGATGGAAAGCGCGCGGATATCAACGCCCGCCTTATGCAGGGCGCGCGTGATCGCGGCGATCTTGCCGGCTTTGTTCTGCAAGAATACGGAAAGCTGCGGTACCATAGTTCCCTCCTTAATCCAAAAGCTTGCGCTTGTCGATGACGCGAACGGCCTTACCCTCGGAGCGCGGAATGGTATTCGGCTCTACGAGCGAGACCTTCGCGCCGATGCCGAGCAAGGTGCGGAGAGCGGCTTCCAGCTCCTTCGTGCGCTTCGCAAGGTCACGAACGGTATCGGAGAACATCTCGTTGGTGAGCTCTACCTGCACCTCTATGGAGTCGGTGTGATTCGCTCGATCCACCACGATTTGGTAATTTGCGGCGTAGCCCTTCTCGAGCAGGACGGTTTCGATCTGCGACGGGAAGACGTTAACGCCGCGAATGATGAGCATGTCGTCCGTTCTGCCGCGCGGCTTCGTCATCTTGACAAGGGTGCGTCCGCAGGCGCACTTCTCTCTCGTGATCACGCCGATGTCACGGGTGCGGTAGCGAAGGATCGGGAAGGCCTCCTTCGTGATGCAGGTGAAAACCAGTTCGCCCTGCGTGCCGTCCGGCAGCACCTCGCCGGTATCGGGGTCGATGACTTCGACGATAAAGTGATCCTCATTGATATGCATGCCGGTCTGCTCGCTGCATTCAAACGCGACGCCCGGGCCCATGACTTCGGTCAACCCGTAGATATCATACGCCTTCAAGCCGAGCTTTTCCTCGATCTGGCGGCGCATTTCGTTCGTCCAAGGCTCCGCGCCGAAGATGCCGGCCTTCAAATGGATATCGTCCTTCGTCATGCCGCTGGCTTCCAGTACTTCCGCAAGGTGCAGCGCGTAGGACGGCGTGGAGCAGAGCACCGTACTGCCGAAATCGTGCATGATCGTGATCTGCCGCTGGGTATTGCCGGTGGACGCGGGGATCGCCGTCGCGCCGAGACGCATCGCGCCGCCGTCCGCGCCGAGACCGCCGGTGAACAGACCGTAGCCGTAGGAGACCTGCACGATGTCTTCGCTCGTGCAGCCCGCAGCGGTTAAGGCTCTGGCGCAGCAATCGTTCCAGATCTCAAGATCATGCTTCGTGTAGCCGACGACGATCTGCTTGCCGGTCGTGCCGCTCGATGCGTGGATACGCACGACATCCTTCATCGGCACGGCGAACAGACCGTAGGGATAGGTGTCGCGCAGGTCTTTTTTGTAGCTGAACGGCAGCTTACAAAGGTCGTCGATCGACCGGATATCCTCCGGCTTTACGCCAGCTTCGATCATCTTGTCGCGGTAGAACGGGACGTTTTCATAGACGCGCTTCACCGTCGCAACAAGGCGTTCGTTCTGTATTGAAACGATCGTTTCTCTCGACGCCGTTTCGATCTCTTTCTGATAATATCGTTCCATAGACTATTATGATTCTGCCCCCAAAGCAAAGGCTTCGCGGTTCATTTCGAGGAATTTGGGCGGAACGCTCTGCTCGATCGCCTCGTTCCATTCCTCCGGTGAAAAGTCGAAGTATTTTGACAATCTGCCCATCAGGACGAGGTTGACCGCTTTGGAAGATCCCGCTTTCTCTGCGAGGGAAAGCGCGTCGAAGGCGTCGACCCTGCAGCCGGCTGCTTTCATCTTCTCCGCAAGCGCGTCGGGATATGCCGCTGCGCCGGTGATGACCGGCATGGGGTTGATCTGCTGCGTGTTCGTGACGATCGTTCCGTCCGGCTTCAGGTACTGCGTCCAGCGCGCCGCCTCCAGAAGCTCGAAGGAAACGATAAAGTCCGCCTCGCCGAGGTCGATGATCGGAGACCGGACGCGGTCGCCGTAGCGAACGTAGGTCACGACGCTGCCGCCGCGCTGACTCATGCCGTGCACCTCGGAGACTTTGACGTCGAAGCCGCGCGCCAACAGGAGCTTTCCGAGGAGTTTACTCGCCAGCAGACTTCCCTGTCCGCCGACGCCGACGATCATAATGTTTTTCGTTTTCATGCTCAGCCCTCCAGCAATGCGTCGAATTTGCAGAGCTGACGGCAGACGCCGCAGCCGGTGCAGAGCGTCGCGTCGATCTTCGCCTTGCCGTCCACAATGCTGATGGCGGGGCAGCCGATCTTCATGCACGCCTTGCAGCTCTTGCATTTTTCCATATCGACGTGAAGCGGCGCCTTGTGCTTCACATACTTTAAGAGCGCGCAGGGTCTTCTGGAGATAATGACCGACGCTTCCGGCGCGGCGAGCTCCTCCCTGATCACGCGCTCGCACTGTGCCAGGTCGTACGGGTCGACGACGCTGACGCGGCGGATGCCGAGGGCGTGGCAGAGCGCTTCCAGATCGACCTTTGCCGCGGGATCGCCCTTGAGGTTGAAGCCGGTGGTCGGATTCTGCTGGTGACCGGTCATGCCGGTGATGGAATTATCCAGAATGATGACGGTGCTGTGCGAATCGTTATAGGCGATGTTGACCAGACCCGTCATGCCGGAGTGCATAAAGGTCGAGTCGCCGATGACCGCGACGGTATTGCCGTCGGTCTTTCCGTCGTTCGCCTTGTTAAAACCGTGAATGCCGGAAACGGACGCACCCATGCAGATGACGCTGTCGATCGCGTTCAGCGGCGCGACCGCGCCGAGGGTATAGCAGCCGATGTCGCCGATGACGCTGAGTTTCAGCTTTTTGAGCACGTAGTACAGACCGCGGTGCGGACAGCCGGCGCACATGACGGGTGGGCGCGGCGGTATTGCTTCGTTCAAAGCCGTACCCTGCGGCACAGGAAGCCCGAGACCGGCTGCGATCTTGTTCTGCGACAGTTCGTCGATGTTGGAGAACAGGCTTTTGCCCTCGACCGTCAGACCGAGCGTTTTGCAGTAGTCCTCGACGAAGCCGTCCAACTCCTCTACGACCACGACGCGGTCAACGGAGGCGGCAAAGTCCTTGAGCAGCCGATCGGGCAGCGGCCAGATCATGCCGAGCTTCAGGACGCTCACGTCCTCGCCGCAGATTTCGCGAACGTACTGATAACAGGTGCTCGAGGTGATGACGCCGAGCTTGCTGCCCGATCCTTTCTCCCAACGGTTACAGGGCGCGGTTTCCGCATATTCCTTCAAAGCCTGCAGCCGTGCTTCCACGACCGGATGGCGCTTTTTGGCGTAGCCGGGCATCATGATGTATTTCATGGGGTTCTTTTCATACGGCTTCTGCGGAGGTTCGATGCGTTCGGACGGCTCAACGATGCTCTGCGAATGCGCGACTCTCGTGCACATTTTCAGCAGCACCGGCGTGTCGAACTGTTCGGAGATTTCATAAGCGAGCTTCGCGAACGCGATCCCCTCTGCCGCGTCCGACGGCTCGAGCATCGGCACTTTCGCGGCTTTGGCATAGTTTCTGGAATCCTGCTCGTTCTGCGAGCTGTGCATGCCGGCGTCGTCCGCGACGGCGATGATCATGCCGGCGTTGACGCCCGTATAGGAGATTGTAAACAGCGGATCGGCGGCGACGTTCAGACCGACGTGCTTCATGCCGCAGAAGCTGCGCTTTCCCGCCATCGACGCGCCGAACGCCGCTTCGACGGCAACCTTCTCGTTCGGCGCCCACTCGGCGTAGATTTCGGGATACTTCGCGGCGCATTCCGTGATCTCCGTGCTCGGGGTACCGGGATAGCTGGATACGAAGGCGCATCCGGCTTCATATAAGCCTCTGGCAACGGCTTCGTTGCCGAGCATCAGTTGCTTCATACAGTTCCCTCCTGCCCGTCAGTTCGTGATCTGCGCTTCGACCAGACGGCCATGGCAGTATTTCTCGCGCAGAACGGGCTTCTCGATCTTGCCGGTCGGGTTGCGCGGGACCTTTTCAAAGATGATTTTGCGCGGACGCTTATAGCGCGGCATGCCGAGACAGAACTCGTTGATCTCTTCCTCCGTGCAGGTCACGCCGTCTTTGAGCTCGATGATCGCGGCTGCGATCTCACCCAGACGCGGATCGGGCAGACCGATCACGGCGACGTCCTTGATCTTATCGTGCGCCCGCAGGAAGTCCTCGATCTGTACGGGATAGAGATTCTCACCGCCCGTGATGATGACGTCCTTCTTGCGGTCAACGAGGAAAATAAAACCGTCCTCGTCGTATTTCGCCATGTCGCCCGTATAGAGCCAGCCGTCCTTCAAGACTTCGTTCGTTGCTTCTTCGTTCTTGTAATAGCAGAGCATGACGCCGGGGCCGTGGACGATCAGCTCGCCGACCTCGCCTTCCTGAACGGGATTCCCCTGCTCGTCGACGATCTTCGCCTCCCAGCCGAAGCCGGGCTTGCCGATCGCGCCGACCTTATGGATGTTTTCCACGCCGAGGTGGACGCAGCCGGGGCCGATGGATTCAGACAGGCCGTAGTTGGTATCGTATTGATGATGCGGGAAAACCGCCTTCCAACGTTTGATCAGACTGGGCGGGACGGGCTGCGCGCCGATGTGCATCAGACGCCATTGATCGAGGGCGTAATGAGAGATATCCACTCTGCCGGAGTCGATCGCGTCGAGAATATCCTGCGCCCAGGGTACGAGCAGCCAGACGATGGTGCACTTCTCTTCCGATACGGTGCGCAGGATCCACTCCGGCTTCACGCCGCGCAGCAGAACGGCGCGGCTGCCGGAGAGCAGGCTGCCGAACCAGTGCATTTTCGCGCCGGTATGATACAGGGGCGGAATGCAGAGGAAAACGTCGTCGCGTTTCTGACCGTGGTGATTCTGTTCCGTGCGGCAGGAGCTGACGAGCGCGCGGTGATTGTGCAGGATCGCTTTCGGGAAGCCGGTCGTGCCGGAGGAAAAATAGATCGCCGCGAGGTCGTCCTCGTTGAGTTCAATGGGAGGAGCGGCATGTGAATAATACTTGACAAGATCAAGATAGGACTCCGCAAAATCAGGAACGTCTCTGCCGACGAAGAACATCAGCTTCACACGGTTCATGCTCCTGACGATCGGCTTGATGCGGTCGGTAAACTCCGGCCCGAACACCAGCACCTCCACGTCCGCAAGATCGACGCAGTATTCGATCTCATCGCTCGAATAACGGAAATTCATCGGCACGGCGAGCGCGCCGGTCTTCAGAATACCGAAATAGATCGGCAGCCATTCCAGACAGTTCATCAGCAGAATGCCGACCTTCTGCCCTTTCTTAACGCCGCGGCTCAAGAGCAGATTGGCAAAGCAGTTCGCCTTCTGGTCGAATTGTTCCCAAGTCATTTCTCTGCGGTAGGGTTGGTCCGTGCTGGTATTCTCGATCAGGCGGAACTCGCTCCACGTCTTCGCACGGTCGCGTTCCTCCGAGGGATTGATCTCTACCAGGGCGACCTCCGCGCCGTAAAAGCGCGCGTTTCTCTCCAGAAAATCGGTAATTACCATGATATGTCTCCTTTGCAATAAAAAGTCGCCCTCTGCTTGCGCAGAGGACGAGAATTACCCGTGGTACCACCTCTATTGGGTCTCAGTGGATCAAACGATCCGGCGTTGTAACGGGCGCAGCCGTTCCTGCCTACTTTACACCGTTCAGCAAGACCGCTCGGAAAGGTATTCCATCTGTGCGCCGCCGCTGTCTTGCACCGACCGGCAGCTCTCTGCAGGCGCGTCCACAGATGTACTTGGTTTCGTCATCGCGTTTTCTATCAGGTTCACTTTAGCACTTTTAATCGCTAAAGTCAAGTGCTTTTTTCAACGGGAAACGGCATATTCAGAACGTAACCGTTCATGCTCGCCTTCGCGATGAGCGTACCCAGCTCGTCGCGGATCGTAACGTCGTATAAAGCGACGGATTTTCCCTGCTTGACAACGTCTGCGGCAGCAGTGAGCACCTTTCCTTTCGCCGGATTCAGATAGGTGATGTCGCCATGCAGCGTGATCGTATTGGTATCCTTCGCGTGACCGTTTGCGGCGACGGCAGCAGTAAAATCTGCAAGCGTAAAGATTGCCCCGCCCATGACGGTTCCCCTCGCGTTCAGGTGTTTCGAAAGAATGGGCATTTGGCAGACCGCGTGACCTCGTTCGGCTGTTTCTATTGAGATCTCAGCGGCTTCGGTCGCAAATCGGTCTGCGCTGAAGGCGCGACGGATATCCTCAAGCGTTCTCATCGTGCGTCCTCCTACCGGATTTTATGTTAGTATATCATTTCGTGTAGAAAATGCAAGGATAAATATTGCAAAACAGCCGCTTTGGTGATAAAATATATTGGAATTTCAGAAAGCCTTTTACAGACTTGAAAGGAAGCGTATTTATGACAACGATCGACATTTATTCCGGCTTTCTCGGCGCGGGCAAAACGACATTGATCAAGAAGATGATCAAGGAAGCCTATACCGGCGAGAAGATCGTCCTGATCGAAAACGAGTTCGGCGAGATCGGCATCGACGGCGGTTTTATGCAGGAGGCTGGGATTCAGGTCAATGAAATGAACTCCGGCTGTATCTGCTGCTCGCTCGTAGGCGATTTCAGCAAGGCGCTGCAGCAGGTCATCAGCGAGTATCAGCCCGACCGCATTCTGATCGAACCGTCCGGCGTCGGCAAGCTCAGCGACGTGATCGCCGCGGTGCAGCGCAGCGTCGGCGGCGACGTGCAGCTCGGCTGCTTCGTGACCGTAGCGGACGCGACGAAGTGCAAGGTATATCTCAAGAACTTCGGCGAATTCTACAGCAATCAGATCGAAACGGCGTCCGCGATCATTCTCAGCCGCACCGCGACGATTGCAGAGGACAAGCTGGATACTGCCGTTTCCCTGCTCCGCGCGCACAATAAGGAAGCTGCCATCATTACGACGCCGTGGGAGGAACTGACCGGCGCGCAGATTCTGGAGGCCATGCGTCACCAGAACAGCCTGACGGAAGAGCTGGCGGAAATGATCGAGCACGAGCATCACCACCATGACGACGAGGAATGCGACGATCCCGATTGCTCCTGCCACCATCACCACCATCACCATGACGGGGATGAAGACGAGGAGCATGAGCACCATCACCATCACGAACATGAGGAAGATGAGGAGCACGAGCACCATCACCATCACGAACATGAGGAAGATGAGGAGCACGAGCACCATCATCACCATGACGGGGGCGAGGAGCACCATCATCACCATGACGAGGGCGAGGAGCACCATCACCATCACCACCATGGGCATGACGCGGACGAGATCTTCCAGAGTTGGGGCGTTGAAACGCACAAAAAATACAGCAAAGAAGATCTCAACGTAATCCTGTCCGCGCTGGACAGCGACGAGACCTACGGTATAGTCCTTCGTGCGAAGGGCATCGTGCAGTCGCCCGACGGCACATGGCTCCACTTTGACCACGTTCCTGGCGAGATCGACGTCCGCAACGGCACGGCAGCCGTCACCGGCCGTTTGTGCGTGATCGGCTCAAAGCTCAATAAGGAAGAGATCGCCACGCTGTTTGGAGTGTAAGCCATGCCGATTCCCGTATATGCATTCACCGGCTTTCTGGATGCCGGCAAGACAAAATTCATTCAGGATACCCTGTGCGATCCGCGCTTCAATTCCGGCGAACGGACGCTGGTTTTGATCTGCGAGGAGGGCGAAGAGGAATACGACATCTCCGCTTATCCGTATCATCACGTTTTCCTCGAGACGATTGATCAGGAAAAAGTGACGACGCAGGAGCTGGAGGAGCTTTTAAAAAAGCACCGCTGCGAGCGCGTCGTCGTCGAGCTGAACGGCATGCTGCAGATCGGCGCTTTCTATCAGAAAATGCCGCAGGACTGGCAGATCGCGCAGGAGGTCATGTTTGCCGACGGTTCGACGATCCTGAGCTACAACGCCAATATGCGCTCTCTCGTCGTGGACAAGCTGACCGGCTGCGAAATGGTCGTGTTCAACCGCGTACCGGCGGGTTCGGACGTCATGCCGCTGCACAAGCTGGCGCGCGCCCTCAACCGCCGCGTCGGCATTCTCTACGAGTACACGGACGGCAAGACGGATTACGACGAGATCGAGGATCCCCTGCCGTTTGATCTCAACGCGCCGGTCATCGAGATCAAGGACGACGATTTCGCGCTTTGGTATCGCGATATGAGCGAAGAGCCGAAGAAATACAAGGACAAAACCGTGCGCTTCAAGGCGCAGGTCGCCCGTTTGCGCAAGGAAAAGGAAGGCTTTTTCGCGCCGGGACGCTTCGTGATGACCTGCTGTGTCGAGGACATTCAGTTTATGGGAATTCCCTGCAAATACGAAAAGAGCGCCGAGCTGCGCGCCCGCGATTGGGTCATGGTGACGGCGAAGATCAACGTCCGGTTCCATTCGATCTACCGCGGCGTCGGCCCCGTGCTGGAAGCGTTGGAAGTCTCCCCTGCCGAGCCTGCACAGAACGAGGTCGCGACCTTTTGAAACAAAAACAACCTTCACTATGGTGAAGGTTGTTTTTTATTCTTCCGCAAAGGGTTTATCCTTCAGGACGACCTCGCGGATGAAGCGGAAGGTCTCTTTTTCGCCCTTATCGCGCAGCATGGTCAAAAGGCAGACAAGCTCGCGCTTCGTCTGCGGATGCATCATAGACGATTCTCGCGCTTCCAGCGAGCATTCCAAATACTCCAACGCGTCTCCGTCCCGATAATTCTTGCCGTGATAGGTTTTGCAGGCGGCAATGCGATCCATTACCATTTCCGCCAGATACCTGCGCGGCATCGGCACCGGCTCGTAGCGTCTCGTATTGACGTTGATATCCGTCCAGTACTCAAAATGGTGCTTATTCCTGCCCTTATGATGCATCCAAGCAGTTGAATAGCCGAACAGCTCGCGCTCCTTTGAGTTCGGACTGCGCGTGCCTTGATAGTACTTGAGTCCGGAACGAAATTCCGTCCAGGAATACTTCGAGAGGTCGTGGGTCAAGCCCTGACGGTATAAGCCGACGGCAAAACAGCCTCTGCGGACTAACCGGCGGTGCTTTGTAATGGTGTGCAGATGTTTCCAAAAGTACATGTTTTTCCTCTATTCTTCGAGCGCCTTTTCCAGCTTTTGCAGCGCCTTCTTCTCGATTCTGCTGACGTAACTGCGGCTGATGCCGCATTGCTGTGCGATTTCGCGCTGGGTCTGCGGCTTGCGGTTGCCGATGCCGTAGCGCATCAGAATGATCTGCTTCTCTCTCGGATCAAGACAGGTGTTGATCTTTTGATAGAGCTTCGCGTAGATTTCCTTATCGGAGAGCTGTTCGAACAGATCGTCCTCTGAGCAGATCACGTCCATCAGCGAAAGCGCGGTGCCGTCCTTACCGGTTTCAATGAATTCCGACAGCGAGACGTCGGCAGCACTCTTTCGCTGACCGCGAAAATACATCAGGATCTCGTTTTCGACGCATCTTGCCGCGTAGGTTGCGAGCCGCGCGCCCTTCGAGGCGTCAAAGGTCGAAATGCCTTTGATCAGTCCGATCGTCCCGATGGAGATCAAATCCTCCTGATCGGACGTCTGCGTGTAGTATTTTTTCATGATGTGCGCGACAAGGCGCAGATTTCGTTCAATCAGGACGTTGCGCGCGTGAAGATCTCCCTGTGCGGAAAGCTCCAGATAGTGCGCTTCTTCTTTGGCGCTCAGCGGCTTCGGAAAGGAGCCGGAGCCGTTGGACAGCCGCAGTGAGTACAGAATGCTGCTGATCATCAGCCAGACAGCTGCACCCAGCATTCAACCACCTCCGAAACAGCGTATTCGGAAGCGGCAAGTCCGTATTACTTCAGTTTTCCCGCAAAATCAGTTGCTTCGCAAGCGTGATCAGGAAGTCCGGCCCGTCAAAGCATGCCAGCGCTGCGATCGCCTTTGAGGTTTCTTCGGCGACCATGACTTCGCATCGCTCTACGCCGTAGAGACGGACAAAGGTGTTCTTGTTTTCGTCCACGCCGGTCGCCTTGCCGAGCTTGTCTCTGTCACCGATGACGTCGAGAATATCGTCGCGGATCTGGAACGCAAGTCCGAGATGATCGGCGTATTCCGCAGCGGCGTTCTGCTGTGCCTTCGTTCCGCCGGCGGCGATCACGCCGAGCTGGCAGGCGGCGGAAATCAGCGCGCCGGTCTTGCGTGATTGAATATCATAGACCTCCTGCGCGGTGCAAAGACGGCGTTCCGCGTCCATGTCGAGGATCTGACCGCCGACCATGCCGAGCTCTCCGGCGCACAGACTGAGTACGCGTACTGCTTCGACGATCCGTTCCTGCGGCAGTTGCGCCGAAGCAAGCTGACCGAACGCCGCCGTCAAAAGCGCGTCTCCTGCCAGGCACGCCGTTGCTTCGCCGTATACCTTGTGATTGGTGAGCTTTCCTCTGCGGTAGTCGTCGTTATCCATGCAGGGCAGGTCGTCGTGGATCAGGCTGTAGGTGTGTACCATTTCCATCGCCGCCGCAAAAGGCAGCGCAGAGTCGGTATTGCCGCCGCAAAGCTCGCAAAACGCGAGCACGAAGGTCGGACGGAGCCGCTTTCCCCCTGCAAGCAAACTGTAGCGCATGGACTCAAATAAGATCTTTTGCGGTTGATCGTCCGTAAAACAGTTGCGGAGATAGGCTTCAATTTTGTCAAGATACTTCTGCGTCATCGGTAAACTCCGTTTCCTCCGGCGATCCGTCCGCGCTCTTCGTCAGACGAACGACTTTCAGCTCCGCTTCGTCAAGCAGTTTGGTGCAGGAAGCGACGAGCTGTGTTCCCTCTTCAAACAGCTTCAGCGCATCCTCAAGCGGCACGTCGCCGCGTTCCATCTTTTCCACGATCTCATCAAGACGCGCAACAGACGCTTCAAAGCTCTGTGATTTAGACTTCATTTTGTACCTCCTGTACCTCCGTGATCGCTGCGCCGTCGGAAAACCGCACGGTGATCCGATCGCCGACAGACACGGATTTGGCTGATTTGATCAGTCCTCCGTCACCGTCCGTTGCCATGCTGTAGCCGCGGGAAAGCACCTTCAACGGGCTCATCGCGTCGAGCTTTGCCGTCAGACGGACGAAATGTTCGCGCTTGCAGCTCAATAGCCGCGCGGACGCGCCGCACAGCCGCTGATGCGTATGATCCAGCAGCAGTCTGCGGTCGTTGATATAGTTCAGCGGACTGCGAAGCGGCCTGGCGGAGCCGAGCGCAGTCAGCCTCTGCCGTTCCTGCTTCAGCCGCTTCCGTATCAGGGTTTGCAGCAGCGTGTTGCTCGTCTGCAGGGCTTTTCGCAGTTCCGCCTGATCCGGTACGGCGAGCTCCGCCGCGTTGGACGGCGTCGCCGCGCGAAGATCGGCGACGAAGTCCGCGATCGTCACGTCCGGCTCATGTCCGACGGCGGAGATCACGGGTATCTCGGAGTCCGCGATGGCGTAGGCGACGCGCTCGTCGTTGAACGCCCAAAGATCCTCAATCGAGCCGCCGCCGCGGCCGGTAATGATCAGATCAGCGACCTGAAAGCGGTTTGCATAGCGGATCGCGGCGGCGATCTCGCCGGGCGCCTCCTCCCCCTGCACGCGCACGGCGAGAAGTTTCACCTCTGCCAGCGGATAGCGCTTTCGCAGAATGCGGAGCATATCGTGCAGCGCGGCGCCTGCAGCGGACGTGATGATCGCAATGCGGTGCGGGTATTCGGGCAGCGGCTTCTTCCGGTCGAGCGAGAACAAGCCCTGCGCCTGCAATTTTTCCTTGAGCTGCTCGAACGCGGCGTGGAGGTCTCCTACCCCGTCCGGCGTCATTGCTTCGCAGTAGAGCTGATAAACGCCGTCTCTGGGATAGATCGCAACGCGTCCGAACGCGATGACCTTCATGCCGTTTTTCGGCTGAAAGCGAAGGCGGAACGCGCTGCCCTTGAACATAACGCAGCGGATCGCGCCGTTCGCATCTTTCAGGGAGAAATAATGATGTCCCGACGGATAGAGCTTATAGTTGCTGATCTCGCCGCGAATGAAGATCGCGGAGAGGAATTCGTCGTCTTCAAAGCGCAGCTTCAGGTACTCATTGATCTGAGATACTTCATAAACTTCCTGCTGCATGATGCGCCCTCCATGTCAAAACCGCCGTGCCGAGCGCGTTGTCCGTCGCGTACTGCGGCGGGCAGAAGATCGCGGGAAGATCGGCGCAGGCTTCCCGCAGCATCGTATTGGAGGCAACGCCTCCCGCAAAAACCACGGAACAATCCGGGTGCTTTTTCAGCGCATTCTTCGTTGCCGCGACGATCGCGCCGATCAGACTGCGCAGCGCGTATCCGGCGGTTTCGGCAGGGTTGTCCTTATGATACGCCTGCACCTTATTCTGCACGCCGGAGAGGGAAAACTCCGTCCCTTTCACCTTTACACGGAAGAAGGAACGGTCGGTCGCTTCCCTACTCAATGCGTCGAGCTGCTTTCCCGCGGGAAACGGAAGACCGAGGAGCTTTCCGGTGCGGTCAATGAGCTGACCGGCGGAAATATCGGTCGTGCCGCCGATTCGTTCGGCATGGACGCTCACGCCCTCCGGCGTGACGAGGAGCAGCTCCGTCGTGCCGCCGGACAGATGCCATGCCAGATGCGGCATGTCCATCAGCTCGATATGATCCGACGACCATAATGAAGCGGCGATATGACCCTGCTGGTGGGAAAATTCGTATACCGGGACGCCAAGCGCGGCGCCCAGCACTTTCGCCTGCGAATGCCCTGCCAAAAAGCAAGGCATATAGGAGCCTTCCACCGCTCTGGGACGGGTGCTGACGCCGACGGCGTCGATCGTTACCGCTCCAATATCCGAAAACAGCCTGTCGGTCAGTTCCGGCAGGCGTTTTACGTGCGAAAAGAGCGCGTCGCTCTGGCGCAGCCCGAGAAGTCCCGGATCCACGTCCAGAAGACGCGAAATATTGTGCGCCTCCGCGCCGTCAAAGGCGGCGACGGAGGTCGTATAGTTGCTGGTGTCAAAGGCAAGAACGGTCATTGCTCCTGCTCCTTCCTGCCGCGCGCGAACGAGCCGAGAATGCCGTTGACAAACGAAACGGTCTCCTCGTCCTCATACTTGCGCGTCAGTTCGACGCATTCGTTGATGGCAACGCCGGTCGGCACGTCGTCTACGTAGAGAATCTCAAAGATCGCAAGCCGCAGCGCTGCCTTGGTAAAACGTGAAATGCGGTGAAGGTTCCAGCCGATCGCGTATTGCGAGATCAGACCGTCCAGTTCCTCCGTATGCTCCGCAACGCCGAATACGCAGGCGCGGATATAGTCCATTTGCTTCTTACTGGGACGCTCCGAATAGACCGCATTCTCCTGCGCAAGCTCCTCATAGTAGCCGCGCTCCAGGCGCGTCTCAATTGCCTGCTCGGGAGTCTCGTCGGTGTAGTCTAGCTCATAGATCAGATGAGCGGCAAGCTCTCTCGCGTTGGATCGTGTCATTGGGACTCTCCTTCTATGTACGGTGTCTTTCGTGCCGGGAAAGCGTTATTTATTGGCGGCGGACTTAGGCGTGACGACACCGCACACGTTGACGTTGACACGGACGGGACGAATGCCGGTCATGGACGCGACCTCGTCGGAAATCGCCTCCTGCACGTTCTTGGCTACGGTCATCACCGCGGAGCCCATTTTCAGGACCAGATTGCACGCAATGGAGATTTCGTCGCCGTTCAGAGCAACACGAATACCCTTGCGCAGATTCTTCTTGCCGAGCAAATTGGAAATATCGAAGTTTGTCGAGGCGCTCAGACCGTAGACGCCCTCAACCTCACGGACTGCCAGCGCGGCGATGGAGGCAATGACTTCCTCGGAGATCAGGATGCTGCCGCTTTCCTGCGTCTGAACGAGATATTCTTTGGTTTCAGCCATGATATTGATTCCTTTCTTATTGCGCGGTCATATTACCGCTTATATTCTTCTATATTCTACCACATTTTGAGAAAATTACAATACCTTTATTCCACTCCGACGACACGAATATCGGAAAGCGTGAAATCCGTCTGCCCCATGACGATGTCGGCAAGCAGCGACACGTCGCTCTGCGTCAGACCTTCGGCAGGAGAAGCGACCGCGAGCGAGATCCCGCCGTCCGAAATATAGGCGACGCAGTCCTGATAGCCCTTTGCAATGACAAGGCTTTCAATTTCGGATTCCGCCAGAGCGTCCGCGATAATCCCCTCGAGCTTGCGGCTGGTCTCGGACGTGTCTTCTCCCTCTGCGTAAGAGATCGTTTCCTGCAGGAGCATGATCGCGTCGTCACGCGCGGTCTGCCGGGAAAGCCGCATTTGCGCAAAGTATTCGTCCATGCTGTCCTGACGGCTGACTTGTGATGCCTGCGGCATGACGCCGCCGTTCATTACCAGAGTCGCTTCGCCCAGCACCTTGTCGGCGTCCAGCGTCTGCGTCAAATCCTGTGTGCCGCTGCCGTAGAGCCAGTTCAAATAGATACCGGCGCAAACAAGCACCAACACGCCGGCGATCACTGCGTTTCGTTTCCAAGTTTTCATCGTTTTTCCTCCATCATTTTAGTTTTACAACCGTGATTTGGCTGCTGTTCAAACCGGTCAGTGCCGCAACCGCGCGGATCAGATCGAGTCGTACAGACGGAAGATCTGCGCCCTCACTGACGATCAGCGCGCCCTGAAACTGCGGATAACGCACTGCGGATACTGCTGCTTTATCGTATGCGCTCCCCTCGGACAAAATGACCGTTTTCCGCTCCTCACTGGCACGGTTTTCCGTGCCGTCCGTGTCGTTGGACGTTTGTGTGTCTGTCTGATATTCCGTCCTGCTGCCGGTATGCAGCGTCAACATGACCTGCACCGTTCCCGCGCCTTTGATCTGCGAAAGAAGCGCCGACAGTCTTTCTTCCGTCTCGCTGACGTACGCGTCGTCCGAGCCTTTCACGTCGACTGGCGCTTCTTCCTGTTTCTTTGCGGTCTTTCCGATCGGAAGCAGCAGAATTGCGATCCCGATAATAAAGACCAGCGCGGCGTATTTATATTTTTTCAGCAGCAGGACGACCTTTTTCGGCAGTTCGTTCCAATTAGCCATATAACCTCCATTCCTGGCGACTCGGCGGGATATTCAGCGTGGTTTCGATGTATGCGCTGAGCGTCTCGATCTGCTCCGGCGTCAACGTGCCGATGAGCGTGACGCTGACCGGCTCAGGATAGTCCCCTTCCGATAACTTGACCTCCGCCTGCAGGGTTCCGCCGATCGCTTTCGCTTCCTTTTCAATGTAGTTCTCGGCTGACTCCCTGACCTGCTTTCGCAGGATCTCGTCCTGCGTGCGCTTGATATTGGTCGAATCAAAGCGGTAAGTTGTGTTGATTTGGTCGAAATACGTGCTGACCTTTTCCATATCGAGCGACATCAGCGGCCGAATTGCGACCAACAGTACAAGAATTCCTCCGATCAGGCGGACGATCTTTTTTAAGGCGCTTTTCTGGATCAGAACGTCTGCGATGACGGTGATCATGCAGCCAGCAACGACGGAGATCAGGTATTCTCTTATTCCATCCATCAAACGACCACCTTGATAAAACAAACGCTGGATATAAGCAGCAGCAGACTGCAGGTGCCGCACATGGCAAGCAGATACCCCATTGCCGTTGAGAAATTCTTTAACAGCGCGATGTGCGGCTTCAGCCCGACCGTACCGCTGACGGCTGCAGTCACTTTGAGGAGCAGGTACTGAATGCCGACCTTCAGAAACGGCAGAATGCAGATGGAAAGAATGGCGATCATGCCGAAAACGCCGATGGAATTCTTGATGACCGACGCGCCGGCAAGCAGCGTTTCCGAAGCGTCGGAGATCATGCCGCCGACCACCGGCACCATGCCGGACATCGCCGCCTTTGTCGTTTTGACCGCGACGGCGTCTGCCGCGCCGCCGATCACGCCCGTTACGGACAAAAACGCGAGAAAAATATAGACCATGATCCGAAGACTCTTGGAGATCAGCCAACCGATCAGCTCCCGAAGCTCCTTCAGCGCATCGCTGGATAACGCCGCTTCCGCGGTCGCGACCGCGAGATAGAAAAACACGCCGGGAATCAGCAGCCTGCAGATCAGGTGCATGAGGAGCTCTGAAAAAAGAAGCGTCCCTGCATGCAGGGCGGCAGCCGCGTTCAGGTTTCCGCTCATTGCCGCTGCAGAAGCAAGCACGGGCAGCATGCACGCGCTGTAGTCCGACAGCGATTGGATCGTATCCTGTGCCAACGACACCATGGCGTGGAATTCGCCGATGAATGCCGCGCAAATCCCCAACGCGCCTGCCGCGCTGACCGCGCCACCGAATTTGCTGACGGAGGACATATCCGCGACGGAACAGAGCGTTACAAGTCCGATCAGGATCGCGCACAGGCGAAGCCCGCGTTTTAAACTCCCGTCTGTTTTTGCAAGCGCACGAACGATTACGCTTTTTGCGCCGAGCCATAACTCCGGATTCTCCTGCACAGACAGCTCCGGCATCATCTCTTGTGCTTCCTCGGGTAGCTCCTGCTCCAGAACGTCCGTATCAATCCCGATATCCTCAGCCGCGCGCACCGGGAGCGTCAAAACGAGCAGGAGGAACAAGAGTAGAACGACTCGCTTCACATTATCCCCCCGACATCGTATCAATCAGTGAAAGCACAGCTTCCAGAAGCGGCAGCGAAACGTAGAGCGCGAGAATCCCGCCGCAAACTTCGATCATTTTTGCAATCGCGTTCTCCCCTGCGTCGGCGCAGACCGTTGCGCCGATCTGGGTAATCAGACCGATCCCGATGGTTTTGAGAATCGGCTCGGTCAACGTCTTGTCCAGTCCGGCGATATTTCGCAGCTTCGCCAAAAACTCAACAACCGGCTCCGCAAGCTGTATAAGGAGCAGACCGATCAGCACACAGGCGGCAAGCGTCAACAGGATTCCAAGCTCCCGACTGCTCTTGCGCAGCATTGCGGACAGTAAAACCGTGACGATCCCGATCACGGTTGCTTGCAAAAGTCCCTGCATCAGAAATGGAACAGCCGTTTCACAAGGTCGAAGAGATCTGCGATCTTCTGAACGACGATGATCAGCACGACGACAAGACCCGCGAGGGTCGTCATTGTCGCCTGTTCTTCCCTGCCGGAGCGGACAAGCACTTGATTGAGGATTGAAACGATAATACCGACGGCGGCGATTTTGAAAATAAGGTCAATATCCATGCATCACACCAGCAGAATAGCGATCGCGGCGCCAGTACACAGACCCAGGAGCGCGTAGCCCTTCGCCATCGGCCGTTTTTCCGTTTCACCACGCTCCAGCGCTGTTTTCAGGCGGTGCTGCGTCAGACGCAGGAGGTTATCCTCGCCGTCAATATCATAGCGTCCCAAACTGCCAAACAGCTCGAGGATCGCCATGGCCGCATCCGGCGGCAAAGCGCTGTTGAGCTTTGCAAAGGCTTCCCGCGCAGCGGTGCTTCTGCAAGCGCCGCCATCGAGCATGGCGGCGTAATCATTCAAAAAGCTCGCGCAGATCCGGTCGGAACGCTCCGCTGTAATGCGGCAGAGCTTCGGCAGCGGGAAAAGCGTATAATTCAGTTCGCATTTCAAAAGCTCCAGCATATTCAGGAAGGAGCGAAGCTGCCGCTGTTGACGGTAAAACTGCGCGGTTTTCGCAATGCCGAAACTGCCTGCGCCGAAAACGATCATTGCCGCGCCGATCCAGCGAATCATATAAACATCCTTTCCGTGATCACAGTCCGATCCTTTCGGATCGTCACAAGATTTTGAAAGATACCGCAGGATATCACTCTCCTGTAAAGCTCCCGCATGAACAATTCGTCTCTGCAGCTCGCATGCGCGGTCGCAAGAAAGCTGACCCCGCAGTATGCGCCGCGCAGCATGGCTTCGATATCCCCTGCCGCAGTGATCTCGTCCACGGCGATCCATTCCGGGCGCATCGTGCGCAGGAGAAATTCAACGGCTTCCGTCTTGTTCACACCGGACAGCACGTCCGTATGCATGCCGAGGTCAAACTGCGGGATACCGTTCCAGCACGCGCCGATCTCCATGCGCTCGTCCGCCGCGCTGATCCGAAAGGAAAACCGGTCAGATAACTGGCGGATCAGATCGCGCAGCAGCGTCGTTTTCCCGACGCCCGGCGCGCCGATGATCAGCGTCGATTCCGGATGCAGCCAGATCTCGTCCGCAGGCTTTGAAGCGATCCCCGTGATCTGCCTGGCGACGCGCAAGTTAACAGAACTGATCTCCTGAAAGCCGCTGATCTCGTTTCCGTGATAGACCGCTGTCCCGCAGATTCCGAGGCGATGACCGCCCTTGACGGTGACAAAGCCGTTTTTCAGCGCATGCTGCGCGGAATAAACTGCATGTCCGGTCGCTTTGGCAATCACGTCCTCCAATGTCTTCGCAGTCACGAGCGCGGCAGCCGGCTGACGTTCCTTTCCTTTTACCGTGACGGCGATCGCCCTTCCGCAGCGCAGACGGATTTCCTCGATCTCCGCCGCATACGGAAGCCGCAGAATGATATCCCGTATCTCCGGCGGAAGGATACCGCACGCCTGTCTGATCTCGTCCATGTCGTTTTCACTCCTGCAACACTCTATGCGGACAAGACGTACGTTAGGACAAAAAAAGAGCGCTGCCGAAGCAGCGCTCAAAGATACAATTTTTCGTTTAGGGTTTTTTCTTGCCTTGCCTGATCAGGCGCAGGATCGTCGGCGCAAGCAGCAGATTGATACCGAGCTCGATCAGGAAATTGATTCCGGCGAGACCGAGAACCATATAGGCGAACGTGTTTTGAAAGCCTGCAGCGACGCCCCATTCCTGAATCGTCTTCCAGAAGAATAAACGGCAGCCGACAAAGAACAAGCCGGTATTCACGACCGGGCAGACAAAGCTTGCAGCCAAAACAGCCAGATAGGGATTGATCTTTTCGAGCAGCTTATAGACGATACCTGCCGCCAGGCCCGCACAGGAGCCCTTTACCAGCACGGTAACGACTGTGCCGACGGGGTGGATCAACAGAAATGCCGCTGCACCGCCCAAAGCCAGAACGACCGCTCCGAAGACGAAGCCGAGCCATGCGCCGATCCATTTGCCGAGCAGCGCCGCGCCGATAACTACGGGTACAAGAACGAGCGTGATCGAAACGCCGGGGATCGGCTGTACGAAGTTTGCAATCACCTGAAGTACTACAACGATTGCCGTCAGGAGTGCCGCAAGCGCGATCTGCCGCGTTTCCAGTTTAGTTTTATTCATTTTTCCTCCTGCTGTCGCTCCGTGAGTCGGATGCAACGCAATTATAATATTTAGTTCAGCGCATCAAAGATGCGCGGGACTACGGGATTTCCTCCTCCACCGGAGGGTTGGGGTCGTAGGTGCCGTTCTGCATTTGCTCCCACTGCTCTTTCGTGATCAGGAGCTGACGCGGTTTCGCGCCCTCAAACGGACCGACAATGCCGCGTTCTTCCATCTCGTCCACGATACGCGCGGCTCTGGCATAGCCGAGCTTCAGACGGCGCTGAAGCATGGAGACGGACGCCTGTCCGGTCTCCAGGATGACCTCCACAGCGGCAGGCAGGAGCTCGTCGCCCTCGGTCTCCTCCGCGCCGCGACCGGGATCGGCAGCGGAAGCAGCCGATTTGCCGGTCTGCTCCGCGCGTTTCTCGATCTGCTCGATGATTTCCGAAGAGTAGTTGCTCTGCGACTGTGCTTTGATTGAGGAAACGACGGCCTGTACCTCTTCATCGGTGATGAAGCAGCCCTGAATGCGCTTGGGTTTCCCCTGCCCGAGCGGTGCGAAGAGCATGTCGCCCTTGCCGACGAGCTTTTCTGCGCCCTGCGTATCGAGAATAATGCGGGACTCCATCGCGGACGAGACTGCAAACGCGATTCTCGACGGAATGTTCGCCTTCATCAGACCGGTAATGACGTCCGCAGAAGGACGCTGGGTGGCAATGACAAGGTGGATACCGGACGCACGGCCCATCTGGGCAATGCGGCAGATGGATTCTTCAACTTCCTTCGCCGCAACGAGCATCAGGTCGGCAAGCTCGTCGATCACGACGACGATCTGCGGCATCGGCTGCTGATCGGGATCGTTGAGGATCGCCTTGTTGTAGGATTCCAGATCGCGCACGCCCTCCTCAGACATCATGCGGTAGCGGCGCATCATTTCAGTGACCGTCCACTGCAGCGCGCCAGCGGCCTTTTTCGGATCGGTCACGACGGGGATCAGCAGATGCGGAATGCCGTTGTACACGCCGAGCTCGACCATCTTCGGATCGACCATGATGAGCTTGACCTCGTCCGGCTTCGCCTTATAGAGAAGAGAGAGAATCAAGGTGTTCATGCAGACGGATTTACCGGAACCTGTCGTGCCTGCGATCAGCATGTGCGGCAGCTTGGAAATATCGCCGACGATGCAGTTGCCGCTGATATCTTTACCGACGGCAAACGAAATCTTCGATTTGCTGTTTTTGAATGCCGGCGAGTCGATGACTTCGCGGGCGTAGACGACGTTGATCGCCTTGTTCGGTACTTCGATGCCGACGACGGAGATTTTGTCGGGGATCGCAGAGATACGCACGCCGGTCGCGCCGAGCGAGAGCGCGATATCGTCCGCGAGGTTGGTGATTTTGGAGAGCTTCACGCCGCGGTCGAGCTCCAGCTCGTAACGTGTGACAGACGGTCCGCGGATGACGTCGACGATGTGCGGCTCGATGCCGAAACTCTCTAACGTGTCTGCAAGGCGCTTCGAATTCTCGCGCATTTCGCCGGTCGCGTCGACCATGCTCTGACGGCGAAGATCAAGCAGAGATATCGGCGGGAACTGGTATTCCGGCTGCTTCTCTTCCGCCTTCTTTTCGATTTCCTGCGAAATTTCGACCGCTTCCGCGGCAGCTTCGCCCTTTTTGATCTTTTCCGGTTCCTGCGGGACGGGCTTCGGCTTCGGCGCGGACGGCATAAGCTCGATCTCGTCGATCGTGACCTGTTTCTTTTCCGCGTCGATCAGCGGCAGCGGCTTTTCTTCCGCAGGCGCTTCCTCTGCGGAAGCCGTGCGGGTCTTTCTGGTCTTCTTCTCCTTCAGACCGGGAGGATCGTCGACCGGAAGGTCATAATCAGAAATCCGCTGGGGATGTCTGCGCTCATAGCGCTCGATACGCTTGTTCTGAACGTGATTGACCAGACGCTCGGCAGGATCGACTTCCGGCGCAGGCTCTTTTTCGTGATTCGGCATCGGCGGACGGTTCTTGATCGCGGTGATCAGACTGTTGATCGTAATCCCTGCGATTGTCATCACCTGGAGAATCAGGAGGATCAGGAATACGATCAGACCGCCGAATTTCGTGATCGCGGCTTCCAGAAGCTCGGCGATCAGACCGGGGATCAGACCGCCGCTTGACCAGTCCTTGCCGCCCGCCCATAGCGCGGAAACGGACAGCGGCGTATTGACGCCGGAGAAGATCTCATAAAGCAGGTGCGCAATGCCGGAAACGGTAACGATCAGCGTGAGCATGCAAAAGATCCGCAGCTTGACCGGCTTGTCCTTGCTTTTGAACAGCGTAATCGCAATCGCGATCAGAACGATCGGCAATATGTATCTCCCCAACTGACCGAACAGCCCGCCGACCAGCCCTGCGCCGGTAGAAAGCAGGAACGCGTCCGTGGGAAGACAGCACAAAAACGCAAGAATCGCGATCAGAAGCAGCAAAATGCCGGTAAACTCGCGGCGGTTCTGCTGTTCCCGCATGGTTGCGGTAACGTGTTTGCTCGACTGCGGCTCTTTTTTCTTGTTTTTTGATTTGTTAGACATTCCTTTTCCTCCTTACGAGTTGATCAGCGCCAGGATCAATACGATGGCGGCGGCTTCCCAACTGTAATAAGCAAAGAGATTGAGCTTGTTCCGCTGTATCAAATAGCGGAAATACTGGATTGCGAAATAGCCCGCGGCTGCGGCAAATATCACGGTAAACAGCATCGGCAGCAGGATCGAGAAGCTGAACGAGCCGTACACAAAGGCGCGGATAAGATGATAAAAGAACGCAACGCATTCAAAGGAGAGCGTCAGCATATAGGCGAGCCGTACGTTGTATTCGTCTTTCAATCCGCGCACTCTGCCGACGGACAACGAGATGCCGAGCGACGAAAGACCCGGAAGTACCCAAAAGGATCTTCCGACGCCGATCCACAGCATATCGGACAAAAGGACGCGGCGCTCGTCTTTGCGCCCCTCGTTCGTGCGCAAACAGAGCAGGAGAATCAATCCGTTCAGTATAAAGAGCAGCGCGACGTAAACCAAGCCGGAGAAGTGATCTGCCAGCGTCGCAAAGATCAGTGACAGCAGCATTGGCAGCAGCGCAAAGAGTCCAATCACGATGCTGCGGACACGCAAGCGGTCGTAACGCTCCTTGCGCCTCCGCTTTTTGATGCCTGTGATTTTCAGGACTTCCCTGCCGAGCGTCCGCGCTTCCGAGCGAAACGCGATATTGATCGCGAGAATCACGCCAATACAAATTGCAAGACGAATATAGTACCCGCCGCGCTCATTCAGCGGCGTCATATTAAACGCACTGCGCGCAAGCGCATAGTGACCTGTATAGGAAATCGGCAGCAGCTCGGAAACGCCGCCGAACAGTCCGTAAAGGATCGCTTCCCAAATCTTCAAGTTCCGGTCTCCTCTGTTTGTTTTGGAACATATTTTCGCATTCTAATGGATTATATCATATTCCTCGCAAAATTTCCATCATTTTTATGAATTTCTGTTTGCATTCCTCTTTTTTGCCGCGATCATACGGTGCAGCGTGTCCAAAGCGTCATGCAGACTGCCGAGTCGGTCGATCAGACCGCTTTGCACCGCTTCCCTGCCGTATACGATCGTACCCACGTCGGTTGCGATCTGCCCCGTCGCCATCATATATTCCGAGAACTTTTCCCTGGTGATTTTGGAATTTGCGGTCACAAAATCCGTGATTTGCTCCTGAATGCGCTGAAAGTAATGATAGGTCGCAGGCGCGCCGACGACCAGTCCGCTCATTCTGACCGGATGGATCATCATGCTGGCGGACGGCGCGATCATACTCTTTTTTGCGGAAACAGCAAGCGGAATGCCGATGGAATGTCCGCCGCCGAGCACCAGCGAAACCGTCGGTTTTTTCATGCCGGAAATCAATTCGGAGATCGCAAGCCCCGCCTCGATATCTCCGCCGACAGTGTTGAGCAATAGCAGCAGCCCGTCAATTTCATCGCTTTCCTCAATCGTCGCGAGCAACGGCAGAACATGCTCGTATTTCGTCGTCTTGACCGTCTCCGGCGCGACCTGATGTCCTTCGATCTGCCCGATGATCGTCAGCGTATAAATGCATCCGCGGTCTGTTTTGGTCAGACCTGCGCCTAAATCCTCCAAACGCTCCTGCGTCAACGATCTTTCCTCGTCCATCGTTTACCTCCATGGTTTTTCGGATAGTATTCCACACTTTGGAAGAAGTAATCACGGAACTTGAAAATAATCGCAAGACCTGATATAATGCAAAAAAAGGAGGAATCACGCATGCACTATGAATATAAAACCCACGGCGTCTGCTCCGCCAAGATTCTGTTTGATCTGGAAGGCGGCGTCGTCAACAACATTCGCTTCATCGGCGGCTGCTCCGGCAACACGCAGGGCGTTGCCGCTCTGGCAAACGGTAGACCCGTCGACGAGGTGATCTCCATTCTGCAGGGCATTCGCTGCGGGTATAAACCGACGTCCTGCCCCGATCAGCTCGCGCAGGCGCTGCTCGCCGCAAAGGAACAGCAATAAGAAAAAGGAAGCTGCCGAAATCACGGTGCACCTGTCAAGCAAAAGTAGACAATAAAAAAGTATAATTACGGAAAGCCCAGTTCGGTCTTGTACTGAACTGGGCTTTTGTAGCCCAAGGCAGCATGAAGGCGCTGGTTGTTGAAGTAAGAGACATAGTGATCAAGG
>JAFROD010000036.1 GCA_017429835.1 Oscillospiraceae bacterium
ATCGTCATACCTTACCTCACATCCCTGCGGCAGCCATCATGGCGCGGACATTGTTCACGGCACGGCGCGCGTAGAAGCGCGGCTCGTTGATGTAACCGGTGACCAGCTCCAGCGTGGCAGTGCCCTCGTAGCCGATCCGCTTCAGCTCACAGAAGAGTTCGCCCAGCGGCATGCTCCCCTCGCCGGGAAGAATGTGGCTGTCGGTGCCCTGCTCACCGTCGATGATGTGCAGATGATCCATCTTCGCGCCCAGCTTGTCGAAATAGGCCATGATGCTCTCGTGCTGCACAAAGGGGGGGACAAGGTCGCACATGCCTACGATCCAGGGATTATCGACACGGCGAAACAGCTCGACCAAATCGTTGGCGCGGGTGAAGAAATTGGACTCATAGGGCGTCAGCGCCTCGACCGTGAGCTTGACCTCGCACTTGGCGGCGTAGTCGCCCAGCTCACGGATGGTTTTCTCAAGCCTCGGCCAAAGCTCGTCATAGGTGGCCAGATACCCGCCGTTGGCGGGGCTGGTCAGCATGAAGGAGGCGCCCATTTCTTTGGCCATGTCAAGACACAGCTTGAGATAGGCCACGGCGTCCTCGCGCTGTGCTTCCGAGCCGATCATATAGTTGTACGGATATGCGTTGTGCTCAGGCGTATACCCCACGACGGGCATTTCATAGCAGTCGATCAGGCGCCGCAGCTGCGTGATCTCGCCTGCCTTAAGGTCAGGGGCATAGGCATGGGGCCGTCCGCCCCAGAGTTCGATATAATCGTAGCCGTATTCCTTCGCATCCTGAAAGCAGTGCTCCAGCGGATTGCGCTGGTAGCCGGAGGTGAACATTCCGATCTTCATGGCCTTACTCCTTTTATATGTTAAGATTCTTCCGTGACCCAGGGTTCAAATACGGATACGACCTGCGCCGCCACACGCGAGCCGATGCGCATGCATTCGTCGATCGGCTCGTTCCTGAGCAGACCGGAGAGGAAGCCGGCGATATAGCTGTCTCCCGCGCCGACGGTGTTCACGACTTTGCCCGCAGGATAGATCCCGCAAGCGGTCCAGACTTTTCCGTCCCAAGCGAGACTGCCCTTTTCACCGAAGGTGGCCACGGCGAGCTTCATGCCGCGCTGCACCTTGTCCTGCAGAAACTGCTTCACAAAGGCGTCGGACTCGTCATGACAGGAGAAGAAACCAACGTCAACCCAGGGCAGCGTCTTCTCGATGATGGGATCACTCAGGCGGTCGCAGTAATCAAAGCTGATGAGAACCGCCGGATTGTGCGCCTTGATCGCGCCGAGCACACCGTCGGCCTTGCCCCAGAGCGCCGTGTGCACAAGATCGTGCGCCGCGGCAAAGGCGACGTCCTCCTCATCGAATACGATGTGCTCGAGTACGCCCTCCACATATTCGCCGTGTACACGGTCGGTGCCGTTCATATCCATATAGGTGATGGCTGTCGCCCCGTCGCCTATCTTAAGGTGAGACAGATCAAGGCCTTCCTTTTCCAGGGTCTCGACCATCCAGCGGCCATTGTCGTCGCTGCCAGTGGTGCTGATGATCGCGGTTGGTACGCCGAGCTTGCGCAGATTGACGCCGGTGTCCACCACATTGCCGGTCGGGTAGCGCCGATTGAGCGCCTTTCCGTCGATGAAACGATAGACGTCGATGCAGTTGTCTCCGATCATGGCAGCCTTCATTGCAACCGCCTCCTTGACAGATGAGTAACTGTGTTTATTGTACCACTTTCGTCCTATTATAAAAAGGATCGGGCTGTTCGTCAAGAGGAAAAACCGAGTTCGGGGAACAATTTTTCGTTCTGTTTGATTGTTTTATCCCGATCCGAAGGGAGAAAATGCCTGAATTTTATACCACTTTCAGCAGGAATGACAGTTTTGATGGTGCAATTCCGAGCAAGTAGACGAAAAACATTCAAGCTATTGAAAATTTTGGACCAAAATGATAGGCTTAACACAGATATCCGGAAACGCTGTGTGCAGGCGCTCCGGAAGCTCATTTTCTTTTCTCTCTTCTTGTGATGCAAAGCCGGAAGCCGCGCCGCTTATTTAGAAAGCGGTGCGGCTTTTGCACTTTTTCACGACAAACATCAAAGGAGGACGTCATGAAAGCGGAATTGATTTTGAAATCATCCTGTGTTTTTACCGCAGCCGGTGAGCCGCCCTTTGCCGGCTACGTTGCGCTGGGCGGCGGTCATATCCTCGCCGTCGGGCACGGGGAACCGGAGAGCGCGCTGATAAGGGACAACTGCCGCATTCTCGACTGCGGCGACGGCACGATCTGTCCCGGCTTTTTCGACGTGCATTGTTTTTTTACCGGCTATGCTGCGCAGAAGCTCGGTTTGGATGCCGAAAACAGCGCGCAGCAGGACGCCATGCTGCGCGACCGCGAGCGGATCCTGCCGCTGTTTCGCGACTACATGCGCCTGCTCAACAGCCGCGGTGTCACCTCCGTCAAGGAAATGGGCTTTGACGACTTCCACGGCTTTCCCGCGCTGCTGGAAGAGCTGGAGAAAAAGGGCGAGCTGACGCTGCGTGTCAGCTTTATGAGCCAGCCTTTCGACAGGCCGCTCGACCTCGCTTTCGGCAAAGAGATGAGCGCTCGCTTTCACAGCGACTATCTGCGTTTTTCAGGCTATAACCGCATGACCGACGGTTCGATCAGCCAGATGGAGGGCGCTCTCAAACAAGCATACTGCGGTACGGACTGCCTCTGCGCGATCTCCATCGACTGGGACGCTATCGCCGGGGAACTGCGTACGGCGGACGAGAACGGCTTCCGTTTTTCCCTCCACGCGCAGGGAGACGCGGCGATCGCAAAGGTACTGGATCTCTATGAGTGCTGCCGTCGCGACGAAAATGGGCGGCTGATCAACCGTCACAGCATCACGGATCTCGAGTTCAGCGACCCGGAGGATCTTGAGCGCATGGGAGCGCTCGGCGCGATTGCGGAGATCTATCCGCAGATCCAGTCCATCGCTGAGCGGGAGAGCAAGCTGGCCATGATCCGCGAAAAGATCGGCGAAGAGCGCGGCCGCTTTTACTGGAACCGGCGCAAGATGGCCGACAGCGGCGTTCTCCTGAGCTGCGGCACCGATCTCCCGCTGCTGATCGATGACATCCCGGAATCCGTCTATCACGCCGTGGGCGGCTTCTTCCCGGAGGGCGGCGAGCCCTTCAACGGACAGAACACGCTTACCGCCGCCGAACTCCTGACGGCATGGACGCGCGGCGGGGCCTACAACCTTTTTTGTGAAGACAAGCTCGGTACGCTTGAGGCGGGAAAAAAAGCGGATATAACGGTCCTCTCGGGTGATCTTTTCGCAGTGCCGCCGTCCGCGGCGCGCACGTTGCGCGTTGTGCTGACACTGCTTGACGGAGAAGAAGTATACAATGCGATGAGCTGAAGGAGAGGTTTTATGAGCCGTATTACCATGCAGGACGTGGCCGTAATGAGTGTGCAGTATGTTCAGCACAGCTTTGACTACTATCTGGATTCCATGGAGCGCTGCGGTCTTCGCCGGGTCGATCTCTGGGGCGGAGCGCCGCACTACTGCCGACTCGACTACTCCTCCGCGGCCGAGGCCGGCAGCCGCGTTAAAGAGCTGCGGCATCAGATCGAGGATCGGGGGATGCGGGTCGTCATTTACACGCCGGAAACGCTTGGCTATCCCTTCAGCTATTCTGCGCCGGACACGCGGCTGCGAGGGCGCACGGTCGACTTTATGAAGGCCGCCATGGACGACGCGCTTGGCTTCGGCACAAACCGCGTCTTCCTGAACACAGGCTGCCACCCGCGCGATCTGCCGCGCGAAGAGGGCTGGAAACGCACGGTCGAGAGCTTCCGCGCACTTGCTGACGAGGCTGAGGCGCGCGGCGTGCTGCTCGTGCTCGAACAGCTCCAGCCCTATGAGAGCAATCTCGTCATCACGCTCGAGGACGTGTCGCGGATGCTGCGGGATGTGGATTCGCCTGCGCTTCGCGTCTGCGTCGATCTTGTCGCGATGGAGGTGGCCGGGGAGCGGCTGGAGGACTATTGCCAGCGTTTTGGAGAGAAGCTGGAATGGGTGCACTATTCCGACAGCCATCACCTGATCCTCGGCGACGGGGATTTCGGCCGTGAGAAGCTGGAGGAGTACGTGCGGATCCTGGAGAAGCACGACTTTGCCAACGGTCTCGATCTCGAGATCAACGACTCGATCTACTGGGAGGATCCGCACGAGTCGATCCGCCGCAGCTGCGAGGTGCTTCGCGACTTCCTGCCGGAAGAGTAGAAAAACGCTTTAGGAGGATGCATGGCACGTTCCCCCCTTTTTTTGCTGCGCGACCGGGGGATGCAGAGACACATTCTGCGTCTGGCCTGGCCCACCATAACAGAGACCGCGCTGCAGACGGTCGTTCAATATGTGGATACCGCGCAGGTCGGCCAGCTGGGAGCAGCCGCCTCTGCAGCCGTGGGACTGAGCGCCACGACCACCTGGCTTGTTAACGCGCCGCTCTGGGCGGTTTCGACCGGCATTCTGGCCTGTATCTCTCAGGCCAGAGGCGCAGGAGACCGGGAGAGGATGATAAAAGCCGCAGGGCAGGCCAAGCTGCTCGTGTGGATACTCGGCGTCGTGATGACGGTGCTGACGCTGTCGATCAGTCCCCATCTCCCGGACTGGCTCGGGGCGGAGACGGCGATCCGGCGGGACGCGGCGCTGTATTTCGGTATCATCTGCGCGCCCATGCTCTTCCGCGTTTCCGGGATCATCTTTTCCGCTGTCCTGCGTGCCGCGGGAGATACCAAAACGCCGATGTGGATTCATCTGGGGATGAACCTGATGAACATCGTGCTCAACACGCTTCTGATCATGCCGACAAGAGAGATTTCCTTTTTCGGCATAGGGCTGAGGCTTTGGGGCGCGGGCCTCGGCGTTCCCGGCGCGGCGATCGCCACCGCCTCTTCCTTCGTCTTCGGCGGTATCGGAATGTTTCTTGCCGCTTGGCGTGTTGAGGAATGCCGAAGCGCGCGGGCCGTCTATGACCGTGCGGCCATGCGCGCCTGCCTTTCTATCGGCATGCCGCTGGCGGCCGAGCGTATGATCTCCATGTTCGGACAGGTGGTTTTTACGGCGCTGATCGCCCGGCTTGGCATGGTGGCCGTGGCTGCGCATTCGATTGCGATTACCGCCGAGCAGGCATTTTATGTGCCGGGCTACGGCATGCAGACGGCTGCCTCCACGCTGGCGGGCTTTCATTACGGCGCGGGAGATGAAAAGAGGCTGACGGACTATTCCGCCTCACTTCTTCTGCTGGCGGTTATTCTGATGAGCGCGCTGAGCCTTTTCCTGTTTTTGTTTCCCGCTTTTTTCATGCGCATCTTCACGCCGGATGAGGACGTGATCGCGCTTGGCGCGAGGGTGCTTCGCATTGTCTCGGTGTCCGAACCGTTTTTTGCCGTGGTCATTATTCTCGAGGGTGTCTTCAGTGGGGTGGGTGACGTGCGTGCGCCGCTGCTGTTCTCGCTCTTTTCCATGTGGGGTGTGAGGCTGTGTCTGACAGCGCTGTGTGTGTTTCGACTCGGTCTCGGCCTGGAGGCCGTCTGGTGCTGCATGGTCGCGGACAACCTGACGCGGTTTTTCCTGCTGTTCAGCCGCTTTTGCGGCAGACGCTGGAAACGCGGGCTTCCCATTGCCTCCAACAGTCAGTAGTACAACATAGAAAGGAAGATTATCATCATGCTCTGGACTGAAGAACTCTTCGGCGTCAAAAAACCCATCCTTGCAATGCTGCATCTCGACGCGCTCCCGGGAGATCCGCGTTTTCGCAGGGGCACTCCGCTCGGCGAGATCGTGGAGCACGCCCGCGCGGATCTGCACGCCCTGCAGGACGGGGGCGTGGACGGGATCATCTTCTCTAACGAGTTCAGCTTTCCCTATCAGCGCAAAATGGACATGGTCACGCCCGCCGCGATGGCCTATATCATCGGCGCGCTGCGCAGCGAGATCCGCGTCCCCTTCGGCGTGGATGCCATCTCCGACGGCGCGGCCTGTCTCGAGCTTGCCGCTGCGGTGGGAGCAAGCTATGTGCGGGGAACCTTCTCCGGCGTCTATGTAGGAGACGGAGGTCTGTACAACAATGACTTCTCCGCCCTGCTGCGCCGCAAGGCCGCCCTGCCGCTCGACGATCTGAAAATGCTGTACTTCATCAATCCCGAATCCGATCGCAATCTGGATACGCGGCCGCTGGCGGATATCGCGGCGTCTACGATGTCCAAGGCCGCCCCGGACGGGCTGTGTATCTCGGCCAACGCGGCGGGCATGGATGTGGACGAGGAGCTGATCGCATCGGTCAAGGCCGCAAATCCCGAGGTCGTCGTCCTGTGCAACACCGGTTGCCGGCCGGACACCATCGTCCGTAAGCTGCAGGCAGGGGACGCGGCCGTCGTGGGGACCTACTTCAAGGAAAACGGCAAGCTGGAAAACAGCCGCCACGAGAATGTCCGTGTCGATATTGAGCGTGTGCGGGAGTTCATGGCAGTGGTTTATCGCTTCCGTGAAACGCTGTGAGGACGGCACGAGGGGAAAAGCGTATTTTGTCGGTATTGATACCGGC
>JAFROD010000037.1 GCA_017429835.1 Oscillospiraceae bacterium
GACGGTTTTTCCTTTGGCCTGATGCAAAGGAATGATTCTTGTTGTTGCCATTCTGCGGACCTCCTGATAAGAATTCAAGCCGATGGAATGAACCACCGGCTTGAAAGAGCGTATATGTAATTGTCAGCCGTACATCACCCATATGATATATTCGCCCTCTGCGCCTTTTTCGATCAGAATGTTGCAACGGTATCCTGCGATGCTATTACCGTAGCCGATCAGATTATCGGCAGTTACCTGCACGTTCTCTGCCACGAGGCGGCGTCCGTCCTCCATAGAACGGATGAGAACTCTGTCGCCGGGATAATAGCTGGAATTGTCCGGCGTCATTGCCGTGTCGATCGTGAAGCCGAGAGAAGTGGCATATTCGCGTCCGTATGCTTCCAATGCGGAGAGATCAATCGCTTCCTCGTCGCCACTGTTAAGGTACCGCATCAGGATCGTGGCGATCTGTGCGCGGCTTGCGGACGCTTCCGGCAGGAGAAAGACCTGCCCGTTGATCAGACTGCCGGTGATGTATCCTTCTTTGACAGCCCACTGCATTGCAGCAACAGCCCACGTGCTGACGCTGCCGACGTCGGGGTAGGAGGACGCCCATCCGTTCGCTGAAACAGACATGCCCTTGTACGCCGTATAGCGGTACAGGATCGCGGCGAGCTGCTGGCGGGTAATGCTGTCCTGCGGACCGAACTTCCCGTTGCCGTAGCCGTCAACGATGTGCTTCTGCGCTGCCCAAGCGACGGCGTCGGAGTACCATTCGTTATCGGGAACGTCCGTAAAGGAATCCGTGCGTTCAACTTCCGGAGATCCTTCCAGACGGTACAGAATGGTGACGATCATTGCGCGGGTGGTATCGGTGTTCGGAGAAAACTCTGTTTTGGAAGTACCGACCATCATTCCTTTTTCGTATGCGTAAATGACGCCGTGTTCATACCAGCTTCCGGGAACGACATCCGAGAACGGATGCAGTGACGTTGCTCCGGCAGGGACGGCGCAGAATACCGCAAACAGTGCGGCGCAAAGCAGAATGCTGATAGCTTTTTTCATAACAAACCCTCCTTGTCTTTCGGTGGGCAGCCGACCCGGATTCCGAGCCGGCTGCCCGTTTCTTCTTGCATCAATCTTTGCCGCTGGAGACTTAGTTGAAGATCAGCTCATTCAGGATGATCTCCTCCGCCTGCGCTTTGAGGTTGTTCATCATCCCCACCCAGGTCATCGGGTCCCGGGCTTTCAGTGCCTCGGTCACGCCGCTGCGTTTTGCCAGTTCCGGCAGCATCAGCGCCATTCGCCGGTTCGCGGTTTCGTCGATCTCCTGCAGGTGGGGATAGAGCGTCCCGTTCAGCAGTAGTTGAGTCCACAGGATCAGGCGGTGTTCTTTCAGATACCTCTTTCGCATCCTGCCGTACTTGCCCAACGGCTTCCCCTCCTGCTTGATGGTCAGCTCGGGGATCAAGTAATCGCCGGCTTTTCTGTAAGTCAGTTCGTTCATTGTCGCTGCTCCTTTCTGCGTCTGTTTTCGTGCTTCTCGTTCGATCTGCCGCAGGATGTCCCTGCGCCATATTCATCATATTCCGCACGCGCAAAACCCGCAAGGATGCCGCGGCTTCCAAACGGTATGACAGTTTCAACTTCGGACCAGCTTGTTCCGAAGCCAGATTGCTATTCTTTCCGTCCAAGTTGTCGCCAACTTGGCGATAAGTTAAATCGTGCAGTTCTCCCTGACTTTTATGGCTGCCTGAAAAGCGAATCATTTAATTGGGTCCAACTTGGCCCCCATTTACGTCGGCAGTCAATTGCCACCAATACAAGATGGCAAGGCGGCAATGGTTTTCTCCCCCTAGGAGATTGCCATCTTGGCAAAAAATAAACCATAAGCATACTGCAAACAAAAAGTATGCTTATGGTTATGGAGGAATGGCAATCTTGCAAAAACAAGGTGCCGATATTTCGCATTTGGCAGAAAACGAGCCGATGAACTTTAATGCTCATCGGCTCTTTGCTGTATTCGTTATTGCTTTCCGCTATCTCTGCTTCAATCGTTGGGAAGAATGTCTTTGATATACGATTTCGCGCTGTGATACACCTCGTCGAAGGGCGGCTTGGTTACATCCCCGGCAAAACGGAATTTCTCGTAGGAATGATATAGTTCATCCGAACGATACAGGAAGCCGTTGAAATCGTCCAACTCTCTGCCACTGCTTTTCAGTGTTTCAAGAACGGCGGCACGATCAAACGGAACGACGCGGGAGAGATAATAGAGATCGACTACGTCCTTGATCCGTCTGAACACCTTGTCGGTAGAAATTGCGGCGACCTTGTCGGCAATCATCTGGATCGGCGCTACGCCGCAAAAGCGGACGCCGGCGACCTCATAGATCTTCGTCTGCGGCTGCGGGCGGTTTACATCGACGTCCATCGTAAACAGCACTTCGCCGGAACTTCTGTCCGCCAGTTCAAAGCCGGCAGATCGTCCTTCACCGTACATCCTGTAGATGCTGACGCTCAGACCGATTCCGTTTTTATCGATCGCCTTTTGCAAAGACGCGACCATTTGCTCCGCTGTCTGCGGCGTGTCAGAATACCAGTTGGCATCAATATCCACGGTGTGCCGCGTTTCGTCGTCATATCCAGCTTCCATCAGGCAGGCCTTCAGGACCATCGACCCCTTGAAATTGACGGGAATGCCGCTGTCATAGATTGCCTTCATTACGTCGTACATCAGTTTTTCTTCTGCTGTAATATTCATCGATAATACCTCAATTTGTGTAATACTCTCTCGCTTCGTTTGCAAGCCGTTCGAAACGCTCCTGATACTCTGGAGCGACGAAAAGGCCGCTGAAACTCTCGTTGTTGGAATAATAATATCTGCTCACGGCTTCGGTGATGCCCTGCATATCCAGGATCGCTTCGTTGGCAAGCGCATCGTAGAGGGTTCTGTTGAAATTCGTATAGCGAAGGCCGTTCTTTTCCTCGATACAGTATTGGCTCACCTTGTTGCCGAGCAGAACAACGCCGTTATAATTTGCTGCCGCGTCGTCGCCGTAGACCCATACGATATACTCGTCGCTCCGCCCGCCGAAACTGCCCTGACACATCAGCGCTTCATCCAAAGCAAAAACAACGTTTTCTCCGATCCGATCGCGGACCGCCTTCAGCCACGAAATCGCGCCGACGTAATCGCTTCTCCTGGGGAGATTGTGCTTGTGCGGGTCGTACTTTGGCAGCGCCGCCGTCTTGCGGTTGACGAGATCCTCGCGGATGCGGCTTTCCAAAAGCTTTAAAATGTATTCCGGCGGCTTGCGAAGCCCGGTTTCCCAGTTTTGCACGGTACGGAAAGGAATGTTATATCTTGCCGCGAACTCGCTTTGTGTGTCGCCGAGCTGCGTTCTCATTTCACGAAGGTTCATATCAATCACCTCGCCACAATAATACACCCAATGAGTGTATAAGTCAAGAGCCGATTGAGACTTTTTTACAACATTTCTGTGTCATTTTCAATCGCATTTGCACCACGGATGTGTTTTCGCCTATTTTATTGCAATTGCACCGCGGATGTATTTTTGAGTTGAGATACAATCTCTGCTCTTGATCGTTCGATGAAGTTCACCGGTCTCCAGTAATGGGTTCAGGATAAGACGGTAGAATACCTTGGGGCTTGAGAGATTGAGAAACTGCATCATTTCTTTTCTTGAGCGTGGTTTAGAACAGAAGGCAAGCAGACGGAGCCGATATCCAATCACGTCTTCCTCTATAATCTTAGTTTGAAGGTATGCCCGCTTCCTGTCTTTCAACTCTTGATACGCATCGCTGAGAACATAATCAATGACGCTGGATTTGGGAGCGAGATACCGATTGCCAATCCTGAATGACTTGATCTCCGATCTCCAAAGCATTCCCCTAACCGTGCTGATGTTAACACCATCCAGCATTTTGGAAATATCAGCCGGCGTAACCAGGTCGTCATACCCGGCGAATTTGAGTTCATAGAATTTTCTGTTTTCTAGGCTTTTTGTCATATTGATTCCTCCAATCGATTTGGCATTAAAGGACCGCGAGTTACCTCGTAGTTACCTCCTAATTACCTCCGTTTTCTTTTTCATCAGCATTTTGGCCGCATTCCCGCAAACTTTGACACCACAAGATTTTTCGGGCAACCAATGCCGAAAACTCTTGATTTTACGCGGTTTTCACCGTGTTTTATCTTCCGATGTCGGGGATCAAATTCCACCAGCTTCAAAGTTCCCCTAATAACTTAAAATCCGCTGGTAGCGATACCGTACCGGTTCGAGTCCGGTCAGCGGCACCATAAAAGGGGATTGCCCTTTCGGGCGGTCCCGTTTTATATGCTGAACGGGGTCGAACGGGAATCGCAACTGCCCTGCGGGCAGTTGCATCGACCAGTGCGAACACTGGTCGATACCTCAATTTTTGCCAACGGCAAAAATGCAGGCGAGTCCGGTCAGCGGCACCACGTCGGAAGAAGGCTGCTTCATTCCGTTTCCGCGGTTTCCGTAAGCGCCGCGAAAACTCCATATCCGCAGCCTCCTTCCTCCTTCTCCCCACGCGACCCGCTCCGCTGGGCTCGCGTGGGGCCCCTTTTCCCGCTCTGCCTGACGGTATCTTTTCTGATCTACCCTTACAAGAATGAGGTCACCCTTTGGGGTGACCTCATTCTTGCGTCGAACGGGGTCGAACGGCAATCGCAACTGCTCGGTGAGCAGTTGCATCGGCCAGTGCAAACACTGGTCGATCCCTTAATTATTCCAACGGCAAAAATGCAGGCGAGTCCGGTCAGCGGCACCAAAACGAGGCACTTCTTGTGCCTCGTTTTTTGTATGCAAAACAGCTTGGTAAGAATCTGTCCAAATGTCTTGTAATTCCCGCGGCTTGACGGTATAATACTATTGTATAATAGTATCATTATGGTCCCGTACAACCGCAGCGTCCGGGTGCTGCGACGATTTTTTTAGAATGGAGAGACTGTACATGAAAAAGCGACTCGTTTCCCTCCTCCTGGCGCTTGCCCTTTTTGTCACCCTCCTCCCCGCGGTGACGCTGTCAGGCTCTGCCGACACGGTTGTCGGATATCACAGCACGGACGGTCAAACCTGGACTTCCTATACCAACACGACGTCCTTGATCAATACGATCCACAAGCAAAGCGGGACTCACTACGTGAAAATGGAAGCAGACTGGAATCTGAAGTCTACGATCAACGATCGCATCACGATCAATTCCTCCGCCAATATAACGATCTATATGCAGGGGCACGTCATTGACCGCGGTCTGACCAGCGCAGGTTCTTACGGAAACGTATTCCTCGTCGAAGCAGGCGCCACTTTGGTTCTTGACGGCGGAACGGAAACGGAACAACAGGCAAGGCATCTGGACAGTAGTAATCAGCCCACCATCAAGGGCTACAACGTCAGCACCGCCAGCCCGGGGACTTTGACGCTTTTGTCCGGCGCAAGCGAGATCAAAGGCGCCGTTCTCACCGGCGCCTACACGAAGCAGGACGGCGGCGTGTTCGGCGTAGGCGCTTCCTATTACGGCGGCGCAATCCAGATGCTCGGGGCAGACACCTCGGTCAGGCTGATCAGCGTGACCGTCGTCGGAAACCGCACGAATTTCGGCGGCGGCGCGATCAACGTGGACAGCACGGGAAACACGATCACGCTGGAAAACAGCAGGCTGATTTATAACTATGCCGGCGAGCATGGCGGCGGTATTCGTATGAACGGCACCCAGTTCGACAACATTCTGAACGCCTATACCTGCACCTTAAAAATGACGAACAGCTCCATCAGCAACAATTACTCCGGGCGAAACGGCGGCGGCATCGAAACGGACGCCGTGTTGACGCTGCGGGGCGACGGCAGCAGCTACATTTCCGACAACGTCTGCGCCGGATACAACAACGGCAGCAATTACGGCGGCGGCGGCGGGATCGACGTTTATAAAGGCGCGGCCTCGATCAGCGGCGTCATCATTGACAACAACAAGACGAACAGCTATCAGGGCGGCGGCGTTTTGATCGAAGGCTCTGCCGACAGCGAAATCAAGAACTGCACCATCACAAACAATCAGGCGCTTGGCAGCTACGGCAAGGGCGGCGGCGTTTTCCTGAAATACGGCGGGAGCACGATTTCCGATTGTACCGTCAGCGGCAACAGCGCCGCTTCGGGCAGCGGCGTGTATCTCGACAGTACCGATTCCGGTGCGACCGTAAATCTCGGCGGCATGCTGCATATCACCGGAAACACGACCTCGAATCTTTATCTCTCCGCCGGAACCTATATCAGCCCGAACCAGACCGGCTCCTCTGTCATCGGTATCACTGCGGCCGACGTCAGCGGGGATCGGCAGTTGAGCAAGGACGCCGGAACCTATGCCACCGCCCCCTACGTTTACGACGGCGGCGGATACGGCTTCAAATGGTACAATCAGCCGACGGACGCACGGTATCGTTATCTTTATATCGTTTCCTCCGGGGCAGACACGATGCCTACTGACCAGCCGCTTGATCTGGATTCTGCGCAGGAGGTCAGCGGCGGGTACAACAGCGGTGCCTATAAACTGATCAAGGCGGCGTATTCCACTTCCTCTGCGGCGGATTCCGTCAACGAAAACGATGCGGTCTGCTTCTATTCCGACGGCTATTTCTTCGACGATCCCACGTTATACAACGAGCATCTTGCGTCCATGTCCATGGCGCTGGTGACCTCCGGCTTTACGACCAACTGGGGCAGCCTGCATACGCAGTATTATACCGGAACCGCACCGGACGCCAAGCTGACTGCGGTACGCTACAACAACAAGCACGCCCATATTCGCCAGCTTCTTGCAAATCTCGGATTTTCCGACGCGGATTTCTACGCAAACGAAATGGAGCTCTCCGAGCCCATGATGGACACGATCGGCGTGGCGATCTCCCATAAGGCGCTGAAAACCGCAGACAATACGGACACGGGAAAAATTCTGGTGCCGGTCGTGGTGCGAAGCAACGGCTACGAGGACGAATGGGCGAGCAACTTTACACTCGGCGCAGGCGGCGAAACGGTCGAAGGAGAAGCCCTCGGCTTTGCAACGGCAGCCAACATGGTTTACAGCGAGCTGCTGGACTATATCGACAATTACGGCTTGACCGCCGCGGCGCAGCAGGGCCGGCTGATCTTCTGGGTCGTGGGTTATTCCCGCGGCGGCGCGACCGCCAACCTTGTGGCAAGGCGGCTGATCGACGGGGCAAGTCCGACCATCGACGTCAGCACGGTATTGTCCGACACGAACGCCGGCGCGCCCCTCTCAAAATACGTCACGGGCAGCTCCATGACAGGCCGCGCCTTTGCCATCGGCGATAATCAGGTGATCAGCTACACCTTCGAGGCCCCGCAGGGCGGCACCGACGCAGCGCAGGCGTTCCTCACCTCCCATCCGGAAAAGTATTTTACCCTGCATAACGCCATCAGCGCGATCGACCCCGTGCCTTACGTCGCCATGACCGCGTTTGGCTTTAAGCGCTACGGCATCGACCACTATCTGCCCGGTCTGTCAACCCTGGCGACGACCGGTCTGCCCGCGGAGGAAAGCGCGTACACCTTTACCTACGCGGATTTCACCCACACCGTTGTAAAGAAGATGATCACGGCGGGCGGGCGAACTATCACGACCTACCGTGACAACGACTATCTGGTAGTTCCGGTCGACACGACGAGCAACAGCGCGGAAAACGCCGCCTATCTGCCGCTGCGGGCAGAGATGCTGCGGCAGTATCAGCTTTTGAACCCGTACATGATCTATGACGATTATTTTGCATTCGCAGAGATCAACTATTCCAGCGCGGTGTTCGGCAGCGGATTCAATCCCACGGTCACCTGCTCCATGTCCCGGGAAGCTTACACTGCTTATCTCATTCAAAAAGTCGTGGATTGGAAAGCGACCAGCCGGACGGTATACACCAGCCCCTTCGTTCTGAATAACAAGACGCACAGCTCTTATCAAGGGGCGATTCGTGACGTTTTCAAGACCATCTACGGTCTGACGCCGCAGCAGACCGAAGCGTTCAGCGACGCCCTGCGTACGACCATGAGCAGCGCAGGCATCTTCGGGAGCAACGTCGGTCTGTTCGGAAGCGCTATCAACGTGACGGATATCGGAACCATCATCAATACGCTCGAAAACTACGGCAGCCTGGACGAGGCCGGCAAAGAGGAGGATCTGGAGGATCTTTGGTCCAAGCTGGTAAAGCTTGGCCTGCTCGACGCCGTTCCGGCAGACGCAAAGGCGCGGCTGGAAGAGGATTGGTACACTCTCGGCGATCTGCTTCTGACGATGCTCTATCAGGATCGAAACGATCCTGACGTAGCAACCAGCATGGGCGATAACCGCCGCGTGCTGGGAACTGCGCTTTACAATTACAGCCGCATGTTCCTCAACCACTATTCCGAGACGGTCATGGCATGGCTGCGGACGTATGACGACTATTATGCGAACGAAAGCGTCCACTACGTCATCACCCGCCCGACTTCAGTTGCGCAGCCTGCGGGCGAAGCGGTGAATGCACACGGGATCGCTTCTGCGGTGACTGCGGACGCGGCGGCAACGGAGGTGGTCGGCACCGTCGCAACGCTGTATCTGGACGTTGCCGACATCGGCGGCGAGGCGATCTATTACACGGTCAGCGGTTTCGCCTCCGTAGAGCAGACCTACAACGGCCGCAACGGGATCGCCCTCAGCGGCAGCCTCGGCGATACCGTGACGGTCAACGCCTACGCCATGTCCTACGGCGTCAAAAGCCGGATAGGCGCCTATCGAATCAAGTTCACCGCCTGCCAGCATGAGAACACCACGCTGACCGGCGCGGTCGCCGCGACCTGCACGACCGCCGGTTACTCCGGCGACTACGTCTGCGATACCTGCGGCGAGACCGTTACTGCCGGCGTAGCCGTTTCCGCGCTCGGTCACACCGGCGTCTACGCCGACAACGGCGACGGCACGCACGACGAGACCTGCTCCGTCTGCGGCACGATCCTGACCGACGACGAGGCGCACGACTACAGCGGCGGCGTCTGCACGCTCTGCGGCGCAGAGGAGCCCGTGGTGGAAACGCTCGCGATCGTATCCAGATCCCTCGTCCTGAACGGCAAGATCGACGTCGTCTATACCGTCAAGGTTCCCGAAGGCTACGGCAATCCGCGC
>JAFROD010000005.1 GCA_017429835.1 Oscillospiraceae bacterium
CCGTTGCCGACGCCCGTGACGATGCCGTGCTCCGCCGCCCATGCGACGGCTTCTTCATACCAGTCGCCCGCCTTCACGTCAACGAACTCGTTTTTGCCCTCCTTCGGGCTGTTTTCGTAACGCCACAGCACCGTGACGAGCATGCCGCGCGTCATCGCGGTGTTCGGCTCAAAGGTCGTTTCCGTCATGCCCTTGAACAGCCCGCGCTCCACCGCGAAGTCCACCGCCAGGTGATACCAGTCACCCGCGTTCACGTCCTTGAAATTCCTGGACGGGCAGTTTTCGCCGCCGTCGCATGGCTGATCTTCGCCGGTCGCGGGGATAACTTCGGTCTTCGTCGCGCCGCAGCGCGTGCAGGTGTAGGTCTTCACGCCGTCCTTCGTCGCAGTCGCGGGCGTGGTGACTTTGCCCTCGTCCCAGGCGTGCCCGAGGGCGGGAACGGTCTGCTGCGCGACCTTGTAGTCGCAACGCGTGCAGTGCTCCCCTGCCGTCAGACCGCTCTCCGTGCAGGTCGGCGCGACCGCCTCGTCCTTCACGATATTGTGCCCCAGCGCGGCGATCACGGTCTCGGAGATGACTGCGCCGCAGTCGTCACAGATCTGCCGGTCATAGCCGGGCTCGGTGCAGGTGGGATCCTTGTGCCTTGTGCCGACGTGCTCGTGCTTGCAGGTCTCCTCGCCCGCTTCGAAGACCGCGCAGACGTAACGCTGCGGCTCGGTGCGGCCCTCGAAGACCGTCACACCGGGCTTATAGGTGATGCTGTGATCCGTGAGGATCACGTCGCCCTGATAGCTCCTGGCGCCCTCCTCCGGGCCCCATTCGATGTTGACGTCGTACCAGCCGACGAAGCGGTAACCCTCGTCTGCCTTGGCGTAGACCGTGATCTCGTCGCCCGGATAGAACTGGACGATCTCACCGGCGACGTAGTCCGTGCCGTCCTTCGCGTCAAACCCCCAGACGTTCGGCTCGCTGGGCGTATATTCGACGGCAACCTTGCCGCCCATGCCGGTAAAGGGGACGCCTCTGCCGTCGGTGTTGCCGAGCCAGATCTGGATCTGGTCGGCGGGGCGCTTCACCATCGCCTTGACCGCGATCAGCAGCTCCATCGTAGAGGGCTGACCGCTGACGTTCGTGATCGCGGGCTCGCCGATCAGCTCGCCGCCCTCGACCGCGACGGTCGTTTTGTCCTCGCCGCCCTGCACGAAGTAATAATGCCCGTCGGACGCCCAGTAGGACCGCAGCGTGACGGCGATATAGTAGGTCTGCCCGTCCACGAAGGTCTGCGGCGCGGTCAGCGCCTTGCCTTCGCTGTCCGCCCAGCGGACGGAACTGAAGACGAAGCCCCATTCGAGCTGCCCGACGCAGGGCTCCTCCGTGTCGGTCGTTTTGCCGTCGGAGGGGCGGTCGGGATAGAGCGTGACCTGCTTGACGGGGATCAGCTCCACGTCCTTCTCAAACACCGCACAGATATAGGGGCTGTAGCCCTCTCCGCAGGGATTGCCGGTGAAGGTATAGGGATTGCTCCCGCTGATGAAGTCGCCGGAGAGATAGTGCGGGTCTGTTTCATTCGCCTTGTCGATATTCGCCTGATACCAGCCCTTGAAATGATAACCGCTCTCAGGTCTTGCCTCCAGCGTGACCTTCGTACCCTTTGGCACCGTCTGGTTGGTGGAGGACGTCCACTCCTGCCCGCTGTCCGGCGGGAAAGTGCCGTCGGGCAGCTCGTAGAAGATCGCGACGCTGCCGCCGACGTTGGGCGTTTGCTCGACGTCGCACATCCAAACGCCGAAGTACTCGTTCTCGCCGGAGCCGCCCTGCGCCGTCCATTCAAAGTCGATCGTGAGGACGCCGTCGGCAGAGCGCGCCGTTTGGAGGTTTTCCGTGTTCGGCACGTTCACCGGCATACCGTCTGCAAAGACGTAGTTGCCGGTCGGCTCGAGCTGCAGGCGGACGCGGTAGGTCTCGCCCGCTGTGATCGTAAAACTGTCCTTGATCTGTTCGCCCGCTGCATCGACCCAAGACACGCCGGTCGTGTACCACGCATAGCGCGTCTCGCAGTCCGGCAGGGTCACCCACGGCGCGGGATACTGGATCGCCCAGTCGCCGACCGTCAGCACGTTGATCTCCTCGCCGACCGCGGGCGGGGTAAAGCCGAGGTCGACCGAGGGGAGCGGAACGGGATCGCCGGGGACCGTGGGTGTGAAGGCAACGCGGAAGCTGACGAAGCTGTAGAGGTTGCCGTCGCCGTCCATCGTATTCGTGACGCCGACCGAGTCGCTCAACAGAACGACGTCGCCGTACGCCATCGCGTCCGTGTAGCCGTAGGTGCCGCCCTGGCTGAACGCGTAGCCGCGGTCGGCCTCCAGCTCGATCCACATGTAGTAGGTCTCGCCCGCCTCGAAGGGCGTCTCGTAACATTCCTTAAAGGTGCCGTCCGGCTGCTCGGTCTCCCAGTTGGCGTCGCGCAGCTCCCAATGCCGGTCGTTCGGGAAGGAGACGTTGCGCTCCGCGCTCCGGTCGTCGGAACGCGTACCCGCCATCGGCGGGAAGACGCCGACCTCGACCGCCAGGATCGGGTCGATCGCGTCAGCGGAACGCGGCGTAACGGCGATCTTCAGCAACAGGAAGTCGCCGTCCGAGAAGGTCTTTGCGGCCTGGAATTCCAGCGTGCCGCCTTCGACCGTACAGCCCTCGTAGCGGTACCAGGTCTCGTCGGCACCGCTGCTGATGTATTCGCCCTTCTTGAACTCCTTGTCTCCTGCCGCCTGCAGCAGGACGCAGGCGTAGTAGGTCTTGCCCTTTTCAAAGGTCACGTCCAGCATTTCGGTCGAGTAGCCGTTCAAGGTCGTCAGCCACGAGGTCGAACTGAGCCAGCAGTCCCAGCCGTCGACCGTGACCTTCGGCGCGACCTCGAGGCTCTTCTCGCCTTCCTTCGGCGGAAGGATGCGGACGGTCACCTCGGAGATCGTCGGGTCCTCTGCCGTCACCGTGATGAACAGCATCACGCTGGCAACGCCGGCGCTGTCGACTTCAAAGCCGTCGCAGCCGGATACGCTGATGCTCAGATCGTCGGCGTATTGATAGAGCGCGTTCTTAACTGCAAAAATTGCCCGGATCGTGCGGCTTTCGCCCGCCTCGAAGGTCATGGCGGTGTTGCCGCCGGGCCCGTTCCAGATCGTCATGGCGATTTGATACGGCGCTTCTTCCGGAATGGAGACCAGCTCCTCCGGCTTGACCGGCACGCCGATCGGCACCTTTGCCATGTCGACCTCCAGCTCGCGGATCAGCGTCACCTCTCCCTCCGCGCCTGCGGACAGCGGCAGAAGCGACAGCAGCATCGCCAGTACGAGGACGACGCTCAACCATCTCGTTGTTTTCATACGGCAGTTCTCCTTTTCATTTCAAAATAATGTTGCAGGGTCGCGTGCAGCTCGTCGAGCAGAACGGTCGCCAGCTCCCGCCCTGCGCTTTCGATCTCGACGCGGGTCGCCGCGCCGCCGTCGCGCAGAACGGCAGTCAGTTCCATCTTTCCTCCGGCAAAGCGGATCACGCCCGTCCGGCTGTCCGCGGAAGAAAGAGGGATCGCCAGCCGCTCCAGCACGTCGTAGACCGCGTTGAGCAGCACGCTCTTTCCGTAAGGGTACTCTCTGACGTCCATAAGCCGCCTCCTTTCCCTGTCTTACACGTTGATTCTTTCATATAACGGCGCATTTGTACAGGTCAGTTTTGGGTTAGTTCTTGCAAAACGCCCGTGATCCCGCTATAATATCGGTATTCGGATACAAAGGAGATGAGCTGTTGCATCGTCTTTCCTTTTCCCGGCAGACGCGCTGTCTGCTGCTGATTTTCCTCTGTTTTCTGTGGACTTCCGCAGGCTATCTGTCATGGCTGTACCGCCTTCTGGATATGCTGGACGGCGTGCGCGTGGAGCTCGCCGCCGAGGTCGCGGGGTATCTCCTGCAGGCGCTCGGTCTGCTGATCTTTGCGCTTGCGGCGCGGCAAAAGCCGGCGTTTCCCGGCAGGCTTCCGTTCATGCTTTTCACGCTCGCCGACCTTGCCTGCACCGCGCTCGCGGTCTTGGCGGCGGGAACGGCGCCGCTTCTGATTTTCGGCGGCTGCATGAATCTTCTGCACGGTCTTCTCGCAGGCTTCTACCTGCACCGGCTGTCCGCCGCCGTGGAATGGGATCGCCGCGGCCGCACCTTCGGCGTCGGCTACGGGCTTGCCAGCCTCGCGGCATGGCTGCTCTCCCTGTTCGGCAACGGGAATCTCCTGCGGTCATGGGCGGCGCTGCCGGTCTACACCGCGCTCGCCGCGCTGTGCGTATGGCTGCTTTGGACTGAGCCGCAGTCTGCAAAAGCGGACGCGCCTTCCCCGTCTGCGCACAGCCGGAGCCTGCTTTGGCTCGCGGCAGTCAGCGTCGTGCTATTGAGTCTGGTGAAGGGGCTCGGCTTTTCCTTCCCCTCCGCCGATCTGCGAAAGGGGATCGACCTTGAACTCAGCCGCGTCTTTTACGCGATCGGGCTGATCGTCGCCGGACTTCTCAGCGACCGCGAGCGTAAATTCGGCGCGATCGCCTGCGTCGCCTCCCTCGGCGTGCCGTTTCTTCTCATTCTGCTGAGCGACCAGTTGGGCCCGAGCATCGTGTTCTGGATCCTCAGTTATCTGCTCTCCGGTTTCTTTTCGGTGTACCGCGTGCTGCTGTTCTGCGACCTTGCGCAGAAGGAAGCCGGAACGCACTGGCGTTCCGGTCTCGGTCTGCTCTTCGGACGGATCGGTGACGCGCTCGGCGCGCTGGGCTGCGTCCTGCTGGCGGCGCATACCGCCCTGCTGGTCGGTCTGGCGGCCGCGCTGTTTATGACGGCGGTCGTCTGCGCCTTCCTGCTTTATCAGCGGCTCTATCTGCCCGTGCCGCTGCCCATCCGCAGCGAGCGCGAACGCTTTGAAAGCTTCTGCGCCGCCTGCGATCTGTCCTCAAGGGAGCGCGAAGTGCTGCACCTGATCCTGGACGGGCTCTCCACGCAGGAGATCGCCGCCCAGCTCTTCGTTACCGAAAGCACGGTGAAATTCCACGTCCACAATCTTTTGAAAAAGACCGCCTGCTCCAACCGCATCGAGCTCGTCTCGCGGTATCAGGCGGAATGATTCCCCCGTCGCCTGTCATATTTGTCACGAACAGCGGCTTTTATGTTGATTTCTCTGGAAGAGATTGGTATAATCAACAGAGAATACGAAATGGAGGGTTGAAACATGTTTTGTCCTCATTGCGGCAGGCAATTATCCGATGAAATGCTCTTTTGTCCGGATTGCGGAAGACCGATCGGCAGCCTGCAGACGCCGGAGCCGGAAGCCGCTCCGCAGCCCGTAGAACAACAGCCCCAGCAGCCGGCGTGGGAACAGCCGCAGCAGCCGACTTGGGAGCAGCCCCAACAGCCGACTTGGGAGCAGCCCCAGCAGCCGACTTGGGAGCAGCCCCAGCAACCGGCGTGGGAACAGCCCCAGCAGCCCGTCTGGGAAACGCCGCGCAAATCGCCTGCCGTAAAGGCGTCGAAGGCGAAAGTCCCGCACAAGAAGCCCGGCGCCGGAGTTGCCGTGCTTTCGATCTTCTTATGCGTGCTCCTGTTCCTGACCGGACTCTACGCGGCGCTTCTCGGCACAGTTCGCATGACGTTCAACGAACGCGGCTACGAAGCGATGATGAACGATTACGACGCGTCGGAAATGACGGCGAACAGCCTGAAAAACGGCGAGGTCGTACCTTTTACCGAGTTTCTCGAGGAGGTCTGCGGCGTCAACTTCAAAAAGGATTACGGCATCAAAGACCGCGATCTGGCGAAGGCGTTGAACAAGCCGTTCGTCAGGGATTTCCTCTCTAAAATGCTGACGAGCTATACGGACAGTCTGTTTAACAACAAGTCGCTCCGTCACGCCCTGTCGAAGGACAATCTCGTTGAATTCTTTGAAGAGAACGACAAGGAGCTCTACGGCATCACGGGCTACTCCATTTTCCATCTCGGATATTCCTACGACAGAGGGCGCACGGCGTCCGCGGACATGACCGAGATCGACACGCTGTTTGCGAATCTCGGCACCGAGCAGGTCACGTGGAAGTGGATCGAGAAGGAATCCGGAATCAATTTCACGCTGATCTCTTATTTTCTGTCGGTCTTCGCCCTGATCGGGGCGATCGTCCTCGCAGCGGCGTTCATCGCGCTGATCTTCCTCGCAAACCGGAAGTCGGTCTACAGCGCCTTCTCCTTCACCGGCATGACCTGCCTGATCCTGGGCGGTCTGTTGGCTCTGATCGCCGGCGTGGGGCTGATCTATTCCGCGATCACGAAGAACAGCCTCATCAAGCTGGTGGCAAATCCGTTCGCGCTGCGGCTTTTGCTGATCGGCGGAGTGATCCTGGCGATCGGGCTGATCTTCTTCGTCGCGTGCCGCAAAATCTACGACGCGATCGCGAGAACCAAGCTGCCGCTCACCGGGGAAGCCCCGGAAACGCAGGCGCAATAAACTGCATCACGGCGTATCTTTACAACGAAAGCGGCTCCCGGAATGCTCCGGGAGCCGCTTTTTCGTCGTTTCGCGCCTGCAAGGCGCGCCGTTGCCGATTTGAACGTTCTGCAAAGAAGTGTCAGGGTAATGCCCTGACAAGCCGCATCGAAGAGATTTACTATCCCGAGATGCTCCGAATGCCGCTTTGCCGTAACGCCTTTTCCAGACATACAACGGCGCTCTCGTCCGGCAGGCAGGCCAAATGATAGAATGGCACGTCCCGATAGATCGCCAGCGCAAGGTCAATTACCGCGTCCGTCTGCACGGGGTCGGTCGGCTCGTAGGTGCAGCCCTCCAGAAACGCGGCGATCGCCGCTTTTGCCGGCAAGCGGGAAACGCGGTTTTCCTTTGCCTGCGAAAGCTGCACCACGGCAGCCAGCGGCAGCTCCGCCTTTTCGCAGTACTCCGACGTGCCGCAGAAGGGAGAGCCTATCGCGTGCCAGACGCCGTTCCTGCACTGCAGGAGCGCGCGGTCGCCGTTCAGGATGCGCGCGCCGCGAAACCTTCGCCACAGCTCCGCCTGCGTGGATTTGCCGGTCTGCTTCTTTGCGGTAAAGAGGATCGCGCGTCCGTCCGCTTCGATCATCGAAGCGTGCAGGAACACGCCCTCGCGCGCCAACAGTCTTCGCGGCAGATCCACAAGCTGCAGAACCAGCTTGCCGCCCAAGCCGCTCAGCGCATCCTGCGCGATGGTCACGTCGCAGTCGCCGTTCGGATGATCCTCCGCACGCAGCAAAACGCCTTCCTTATGATCCTCCCGATAGAAAATCCGCACGCGCTCGCTGCCGCGCTGATAGCAGGCTTTCAGCTTCGTTTTGGACACGCAGGGCAGCTCCGTCGCTTCGGACGGCTCGCCGAGCGTTATGCGGATACGCGGCTGCGCGGGATCGCCGCCTTCCACACGGAAGGCCGCCATATTCGGTTGTTCCGGATACGCCGGCCCCTGCACGCAAAAGCCCAGATTGCCGACGCAATACCATCGTGTTACAAATTCCATAGCTTTCCCTTCTTTGCAGAAAAGGGCGGTTTTGTGCAGAACAAAACCGCCCCTTTCGTTTATGAGGAAAATGCGTTGTTCATTTCGCTGGGCGCATGATAGCAGATCGTATCGTCACCGTTCGGCGGAACGTAATTGCAAATGGCGGTATCAGCGTAGATGGAAAAGCCCAGGTCGGTGATGTAGATCGTGCATCCGTTGTCCTCGAAGTTCGCGATGCCTTCGCATCCTGCCGAGATATTCTGCGCAAGCTGGAAGCTCTCGTAATATAGCGCGGGGGCATGATATGCTTTTTTCATGGATTCGCTTCCTTTCACTTGCTGCAGAACGCAGCCGTTGCGTCGCCGTAGCGCAGCATTGCGACCGTCAGTTCGCGCAGCAGCGCGTCGGGGTCGGTAGACTTGGACGCGGCATAGGATTCAATGCTGTAGCGGACGGTGTCGCTGACGAGGCGGCCGCTCTGCTTCTCGCGCAGCTCTGCCGTGCAGACCGTGCGCATCTGCGCCGCGTTCAGTCCGTCAAAGGTGACCCAGTAGCGTCCCGTCGTCTGCACGAAGTTCGCGCCGTCGACGACCGCGCTCTGTGCCGCGCCGTTCTCGTCCTGCCAGGAGATCACAAGCTCCAGGTCGGAGAACGCGCCGCTGTATTCGGACAGATCAAAGGCGTAGAGGATCGTGACGCGTTCACGCAGCTCCAGCGTGCAGGAGATGATCGGGATCGGACAGCCGTCGTTTTCGATGCGCTCCTTACAGGATTGCATCGCCGGCGTCGTCTCAGTGCCGTAAGCCTGCTGCTCCGCCGTCAGCACGGCGTTGACCGGATTGGCGGTGTTGTAGCTGAAGTATTCCTGCGCCAGCGCGCCGTAATTCAGCATGTCAACGAGCAGCGTCCTGAGCGCCGCGTCGTCCGTCCTTGCCAGCATGTTCTGCGCGTAACGCTGCACGCTGTAGGTCAGCGGCTCGCTCGCAAGCGTCTCGCCGTCTTTCACGACGTAGAGCGTGGCAGAAAGCTCGCTGCCCATCTCCGTCGCGGCGATATTGCGGAACGTAAAGACCGTAAGCTCCTCTGCCGGTACGCCGGTCAGTTTGCGCGTTTCATGGCCGGTCGCGTTGCCGTCCGCGTCGTAGAGCGTCTTGGTGCAGAGCACGTAGCAATCCTCCGCGCCGTCGAGCAGCGCGGTCTCCACGTAGAAGTTGACCGCGAAGTCGCTGCTCAGGCTCACGGACGCCGAACGGAAGCTCAGTCCCTCGTCCAGCTCAATGGGAGTCAGCTCGACCGCGCCGATCAGCTCCAGCGCGCGCTGCGCAAGCTGCGGGCGCATCACGAGACGCGTCGCCTGCTGCTGCGTCGGCTGCTGGGTGTAGGTGACCTTGAGGTTGGTCATCGAAACGATGGCGGTGTTCGGCGTGCCGTCGTCGCGCGTCGCGGGATTGGAGATCACGATGATCGCGCTCTCGTTGCCCTCCTGCCATTCGACGATCGGCGTGACGTCGTAATAACTGTCCGCGCCGGTCACGACCTTCAGCGGCAGCTCCGTTTCGCCGTTGAGGAGCATGATGTCGGCGTAAGTCTCGTTGATGATCTTCATGCTGAGGTGGACGCGATCGACGTGCGCCGCGTCGTCACAGCTCAGCGCGAACGCAACCGCCTGACCGGGCGCAAGATAGATCTCGTTGTTCGGCCCGACGTTGTTGTAGTCGCTGATCGTGCCGGCAATGCCGAGACCGTCCATGAAGACCGCGCCGCTCACGTCCTGATCGTTTTCGTCCGTGCCGACAACGCCGAAGTCATCGTTGGTCAGGAGCTGTCTGCGCAGCTCGGTGAACTGCGGCCAGCCCTCGTGATCCATCGTGTAATAGACCGCGTCAAGGTTCTGCGCCGGCTTGTAGATACGCACGGCGTCTACGTAGAGCTTGTAGCTCGTGCTGGCGTTGGCGGCGTTGTGATCGAAGAATCTTGCGTACATCGCCGTGAGGACGACGGTGTAGGTGCCGTATTCGAGCGAATCGCCGCTCGAGATCACGGGGATCTGATAGATCGTGTCGCTGCGGTCTGCGCTCGCCGTCCAGACGAAGTTCGGACGGTAGAGGATACAAACGTCGCCCGCGGTCGGATTGCTCGGAAGCTCGTTGACCACGTCATGTCCGCCCTCCTGCGTGCCGACAGTACCCGCAGTTTCTGTCACGGTCTTGGAGCCGTGCCAGCGTTCGCCGTCATAGAGGCAGTAGTAGCGGACGTAGCCGTCCTGCTCGCAGGCACAGCCGTAGTAGGTATCGACCGCCCAGTTCTTGATGGCCGTACCCGTCGCCTCTGTGCCGGAATAGACCTGCACGGTCATGAAGCCGGTCGTGCTGTCAGTCACGCCGATCAGATCGAAGCCGGTACCGGTGAAGGTGAAGGTCGCGGTCGGCCATGCGCCTGCGTTGGCGGCGCTGACCTCGGTCATCATCGCCGAGCCGAGGCTGTAGGTCGTGCTGGTGGAGTAAGCGTCGTCGTAGCCGTAGACGTTGTCGTCGTCCAGCGTGTCGCTGCCGGGACGGTCCTCGGACTGCTTCTCGGTGAGCGTGTTGGAATTCTCCGCCGCCACCCAACTGCCGTTAAAGGTAATGAAGCTGTCCTCGTAGTACATGATCGTCGCGGGAACGATCGTCACGGTGCCGTAGATGTAGCGGGTGCTGCCGTCCGCCTGCGTGCAGCTCAGCATGACCGCCACCTTGTCGGTGGAAGTCATCTGCATGTTGGCGGGCGTGTAGAGCAGCTTGTGGGAAACGGCTTCCATCGCGGCGGTGCCGTAGGTCAGGCGCTTGCTCTCGGTCGTGAAAGCGGCGTTTGCCGCGCGCTGCGTGTTGTCAGAGAGCGCGGCGATCTGTGCCAGACCGCTGAAGGTCAGGTTGTTCTTGCCGAAGTCGTATTTGCTCTGATAGTATTCCGTGACGCTGACCGGTACGGGCAGACCGTAGTCCACCACGATGACCTGATCGAGCACGATCTGGTTGAGCGTACGGGAGACGTAGCCGTCGTTCGCGGCGTAGGTCAGTTTATCCGCCACGTTGGAATCCGCGTAGTCGATGGTCTTGTAATAGCCGCTGACCGCGGATTCTTCGACGTAGTAATGGTACGGAACAACGGGATCGCTGTTCGGCACGGTGGCGGGCAGACCGTCGATCCGCTTCTGCCAGACCGCCTCGCTCCATGCGTTTTCGTCGTTTGCCGCGGAGAGGGTGACGGTCTGATAGACCTGCGCCTGCGTGCGGTCGGTCGTGTATTGGTAGATCGTGTAGGTGACCTGCGCCGGACGCACGCCCGTCAGATCGTCCAGATCGTCCCAGACCTTGTTGATCGTCAGATGAACCGTCCGCTCGCAGGGATCCTGCATATCCGCCGTCTCGGGGACGAGACCCTGCGGGTTGCGGAGCACCGGCGTGTCGAGCATCAGCACGCACTTCGCCGCGCTCTCGTAGGCCTTGAGGTCGGGATCGTCCGCGCCGACGAGGACAGCGTCCTCCAGATCGGCGTAGGTGTCGATCACGCCCAAATGCGTCACCTCAAACCGCTTGTATCCGGTCGTCTGATCCGCGGTCGCCGTGCCGAAGGTCGTGCCGCCTGCGGTCTGCACCGCCGTGGCGGAGGCGTCGTCACGGTAGATCGAGTACTTATTGTTCTCGCCCTCGATCGCGTCGACCGAGTTGAACGAATAGACGGACTGCATCGAGGTCGTGCCGCTGAACGGGCCGACCTTGCCGGAGGTGCCGCGGATCACGTCGCAAAGGAGCATCGTGCAGCCTTTGAAGACGCCCTCGTCGTTGTAGCCGACGAAGCCGCCGCCGTAGCCGTTGGCGGAGGAGCCGTCGTTTTGCTGCGTCGCGCCGCCCGCCAGCACGTCGTAGCCGGACGCAATGCCGGTGACGGTGCAGTTTTCGGTGTTGGAGTGATTGCCCTTGAACAGATGCACCGTGAGGTTGCTCTGCCCGTCGCTGGTCAGGCCGTTTTCGTCGCAGGGCAGCTCGATGTAGGAGTCGCCGATCGTGATCTGCGCGGTGTTGGACACGCCCTGCTGGGGCGGCTGCGCCAGACCGACCGTGATCGGCAGTCCCAGCAGTTCGACGCGGAGCAGATCGCCGTCGCTTGCAACTGCCACCTCGGCGATCCCGAGGTCGAGGTCTACCAAATCAATGTCCTCGATTTCGTCGATATAGAGCATGCGAATGAGGGCGTTGACGACGTACAGTACGAGGTTGACGATAGAAGAACTCACCTGCGCGGAGACGAGATATGCCATCGTCGTCTTGCCGATGAAGCCGCCCGCGATCTGATCGCTCTGTACGAGCTTCAGATTGGTCGCCGTGCAGCGGTAGATCTTAGAGAGATCGCCGAGACCCGCAAAGCCGCCCGCAATGGGTTCGCTGCCGTTCGCCGCCGCGACGGTATAGCCCTTGGAAATACCGGTCACGCCGCAGTCTTCGATATGAGAGCCGAAGACGTCCAGCGCGCCTGCCGTAAGGGCAAGCAGGTTGATATCGTCGGTGAGCTCCACGTCGTCCGCGTCCAGAACGCCGCTCTTGCCGCTGTGTCCGACGAATCCGCCGACGTAGTTCAGACCGTCCACGCTGCTGAGATTCGTCACGGTGGAGTTCTTGCAGGAGCCGTTCAGGAGCGCGCCGCCGAAGCCGCCTGCGCAGCCGGAGAAGGTGGTGGATTCCAGAACGCCGGACTGCTGCGCGGTGGTCGCGCGGACGACGATGCCCTCGGCAACGCCGGTCACGCTCGCGTGATAAATGTAGGGTCTAAAGGCGTCGAGCAGACTTACCTGCCCCGCCTGAATAAGCTGGAGAATCTTGGTGGAGTTGTTGCCGACGTTCGCAACGCCCGCAACGTCCGCAAGACCGAAGAAGCCGCCGGCGTAGTCGCCGCCGTCGACGCCGCGCAGACCCGTGACGGTCAGGTTCGTTTCGCCGTCGCGGTCGCCGAGGACGGCCGCCTCCACGGAGCCTGCAAAGCCGCCCGCGCGGATCGGGGTCGTGCCGTTATAGCCCTCGACCGTGAAGCCCCAGGCGGGATCCGCCGGAGAAACGGAGGCGTTGCGGATGGTGGTCAGCGTGGCGTTCAGCACGGACGCGACGCTCTCCTGCGAGGTCACGAGGAGGTCGAGCACGTTCTGCATAAAGCCGTCGGACGCGTTGGTGTTGACGTCCGCCGCGGCGCCCGCGGTAATGTCGCCCGCATAGCCGCCGACGTAGCGCGTGCCCTGCACCTTGCGCAGGTTGGTGACGTTGCAGCCGGCGCTCGGGTTGTCGCTTTCGTCGCTGTCGCCCCAAATCTGCGCGCCGTGGGCGCTGCCCACGTAGCCGCCCGCGTTGCCGCAGTCGTGCGTGGAGCTGTCGCCGGTGGCGATCACGACCATGCCGGACTGATAGCCGCGTACGGAGGATGTCTTGACGCAGGGAACGAACACGTCGAGCGCGCCGCGCACGAGCTGTCCGAGGTCGAGGTTGAGCCCCAGCAGATCGACGCTGCCGAGATTCGCCGCGCCGCCCGCGACCATTTCGCCCGCGAAGCCGCCCGCCGCGCGCATGCCCTTGACTTGCTTGACGTCATGCGCCTGGCCGTTGGTGACCGTGCCGCTGCGCATCGCGCCGACGTAGCCGCCCGCGCAGCCGCCGACCGAGATCAGCGCGCCGACGCCGAAGTCGGGACGACCCGCCGTGACGGTGTAGCCGTAGATGTAGTTACTCAGCATCGCGTCCAGCTCGGTCTGATTCTCAACCGCGTGCATCTGCCCGCCGTAGCCGCCGTACTGGCCGATATAGCGAATCCAGATATTCCACGTGTTGTAATCCAGATGGGAGAGCGGGCCGTAGGTTGCGGTGTTCTCCTCGGTCGGGTAGACGATGCTCAGCGCGCCGAGGACGTTGTTCGCGTCCACAAGACCCCACAGCAGAGACAAGCTGCCGGTGTCGGCGGTATCGGCGCAGTCCATGAGGCCGGTGAAGCCGCCCGCGTATTCGTAGCCGAACACGGAAAGAATGCGGATCGCCGCGCACTCGGATTTCGGACCCTTGTATTTTTCTTCGTTCTCGATGGTCTCGTTTTCGCCCTTCCAGGGGTGATCGTCGTTGCCCCAGATCTGGCCGCCGTTGTTGTGACCGGCGTAGCCGCCCGCCATGCCGCGCTGAATCGCGCTGTCGGACGCCGCCTGCGCGCGGACCGCGCCGCCGCAGGGGATGCAGGTCGTGACGCTGTTGCGGATGGAGGGAACGAAGTCGTCCGCCAGCTCCAGCAGGTTGCCGGAGGTGGATACCAGACCGCCGAGAATGCTCGTATCGCCCAGCGCGTTCGCGACGGAGCCGGGCGTCATTTCGCCCACGTAGCCGCCGGCCGCGATCTGACCGATGATGTAGTTGAAGTTAAAGGAGTTGGAGTCCTGAATATGGCCGCCCTTCATCAGACCGGCGAAGCCGCCGGAATGACCGACGAGGCCGCTCGTGACCGAGCCGTTCGACAGGACGGAGAAGCCGCCCGCCTGACCGGTGACGTCGGAGTGCTCGATCGTGGAGATCACGAAGTTGAGGGCGGAGGTCACGTCCGTCAGCGACAGGCTGTTGCCGAGGACGCTCAGACCCTTGCCCACGGAGGCGGCGGAGCCGATGTCCATAAAGCCGACGTAGCCGCCGCCGTAGCGACCGGCGGAAACCGCGTAATGGCTGTTCGCGCCGAAGTAGCTGCTGCCGTCCATGCCGTCGAGGTCAGCCGGAACGTCCATCGCCGTGTGCTTGAGGACGGTGACGTCGCTGCGAGTGACCTGCGCGCCGCTGGCGTAGCCGATGAAGCCGCCGGCTGCGCCGGAGCAGCTGTCCTGCGGGTCAATGCCCATGGCGGTGACGGTGAAGCCGTTGTCCGACTTGACGCCCGCATATCTGATCTTCGGCACGTAAACGTTGACCAGATTGAGCAGGTTGGCTGCGCTGATGCTCAGACCGTCGATGTCGCCGAGGATGCTGATGCCGCCGCCCGCGTCCGCGAGCGCGCCGGAATAGACCTTCGCGCCGAAGCCGCCGGCGTAGCGCGTACCGACGACGCGGTCGATGTTATAGACCGCGAACCAGTCGGGATCCTCTTTATCCTCGGGATCCTCGTTCTGACCGAGGGGATCCTTGGAGAGGTTATCGACCGTGCCGCTCTGGAAGTCGGCAGCGAAGCCGCCTGCCCAGCCCGCCTGCACGTAGCCGCCGTCGATATAGGTCGTGTCGACGTTCGTGTATTCGGGGATCAGATAGCCGACCGCGTTCAAGAGGTTGCCCGCGCTCACGAGCCCCTTGATCTGGGTACCTTCGCTGTCGTCCATCGAGGCAAGGCCGCCGACCTCGGACACGCCGATAAAGCCGCCCGCTCTGCCGTCGGTGGTGTTCGCCTTGACCCAATAGAGGTTGTCGACGTGGCAGTCGACGGCGTTCGTGGAGTTGCTGCGGCCGAAGAAGCCGCCCGCACAGTAGACGCGCGTCTCGCCGGACGCGTTCGCGCCGGTCGCCTCGACGGTGAAGCCGTCGGGAATGCCGGTCACGTTCACGTGCTGCACCTGCGTCTCAAGGCCCTGTCCGACAGACAGGAGATTGTTCGCGTTGAGCAGGCTCAGGCCGAGCAGCTGCAGGTTCAGACCGCCGGTGCCGAGCAGCTCGCCCGGGCCGACGCAGCCGGCGAAGCCGCCGACGCAGTTGACGCCCTCGACCATGTTCAGGCGGGAAATGTCAATACGCAGCAGATCGCCGCCCATCGCGAGACCCACGCCGCCGCCGACGTAGTAGCCCGCGCCGGTGTCGGAGTTGTCGACGTCGGGTTTTCTGCCCCAGACCTTCAGGCCGTCGTTGCCGCTGCCGTCGGCATAGGCGGTGCCGCCGACGACGACGATGTCGTTAAGTTCGAATTTCTTGAAATCGGCGACGCCGAGCGTGTCGTTGAGCAGACCGCTGACGTTGGCGGTGCCCGCAAGGCCCGCGATGCCGCCGACGAACTTATGGCCGTTGACCAGCCGCAGGCCGTTGACGTGAATCTGCGCAAAGCGCCCGACAACGCTGCTGTCCAGCGTGATCGTGAGGTCGCTGTCAGGCATTTCCACGCCGACGTCCACCGTGGTATAGGTGGTGGGCAGCTTGGTCTTGCCCCAGATATAGAGCTCGTTCGCTTCGGCATCGGCTGCGGTACCCAGGAAGAAGTAACCGTTGGTATTGTAAGCCAAATGCTTGTTGCTTCCGCCCGCCAGATCATTCTCGAACATTACGTTCAGATTTTCGGCAATCGACGGATGCCATTGGGTGCCTGCAACCAGACGGTTGCTGTTTGCGTACAGTTTGTAACTCGTACCCGAAAGGAAGCGGCGCAGATAGGTTCCGCTGCCGACGTTGCCGAAGTAATAGTCGCTTGTTCCCGCGACCTGATCGGCAGCATACAAATACTGATTGGGCACGTTGGTAATGACGCCGCCGTTGAAGGTGAATTTGTCCGCACCGTTCGCGACACGAATCTCGCTCACGGTTTTCGCGCCGCCGCTGCTCGCGGATTCATAATTTGTGTTATCGCTCAGGCCGGTCAGGACGCGCATGGTTGCCTCGTCGCGGCCGTAAGTGATGATATAATTCTCGTAATCCGTCTCCCAATTGTCCGGCGTGCGGGTGACGATCTCATATGCCGTGTCGCCCTCTTTGGAGTACAGGGCGTTGAAGGTGACGTCGTAGGTCACGACGTAGGTATCGCCCGCCTGCAGAATGTTGGAGGGCTTCGCCGTGGAATGATCGACGTGGGTGGTGATCCAGCCCTCGAAGTGATAGTCGCCGACGTCGCTTCTCGACGGCAGGGTGATCGTATAATTATCGTTCGCCGTGACGGTGACGCTCGCGGTCGAGCCGTTCTTCTCGTGATAGGTCACGGTGAAGCTGCTGTTCTTCGGCATGTTCGGGAAGATGTCCCAGATTGTCAGGTCGCCGTTCTGGAAGTAGGTCATCTTCGACAGATTCGCGCCGTTCGTGCCGGTCATGATCAGCGCGTCCGCCTTGCCGACGAGACCGCCGACGTAGTCGTGCCCCTCGACGGTCGCTTCGCCGCCGACGTATTCGCCGTTCACAAGCGCTTCGGAGTAGTCAAACTGCAGGCCGAGGATCTCGGACTGCCCGACGCCGAGCAGGGAAAGAAGCTCGTCGCCGTAGGAGGAGAGCAGCGAGGTCACGACGTTTTTCAGCGTGGAGAGGAGGCTCGTGTTGCCGACCGCCTCGTCCTGACCCATGCTCATCGCCCAGCCGAGGGTCGCGATGCCGGCAAAGCCGCCGACGCAGTCGCCGGTGCCGACGACCGAGAGGGTCTTGCCCTGCCCCTGCATTTCGTTATTGACGCAGTAGGCGTTCGCCATCGCGCCGTTGAAGCCGCCGAGGTAGTTCTCGCCGCGTACGCTCACGTTCGAGCCGGTGATGAAGCAGCGCACCTGCACGCTCTGCAGGTCGATATTGGATTCCATCAGCGTTTCCAGCAGGGACTGCATTACGCCGAGGTTGACGCCGAGGTCGGTCAGCAGCTCCTTGATGACCGCGTCGCGGGCGAGGCCGGCAAAGCCGCCGCCGTATTCCTTCGCGTTCACGGTGTAGGTGCTGTCATGCACGCCGTCGTTGATCATAACGGTCGCGACCTTCGCGCCGATGAAGCCGCCGTTGCAGATCGCGTCTACGGTGTCGCCGTTGAAGCTCCACGTCTGCGCCGCGGGGCCGATATTCCCCGAGAGGCCGGTCACGTCGCAGTCCTCGATATGGGGGTTGAGATAATCCACGGGGATCAGGGTATTGAGCGGCAGGACGTTGCGCACGATGCTGATGAGGTCGCCCAGACCGAGCCCCGGGATGATGTTCAGAACCGTCGTCAGCAGGTTCAGCAGGGCGCCCGCCGCGTTGCTGACGAAGTCGTACTGCGTTTCGCCGGTGCTGTAGCCGACGAAGCCGCCGATGTAGCTGCCCGCGCCCTGCACCTGCACGTCGCTGATATCGCAGTTCTCAATCAGGACTTCCGCGTAGATGCGGCCGGCAAAGCCGCCGGTGGCGAGGTTCGTCGGATCCTCGGCGCGTGCGTTCAAAAGATCATTCAGAGAATCGGCGAAGCTGGTATTCTTGCCGGTCAGGAGTTTCAGCAGGCCGTCGAGCAGAGTGCCGACGCCGGTGCCGAGGCCGCTGGTCAGCCAGTTCACGACGGTCTGGTCGACGCCGATGCCGGTGTAGTTGTTCGTGACGTCCACGCCGTCGAGCGCGAGGTTGCGAACCTCCGCCTTGATGTGCTCAAGGCCGCTGTCCGTGCCGGGACGGGCGCTCGTAACGGAGGCAAAGAAGCCGACGCCGACGTACTTATCCGCGTCCAGATCGCCGGACGGCGTGCTGACCGTTACGTCGGAAATCGTGGGCTGGGGAACATCGTCCCTGTAGTCCAGATAGTCCGCGCTCGCGCGCATCTCTCGCACGGCGGCTTCCAGCGTGATGTCCATCTCGCTGCCCTCCGCGCCGTACATGAGGCCGTAGAACATCAGGGGCACCCAGTCCAGATCTTCGATGCTGAAGCTGCGGAAAACCACGTAGTTGTTTCTCGGAGAATACTTGCCGTAGTCGTAGGAGGTGATGCTCGTATCCACGGCGGTCAGCGTGCCGCCGTAGTAGCTCTTGCGCTCGTTGTCGTAGGTGTGGGTGCCCCAAAAATCGGTATACGTCCCCGTACCCGTTACGACGTTGCGCTGACCGAGCTGCGGGCCGGAGGTCACGCCCGCCGTGCCGTCCCAGATATAGCCGGTCTCACCGTAGAGGTGGTAGTTCGCATAAGCGCCGGTCAGATCGGCGTCGCCGGGATAGACCAGCGACACGTCGGACTGCGCCCAGTCGGCGTTCTCGTCCGCCTTCGTCTCGGTCACGCACCAGATCGGGCCCGTAACGTCGTAACGCTGCGCCTCGGTCAGCGCGTCTGCGTTATTGCCGGTCAGCCGCGTCGGATAGTAGTCCAGCGCCGCAAGCTGCTGCTTCGTGCCGATCAGGATAAAGTCCGTCCCATCGACCGTCAGCAGCACCTGCCCGGCGTAGCTTCTGCCCTCGTTGGCAGCCGTACCCGCGCGGGTCGCGCTCCGCTCCGCGGGCGCTTCGGTCTCCTCCGGCGCAGCCTCAGTCTTCTCCGGCTCCTGCGCCGGCGCTTCCGCCGCAGCCTTCTCTTCCGGCTCCGCTTCCGCGGCGGCGTTGTTCGCCTCCAGCAGTTCGGAAACCTGCGCGGACGATTCCTCGATTCCGACGTCGTCGACGGGAATCGTCTCCTCCTCGCGCTGGGAAGCTGCAGCCGACGCCGCAGGCGCGAGCAAGCTCAGTGCCAGAACGAGCGTCAGAAGCAGCGAAATCAGTCGTTTACTTCTCGAAAAATGCACTACAATCGCCCTCCTACAAAGGTTTACTTCTATCAGAAATGAAATATAAAGCGGAAAGAAATGTGTACTTTTTTTCCCAATTTAACATTGAATCATACAATTACTTATGATATAATTATTAACTGGTTATGTGCGCCATAATGCGACACAGACACATAATTTTCAAGTGGCAACAATAGTACACAATTTTTACACCTTTTTTATTCTTTTCGTTGTAAAATGTGGCTATTCGCTCTCTGTTCCTCTGCACCAGTTGCGGAAGGTCGTGCGGGAGATATGCAGCCGCCTTGCCGCCTCTCTGCCCGAAATCTCGCCGCGCTCATACATCGCCTTGCATTCGACGAATTCTTCCGGCCGCTCCATCGCCCTCCTGCCGAATTTCACGCCGCGCGCCTTCGCCGCGGCGATCCCCTCCGCCTGCCGCTGGCGGATGAATTCCCGCTCCGTCTGCGCGACGTAGGACAGCAGCTGCAGCACGATGTCCGCGATCAGAACGCCGGTCAGATCGCGATTCTGCCGCGTATCCAGCAGCGGCATATCCAGCACCACGACCGCCGCCTGCTTCTCCTTCGTGAGCGCTCTCCATTGCTCCAGTATCTCATCATAGTTTCTTCCGAGCCGGTCGATGCTCTTGATCACAAGCGTATCGTCCTTTTTGATTCTCCGCAGCATCCTCTGATACTGCGGACGCGCAAAGTCTTTGCCGGATTGCTTATCGACGTAGATCCGATCAACGCCGAATTCCCGCAGCGCGATCAACTGCCGCTCCTCACGTTGCTCTTTTGAAGAAACCCGTGCGTAGCCGTAGTTCATAACAATCCCTCCTTGAAGTCGTAAATCATAGAAAAACCTCCTTTGTTTTTGCGTTCATTGTAGCAAAACAAAGGAGGTTTTCGTTCCGAAGCCGTCCGCGCCGTTCGTTCAGCGCTCTTCGCCGTATTCCGTTTTCCAGTATTGCATCATCGCGTCGATATAGCTCCGCTTCATCCGGCAGACGTAGTCCGGTCTGCCGTTGAAACGCCCCGTCTCACAGTAGCACATCGCGGCGCACGCCTGACAGATGTTTTTGACGTCGCAGGAATTGCACTCCGGCGGCAGACGGATCGCCGCCGCGTTCACCCTCGTCTGTCTCCACGCCTCAGCAAAGCCCGTTTCCAGCACGTTCACTGCAGGCTCCGCCATCTGTCCGCAGGGCAGCATCTTTCCGTCCCAGTCGATCCAGAAGGAGGATTTCCCCGCGCGGCAATGGATCGTATCGCCGACGAGCTCGCCGCAATCCTCTTCGCTGTCCGCGTCCGGCGAGACCTTGTTGCACAGCGCCTGCACGCGCTTCAAAAACTGCGCTTTCGTAAATCTCGTGAATTCGTACTGCGCCTGCAGCCTTCCCGCTTCCTCGGCGTCCATGCGGAAGCTCTGTCCGCACAGCTCCGGGTGCAGCCGGATCGGCGGGAACATATACGTCGCCGCCTGCGTCCGGATGTTCAGGCGTTCTGCGGTTTCCAAAACGTTCTTCAGCTCGCGCCTGTTCGTCGGCGTGACCGACATGTTCACCTTGACCTCGACCCCCGACGCGCGCAGCGCTTCGATATTGCGGATCACGCGATCGTAGGCGGGTACGCCGCAGAGCTGCTCGTAGGTCTCGTCGCTCGTCCCGTAGAGGGAAATATTGATCCGCGTCGGCGGATCGTTCTTTATGAGCTCCAGAAGCTTGCCCTCCAACAGCACGCCGTTGGAATTGACGGTGACGAGCAGCCCCATTTCCTTGAACTTATGCATAAGTTCCGGAAAATCCGGGCGAAGCGTCGGCTCCCCGCCGGTCAGCAGCAGAAATACCGTCCCCGCGTCCCTCGCTTCTTTGCCGATCCGCAGCCATTCCTCCGTCGTCAGCTCCCTGCCGCGCTTGACCTGTTCCTCCTGCGTCAGGTGCACGTAGCACATCTTGCAGTTGAAATTACAGCGCGGAGTCAGTTCGAACGTCCCGCCGGTCGGCAGACCGAGCTGCATTCCCTTTCTGTGAAGGTATTGCACCAATTTCGGTTCCATCGCGTCCTCCTCGCGTTGTCAATCCCGCTCGTGGGAAAGAGCAAAATTGCGATTCTCTTAACAACGTCGTTTTTCCGATTTTATCACGCGCACTTTTTTTTTGCAAGAAAAACTGCGAGCCATCGCCTGCCGCGCCCTTGACGGGGCTGGGCTTGTGCCTCCTTTGGGGCATCGCGGCGACCCACGGGGAGAGCCAGCCAATCCGGAATGCCGCGCGCAGGCCGGGGTCGTCCTTTTTGAAGAAGAACCAGCTTGCTGCCAGGTCGGCGAGAAGCGTCGCGCCGGTGCCGACCCATGTTGCAAGGTCGCATTCTCTGGAGGGGTTTTCGCTCATCGTATTTTCTTTATTTCGTAAATCCGAGCAAAAATCAATCCCAACCGCGAAAAAGCGATTGACCTGCGCGGCGTTCATGTTGGGGAAGCTCGCCGGGGCGCTTCCGCTCACTGCACGGGTCGGAACGTGCGCTTGTAATCGTTTTACAGAGAAATACTATTGACAGAACTACCGCGGTTTTGTACATTGGATTTATGTGAAAGATCGAAGGATCGCATGTGCAGATTGCATATTTGTATTGAAACAACTGCCTGAAGATTCCGGTGAAGGAGCGGTGAGGGGATGAAAACACGGACGGCGACGGCGCTGTTTATCGTGCTGCTGCTTTTGGCGGGCGTCTGCAACGCGCTGCAGCGGTCGCAGACTCCTTTTTTCGAAACGCTGTTGTTCTGCGTAAATTTCATGATCTACGCGAGCCTCCTGCTGTTCTGGCTCCAGTCGGTGCGGGCGCGGCTCCTGCCGACGCGGGCGCGGGCTTATGTCGTTGCGGCGGCAATTCTGATGCTGACGTATCTGGTGATCCGCGTGTTCAAGTACCGCATCGTCGGCGACGCGTTGACGCCGCAGCGTTACGCGGTTTACGCCTATTGGGCGCCGCAGACGCTGATCCCGACGCTGTTTCTGATGACCTGCCTGCGCATCCGCCGCGGCGAAAGCGAAACAAAGCGCTATCCTGAAGCCCTGCTGCTGATCCCCGCCTGTCTGCTTTCCGCGATGGCGCTGACGAACGATTTGCACGCGCTGGTCTACGCGCCGCGCGTCCCGCTGGCGGAATTTGCCGTGCAGACCGGAAAATATGCGCTCCGTCCGGGCTTTTATCTGATATACGCATGGATGGGGCTGACGGCTGCCGTCGGGATCGCGCTGCTGATCCGCGAAAGCGGCAAGCGTCCGCGCGTCCTATTCCCGCTGATCGGGCTGATCGCGCTTTGGGCAGCGCTGGTCTTTACTACCACGCTGGTCATCGAGCATTATGATCTGCCGCGACCGTTCGGCGTGCCGGAAATCCATATTTTCTGTATGCTCGGCTTCTTTGAAATCTGTATCCGCAGGCGCCTTTTGCCGTACAACGAAAACCATTCCGCGTATTTTTCGCGGCTCAAACTGCCGGTCCGCATCACGGATCGAAACCTCATGCCGGTCTATCGGACGAACGCGCCGATCGAGGCGACGGAGGCGCGGCTTTTGGATGCGCTCCATGCGCCGGTCTATCTGAGCGAGGACGTCCGCCTTTCCGGAATGAAGATACGGGCGGGCTACGCCTTTTGGACGGAGGACGAGCGAGAGCTCCACAAGGAGCAAAGCCGCCTGACGAGCGCGAACGAGCTGTTGAGCGAGGAAAACGACCTGATCGCCGTGGAGAATCAGCTCAAGGAGAAGCAGGCGATCCTCGACGCGCAGAACCGCGTCTACGACCGCATCGCCGCCGCGCTCTATCCCAAGCAGAAGACAATCGAAGCGCTGCTCGCATCGACCGCGCCGGACGCGGCGGACTTTTCGCGGGTGCTCGGGCAGTGCTGCGTGCTGAACGCCTGGTCGAAGCGAAAGAGCAATCTGCTGCTTTTATCCGAGGAAACTCTGCCGACGCCCAACCGCGAGCTGTTTCTGGCGCTGCAGGAATCCGCGCGCTCGCTCCAATGCTGCGGCATCGCGGCGGACGCGGTCGGCGAGGAATACGCGTCGCTGCCGCTTTCCGCAATTCATAAACTCTACGACGCCTTTGAGACGGTGTTGGAGGCGTGGCTGCCCGATCTGCGCCGCCTGACGGTTTCCCTGGCGGAGGACGGCGTTCGGATTGCCGCCGAGGGAGATCGGCTGCCTGCGCTTCCGGAGACGGATCTGTCCATCGAACGAAAGCAGACGGAGGACGGCACCTTCCTGACGATCCGCTTGCAGGAGGGGGGTGCGGGCGCATGACTGCTTTGAATGAAATCGGCGCGCGCGGTCTTTGGTATCTCTTTTGCCTGACCGCGCTGGCGCTCGTCCTCATGGCGCTGCTTTGTCTGATTCAGACGGTGCGCTGCGGACGGCGGCGGGGACGCGCTGCCCTTGCCGCCGGAACGCTGCTGCTGGGCTTCGGCGTCTTCGTCGTGCTGTTGGACTGCGCGTTCGTTCCGGTTCTTTCCCCGGAGGATTATGCGCTGGTGCGCCCGTTCCAATGGTGTTTCTTCGCGCTGCCCTGGCTTTGGTATGCGATCGCAGAGCTTCTCGTCGCCGCGCTCCTGCTCCTGCAGTTCAAAAGCATCGCCAGCTACCGCCGCACGCACCTGACGCCCGACGCCATACGGGAAACGCTCGATCTGCTCCCCGAGGGCGTCGCCGTCAGCAGGCAGGACGGCACCGTACTGCTCTGCAATCTAAAAATGAACGAACTCGTCCGCGCGTTGACCGGCGCGGGGCTTTCCGACGCGGGACGTTTCTGGACGCACGTTTTACAAGCGGGTCAGGAGCAAAACGGGCAGTATTGGGTGCAGCTTCCGTCGGAAAGCGTCTGGCAGTTTGAAAAAGGAACTCTCAGCATGGAGGACGGAGCATACGTCTGTCTCCGCGCGACCGACGTGACCGAGCGCTGGCGCATCGTCAAGGATCTGGAGGCCAAGCACGCCCATCTGCAGGACGTGCGGCGGCGCATGCAGGCGGTCAGCGACCTGTCCGGCGACATGTTCGTCGCGCAGGAGGAGGCGAACGCGCGCGTCGCGCTGCACAACCAGCTCGGGCAGGTGCTTTTGATGGGCAAGCGTTTGATCGAGCATCCGGAGAACACCGACGCGGAGATCGTCCGGCTGACGACGAAACAGATGAACGGTTTTCTGCTGGGCGAGGCGGAAACGCCCGCGCCGGAGAAGGAAACCACCCTGCAGGACGCGATCTCCGCAGCGAGCAGCATCGGCGTAGCAGTGGAGCTGCGCGGGACGCCGCCGCAGGACGAGGGACTCTTGCGCCTGCTGCCGCAGGCGATCCGCGAGTGCGCCGCCAATACCGTCAAGCACGCGCAGGGCGACCGCCTGACGGTCGGATTTGCGCCGGACGGACGCGGCTTCACCGTCACCAACAACGGCAATCCGCCGAGTGCGCCGATCCGCGAAAGCGGCGGTCTGAAGAATCTGAAAGAAGCGGCGGAAGCGCTCGGCGCAGCGGCAAGAATCGGGCACGCGCCCGCGTTTACGCTGACAATCGAACTATAAAATCAGCCTCCCCGCACGGGGAGGCCTTTTCATGGGAAATGGTACACTTGGGTGATATACAACAAATCGGGAATGGGCTAAAATGAAAGTGTATAGGTGCATCCATTCTCGGCTGAGAGAGGAGGTGCGTGCGTTTGGCCGAGCGCATCAAAGTCGTCGTAGCGGACGATCAGAATATCTCGCGCGGTTTCTTTGAAATGTACGTTCGGGCGTCTACCCGTTACGAGCTGCTCGCCGGTCTGCGGACCGCGCGGGAAGCGATGAAGTACGTGGACGAGCACGCGGTCGATCTGCTGATTCTGGACGTGCTGATGGCGGACGGGATCGACGGCCTGACCGCCGCCGGACAGATCAAGCAGCGCCATCCGGAGGTCAAGATCATCCTGACTACCTCCGCCTCGGAGACGAGCTGGGAGGCGCAGGCGCGGCAATTCGGCGTGGAGAGCTTCTGGTACAAGGAATACGACGACCACAGCCTCATCGAGATCATGGACCGGACCGCCGCGGGCGAATCGGTCTATCCCGGTGATCCGCCGCGGGTGCCGTTCGGCAAGGCGACGCGCCACGATCTGACCGAACGCGAGCTGGAGGTGCTGCGCGAGCTGACCGGCAGCTTAACGAACGAGGAAATCGCCGTGCGGCTCCACATCTCCGTCAACACCGTCAAGCGCCACCTGCAGAACATCATGGCAAAGACCGGCTTTGATAACCGGTTGGAGCTGGCGATGAACGCGCGGCTGCTGGGACTTGTCGTGAGCGACAAGGACCGGCTCCGCAAAACCCAAGAACAAAAAACATAGGAGGAATCCAACCCATGAAACGTACCATTTCCATTCTGCTCTGTCTTGTGATGCTCCTCGGCGTCCTGCCGCTGGCGGCGAGCGCATACGGACTCATCAACGGCGGCACCATCGTCGTCAAGGGCGTCACCGCGCCGGTCGCAGGCAACACCGCCAGCGTGTCCGGTATCACCGCAGAATCTTCCAACCTGGCGCTGTATGAAGCGCCCTGGTGGTGCGACGCCGGCGGCAACAAGTACACCGGCGTATTCAAGCCCAACGTGACCTACTATCTGGAGCTGCACGTTTCCGGCAAGAGTGACGTCGGCTACATCAACGACACCACGAGCATTGCCCTGGAGATCAGCGGCAATTACATGCAGATCGAGGACAAGGGCTACGCCGGCAATTACCACATCTATCACGTCTGGTATTACTCGGTCAAACACTACGGCGGGTTCGACGCAAACTACGCGCCGCATCTGACGATTACTCCGGAAAACCTCACGACCGAACTGACCCCGAACGATATTCAGATCACGCCTGCTGAAGCCGACTATGCGCTGGATGCGTTGATCACCTTCAGCAAAAAGGGCGGCAGCGAGATCGCGTTCGACCAGCCGTTTGAAGCCGGTGAACGCTACACCGTTACCTTCACGCTGACAGTAAAGAACTCCAATTATACCGCCTTTGACGACGGCATCATCGCATTTATCAACGGCGATTCCTGCGACGGCACGGTGTATGCAGGAGGAAAGACCGCGGGGTTCACCTATGAATTCCCCAACGCGCCGAAGGCGTTCATCAACTCTGTCGCCCTCACGCAGATCAGCGCGCCGGTCGTTGGCGGGGCGCCGCAGCAGTCGCAGTTCGCCTCCTCCACGCCTCACGTCAACGTGAGCCTCCTCGGCTGGCGCGAAGGGACGGCGCAGAGCGGCGCGGAAGTCGCCGCGTTTGCAGCGAACAAGACCTATACGCTCTGGCTGAAGCTGTATGCGGACGAGAATTATGATCTCACGCTTGCCGACAAGAGCGCCGTCACCGCCAACGCCGGCACCGTTGCGACGCTGACCACCGGCTGGCAGGGCGACAACGGCAGTTACTACACGGTCGGCATCGAGTTCAAGACGCCCGCCGATCCCGCCGAGTTCGATCTCGGCACCTGCACCGTCGATCTCTCCAATGGGCCGATCCTCACGGATACCATACCGGAAGTTGCGAAGGAAGAAGTGTTTCTTCTGGGACTCGGCGGATACGTAACCCCCATGGAGGGCAGCAGACTGGATTTTGACAAGGACGGCCACGCTGACCTCGCCTCTTACGACGAGGACGGCAAGAGTTACTGGAAGGCCGATCCTGACACCAACCTCAGCGGTACTTATATCCTTGATATCTACGAACTCTTCCCGGAGATGGCCAATACGTACGCGGTCAACAGCACTTCCTTCTACTCCAGGATCGCGTTCGTCTTCGCCACCGTCCAGTACACCGTCACCTTTGACGCGAACGGCCACGGCACCGCGCCCGCGCCTCAGACGGTCGAAGCGGGCAAGACCGCGGTCAAGCCCGCCGATCCGACCGAGGCAGGCTGGAAGTTTGACGGCTGGTTTACCGACAAGGCGTGCACCGCGGCTTACGACTTCTCCACCCCCGTTACCGCAGACCTTACGCTCTACGCCAAGTGGACGAAGGACGGCGAGCTTGTCAACCCGTTCACCGACGTACACGAGAGCGACTACTTCTACGACGCGGTGCTGTGGGCGGCGAACGCCAATCCGCAGGTGACCGCGGGTACGAGCGCGACGACCTTCAGCCCGAACGCCACCTGCACGAGAGCGCAGGTCGTGACCTTCCTGTGGCGCGCGAAGGGCTGCCCGGAGCCGCAGTCGAGCAATAACCCGTTCACGGACGTTGCAAGCAGCGAGTACTACTACAAGGCGGTCCTGTGGGCGGTCGAGAACGAGATCACCGCAGGCACCAGCGCGACGACGTTCAGCCCGAACGCAGGCTGCACTCGTGCGCAGGTCGTCACCTTCCTGTGGCGCGCCGAGGGCAAGCCGCAGCCGTCTTCCTCCAACAACCCCTTCACGGACGTCGCAAGCGGCGAGTATTATTACAACGCCGTTCTGTGGGCGGTCGAAAAGGACATCACCAAGGGCACGAGCGCAACGACGTTCAGCCCGAACGACACCTGCACGAGAGGTCAGATCGTGACCTTCCTGTACCGTGCAGTCGCCTAAGGCTTCTATCGGATTAACTCGATCAAATCTTTTCGGCAGACCGGCGCAAACCGGTCTGCCTGTCTTTTGGGGAACCAACCGGCGCGTGCCTTGCCCGCAGAACGGACGCTTTGAAAAATGACGCTTTTTTTGTCGGGTTTCCGAATGCTGCGGCGCAGTCGACCTCCATGATTTCTTCGTTTTCATTATAGCGGGCGCGGCACGCCGGATTCTGTGCGTCGAACGAACGGGGCTTTGCAAAGGACGACGCGGTCTTCGTGGTGACCTGCCTAGGCTACGAGTTCGAGGCGGTCGTTCCCGCGCGCGTGGCACGCGGGAAGAAGCCGCAGGTCGGCGATCTCGTCTCCGGCCTTTACCGGATCCAGGGCCGCCCGTCAGCGTGTCAAAAAGCCTTTTGACACGCTGCTGCGGGTTTTATTGAACGTGAAAGACAACCCTGACGGTTTTCTTTCACACTTTCCCTCCGAATAACCAACTTCCTACGTCCTTTGACAGACTGACGCGCTGCAAGCATCGTGCCTGCAGCGCGTTTCTTTCTGGTTATCGGTATTGCTCCAAAGCGGTCTGCAGGTCGGTTTTGACCGCCTCGACCAGATGATCCGGGGTCAGGACACGGACATGGGGGGCGTACTGCACCGCCCAGCGGCGCATCGCCTGCAGATTCACGCGGACGCGGGCGGTGACGGCATCTTCGTTCTCGTCGGAGAAGGTCACGTCCGCGCCGAACCAATCGATCACGTCGTCGATCAGATACTTCTTCATGCGGAAGGTGACCGTCTCGCTCTTTCCCGCGAACATATACAGATGCTCCGCCATGTGCTTCGGCAGATCGACGCCCTTCTCCAGGCCCTGCACGGTCTTCGCGGGGCGGACAGGCTCGTCGGTCAGTCGGACGTCGGCGATCCGGTCCAGCCGGTAGTGGGAGACGTTGTCGTGCGGATCGGTGCAGGCGATCAGATAATACCGCCCGTTGGCGGCGGCCATCTGATAGGGGCTGACTACGTATTCCTTCGGCTTGCCGTCCTCGCCCAAGCGCGGACGGCGCTTTTTGTCCGTGCCGAAGGTCGTGTAGCGGAAGGAAATCTTTTTGCCCTTGCCGATCGCCTCGTCGATGACGTCGATCGTGTAAAAGAGCTGCCGGTTCTGCGGCGCGTTGTCCGGCAGAGTGCGGATAAACTTGACACGCGAGCGGAAATAGCGGTTGGACAGCCCCTCCAGCTTCTGCACCAGCTCTCTGCACTGGCTGTAGGGAACGTGCTTGGAAAAGAGCAGCCCGTCGATCAGCAGCCGCAGCTCCGCGTCGGTGAAGTCGCGCACCAGATAGAAGTCCGACCAGAGATAGCTCTCCTCCAATTCGCCGGCCTTCCGGTTCGGCACCATACGGACGGACTCGCTGTATTCGATCTCATAGCCGCAGTCGATCAGGTTGAGCAGATGCCGCCGGATCGTCTTCCGCTCGGCGGTCATGCCGTACTCCGTCCGCAGGATCTCCGCGATCTCCTTCTGACTCAGCCGATGCTCCTCGTCCGTGTACCGCCGCAGAATGTCAAGGATATTCAGGATCAGCGTTTTCTTCGGATGATTAGGCATTCATTTCTCCTTGCCATAGGCATTCGCGCAGTTTCTCACCCAGAATTGTTTTATAGTTTTCTGCCTTGAAGCCGCCTTTTGCGGACGGATGACGCATTCCGTACACCGTCAGTTCTTTTATGAGCGGGATACTTGTGCCCGGTCGCGCAGCACCCGGGACGTATTTGCAGATGTTGATATAGTCCTTTTTCCTCCCAATCGGTTCACAGTTTTGTGAATCCTGTTTATCGCCATCCTCTTTTGCAAGCTTTGGCAGATTGTTATAGACCAATCGACTGAAACAAAAGATGGCGTCGATTTGATTGTCATTTACGAAAGAAAAAAGCTGATCGTTGTACTCCTCGCGGTGGTTTTCTGCCTTTATCGTGTTCTTCGCCTTGCTGTCGCCTACGCCGCATAAAACGGAGATATAGTTTCCAAAAAATACGTTATCCCAAAAATTGCGGCGCTGTTCTTCAGATTGCGTGTACACATCGAAAGATTGCTCAATCCTTCCGAAAATCCGGTAGTGTCGGTAGTCTTTTTTGCTGCCTGCATCTTTAATATAATCATTTTCAACAACCGAAGCCGTCGTATACGATGCAGGTATTCCCGCAGTTACATCATGTTCTTTATTCGTATGATGCGACTCGCAGAGAATCAAAATCCGCCGCTTTTGCTAATCGGCATTCTTGCCATGAAATACGCCCTTATGCATATACTGTCTCCTCTTTTTGATGGTTTTCAAGGATTTTCAGAATCAGGGTTTTCTTCTGACTATACGGCATAGAGCGCCTCAACAAAGCGTTGTCGTTTTCGGTCTGCGCGCTCTTTTCAACCGTTTCGTCAGATGAACGCTTCATAGCTCCTTCCTTCCGAATCGTACCCCGCGCTGGTCGCAAGTCCAAAGGTCGTAACTCGCGTGCGTGCGCCTCCTGAATACCGGAGATTATCAAACCCCGATCGTTTTCAAGAACGGTCGGAACACTATCAAAACTATCCCCAAAATATCCGCGTGACGTTTTGGGCGTCGGAGGAAGAATACGCCAGAATCCGCAAGCGGATGTCCGCAGCGAACTGCCAGAATCTGAGCGCGTTTTTGCGCAACACGGCGATCCATGGTTATATCGTCAACATCTACGAGCCGAATCTGAAAAAGATCCTTTCTCTGTTTCACTGTCTTTCCGTCAACCCCAATCAGATCGCAAAGCGTGTGAACGAAAGCGGAAGGATCTACGGCGTCGACGTGCAGGAGATTCTTTCCGGACAGAAAGAAATCGAAGGGCAGCTGCGGCAGATCCTTGAGGCGTTCAACAACGCCGTGTAAGCGGCGTACGTTTCATCGGCCTACTTGTCGTGATGTGTGCGATGACCTCCTGAAAAAAGTATCGCCGCGGTCATCGACGAGCAGGAAAACTATTCTCCTCCGTACCGTGAACACAACAGAACTTTTTGCCGCGAACGAGAGCGGCTCCCGGATTTTCCCGAGAGCCGCTTTCACATTTTCAGTGAAAAAACTATTTGTTAAGCGCCTCCAAGGTGCGCAGTTGCGGATTGAATAATCCGCAAAGAAGGGTTCAGGGCGATGCCCTGCTTGCGGCAATCTGTTTGCCCCTGAAAGGACGCATGGAACAATACGCTGCCGAACGCATCGGGCAGGCCGGTGGGTACCGGTCTGCCCGATGGATGCTTTGTACTCTTATTCCGCCAGAGCGCGGTACAGGAAGGTCACGATCTGGCCTCTCGTGCAGGTCGCGTTCGGACTGAATGTCGTCGCGCTTGTGCCGTTTGTGATCTGCGGCGTGTGGCCGACCGCCCAGAGGACGGCGGTGGTGTAATACTGACCGCTCGCAACGTCGTTGAACGGGTTGTTCGCACTCGCAGGCGTCGGCTCTTTCTGCGCGCGCCAGAGGAAGGTCACGACGTGCGCGCGGGTACACGGATCGTTCGGGCTGAACGTCGTCGCGGAGGTGCCGGTGGTGATGCCGTTCTCCGCCGCCCAGAGGACTGCCGTATAGTAGTAGTCCGTCGTCTTCACATCCCTGAACGGATTGCTTGTGCTCTTCGGCGTCGGGCAGCCGCTGGCACGCCACAGGAAGGTCACGACCTGACCGCGGGTACACGGCGCGTCGGGGCTGAACGTCGTTACACTCGTGCCGTTCGTGATCTGCGGCTCGCGATTGACCGCCCACAGCACCGCGTCGTAGTAGTAGGCGCTCTCGGAAACGTCCGTAAACGGATTGTTCAGTACCGGCTTGACGAGCTTCGGCGTAGCGACCTTCTTTTCTTGCGCAGCGAACGCCGGATTGGTGAAGCTCGCCCTGTAGGTGATCTCGCCCTCCGCGTCGTAGGTGGCTTCCTTCGTCACCTCGGAGGTCGCGGTCGCCGTTTCCGTTTCGACGTGACTTGCGTCGCGCTTGCAGGTCCGCGTCGCCGTGGCGCCGGAATTGTCGTCGCTCCACACGTAGGTCGGCGCGTTCCAGTCGTGTCCGAGCGCGGGGATCTCCGTATGCGCGCGGCTGATTTCCGCCTGGCAGACCGTGCAGTAGACGACGGTGTCATAGCCGCCGACGGCAAGGCAGGTCGGCGCGATCTCGTTCTCCTTCACCGGCTCGCCGGGGGTGTGGTCAAGCACGTCGATCACGACAGTCTTCGTCTGCGTTTCAAAGACCGGATTTTCAAACGTCGCGGTATAGCGGCGGTTGCCCTGCGCGGTGCAGGTTGCCGCCACGGTTTCGACCGTCGTATTGACTGTTTCGGTCTCGGTGTGGCTCGGATCATTGTTGCAGATCCGCGCCGCGGTGACGGTGCTGTTGTCCGCCGCCCACGTATAGGTCGGCGCTGCCCAGTCGTGTCCGGTGGGCTCGCTGAGCCGGACGGTCTTTACGTCTGTGCAGGTCTTGCCGCCGAAGGTGACCGTCGCTGTAAAGACGAGCGTTTCGGGTTCCAGACAGGTCGCGGCGAAGTGTTCGGCGCTGACCGTCGCGGGGACGGCCTCGACGTGGCTTTCGTCGAGCGTGCAGGTGAAGACCGCCTCGACCTGGGTGTTGGTGCTCCAGCGCCATTCGGTCAGCGCCCAGTCGCAGGGGGCCGCCGTCAGGCGCAGGGACTGAATGACGCTGTTGTCCTGAATCTCGACGGTCACGCTCGCCGCCGCGTAGTGATCGGAGCCGGCGAACGCGAGCGTGTAGCTGCCGTTCGGCAGGTCGAAGAACGCGAAGCCGTCCTGCACGACCGAAATCGTCTTGCTGTAGCCGTCCGGCCCGGTCAGCGTGAGGCTGACGCCGTCTGCGCTGACGCCGGTCGAGGTGGTCACCGTGCCGGCGAAGCAGTGCGCCAGCGTGCTCGTCAGGACGAACGAGCGGGAAACGGTCTCGCTTTCGGTATATCCGCAGGCCTCGACCTTCGCCAGAACGTCGACGTTGTTGGTCAGCGGAAGCGTGTCCGTGTAAGCCTTCCAGGTTTCGCCGCCGTCGGTCGAGTAGACGATCTTCGCGCTTGCGATCTCGCTTGCGGATTCCGGCAGCCTCATCTCCAGCGCAAGGCCGCTTTCGACATAGCCGGTCTCGTCCGTGATCTCAACGCCGTCCACGTAAAACGCGGGCGCGTCCAGCGTCTCGGCAGTACCAACCAGACCGCTGGCCTTGTAGGCGTCGCCGAGCCGGGTTCCGGCGTAGCTTCTGACGTTGCCGTTCACGGTCCAGTGGACCACGTCGCCTTCCTGCAGCTCGTCGATGCGCAGCAGCACGGTGCGGGTGTAGGTCTTGCCCGCGTCGGGCAGATTGTCGGGGACGTGACCCTGCTCGACGGGTTCTACCGTGTAGTCCCATTCGTCGGGGCCGCCCTCGCCGCCGTGGCGGAGGAAGACGCTGTAGTTGCTTGCTTTGAGGACGGTGTCCTCGTCCATGTACTTGCTGAAGGTGATGTAGACGCCGTCCGTGGTATAGAGCGCGTCGGTGACGTAAGGCGCGGTCCGGTCGACCAGCGGGATATTGACGTTGAGCTGCACCGGCAGCACCGGCAGCAGGTTCTTCCCGACGCGCCAGGAATAGACAGTCGCGGCGGTATCGCTGTCCGACGAGCCGGATTCATAGCCCTCGCAGCTTGCCTCGACGTACCACAGACCCTCCGGCACGAACCATGCGTAGCGGCCGGTTTCGTCGGTGATCTGGGTATCGCGGTCCGGGATCAGGTCGCGCACCTCGCTTGCGGGCACGAGTTGGGAGACATTCCCGACCAGATCCTCCTGCACGAGATTGCCATCCTCGTCGATCGCGTAGTAGAGCGTTGCGGTCGCGCCTTCGACCGGATTCTCGATGACGGCTTCAAACACCGTGCCGGAGGGGTCGTAGCAGACCTTCATAGTCTGGGGCGGCTGCTGGACGTCGGGCGCGCTCTCCTGGCTCTTGCTGCCGACATACTGCCTGCAATCGGGATCATTCTTGTTTGCATGGGAATACATAGCGAAGAGTTCGGCGCAGTCCGACATAAATCTGTTATAGAGGAACTTGCGCGCCTCGTCTTCCTTTTCGACCTGCTTGTCGGTGAAATGGCCGAAGAGCACGCCGAAGCCGGTCACGGCAAGGCCTGCGCCCCAGGAGACCGGCCCGCCGAGGGCCGCGTAGATCGCCACGGCGTTGCAGGCGGAGTTGACGTAGAAATTCGCCTTTTGCAGACCCGACAGATTGCCGCTGAAATCGACGTTCTTCATTGCGTCGAGCAGGCGGCAATGATCCTGATAGAGGTTGCCGTCGTCGAAGTTCGGGTCGTCCATGCCCTTTTCGTAGAGCCACTGCATCGCTTTTTTGTAGCAGGGAGAGTTCTTGAACATGTCGATCTTGTCGCCGTACTTTTTGGCGTCCTTGTTGTAGTCGACCATGTAGTTGACGACGCTGGTGAACTGGTTGACGAGCGCCAGTCCGCCGCTGGCCTTGCCGCACAAACTCGACAGGTGCGGGAAGGCCTTCAGCATATCCAGGCCGCCGTTGGCAAGGCCGAAGATGGCGCTGAGGTTGCCGGATGCCGTATTCAGGCTTTCCCATGCCCAGTTGTACCACTCGGGCAGATGGCCGATCTCCAGCGTGTAGCGCGTCGCGCCTCTGGTCGGCTCGCTTGCGGCTGCCGTCAGCGTCTCGGAGAATTCGGTGAAGTCCTGCGTGAGGACCGTTGTGGCCGCGATCTGGAAGAGGCCGTTTTGCTCGTCGCAGATCGCCTGCACGGTGATGAAGTAGGTGCCCGAAAGTTCCTCCGCGTCCACGTCGGCGTCGGTGAAGACGAGGAAGCGCAGCGCGACCGGGGTGCCGTTCATATCGGCCTGCATCTCATACTCTGCGTCGGCACACAGCGCGAGCAGGGCCAGCTCGTCTTCCAGCATCTCCTTGCTCGGGAGTTGGATCGTGTGGTTGAACAGGCCGACGCCTGCTTCCTCTGGCCGCTCGTTGCGCCAGGTCTGCCCGGTCTGCAGGATCCGTGTCAGGACGTCGGTCGCCGTGCCGTAATTGACGCCGATCTCTGCCAGATGCAGGCCGAGCTCCGACATCGCCTCGGCGGCGTCGGTGAAGTCGGAGAGCGCAGCGCCCTCCGGCAGCCTGCCGGCCGCCTCGCCGCTGACCGTTTCGCCGTATTCGAAGCTCACGGTGAAGCTGTCGGCCTCGGTCTTGCCCTCGTTGTTTTCCCGGATCTCCGCGAGGGCGTCCAAGTAGACGGAGGCCTCGTCCGCATCGGCAGAAACCGCGGTCTCGGGGACGTAGTCGGGGCTGCCGGCGAAGTCCGCCGTCATATTGAGATCCTTGTCGACGCCGGGGTAGGACAGGATCGGCTCGTAGATGACCTCGGCGGAGAAGATCGCGGAGCCAAGATCGCCAGGGATCGTCGCGGTGTAGACGTTTTCGGTCTCGTCGTAGGTCGCGTCCAGATAGCCGATCTCGCCGTTGTAGCAGCAATACTTGAAGATCAGCCGTGTGCCGCCCGCCATGAGATCCAGCTTGTCCGAGTGCTCAAACGCGGCCTTGAAGCTCACGTCGCGGATACCATTGCCGTATATGACGTAAGAAGCGCCGACGTCGATCTCTCTGTACCCATCAAAGGCCATGGTAAAGCGCTTGAGCTCGGGACCGTTCGGGTCGTGGGCGAGCCAGAGATCGCGGCTGCGCGTGCCGGAGGCGGTCTCGGAATGCAGCAGATGGACGGTCACGTACTGCGGATCGGTGCCCTCCAGCGGCGCCGTCAGGCTCCATTCGCCGAAGTAATCCGCGTTGACGGAGCCGATCAGCGCCTCGCCGTCGAAGAGCTGCACCGCCTCATACCGCTGTGCGGTCCCCTTGACCGTGACCGTGTCGCTGCAAACATAGGTGGAGAGCGTGCGGATCACGGAGCCGGGCCTGTACGCCGTGCCGGTCCCGACCGGCTGATTGTAGAAGTTGATGTTGTGGTCCGCGCCGTAGGTGTAGCTGCCGCTGATTTCCATCGTGAAGCGGACGTCCTCCTCCGGGGTCGTCGGGCGGCAGTAGAGCTTGTAGTCGCAGGGCAGGGAGATCTCCTCTCCCCTGAGGTTGAGAGAATAGTTGCCGTGGCCCAGCGAGAAGTCGTTCGGGCCGTAGACCCTGCCGTCGATCACCAGCGCCTGGAGCTGCATCGTGGGCGTGTCGGTACGGCCTTGCGCCTTCGCAAGCAGGCCGAGCGAGGAGATCTTGCCGTTCTTCATCTCGGCGTCGAGGCCGATGCTGCCGGAGAAGGTGAGCAGATCGTTCACGTCGGTGAAGCAGTCCTGATCCGCGCTGAGCGTGGAGGCGGGCTTGGTGGCGTAGCGCGCGTTGTCCTTCATTTCCTCGGTGACATGGAAGGCTTCCAGCTCCACGACCTCGTTTTTGCCCAGGGTCACGTTCTCCCAGGTGTTGAGGATCCAGGTCGCGGGGATGTCGGAGAGCAGCACGTCGTCCGCCAGCGCGACGTCGTTGTACAGCAGCGCCACGGTGTAGCTGCCGCCGTCCTCGTCGGGGCAGACGCACAGCCAGTCGCGTCCGTCGCTGTTGTACAGGCCCAGATTGACGCCGGAGAAGCCCGCAAAGCCTCCGTCCGCGTCAAACCAGGCGAGCTTTGCGCCGCAGGTGACGTCCGCGCTGACGTGAATCAGAACGCCGGCCTGCAGCGTCAGCGTCTGCTCGAGCTCAGCCGCGCCGTCGGTGAAGGTCAGCGTGCCGGAGACGGGCTCGATCGCCCCGTACCTGTCGGAGATTTCCCACGCGACGGCGTCCGGATCGACGTTGTAGAGCGCCTGCGACCGGGAATCCGCAAAGGCGGTGCCCCATCCGGTCCTATATCCCCCGCCGCTGGTGAATTGGATCCGGGGACGGGACCAATTTGACCAGGTCAGGAGCTTGTCGCGGAGGCTCTCGTCGAACACGCCGTCAAAATCGACACGCCAGCTCACGCGCACGGAGTTCAGCGTGAGCGTCATATCCTGCGACAGCGCCGGTTGGCTATGATCGTAGGCGTTCCGGCCGCCCCAGTTCACGCTGATATAGGTGTGCACGTCGGGGAAGCCCGCGACGGTGAAGCTGCCGGTCTCGTCAGTCACGGCGCTGTAGCTGCGCTCCAGACCGTAGGCCGACTGCGTGACCGTGACCGTCGCGTTCTTCGCGGGGATGGCTTCGCCGTAGACCACCCGGCCGGTCCAGGTTTCCGGCGCGACCTTGTCGACGCTTGCGTGCAGCACGCCGTCCGTCAGGGTCAGAGTATAGACCTTCGTCCAGTCGTGATTGATATAGTTTTCCGAGCCGGAGACGCCGTTGAAGCGCACGTAATAGGCCGTCTCGCCGTTTGTCAGGAAGGGGACGTACTGATCGCTGTAGCGGCTGAAACCCGGATCGCTGTAGACCTTGTCCATGTCGGAAAAGTCGATCCCGACCTCCATATCGTCGGCTTTGATTTCAGTGACGGCAGTCCAGCTTCCGGTCTTGGTCAGGGTGATGGTTCCCTCGGTGTCGTAGAGATCGCCGTTCGGGTCGTCATAGCGGGCGAGTTCGGTCCGCACGCCGTCCACCTCGCCCATCAGAAGCACGGAGGCGATCGTGTTGTCGTTGCGGTAGCCGTTGCCGAGCGGGATCGGCGCGAGCGGGGTTTTCCCGTCGCAGGTCACGCCCCACATCGGGATTTCTTTCCCGTTGTCCGTGACGCCGATCAGGGAAACGCGGCCCGCCACCGGGTCAAGGTCAAAGGCGACGGTCAGCGGCGTCATTTCGGTCCATTCCGCGTAGAAGTAGTCGTCCTGCTTGACGGTGAAACTGTCGCCCGGCTGCCGGATCGTGCCGTCGTAGTTGCAGCTCCAACCGGTGAAGACGTAACCGCGCCTTACGGGGGCGACCGGCAGGATCAGCTCGTGATTCCGCTGGATGCTCTGCGCGCCGCAGCTTCCCGCGACGGACTCCGTGCCGCCGTTGAGATGGAACCTCACGCTGTACATCGTCGGGCTGGCCTGCAGGGCGGCGTCGATCGCGGTGTTGCCGAAGACGACCGGCTCCGTCTCGATCTTCAATAGGTTTACATGGTCCAGCGCGTTTTCGCCGCTCAGGACCACGTCGTAGTACAGCGTCGTGCCCGCCTCGACCAGCGGGGAAACGCTGCCGGTGCCGAGCGCACGGTAGCCCGTGCCGGTCTTCTCAAACCAACGGACCGTCCAGCCCTCCGGGATCGGCGCGCCCTCGAAGCTGGGCGTCACGGTGCAGGTGCCCAGCTGCCCGAGCGATACCTCGACCGCCTGCTCGGCCTCCGTCAGCCGGACCTCGCCGGTGACGGCCTTGTAATACTGCACGCCGTCCACCATGAGATCATCCTTCGGCGTCACGGTGTAGGTGATCGCCGCGCCCTCGGCCACCGAGAACGGCTCCTCGAGCACGGTGCTGCCGCTCTTCCAGACGACCTCGCAGCGCGCGGTCACGTCCTGCCCGTCCTTGTCGAGAACCGTCAGCACCGGGCGGCAGCGGCTGACGACGGTGATCTTGAACACCGGGTCGATCGGCGCGACGCCGTCGGCCAGACCCGTATAGTGGAGAACGATTTCGTGTGTTCCGACCTCCAGCGTTTGCAGGAACGCCGCCTTGAGCGTGACGGTCAGGCCGTCGACGCTGTAATCGGTACCGGGAGTCAGCGCGGTTTCCCCGAGCAGCAGCGAATCAAAGGTGAATTCGCCGTCGTTGCGGGTGATCGTCAGGTCCTCCTGCGTGTCGCTGGGGACGCTCGCGGTGAGCGGTGTGACGTAGGGCTGCACGTTCTTCACGACGCGGTACAGCTTGCCGTAACCCGAGCCGTCGTCCGGGTAATAGCCCTTTTCGATCGCCCACTCCAAGGCCGCCGAGCCCTCGCCGACGATCAGCGTGGTCCCGTAATACGCGCCGCTAAAGTCGCCGCCCGGCATCGTCGTCACGGTGTCCGGAATCGTCAGGACCGTTTCGGGGTGGTAATACAGCAGGCCTTGGATCAGCGACTCCATCGCGCCCGGCTCGATCACAACCTCCGTACAGTTGTCGAGGAAGCGGAAGGCGTCGCCGTTCAGCACCCGGATACTGCCCGGGATCGTCAGCTTGGTGACCAACGTCGCCTTTTGTCCAAAGATGTCGTAATGCGTGATGCTGTCGATGAAGTCCGGCAGCCGCTCCTCGCCGCCGTGGCCGACGTAGCCGTAGACCGTATAGGTGCCGCCGAGGTTATAGTTGTCTTGGTATTCGAGCAAGTAATTGTCCCAGCCCTCGACGATGTGCTTGCCGGAAGCGCCCATCGCCTTCAGCGTCTCGTGGGTGGTGGTGCCGTAGCGGCAGTAGAGCTTGTTGCTGCTCGGCACGCTGTTGAGGCCGTAGGACGTGATGTTGTCCGGCAGATGCAGCTCCAGATTATAGGTATTGATGCCGAAGCAGCCGTAGTATATGGCGCTTTCGACGGTATGCAGGCTCTCCGGCAGACGAATGGAATCGGGGGCGTGCACCGTCTTAAGGCTGCGGCAGTTGCCGAATGCGCTGCCGCCGATGACCTCCACCGACTCCGGCAGGATCGCCTCGACGAGGTTGGTGCAGCCGTCGAACGCGCTGCTTTCGATGCGGGTCACGTTGCCCGTGACCACGGCCCGCTTGATGTAATCGCTGTATCCGTGCCGCCAGCCGTAGAAGTAGTAGTGGTCCGGGTCATTGCCGCCGAGCCAGTACTGGGCGGAGAATTCGGGCATCTCTCCTTCGCCGCTCACGGTCAGCAGGCCGTCGGGATCGAGCTGCCAGGTCCAGGGGATCTCGTTGTCGGTGCCCAGGTTGAGGACCAGCGTGCCGCCGACCGACTCCTCGACGTGCGGCATGATGCGGAACCAGCATGACGAGGTAGAGTCGGTGGTCCACCGGCTCGTATAGTTGCCGATGCCCTGAATGATGATCTGGACCTCGACGGTCTCCGTCGGGCTGCCGATGCGGCTCGACACCGTCTCCGGCATGTCGTTCCAGGTCTGATAGCTGATCTCGTAGTCCACGCCCTCGGTCAGGAGCTTTCCCCTCGAATAGACGCTGACGTCGGTCATGTCCTTCGCGGTGCCGTCGTAGAGATAGGGCCAGTCCCAGTTCGGCACGACCTCAAAATCGGCGTAGCCGGTGTTGATCTCGCAGGGCTTGATCTTGAACTCCTTGACCATCGTCGAGCCCTCGTAGTCGCCGATACCGGTGAAGATCGCTTTTGCGAGACTGTCGTCCGTCGTGGCGTTGATATTGTTCTCATAGGCGATTTCGTAGTCAACGCCCTCGCGCAGCATGCCCATGCGCTGATCGTTCGCCCACGAGCCGACGTAGAGCAGCGGATTCAGCGTCTTCGGCTCGCCGTTGTAGTAGAAATTGGGGAAGCTGTTCGTGTTGGCGCGGGATTGGAAAACGACCTCGTTCAGATCGCCCTTCGTCATCGTTACCGTGAGCTGGGTGTCGTAGTTGTCTTCCTCGGTGGTCTCCTTGTAATGCACCGTAAAGACGTGCGTGCCGCAGCCCAGCGAGGCCAGATATTCCGCCTTGAACGCGACACGGTAGCCGGTGTCGACGTAGTCCCGGTCCAGCACCAGCGCCTCGCCGTTGAGGAACACGGATTCGAAGGTATAGCCGTTGTCGGTTCGGTTGACGTCCAGATACCCACTCTGGGAAACCCGGCGTTCGACCGTATAAAAGGCGAGCTCCGGCACCCTGATGTTGGCGTCGATGATCTCGGTCCGGTTGCCGAAGCCGACGGTGTAATAGACGTTGCCGGGGTTATAGTAGTTCTTCCCAGTCTGGCCCCGCAGGGACAGATAGCAGGAGATCTCGTCCCCGGCGTCGTGCATCCGGGAGGTGTCCCCCGAGCCGTCGCGGTAGCCGTTGTGATACCACTGCACGGACCAGCCGTCGTCGCCGTCCATCGGGATCTCCTCGCCGGTCTTCTTGTCGACGCACTTGACCGTGACCGTGCCCCGCATCCCCAATTCGACGTTGACCGCCTGATCCTCGCTCAGAAGCTGGATCTCGCCGGTCGTCACCTTATAGTATTGAACGCCGTTGATCTTCAGCACGTTCTTCGGCGTCACGGTATAGCGGATCCAGCTTCCCGCCGGAAGCGTGTAGGGCGCTTCGAGCACGTTGCCGTTCCGGTCCTTGATTTCAATGGTACATTTGGCCGTCACGTCCGCGCCCTCGTAGCCGGTCACCGTCACCGTCGCCGAGGCAGCGTCCTCGCTGGTGAAGGTGATCGTCTTGTCGTTGTATGCGTAACCGGAGACCTCGCACGGATACTTCTCCGCGTCCGGGTAGAGCTGTGCGTTGACGCCGGAGAAGGTCACGTCGCAGTAGAGCGTCGTGCCGACCTCGGCGACCGGGGAATCCGGCCCCTCGCCGATCCTGACGTAATCCTCGCCGTCGAGGCTGTACCAGGTGACCGCATAGCCCGCACCCTCGTCGCTGCGGACCTCTGCGCCGTCCTGATTGTTGAGCGTGAGCCGGATCCTGCCGAGACGGATCAGATAGACGTCGACCTGCTGCTCCGGCTCGGTCAGCGTGACCTCCCCCGAGACGCCGCGATAGTACAGGTTGCCGTCTCTGTCGGTCAGCGCGTCCGTCGGCGTGACCTCATAGGAGAGCGTCGTCCCGGCCTCGACCGAGATCGGCTCCTCCAAAACCTCACCGTCCAGCCGCCAGACGACCGTGCATTTATTGGTGACGTTGGAGCCCCAGGAATGCTCGGTCCACACCCGCAGCACCGGCGTACACATCACCGGTCCCTCCGGCTCGTCGCCGCCGTCCGGATCGCGCAGAGGGATGCTGCGCGCCGCGGCAGGCGCTTGTTCTGCCTGCGCCTTTACAGGCGTCTGTTCCGTCTGCATCGGCGCAGCCGGTTCGCTCGTGCCTGCGGGCGCGTTCGCCGCTTCCGCAAACAGCGTCAGCGGCAGCACCTGTATGCACAGCAATACTGCCAAAAAGACTGCCAATACCCGTTTCATAGCGTACCTCCCGTTTCCTCTCCGTTCTCATTCAAATAATCTTTCTGCATTTTGTTCAGCTCCCGAATTTCCCTCCGATAGCTGACGTATAGGATCAGCCAGATGAGGAAGAACGCGACGAGCTGGAATCCGGACATGATCAGTATATCCCCGAGCCGGGTACACCAGCCGAGGAAGAGCGCCAGCGGCGCAAAGGGGAGAATGCACATCAGACAGTGCAGCAGCGTCGCCACGGACAGCGGCAGACGGTCTACGTCGTAGAGCACCGTCCCCGCCATGCAGATCGCGCCGTACAGCCCGACCAACACGAGCTCTAACAGCATCGCGCTGCGCAGTCTGCCGATTCGTTCCAGCAGGATAAGCGTGACCGGATCGGTTTCATAGGTCAGCGCTTTGATCATGCTGTTGACCGCGACCCCGAGCAAAATGCCGAGTCCGGCACGTTTCAGAATTTTTCCGATCATTGCGTTCCCTTCCCTTCCGACAGCCGCTTGCGGATCGCGGGGATGCAGCGGCGGGACGCCCAGGTCTCCATCCCGCCCGCAAGCTCCAGCCGCAGCGTGCCGTTCAGCGTAAAATCGTATTTGCGTACCTTGTCGAGATTGACGATCTCATGGCGTGAGACGCGCACAAAGTGCGCGTCGTGCAGCGCCTGCTCCAGATTTTGCAGGGGCTGGCGCACCGTGTAGCTGCCGTCCTCCGTCACAAGCAGGGTCAGCTTGTTGAACACGGCGGCGGAAATCACGTCGTCCGCCGCGATCTGCAGCACCTCGCCATTCATCGACGTCACGGTCAGAAGCGCGGGGCTCTGCCCCGTGATTTTCTCCATCAGCCGCTCCACCGCGGCGTCCCGACCGGAGGATCGGATCACGACCTCGATATCCTCCAGTTCCGGATGCCGCTCGTAGCGGACCTTGATTTTTTTCATCGGTTCCCCACCGCCTTTCTCTGCGCGGGATGCCGGCAAGATTCCACCGCCGCGCTCCAATAGACGCAATCCTCGCAGGTCGGCGCCGTGAGCGAATTGCGCGTACACCAGACCTGATGCCGCCAGCCGGTCTTCGTCCTGCAAACACGGCAGGCGAAGCGATTGCAGGCGGCGCAAATCACCGGTCTCTCGTCCGGCGGCACGCCGGTCGGCGTTCTGCCTGCGACGACGTATATCTTTTCCAAATGCCCCGCCTCCCTTCTCAAAGAAATGGTATAAATACCCTATAATTCTTGTATATCATACGAATTCTTCAGAAGCAATATCTCCGGCGCAAACGGTATCTGATTCGGTGTAAACGGTCGCCGCAGGCACGTTCATCATTTTTCCAAAAAACCGATTGACGTCCGCAGCGGGAGCAGGCTGACCGCCGAGCTGTGAGCAGTCTGATTGAAGAAACGAATCAAAAGATCGCGCAGGCGGAATCCGCTCTGCAAGCGGCAACGGCGCATTATCAAAGCGTCGTTTCCTCGTCCAAACAAGCCGAAAAGGAATACGACCAACTGCTGACGTGGGCGGATATTTATGAGCGCTGCAGCTTCGCCGAAAAGAAGAGGATCGTCGCCGGTCTGGTCAAAAAAGTTACCGTCGGCCGCGACTACAAAATAGAGATCGAATTCAACTTTACCTATGACGAATTCCGGAAGTTTTCGCGTTCGGGGACGGCGGAATCGTGAAAAAGGGCTTGTGAATCCGGTGGGGTAGACGAAGAGAACCATAAAGAGCTAAAATTGCGCAAAAGTTAGGAAAGCGGCAGGTTTTTAAACAAAACCTGCCGTTTTTGGCGGAGCGATAAAGTGACTGGCGGGGGATACTCCGGCGGCGAAGCCGCCTCCGTGACAGTTCGCATTTCCTGCGTCCCGCAGGCTTGCGGCTGATTGCCGCAAGGTCGGCAACGCCGACAAAATGCTCCTGTTCGAACCGGGCGTCCTCTCCGAATCCTAAGGATTATCAAAAAGCAAGGACGCACCATTGGTGCGTCCTTGCTTTTTGAGCAAAGATTGCTATTTCAACAAGAAAACCCGCATCGTTACATTTCGTAACGCTGCGGATTTTCTTTTGCTTCTCAATAGTAGTAAAGAAGTGTCTTTTGACGAGATTCACCGGGCATTCCAATTTCAGAAGTAGAATAGCTCTTCAAACTTCTTATCCAGAGCGATGCAGAGAATCAGCGCCAACTTGGCGGTAGGGTTGAACTGCCCGGTTTCGATGGAACTGATGGTATTTCTGGAAACGCCGACCATCTTTGCCAATTCCGACTGTGACAGTCCTTTCTCTTTCCTTACTTCTGCGAGATTGTTACGTAGAATCAGCTCGTCTTCCATATCAGATTACCCCGCTCAACTGAAGAATCCACATGACCAGCATCGATAACGCAAGAACACCCCAGATGATTGCAGCGACCAGTTCATGGCGCCGCCGAAGCCTGAGGTATTTAACCGTGAAAATGACGAACGGCATTGAAAACAGCGCGAAATCAGCGCCTCTGTTTACATAGTGAAGTACGAATCCGTTTACGGTATCTACAAGAATTAACAGAATGACGCCGATTATATAAGCCAACCACGCCCCGTTTTTTCTTGCCTCCTGTTCGGGGAGATCCTTTTCTTTTCCTTCTCTTTGGGCTTTTGCAAGGATTTCTTCTTTCTTCATGAAAACCGCCTCCTTATTTTGCAAAGTTTTCTTTGCACATTGGCATTATAGCATTGACAAGTTTACTTGTCAATAGTTTTTGCAAAGTTTTCTTGACATTTTTGCAATTTGAAAAAGAAACGCAGTTCAGATACGAAAGAGAATCATTCTTGATGCTGTGAAAAAAGGATTGCTACCTTTGTTAAGATAGCAATCCTTTTTTGGTGGAACTGCTCCGGTAAGATCCGAACTTTTTTCCTTTTTGACGATCTCCGACACGGGGATCGTTTCGCTGTTGCGTTTGAAGTTGAATGTGATGATCAGCTTGTCGTCGTACAGATAGATCGCGTTTACGAAGCAGTCGATCAGCTTGCGCTGGTGCGCCGGCTTGTTGAGGTCCAGTTTTTGCAGTTCGTGAATGAAAAACAGGATCTGCTCCTTGCTGAATCGCGGCTGCGCGATTTCTCGTTTGGCGATCTCAATCTCGGCCGCTTCTTTTTCTGCCTCCAGTTTCTGCAGGCGGTCCTTCGTCGACGACGTGACGATCCCTTGCTGCATCGCGTCCAAAAGGTTGTTGATCGCCTTTTCCGCCTCGGCGTGCAGCCTGCGGAGCGCAGCCAGCACCTCGTCTTCTTTTCCCTGGATGGCGATCAGTTCCTCCGCGATCCGGTCCAGAAGCGCATCATCCAGAATGATCTGTTTCACCCGTTCCATAACGAGATTCTCGATCCATTCCTTTTTGACCGGCTTCTTGCTGCAGGTGTGCTTGCGCTTTGCCTTGCCGCATTTGTAATGGCGGTGCGTCGCGCCGGTTTTGCTGGTGCCGGATTCCCCGACCATATAACTGCCGCATTTGCCGCAGTACAGTTTCGTGGTCAGGATGAATTCTTCTTTTGCTTTGTGCCTTCCTGACGCTTCGCGATTTGTCTTCAGTCGGTCCTGCACCAGATCGAACAGTTCCTGCGGCACGATCTGCGGAATGCCGCCGGGAATGACCACGTCTCTGAATCGGTATTCTCCCAGATAGCGGCGGTTATGCAGCATGTGCTCCACGGCGTTGTACTCAAACGGCTTGCCCTTCGACGTCCGCAGCCCTTTTTCTCCCAGGTCGCGGACGATGTCCATGATCGTGCAGCCGTCCGCGTATTTTTGGAATACGCTTCGGACGATCGGCGCCGTGATCGGATCGATTTGATAGTTCTGCTCCGAATCGATCGTGTATCCGGTAAGGAGGCCACCTCCGTTGTACTTGCATTTCAGGGCGTTGTCCGTCATGCCACGAAGCACCTTCTCGGCGAGTTCGGCAGAATAGTATTCCGCCATGCCCTCCAAGAGCGATTCCAGCAGGATGCCTTCCGCGCCTTCTGAGATCGCCTCCGTCGCCGAGACGACGCGCACGCCGTTTTTCTTCAGCACGGCCTTGTATCTTGCGCTGTCATAGCGGTTGCGGGAAAAGCGGTCGAGTTTCCATACAATGACCAGCTCAAACTTCTTCTGTGCGCTGTCGCGGATCATTTTCTGGAATTGCGGTCGGTTGTCGGTCTTGGCTGATAAGGCGCGGTCGATATACGTCCCGACGATTTGAAGGCCTTTCTTATTTGCGAATGCTTTACATTCGCGTAGCTGCCCTTCGATGCTTTCTTCTCGCTGATTGTCCGACGAATACCGGGCATAGATGACGGCGTTCATTTGCCGGCCTCGCTTTCCTTCAGCATCTGCTTCAGGGTCTCCTTCAGACGGCTGTTCATCTCCGAATTCGGGTCAAAGCACATTTCGATAAACTTATCCATTTCAGGATATGCCTTTTCGAGTTTGATCTTTTCCTCGTAGCTGCCGCCTCTGGGGTTCTCCGACCTGCCGCAGAGATAGTCGAGGGACACGTCGAAGAAATCCGCGTACTTGATCGCGACGCTGACCGGAATCTCCGTCTGGCCGGCCTCGTAACGGTAGATGCACGACTGCCCGATGCCGATCGTTTTGGCAAGACGGTTTTGCGAAAGGCCTGCTTTTTCCCGGACGCTTCTCATTCGCTGATAGACTGTACTCAATAAACCCACCTCCAATATCTTTCTGCCTTAAGTATACAGCAACCGCGTCAAAATGTCAACCCCAATTTACATAACATAGTATGTTTTAATTCGGATAGCACGTTTCTTTGGGACGCGGGACCTTGGAGGAGCACTTTTGCGAAAGTGTATTAACCCACTATGGTACTTTCAGCGATGCTGCAAAGATGTCGTGGGCTCTGCGAGGCGGCTGCGGCTGCTGCGGCAGCCGATATCGTAAAAGCGGCACGATTTCTGCCTTGCTTTCCCGACACGGGCAGCAAAATCTTTTGCTGCCCGCTGCCGAAAAACCGCACCGCGGTCTTTCAGCAGCCTCCCTCAAAAGCGCAGCTTCCTTCGTCCGGGCGAGAGACGATCGGAGAAACAACAGAACTCTCGACATAAAATATCGAGAGTTCTGCCTGCAATCGTCAACTCTTTTCAGCGCCGGAACGGTGCGCAGTCACAGAAAAAAGTATGACTTTTCTGTGAAGTGGGTCTTAGGGCAAATCCCTAACAAGCCGCATCGGTGGGAGAATGTACCCACAGACGCATTGCTTGCCAGTTTGTAAACGGCAAGCTGCGTCGGTGTTTTTTCTACCCACAGATGCCCCGCTTGCCCAAGACGTATGCCCCTTGAATGTACGCACAATAATTGCGTCGTTCGGTAGCTCTTACAGCCTTTGATCTCGCTGCAGCCTGCGTTGCCGCGTCTCCTGTGCGGTTATACCCCATTATACCCATTTTGGCGATTCATTTTGGGTATAACGCAGGATAATCATACTGTCGCAGTTATTCTGTGTCCGTCTGTCGATCAGAAAGTATGTTTAGAATAGATCCTATGCCTAAAACGGAAGGGCGTCTTCGTCCCTTATAGGTACAGGATTGTCTATTACTCCCAATACATTCTTTGCCCTTAAGAGAAGGTGGTCGTAAGTAAGAATTGAGAGTTGATTATACGCAGTGTTAAGAATTCTGTAAGCCTCGCGTTGCTCATCGTTCCAATTGTCTGAGCGACCATAGATCAAAATGCAGCGCGGTTTTATAACCTTGCTCTTCGTCTTCTGAACAAACTTAACACTATTGGCCTCTTCTTCTATTGCACGAAGATAATTGAGGCATTGCGTAATAGCTTTAATCAACTCTGATGACGGAACATAGTTATCATGGTCTTTTGAGCTAGCCCAAAACGGCAGTCCATTGGGCTTTTTGATCTCCACCAAATCGACAAAACCATCAAAAGCCCTCATGATGTAATCAGCGATATTCTCTGTATCAATGCGTCTCTCGTCAATTATTTGTGCAAAGTCTGACCCCAAAAGCCATTTATTCTCTGAAAACCATGACTGCCAGTAGCGCTCTGGATAGTCTTTGGCAAGTGATGCCTCGTATTGTTCGAGTGCCGCAATCTTTTTTATGGATGTCGCTGCAACGTACACATGATCAGAAAGGATACCGTTTTCAATAAGCAAATTGGCAGTATCCGTCTGTCCATCAACCAACGTCTTAAATTGTCGTATCAGTTCGGCGTTGTCCCTGTCAACACTTATGTATTGCCCCTGCCCAAGATTGACCGGTGTGTAATTGTCAGAAATATACTTAATGAGCGCCGAAAGTTCATCATTATCCAACGTCAACTCACTTTTGGGCTGATTACCTACTACTCGTCCATACGGTAATGTATACCGACCGAGCTTAAGCGAGATATCGCTTAAGCCTGCGTGATCATGTGGTATTTTCATCAGAAGTGCCTGAGAGTATACACGCTGCTTCGTTTTCAACACCTTTGCCGGTGCATACTCTACACCCTTTTTAGAGACCTTTATTTCACCCATTTTTTCTCCTGTCAGAACAAAATCACCCAGCACAAAACAGTTTGTTTGTTGTATATTTTGGGTAAATATCTGCTATGCTTTCCTTCTGTTGAATGACGCTATCGCCAAGCTTAAACAATTCAAAAACGGTGATTGCTGTCCCATTAACAGCCGTATCAGTGGCTATTTCTTCCAGATGATCATCCGGATTAACAAAGTCCATACTGATAAATGCAAAGGCATGATTAGGAATTCTTTCAGATAGTAACTCAGCTCCATGCAGATCAATATATTCCTTCATCTTCCTTACATCGCCAGCAGGAAATGTATATCTGGCATATGCTTTTGCGTCTATAATAAGGCCGTATGATCTGGGATAAGGTGTTGTCTTATACTTTGCTATGACGTCCGCGACGCGCCCATGTCCTTGTCCTAAACAATTTGATTCGTAGCCCATCAACTTAAAGAACTTATCGACTGCGGCTTCAAACTGTGCTGCCGATTCTGTTCCGGCATATCCAAACCGTATTAGATTATCTATCAAACGTGCAGGCAAAGTATCTGCATATGCTGTAACATAATGAGTGATTTTCTTCTCAACATCACTCAAATCCTCTTTTTGCTCTGCTTTTTCTGGAATGACGTCCAGCTTGATTTTATCTGCGAGTCTGTAATATGAGAGTTCCTTTTCAATATTAATTCCAGCCTGCTTTAGGTTAATAAGATCAAACTTCAGAGTCTCAGCGTCAATATCTATCCCGGCTGAGTTGAGGGCAGACAACAAATCATCCACTTTTACAGTTGCAGAATTAGAGAGTTCTTTGATAATGGAGACTCTACGCTCCTGAACCACTTTGGGAAACGCATGGTGATCAGAGCAGAGCATCTCTTGAGGCACATATTTTGTCGTGGACTTTGCGTTGTATTGCAAAACTCTATCGACCTCTAATGTTGTTGTATACCTCGGCAACTGCCGACCGTATATTTCAACCGGCTCCGCCGAAATCACCCAGCCAACCTGTAAGAGCCAACTGATAATTGTTCTTGCCCACTTATCAGCGTCGCCCTCTTTGTCATTGAAGCTTTTGCCCATCAGAGCAACATACTCAGCCTCGAAGTGTGTGAAACCAATATCCCCAACAAACCCCAACTGACTTCCGACGTCATATTTGCTTAAGGGAACATTGCCATTTCTGCGACTATCATTCAACACAGTAAGAACTCTAATTACTGGAGGATTTGTTAATAGCCCTTTTCTGAAAATCTCTATTTCTTCAGAAGACAGCATGCGCTTCCCTCTGTAGAAGCTCGTACCATATGGAGCGGCCTTAAGCTCTTCTCCTAAAGGGGAAAGCTTATAACCTGCAATTGTGCGATCCAATTCCACCATTCCCGTCGCGCAGATCGCTTTAATGCGACAGCGGGCATCCCATGTCCATTTTGAACGCAAATCTCCTCGCTCTTTCCTAAAAGAATATATACTGCGCATCAAACTGTTGTGGTCGGTACCTTCGCTCGGTATCAAATCGACTGTATCACGTATCGTAGAAAGATTCGAGGTATTCTGCACCCAACCATAGTTGTCCATAAGTTGGCTTTTTCCAGTGTAGCCGATGTTATCTGTAGCAGGCATGATTACACCTCTTTTCTAAAAATCAAAATGTATTGATGAATCTGATTCATAACGAAGGAGAAAGGGTAGCCGAACGGATAAAGCGACATTGCCTGGTCATGCCAGATTCTCATACCCCTGTATTCAAGCCCGTCTATTTTACAAAGCTCGTTAATTACCTCGGCGTGCAGAAGGTTTGGCTGCCCGGCCTGTGGCTGGAAGTCTTTGCAAAATACAACCATGTAGCCCTTATTCTTCAGACGAGAAAAAGCTATTTCCATTATTTTTCTAAGTTCTACCAGGAATTCATCTATTGGGATATTCCCAAGATCTGCTCTCAATTCTGTATAGGGTTTGGGAGTTGAATCGTTGTATAGTTTTTTTCTCTGTCCCGTACGCTCTTTTGCCATCATATCAGAATACGGTGGATCAGTGAGAACTAGGTCAAATACTTCATCAACAACTTCTTTGTGAGAAAGCATGTTGCGTGCATCGTCATGAATGAGCGGATACTTTTTCATCTGCTCATCATCACAAACTTTATAGTACGCGTCGATATATTTCTTTTCCAGATCGAAGCCAATGACCTTTCGATCCCCGCCAGCAAGAGCCGCACCAAGGAGCGTTCCGCCAACCCCTGCAAACGGATCAAGGATTTTGCCGTCTGCTTTTGTGAAGAATTCGATAATATCTTTCATAAGAGCTGGGGGTTTAGGAGAAGGATGGATTTTTCGAGTTTTTAGGCCAACATTTTCTCTTGCTGTTGGGCTATAACCGGTAATCCATACGGAGTTAGTGAAATAAACCCATTCTTTGCCGGTTAAATCATTTAGCTTATTGCGCTTGTCATAGGTACCACGCTCGCCCATGTCTACACTGTTAGGACCGAGGGGCTTTTTCTCATTTTTCGACATGGATTATGATCTCCTTTAGCTTCTTCTTTTGTATTTCGCTTTCTGCAGAGTTGGATTTATAGCGTCTGTGTTGCATCAAAAAAACTCTAACCGTTCCGAGATTCTTAAGTTTTCGGCTAAACTCTTCATAATCGATTATTCCATCGGTGCTATAGCTAATGTAAATGTTTCCGAATCTTGCTCTTTTGACTACGTCAAATAAAGCAGCCTCCGCTTTTTCCGAAACACAAAATGGAGAAATCTGATTTGCATAAGGCCGCCGACCTGTCTTGCCGTATATCGCAGGATTATCGTATTTCGTAACGGTATCTAAAATATGATAGTAAGGGGGGTATTGGCGCCCATTATAGGGGGGATCTAAATAAAGGATATCGCCTTTTAGGTCGTCAATTAATTCAAAAATATCTTTACAATAGCATTCGTTCTTTTTTCCATTGTCAACAAAGGATGATGCACAGAGAGAGAGCGGGAGATCTTTTCTTGGATCATCAACCTTCAGGAATGCCCCGTATGTTCCAGATGTATTCGATACGCGAGTTACAGCATCAATTAAATTTGCTATGAGGAGAAAATACATATCCTCTGAGATTTCTCCATTAACTCTCAATAATTCGATTTGCGTTCTGACGCCATCGATTTTCATCGCGTTGTCTTTTGAAAAATAGTTCCTTGTATATTCTCCATGAGAGGAGCCTTCTATTGAATACTCCCTAAAGAAAAAGCCTTCTTTCCCTGGCGCTGCATTCAATAGCGAGATGAGATCCAAATAACTACGCTTACTTTCAGGTATACCGTTGAGTTTGATCTTTTCTATTTGTAGCGCATAAGAAAAGCTCAAGTAGTCATTTGAAAGAACACGGGCACCTTCTCGTTTGAACATCTCGCCCACGCATGCAGTCCCAGCGAACAAATCCGCAACGATGGCATTGGAAATATTTCCATACGTTTCCTCAATCGTGGTTTTTATGAACGGCAAAACCGTTCGTTTTGACCCAATGTATCTCATGATTGTGCCTTCTTTCTCAGTTCAGGAGCTTTGCTTCGACCGATGATTCCCCCGCCCCAAAGAACATCACGTCGTAGCTCGGCAGATATGCGATTTTGCCGCAGGGTGCGTTCTATGCATTGATTTCGGTTTCCAAACCCGAAACTGCCTCCAGGATCGCGTCAAAATCCGGTTTTTCGCCGAAGATCATATTCTGCATATGTTCGTAATCGTCGCGCAGCTTTAGGACGTTGTGTTCCGGCGGCATCAGACGCATCGTGCCGCGTTTCGCGAGATCGTACCGCGCCCACGGGCAGCGGTAGAACTTGTCCTTGAACGCGACGACGCGGGCGAGCAGGTCGGTATCGGCAAGCGCGCGGTCTTTGACCGGCGATTTCGCCATACAGTACAGATCGTAATAGTGCCGCGAATACCGGCCGGGAAGGGCGCTGCTTTCGGCACGGAACGCCTCTCGGTGCAGGATCGTCACCTTTTCCCAGAACGTGCGCTCCGGCAGAACCGTCAGGACGTCCGTCGACGGCTGCTCAAACACGCGCCCGTAGTATTCGGCGGCGTAAGGCGTGATCGCCTGCTCCGCAGCGGGCGTCCATGCGGCGAGCGCGCCGATCTCCAGACGGATCTCCTGCAGGATCGCCGTATCGGAAAAGCTGTTCGGGTAGGTGAATTTGACCGTCTGCCCGTCGAACGGATCGATTTCGCACTTTACGGGAAGCGTCAGCTCCTCGGCCAAGTCCTTTTTGATCGCAGGCAGGAACACGTCCCGGAGAAACGCTTCCGCACGCTCGTTCGCCTCTTTGTTGAAGGCGTCCTGCTTGGTATTGCTGCGCTGCTCCCACGGCTCGTCGATCCCGTAGCCGAGGACGCGCCAGTCGAGGATCAGGTCGATGTCCTCCGAAAAGCGTTTGATCAGATCGTACGCCTTGGACAGGCTCGTGCCGCCCTTAAACGCCAGGCTGTCTTTCCAAGCACAGCGGTGGAAAAGATAATCGAGCATATAGCAGACCCAGAAGTCTTTTTCGATGACCGCTTCGCTGATGCCCATTTTGGCGGCAGTATTGCGGAAAAGCGCCTCGCGCTCTTTCGCTTCGATCACAGCTATCTTTCTCATTCTATCACCTGCAAATCGTCTTGATGGTCTCGTAGATCCACGAAGTCGCATACTGCGCTTCCGTCAGCATCGCTTTTCGTTCATCCGGCGTGGTTTCGGCTTGGATCCGATTGATTGTTTCGCTTCGTACGCTGTCTTTCCCGAGCGTTTTCAACGCCTGAATGACCAGCGCCGTCTTTGGGGAAATCTTTGATATCTCCTTGTTTGTCGTGTGTTTATACCGAATGGTCGTACGGTCAAAGGAGTACGCTTTATAGGGGCCGTCGCTGACGTATGACCAGACGACGGGGACCTGCGTCGACAGACCGAGAAGATTCAGCGCCGTATCGCCGCAGGGGATGATGCTCCATCCGTAATTGCGGGCGATCGCGTTAGCGACGGCATTCGGTGCAGGCGCAATATACTCGTCAAGCAGCTTGCTGTATTCGGGCTTATAATACACGCCGCGCATGACGCATTTCACGATGTTGTTTTCCGACAAGCGCACCAAATACTCACTGACACGTTTCGTTTCAGTGATGTCGGCAAAGTCAGAGGCAACAAAAACAGAGCCGACTTTCGCGGCTTCAATTCTGTTCCGTATTTCCTGCATATAATTACGTCTGTCCATAACTGCACCTCGCAGAAAAAAGTATATATTATTTTCTGCAAATTGTCAAGCCGTTAAACACAGCTATTCATTTTGTGTCCGCAAAAACCGACATTTTGAAAAAAGTCATTGCAAACGTACGTTCTATATGATATACTAATTATAGAGGAACTCCGGCAGTCGAAACGCCTCCAAAACGCACGACACTTCCCGGTACATCAAATAACGGAGGCAGTATGATGAAGAAAGAAATGACCTCCCGACGAGGTGAGGTGAAACCGACACCTTAGACCGGAGCAAATCTGAAAACGCCGAGATTCCGCAGCACGTGGTCGATTCGATCGCGCGGATGCTTCTGCCGGAACTGATCGCTTTCTACGACAGCGAGGAAGGGCAGCGGAAATACGCGGAATGGAAGCGGGCGCAAGGTCGGGAGCCCGACTAAGCGCAAAAGTGGCGGGGTATGTGAACCATACCCCGCCCGTTCTTTCCTGCTCAATCCATCAATCGGTGTTCGTGATTGCCTTTCAGGTAGTCGGGAACGCTGCCGTTGAGAACGTGGTAGGCGTACTCCAACGGGTTGTTGTAGATCAGCCAGTCCAGCTTGGAGCGTTCAAAGACGCCGATGTCATACACGTCCTCGACGGCTTCGCAGTCGATGGCGAGCATCGTACAGTCCGAGAACCTGATCTCCACGCAGACAGTGTCCATATTGTACTCACAGCTTTTAATTTTCCGTTCCATTTGATTTACCTCCTTGTTCGTTTTCGGTTTGTCGGTCGTCTGTACACGTTGTCATAGTCGAAATATAAAAATAATCCGAACCCATTCCGTAAAGGAATGAAGTTCGGATTATCTTCTCGTGGTGGACCTTAGGGGGATCGAACCCCTGACCTCAAGATTGCGAACCTTGCGCTCTCCCGCCCGGTACGGTTTTTGTCCTCCCGAATACAGCGCAAACCCTTGTATTTTCAAGCGTTTCCGGGTTTTCTGCTTTTTGGGAAACGCGCCTTGCTGACGATTTCGTAATTGACCTTCTTTCACGCAGCCATTTTTCTCCGGAACGCACCCCACGCGTGTCACTTGCCCAAGGATTGTGACTCAACTGCGCTGCGCGTATTCGCAATCCGAAGTACAATTCCCTCACTGCAAATGCGCTGAATCAAAGGGTCAGAACGCTTTCCCGGCTTTCATAAACTCCATCAGATTGACGTGTTGGATACCGCTGCGTTTCTGCAGCAGGTAGTCTGTTGTCATAAGATATTTGGGATAATTGTCCTTGATCTGTTCTAACGGCTTGTATTCGCGGTCTTCGGTTTCTTTGCTCTGGGCAATAGTGTAAGACACCTGAAGATAGGCATAATCCGCTTCCCGATTGCGAAGGATGAAATCACATTCCAGCGCTCCGATTCGTCCGACGCTGACGCTGTAGCCGCGGCTTTTTGCGTAGAAATAACTGATGTTCTCCAACACCGGACCGTAGTTGATCCTGTTATCTGTGTTGTCGCAGAAATAGAAACTCAAATCCGACAGATAGTATTTCTTTTCCCCCTTCAGCGCGCGCTTGGACTTCATATCGAAACGGCCGCACTCATACAGGACTTTCGCGCCGACAAGGACGGAGATATACTTGCTCAGCGTCCGTCGCGCCACCGGCATCCCGGACTTTTCCAACGCCTCCTGCAGGCTGCTGATGCTTGTCGTCGCGCCGAAGTTGTTGATGATGAAATGCCGGACCGCCTCGAATGTCTCTTTGTCTTTGATTTTTACCCGCTTGCGGATGTCTTTCTCGAAAATCTCGCTGACGACGCTTTCCGTATAACTGCGTTTGTCCGTCAGATCATCCAGCAGAACCGCGCGCGGGAAGCCGCCTTCCAAAATGAAGTGATTTATTTCGATCGAAAGATTGGCGTCAATCGGCTTCCCATAAAAGGCCTTCATCTCCAGATACTCGTCAAACGTCAGCGGGAACATCTCGATCTCCACGTAGCGTCCGGTCAGTTTGGTGACCAGTTCGCCGCTGAGGAGATAGGAGTTGGACCCTGTAATAAAGACAGAGTAATCTCCTTCCTCCCGATAAGCATTGATGACCTCCTCAAAATCCTTGACGTTCTGGATCTCGTCGACAAACAGATAGGTCATATTCTCCGCTTTCGGAAAAGACGCGATCAGCTCGTCGAGTTGGTCGGCAGTTTTGATCTTACGGTATTCGCGTTTGTCGAGGTTGAGGAAGATGATTTGCTGTTCCTGCACACCTCCTGCGCGCAGTTCGTCGGCGATCATCTGCATCAGGCTGGACTTCCCGCAGCGGCGAACGCCGGTGATCACCTTTATGATATCCGCGACGTGATAGAATCCGCGAATCTTTTTCAGATAGGTTTCTCGTTGATAGAGTTCCATACGCAACCCTCCAATGTAATGGCTGATTATAGGATACCCCTTTTTGCCGAAAAAATCAAGTTGTGGTATCAGTTTTTTTGATTTTTTGAAAAACTGATACCACAACGGCACATTTTCACAATCTCCCAGGGGGAGAAAAACTTTGCCGCCTTGCCATCTTGTATTGGTGGCAATTGACTGCCGACGTAAATGGGGGCCAAGTTGGACCCAATTAAAATGATTCGCTTTCGGGCAACCATAAAAGTCAGGGAGAACGGCGCGATTTAACTTGTCGCCAAGTTGGCGACAGGTTGGACAGAAAGAAAAGCGATCTAAATTCGGGCCAAGTTGGTCCGAAGTTGAAACTGTCGCGTAGTTCCGCGTCCGCGGCATCCTTGCGGGTTTTCCACGTGCGGAATATGATGAATATGGCGCAGGGACATCCTGCGGCAGATCGAACGTGAAGCACGAAAACAGACGCAGAAAGGAGCAGCGACAATGAACGAACTGACTTACAAACAGGTCGGTGATTACCTGATCCCCGATCTGACCATCGAGCAGGAGGAAAAGCCGTTGGGCAAGTACGGCAGGATGCGTAAAACGTATCTGAAAGAACACCGCCCGATCCTGTGGACTCAACTCCTGCTGAACGGGACGCTCTATCCCCACCTGCAGGAGATCGACGAGACCGCGAACCGGCGAATGGCGCAGATGCTGCCGGAGCTGGCAAAGCGCAGCGGCGTGACCGAAACGCTGAAAGCGCAGGACCCGGTGACCTGGGTGGGGTTGATGAACAATCTCAAAGCGCAGGCGGAGGAGATCATCCTGAACGAACTGATCTTCCGATAATTCTCCGGCGTTTATCCCCGCATTTCAATGAAAAATCAGAAACGGGCAGCCGGCTCGGAAACAGGTCGGCTGCCCACCGAAAGAATGAAGGAGGGCTTGTTATGAAAAAAGCTATCAGCATCCTGCTTTGCACCGCGCTTGCTGCGGTCTGCTTCGCCGTGTCTGCCGGAGCAGCGTCACTGCATCCGTTCTCGGACGTCGTTCCCGGAAGCTGGTACGAACACGGCGTCATTTACGCATACGAAAACGGTTTGATGGTCGGCACTTCCCAAACGGAGTTTTCTCCGAACGCCGATACCACCCGCGCAATGATCGTCACCATTCTGTACCGTCTGGAAGGATCTCCGGAAGTGAAAAGCGCGGCTTCCTTTACGGACGTTCCCGATAACGAATGGTACTCCGACGCTGTCGCCTGGGCGGCGCGGGAAGGCATCGTAAACGGCTATGGCAACGGAAAATTCGGTCCGCAGGACAGCATTACCCGCCAGCAGCTCGCCACGATTCTATGCCGATATACAGCGTACAAGGGCGCGTCTGTGTCAGCGAACGGATGGGCGTCCTTCTACCCCGACGTCGGCAGCGTCAGCACGTGGGCTGTTGCTGCGATGCAGTGGGCTGTCAAAGAGGAATACATCACCGGCAGTCCGGTCAACGGGCAGGTCTATCTCCTGCCGGAAGCGTCCGCAAACCGCGCACAGATCGCCACGATCCTGACGCGTTACCTCACCAGTGGCGACGAGGAAGCGATTGATCTCTCCGCATTGGAAGAATACGGACGGGACTACGCCGCCTCTCTCGGCTTCACGATCGACACGACGATGACGCTGGATAATTCCAGCTATTATCCCGGCGACAGAGTTCTCATCCGTTCTATGGAAGACGGACGCCGCCTCGTAGCAGAGAACGTGCAGGTAACTGCAGATAATCTGATTGGCTACGGCAGCAGCATCCCGGGATACCGCTGCAACGTTCTGATCGAAAAGGGCGCAGAAGACGAATACATCATCTGGGTGATGTACGGCTGACAATTACATATACGCTCTTTCAAGCCGGTGGTTCATTCCATCGGCTTGAATTCTTATCAGGAGGTCCGCAGAATGGCAACAACAAGAATCATTCCTTTGCATCAGGCCAAAGGAAAAACCGTC
>JAFROD010000038.1 GCA_017429835.1 Oscillospiraceae bacterium
CCTTGATCACTATGTCTCTTACTTCAACAACCAGCGCCTTCATGCTGCCTTGGGCTACAAAAGCCCAGTTCAGTACAAGACCGAACTGGGCTTTCCGTAATTATACTTTTTTATTGTCTACTTTTGCTTGACAGGTGCACGCGCGAATGCGCGTCCGGTTTTCTATTTCAAGCTCTTGATCGCTTCGGGCAGGGCGGCGGCGAAGGCGAGGATCTCTTCCTCCGTCGTCTCGTTGGAGAGCGACACGCGGATCGAGCCGTCGATCAGCACGGGCGCGACCTGCATCGCCTCCAAGACGTGCGAGCGGTGCCCCTTGCTGCACGCGGAGCCTGCCGAAACGCAGAAGCCGCGATCCTGCAGCGCGTTGATGAGCCCCTGCGAGCGCAGTCCCGCCACCGCCAGATTGACAATGTGCGGCGCTTCCTGCGCGCCGAGCAGCGTCACGCCGTCGAGCGCGCGCAGGCGCTCCTGCAGGAGGGTTTTCAGCCGGTTCTCCTCCGCGATATTCTCCATACGGGTTGGCGTCTGCGCGGCGCAGGCGGCGGCAAAGCCGGCGATCATCGGCAGGTTTTCCGTCCCGCTGCGCAGGCCGCCCTCCTGCCCGCCGCCGAGAAGCAGCGGCGGCAGCTTCCGCGACAGATACAGCGCGCCGACGCCCTTCGCCGCGTGGACCTTATGCCCCGAGACGGAGATCATGTCCGCCCCGAGGGTGGAAGCGCGGAACGGGACTTTGAAAAAGCCCTGCACCGCGTCCGTATGAAACAGGGCGTTCGGGCAAAGCCGGTGCGTCAGCTTCGCCATGCGCTCGATCGGCATGACCGCGCCGGACTCGTTGTTGACCATCATGACGCTGACCAAAACCGTATCGGGGCGCAGCGCCGCCTGCAAATCCTCGGCGGCGATATTGCCGATGGCGTCGGGTTTGAGGTAGGTCACCTCGAAGCCGCGTTCCTCCAGCTTCTGCATCGGGTGCAGGACGGCGTGGTGTTCCACCGCCGTCGTGACGATGTGTTTCCCGCGCTTTCCCATGCGCTCCGCCGCGGCGAAGATCGCCCAGTTGTCGCCCTCCGTGCCGCCGGAGGTGAAATACACGCGGTCGGTCGGCGCGCCGAGCGCCTCCGCGACGGTCTGGCGGCACTGCCGCAGAAGCCGCGCCGCGTCCACGCCGAGACGGTAGAGCGCGCTGGGATTGCCCCAATCCTCGGTCAGTGTTTTGTTGATCGCCTCCACCGCAGCCTTGCACGGCTTCGTGGTAGCGGCGTTGTCCAAATAGATCATAGGGGGTTCCTCGCAACAGACCGCGCTCAAAAGAGCGCGGTCTGTTTTCCTTTTATTTCTTTGCCAGCGCTTCGCGGATCTTTTCGCAGAGACCTTCCGGCGTCAGCTTGTACGCCTCGAGCACCGCCGCGGCGGTACCGCTGCGGCCGAATTCGTCGTTGACGCCGTGGCGCACCAGCGGGGTCGGGCACTTCTCGCTCAGGCACTCGGCGACCGCGCCGCCGAGACCGCCGATGATATTGTGCTCCTCGGAGGTGACGATGCAGCCGGTCTCCTTCGCCGCCTTGAGAACGAGCTCCTCGTCCAGCGGCTTGATCGTGTGCATGTCGATGACGCGGACGGAAACGCCCTCCGCCGCCATCATCTCGCGCGCCTTGAGCGCCATCTGCACCATGATGCCGGTGGCGATCACGGCGACGTCCTTGCCGTCTGCCAGCACCGCGCCCTTGTCGAGCTCGAACTTGTAGCCGGGGATCTCGTCGGTGACGATGTCCACCGCGCTGCGGCCGAGACGCATGTAGGCGGGGCCGTCATAGTTGAGCAGCGCTTCGACGGCGAGCTTCATCTCGTTGCCGTCGCAGGGGCAGAGCACCTTCATGCCGGGAACGGCGCGCATGAGCGCGAAGTCCTCGATGCACTGATGGGTCGCGCCGTCTTCGCCGACGGACAGACCGCCGTGCGAGCCGACGACCTTGACGTTCAAATGCGGATAGGCGATGGAGTTTCTCACCTGCTCCCACGCTCTGCCGGAGGCAAAGATGGCGAAGGTGTTGGTGAAGGGCTTGAAGCCGCAGGTGGAAAGGCCTGCCGCCACGCCGGTCATGTTGCACTCGGCGATGCCCATGTCAAAGAAGCGTTCGGGGTACTTGGCAGCGAAGCCCTTGGTCATCGTTGCGCCAGCCAGATCTGCGTCGAAAACGACCAGCTCCGGATATTTTTCCGCCAGCTCACAGAGCGCTTCGCCGTAAGCGGCGCGGGTTGCGATCTTGCCTGCCATATCACTTGCCCTCCAATTCTGCTAATTTTGCTTCCAGCTCGGCCTTTGCCTGCTCGTACTGCTCGTCGTTCGGCGCCTTGCCGTGCCAGCCGGCCTGATTCTCCATGAAGGAAACGCCCTTGCCCTTGGTGGTCTTCATCAGCACCGCGGTGGGCTTGCCCTTGCACGCCTTCGCGTCCTCGAACGCCTTGAGCAGCGCGTCGTAGTCGTGGCCGTCGACCTTGATGACGTTCCAGTTGAACGCCTCGAACTTCTTGTCCAGCGGCTCGGAGGGCATGACGTCCTTCGTCGCGCCGTCGATCTGCAGACCGTTCACGTCCACGACCGCGCAGAGGTTGTCAAGGCCGTACTTCGCGGCGGACATCGCCGCCTCCCAGACCTGACCCTCCGCGATCTCGCCGTCGCCGAGGACGGCGTACACGCGGTAATCCTTCTTGTTGAGCTTGCCGCCCAGCGCCATGCCGACCGCGGCGGAGATGCCCTGACCCAGAGAGCCGGTGGACATGTCCACGCCGTTCACGTGCCGCATTTCGGCGTGACCGGAATAGTGCCCCTTGATGGAGCGGAAGAGCTTGAGATCCTCGACGGGGAAGAAGCCGCGCAGCGCGAGCACCGGATAGAGCGCGGGCGTGCAGTGACCCTTCGACAGCACGAAGCGGTCGCGGTCGGGATTCTTCGGATCCTTCGGATCGACGTTCATCACGCCGAAGTACAGCGTCGTGATGGCGTCGATGGCAGACAGGCTGCCGCCGATGTGGCCGGATGCCGCCGTATGCACAGCATCAAGGCCGAGCAGTCTTGCTTTGGTCGCGGTGATTGCCAGGGTCTTGCTTGCAATTTTTTCCATAGTAACCATTCCTTTTCTAAACCGCTTTTCAGCGGTGAATTACAGACTCAGTCCTCTTCCGAGGTCGGTACGGTCGGCTTGGTCTGCCGGACGTAGTACTCGATCCGCGCGAATTCGTCGAACGCCGCCTGCTCCTCCGCGGTCTTCGTCATGGTCAGCGTATCGTCGTGGAGCATGAAATCGCGGTAGTGCAGCACCGGCACGGTATCGCGCACGGTGCGCTGGAACTGCATCCACGCAGGCCCCGTCCAGCCGATACAGTCGAAGACCTCGCTCATCAGATAGCAGGGGGAGATGGTCGGCCCTTCGCCGGTGAAGTCCTTGCCCAGAACCTTCTTCGCCGCGTCGTTCGCCCAAATCAGATAGGGCGTCGAATACAGACGGAAGCGGTCGGTCGAGCCGGCAGTTTTTCCCGTAATGCCCAACTCGCTGTAAAACTTCTGTCCGTCGCCGAGGGTCGGCTTGTGGTCGCCGAAGAAGACCAGCACCACGGGCTCGGGGTCGTCACGGAAGCTGTCTACGAACGCCGCGATCTGCTTCCCCGTATCCGCCACGCTGGTGAGGTAGTTGTTGACGACGACGTCAGCCTCCTCCGAAAGACCGCCGACGTGCTGCACGCGCGGAAGCTGCTCCGTAGTATAGGGGCTGTGCCCCTGATAGCTGACGGTGAAGGAGAAGAAGGGAACGCCGGGATCGCGGTTTTCATACGCCTCGCGGCGTTCGCCGAAGAGCTGCGCGTCCGTCGCACAGCCCTGATAGGAAACGTCGTCCGTGATGTATTCCGACAGATGTCCCTCGTGGAAATAGTATTCCTCAAAGCCCAGCCGACGGTCGATGGACTGGCGGCTGTAGAACCAGTTATGCCCGGGGTGTGCGCCCTCTGTGCGGTAGCCGTTCTGCCGCAGATACCAGACGAATGAATTGGTGTTGCTGTTGTAGCCGGGCTGCCGGTAGGCGAAGCCGGTCAAAAACGACCGCTCGGCGTTGACCGTTCCGCCGCCGATGCTGTCATCGACCAGCGTGCCGTGATAGCTCTCCTCCTGCAGGGCGTGGAGCTCTGCGTAGGGGTCGACGGCAAAGGAAACGCCGTCGAACACGGACAGATCGGAATAGCTTTCCAGCATCGTCACGATCAGATTGACCTTCTTGTCCTCGGGGATCCCCTCGTCGGGATACTGCGCGAGCGTCTGCTCGGCCGCCTCCTCGGAATAGCCTTCGGGCGCGGCAGGATACGCCTCGTGTACCGAGTTCAGGAACGAATAGAACAGGCCGCCCGCCGCGCTGCGCCCGTCGTCGCGCCAGATGTTGAAGGAGTGCTGGACGCGCACGAGCGAATTATGATACAGCGTGTCGTCTGTGTACCAGTGCGCCCAAGAGAAGGCGCCGATGCCGATACACAGCAGTACGGTCGCAACGCGCGTCCACCAGAAGCGGCGCGTGATCTTTCCTTTTGCAAAGAACTTGAGCAGCACCGTGCCGCCGGCGATGATCACGAGGGAGAGGAGCAGCCAGCCCGGAATGTGCAGGCTGTATTCGCCCAGAATGCCGAGCCCGTCGCCCGCGATCGCCAGATCGTCATAGAGGAACGGCTCGCCGCGCAGGTCGATCTTGAAATAGTTGATGAAGACGATCAGCAGGAAGAAGATCGAGGTCACCAGCCAGGTGATCCACGCGCGGTTGATCAGCACGAAAGCGACCGCCATGAACACGAAGACCGGCAGGAAATTCAAAAGCAGCGTGATCGGGTTCTTGGTGAAATAGGATCCGACCATCTGAAGCCCTTTATCATAGCTCCGCGTGCCGATCAGCAGGCACCAGAGCGTCAGCAGGATCGCCGACAGCAGCAGCAGGCCGACGGTTTTCAGCATTTCGCGCTTGGGATCGCTCAAGCGCCGCTTCTTTTCCGGCGCGGAAGCGTCCTTCTTCTTGCGCTTCAACCATTTCATGTCCATTTTGCGTTAAAACACCAGCTTTTCTCTGAGATAGTTCTTCAGCTCGGCGATGGGGATACGCACCTGCTCCATCGTGTCGCGGTCGCGGACAGTGACGGCGTGATCGGCGGGCGTCGTCTCGTCGCCGACGGTCTGGAAGTCCACGGTGATGCAAAACGGCGTGCCGATCTCATCTTCGCGGCGGTAGCGTTTGCCGATGGAGCCGGCGTCGTCGAAATCGACCATAAATTCCTTCTGCAGGTCGCGGTAGATCTCCTCCGCGGCGGGCGAGAGCTTCTTGGAAAGCGGCAGGACGGCGGCCTTGAACGGCGCGAGCGCCGGATGCAGGTGCAGGACGGTGCGGATATCGTCGTTGCCGTTCTTGTCCTGCCCGACGACCTCCTCGTCGTAGGCGTCCACGAGGAAGGCGAGGAAGCTGCGCTCCACGCCGAGGGACGGCTCGATGACGTAGGGGATATATCTCTGATTCTTCTCCTGATCGTAGTAAGTCAAATCCTTGTTGGAGGTGTTCTGATGCTGCGTCAGGTCGTAGTCGGTACGGTCAGCGACGCCCCAAAGCTCGCCCCAGCCGAACGGGAAGAGGAACTCGAAGTCGGTCGTCGCCTTGGAATAGAAGCAGAGCTCCTCGGGATCGTGGTCGCGCAGGCGGAGGTTCTCCTCCTTCATGCCCAGAGACAGCAGCCACTGCTTGCAGAAGCCGCGCCAGTAGGCAAACCATTCGAGGTCGGTGCCCGGCTCGCAGAAGAACTCGAGCTCCATCTGCTCGAACTCGCGGACGCGGAAGATGAAGTTGCCCGGGGTGATCTCGTTGCGGAAGGACTTGCCGATCTGACCGATGCCGAAGGGCAGCTTGCGACGGGTCGTCCGCTGGACGTTGACGAAGTTGACGAAAATGCCCTGCGCCGTCTCGGGGCGCAGATACACCGTGTTCTTCGCGTCCTCGGTAACGCCCTGGAAGGTCTTGAACATCAGATTGAACTGACGGATATCGGTGAAGTTATGCTTGCCGCAGGTCGGGCACGGGACGTCGTTCTCCTCGATAAAGTCCTTCATCTCCGCCTGGGAGAAGGCGTCGATGGGCTTCGGCAGCTCCATGCCTTTTTCGGCGCAGAAGTCCTCGATCAGCTTGTCCGCGCGGAAGCGCTCGTGGCACTCGCGGCAGTCCATCAGGGGATCGGAGAAGCCGCCGAGGTGACCGGATGCGACCCAGGTCTGCGGATTCATCAGGATCGCGGCGTCCAGTCCGACGTTGTAGGGGTTGCTCTGGACAAATTTATTCCACCAGGCGCGCTTGATGTTGTTCTTCAGCTCCGCGCCGAGCGGGCCGTAATCCCACGTATTGGCAAGGCCGCCGTAGATCTCGGAGCCTGCAAAGACAAAGCCGCGGTTTTTGCACAGCGCGACGATTTTTTCCATGGTTTTTTCGGTGTTTTTCATGCGATGATATCCTCCGATATACATAGTACTCTAATTTATAATTATAGTATTCCCGGCAGCCGTTGTCAACCGAAAACAATGCGGAATTGCATGAGAAAAGAGAGGCGCCCATCGGGCGCCTCCATTCCGAATTCCGCATTAAGACAGTCCAGCGATCATCCAGTTGCGCAGCAGCGCGACGGCGTAGTAGCCGGCGGTCATAAAGCCGATCGCGATCAGGCAGTTGATCAGGCTGAAGCGAATGCCGAACACCTGCGAGATCAGCAGAAACACCGACAGCGCCCATGTCGCGAAGAGCATTGCGCAGAAGACGTAGAACACCGTAATATGGATCAGCGACAGCACGATCGACGCGGCAAGCAGCGTCATCGGCAGCGCCAGGCTCGCGCCGACGGCGGCAGTCGCCGCGCGGAGATTCACGCGCATTTTTGCGATCGCGGTCAACGTAAAGACGAGACCCAGCGTCAAGACCAGCGCAATAACCGGCGCGAACAGTCCCGTGAGCGCCCAGCGCAGGATCGCCCGAATGAAATGATCCGTCGCGTAGCGCAGGGTGAACAGCATGGTGGAAAAGAAGCTCAGCAGCACCGTCGCCGCCATCATCGTCAGCCCGTTGGTCGCCTCGCGCCGCTCCTGCGCCAGCCGACTCGCGCCGACCGGATCCTTCAGATAGCCGATCCAGAGGGACGGCAGCGCACGCGCCGCTCTGTCGAGCCCGCCGCGCGTTTTTTTGTGCAGAGCGCCTTGCGCGCGCCGCTTCGTACACGGGCAGATCCCGTTCTCGGGCAGAGGTCTTCCGCAGTTTGTGCAAAAGCCGGTCATAATTCAGCCCTCCTTTTCTATGCAAATATTATAAAAGCCTTGCTCCTGCCTGTCAATTCGCTTTTTCGAGAAAATACCTCTTTTCTTTCTGTGCGATTTCTGCTATACTAAAAACGATATTCCAAGATAAGGAGGCGATTTCTTTGAAGCGGTTTCTTTGTTTGCTGCTGTGTCTGTCGCTGCTCGCTGCGCTGCTGAGCCTGCAGGTCACGGCGGAGGATACAGACCTTCTGCAAAGCAGAGGCGACCAGTTTATCAAGAACAAGGGCCTGACGGAAGAAGATTTTGCCGTATATTTCTACAATACCAAAACGCGGGAGGAATACGTCTACAACGAAAACGCCTTCTTCCCGGTCGGACACGACTGGATCCTGCCGCTCCACATGTATTTTTACGAGCACGAGACCTACGGCGAGTACGATCCTCCTCTTGAGAATCCGGACGAGATCTTTACGATCGAGGGCATGACGCTCGAGAAGTGCCGCTACAACAGCATTATCCTGGACAGCACCGAGGTGTCCCGGCAGATGCGCGACTATCTCGGCTCTCCCGAGCAGTACCTCGCGCTCATCAATCAGGATTACGGCCACGTCGAGCAGGAGCTCCTGCCGGACAGCTATTTCCGCGACAACTGCTACAGCGCCGCCTTCCTGATGAACTGTCTGAAGCGCGTCACCGACCATCCGGAGCTGTATCGGGACATGATGCAGAACTTCAGTCTCAGTACCTATTTCCAGACCAACGACGGCTTTGCCGGTTACGACCGCGCGTACAACATCGTGCATCTGCGCGGCGAGGAAAACGGCTTTATCTGCGACATCGGCGAGATCGCGGGGCCGGATACCTATCTGCTGGTCTGCTTCGCCAGTGAGGACGCCGGCGGCGACGATCTGCTGAAGGACGTCAACGAGCTGTTCTTCAAATACGTCGAGGAGCGCAACGGCGAGCAGCAGAACACCTTGGAGTCGGAAGATACCGGCCCGCAGAGCCAAAAGGATTTGACGCCCAGCCAGCCCCACGACATCAGAGACTCGCTGGTTTGGATCGGCATCGCGCTCGCTGCTGCTGCGGTCGTCGCGGGAATCATCGCGACGGTCATCGTGATGATCCGCAGACGCGAAGACCGAAGGTACGAGGAGCGAAAGCTGGAGGAAGAACGCCGGGACAGCAAAAAGTACGGCGGTTCAAAACGCGAATAATGGAAGAGAAACCCCGGCGGAACGATGTTCCGCCGGGGTTTCTCTTATTTGAATTTTTCAAAGAATCTCTTGCGCTTCGGCAGGTTGGACGCGCCGCTCTCCTCGAGCTTGCGCAGCAGTTCCTTCTGCTCTCTGGACAGGCGCACCGGCGTCTCGACCACCACGGTGACGAATTCGTCGCCGCGGTTTTTGCTGTTGACGTAGGGAATGCCCTTGCCCTTGAGCCGGAAGGTCGTTCCGGTCTGCGTGCCCTCGTTGATCGTGTAGCGCACCTTGCCCTCGAGCGTCGGCACCTCGACCTCCGCGCCGCAGGCAGCCTGCGTGAAGGAGATCGGCATTTCGCAGTAGATGCTCTGCCCCTGACGGGTGAAGATCGGGTGGCTGCGGACAGTCACCGTGACCAGCAGGTCGCCGCTCGGGCCGCCGTTCGCGCCGCTGCAGCCCTCGCCGCGCACGCGCAGCGTCTGCTCGTCGTCGATGCCCGCAGGCACCTTGACCCGCGTTTTGAAGCTGCGGCGCACCTTGCCCTTGCCCTTGCAGCGCGTGCACGGGGTCTGGATGACCTTGCCGGTGCCGCGGCAGTCGGGGCAGGCGCTCTCGGACTGCATGACCATGCCCATGATGTTCTGCTGAACGCGGATCGTGCCCCTGCCGTTGCAGCGCAGACAGGTCGCGGGAGAGGTACCCGGCTCCGCGCCGCTGCCGCTGCAGCGGTCGCAGTTTTCGATACGGGAGGCGCTGATCTCCTTTTCCGTGCCGAAGGCGGCTTCCTCAAAGGTCAGATCGAGCCGCGCCATGACGTCCTCGCCGCGCATGGGCGAATTCGCGCTGCGGCGCGTACTGCGGCCGCCGCCGAAAAAGCTGCCGAATAGGTCGCCCAGATCGCCGAAGTCGCCGAAGCCGCCGAAGGGATTTCCTCCGGCTGCGCCCGCTGCGCCCGCCGCGGGATTGAAATTCGGATCGACGCCGGCAAAGCCGAATTGGTCGTACCGCGCGCGCTTATCCGCGTCGGACAGCACCTCGTTCGCCTCGTTGATCTCCTTGAATTTCTGCTCCGCGTCCGGCTCGTGGTTCACGTCGGGGTGATACTTCGCCGCCAACTTGCGGTAGGCGCGCTTGATCTCGGCGTCGGTCGCGTCCTTCTTGACGCCCAGCACCTCGTAATAATCTCGTTTGTTTTCGTTTGCCATGGGCTTTCACCAACTTTACGGTTATGTCAGACTGAACAGGCGGCGACTTTCGTCTCCGCCTGTTCAGTTTATTTTGCGAGGCTTCAGTCCTTGACTTCCTCGTAGTCCGCGTCGACGTAGCCGTCGCCGCCGCCCTGGCTGCCGCCCATGTTCGGGTCGCCGCCCATGTTGGGATCGCCCTGCGGCGCGCTCTGCTTGTAGATCTTCTCGGAAGCGGCGTAGAACGCCTTTTGCACGGCGTCGGTCGCCGCCTTGATCGCCGCGACGTCATTGCCCTTGTTCTTTTCCTTCAGATCGGCAAGCGCGGATTCGATGTTCGCCTTGTCGGAAGCGTCGACCTTGTCGCCCAGATCGGCGAGGGTCTTCTCGGTCTGATAAATGACCTGATCGGCGGCGTTGTGGGTGTCGACCTCTTCCTTGCGCGCCTTATCCTCCGCCGCGTACTGCTCGGCTTCCTTGACCGCCTTGTCGATGTCCTCCTTGGACAGGTTGGACGAGGCGGTGATCGTGATGGTCGCTTCCTTGCCGGTGGCGGACCGGTTCTCGTTCAACGTCAAGGGCGGGCGGTGCCCCGTCTGCGAAGGGCAGGGCGTCGTGCGCGCGCAGATGGCGTTCCTGCCGGACGTCGTGTCCGAG
>JAFROD010000039.1 GCA_017429835.1 Oscillospiraceae bacterium
CACCGGCGGCGTCATCGAAAGCCGCGCTGTCCTGCTCCAATGGATGCAGGAGGATCCGGTCGACACCTGGGAAATGGGCAGAAACGACGCGGTGCAGTCGATCACCGGCGTGCGCAACGTCTTCGTCGATTATCCGGAGCTTGCATTCAAGCTGCTCGGCGAGAGTGTTCCTGCCAATTACACTACGCCGTCCGGCGGTGCGATTAGCTACACCGTCACCGCGACCTCGAATAATACGAGCTACGGCACGGTTTCCGTCAGCGGCAACGTCATCACCGCCAGCCCGAACGCCGGTTATTATGCCGCGGGCTATACCGTGACCTCCGGCACGGCGACCGTCACGCAGAACGGCAACACGTTTACCGTTTCCGCGAGCGCGAACTGCACAGTCCGCATCAATTTCGCTGCTGCGACGACGCTGACCGTTACCTTCTCCACCCCGGCAGGCGTCACGCAGAGTGCGATGACCTGTACCTCCGGCGCGTCGATCACGCTGCCCACCCCGAGCGGCACGCCGACCGACAGCAGCCACGACTACAGCTTCGACGGCTGGGTCACCGCGCCCTGCACAAACGTGACAGAGCAGCCGACGATCCTTGCGGCAGGGGACAGCTACACGCCCTCCGCGAGCGTCACGCTGTACGCGCTGTATGAGTACGCGACCGGCGGCAGCGGCAGTTCCAACAACTACACGAAGATTACGTCCGCCAGCCAGATCACGGACGGCGGCTCCTACGTCTTCACCAGCACTTCGACAGGCAAAGCAATGTCTCAGACGGTCGAAAGCAACTGGGTCAAGCCCGGTGGCACCTACTCCGGCGATACGATCAGCAGTCCGGCTTCCACCGACGTCTGGACAGTCAGCGGCAACGTGATCTCCTGCTCCGGCGGCAAGCTCTATTCCACCGCTGCAAAGAATATCTCCCTGAACAGCAGCAGCGGCACGGCGTGGACGTTTGCGGCGTCCGGCAGCGGATTCCAGATCAAAAACGGCAACAACATCATGAGCTATAACTCCACCGGCTGGCGTCCCTACAACGGCGGCTACGGCTCGGATAACGTCTTCTACATTTATAAAGCCGGCACCGGCGGCACGACCTACTACACGACCGTTCTCGCTGCCTGCTCGCATACCAATACCACGAACGTGGCGGCGGTTGCCGCGACCTGCACAGAGGGCGGCTACACCGCGGGCGTGATCTGCAACGACTGCGGCGAATACGTCTCCGGTCATACACAAACCGCCGCCCTGGGGCACAGCTACGGCGCGTTCAGCTCCAACAATAACGGAACGCACAGCAAGACCTGCTCCCGCTGCGCGGACGTCGTGACCGAGAGCTGCACCTATACCTCCTTGACCTCCGGCACGACAACGACCTTTACCTGCTCCGTCTGCGCCTACAGCTATCAGACGCAGCTCGGCACCTATACCGTGACCTATAACGACTGCGGCGCGACCACGACCGCGTCCTGCGTCGAGGGCGGCAGCGTGAATCTTCCCGCGACCGCGTCCACGATCGACGGCTATACCTTCGTCGGCTGGGTCGAAAGCGCGATCAACGACGAAACGCTCGTCGCGCCGACAATCCGCACCGGCTCCTTCACGCCTTACGGCAGCGTCACCCTGTACGCCTGCTACACGAGAACGGAAGAAAGCACCGGCGGCGGCAACTATGAGAAGGTTACGAGTGATTCCGATTTGACTGACGGCTTGTACCTGATCGTCAACGAGTCCGCCGGCCGCGCAATGGACGCCTCCAAGGAAAGCTCCATCGGCTCAGGCACAAACTACATTGCGGTCACCGTTTCCAATGATACGATCGCATCGACGGAAACCGTCGACGCCTCCGCGTTTACTTACAGCGCGGCAGCCGGTACCTTCGCTACCCCCGGCGGTCTGTACATCTGCCGTACCTCCGGTACATCCGGCGGCGCGGTGACCACGTCAAGTACTGCCTCCAGCGCTGCCAACACCATTACGATCAGCAACGGCAGCGCGACCGTCGCCTGCGGCTCGTATTATCTGCGGTATAACACCGGCGGCTACTTCCGCTACTATACTTCAGCGTCGCAACAGGCCATTCAGCTCTATAAGAAGAGCGGCGGCAGCGCGACGAACACCTACTACACCACGAATCCGGATACCACGGTTGTTTGCGAACATGAAAATACCACGCTGACGGGCTACGTTGCCGCGACCTGCACGACCGCAGGCTACACCGGCGACTATGTCTGCGACGATTGCGGTGCGACCGTGACGACCGGAACGGCGATTCCGGCAACGGGTCATACCGCAGGCTCGACCTACGGACATAACGACAATCAGCACTGGCTGCTCTGCTCCGTCTGCGGCGAGGCGGTGACGACCACCGCCGAAAGCCACACCTGGGGAGAGTACGTTATTACGACGCCGGCGACCGAAGCGGCGGCAGGCGAGAAGACCTCCACCTGCTCCGTCTGCGGCGCGACCCGCACGCAGGCGATTCCCGCCCTCGGCTACGATTATACCGTTTCCTTCTCCGTTCCTGCGGGCGTGACGGCGGTCGCCCCGATGTCCTGCAACTCCAATGGCAGCATCAGCCTGCCCTCTGCGGGCGCTCCGGCGGACTACACCTTCGTCGGCTGGGTCGAGACCGCGCTGGCGGAGGATTCCGCGACTGCGCCCGAGACGGTCTATGCCGCGAACGGCAGCTATACTGCATCCGGCAACGTCACCCTGATCGCGCTCTATTCCTATACGACCACCGGCGGCACGGGTACGCCCGGCTCCTTTACGCTCGTGACCGGAAGCCGCGAGGACTGGTCGGGCGAGTACGTCCTGACGAACTACAACGCTGCGAAGGTTCTCAAAACTGACGCCGTCGCCTCTCCCGGCGACGCGGCGTCCGCCGTCAGCCTTGCCAATACCGGCATCACGCTTACCGGCGACACGATGACCGGCGTATCGAGCGATTACATCCTCGTCGCGGAGAAGATCGACGGCTCCGAGACGAACTATTCCCTGCGGCTCAAGGGCAGCAGTACCGCAAAGTATCTGAATACTGCGAACTCCAACGGTCTGAGCGCCGTGGCCACCAATTCCGGCACGGGCGCGCAGTGGACGATCTCCGTCGCCTCCAACGGCAAGGCGACGATCAAGTCCGTCGCCTACACCAGCCGGACGATCCGCTACAATACCTCGTCTTACCAGTTCCGCACCTACACGACCGGTCAGGGCGACGTCTATCTCTACGGCGGCAGCACCACCGGCACGATGTATACGACCAGCCCGCAGGCAGCCTGCGCCCATCCGAATCTCACGCACACGGCGGCGTCCGCCGCGACCTGCACGAGCGCGGGCAACTCGGAATACTGGTACTGCGCCGACTGCGGCAAGTACTTCTCCGATTCTGCCTGTGAGACGCAGATCACCCAGTCCGATACCGTGATCCCCGCGACCGGTCACAGCTACACTTCCGCCGTGACGACCGCCGCGACCTGCACGACGGACGGCGTGACGACCTTTACCTGCGCCTCCTGCGGCGATACCTACACCGAGACGATCGCCGCCCTCGGCCATAGCTGGGACGCGGGTGTGCAGACCACCGCGCCGACGGCGACGACCACGGGCGTGATGACCTACACCTGCACGCGTTGCGGCGCGACGCGCACCGAGTCGATCCCTGCGCTCGGCGTGACTCAGCATTATGCCCGCGCAACCTCCGTCACCTCCGGCAGCGATTACGTGATGGTCTTCCACTACACCTATAACAGCGCGGACACGTGGTTCATGGTCGGCGATATCGGCTCCAGCACCTCCGCGATCACCGAGATCGACGCGCCGGTCAATGACGTGATCTCCCTCGAGCCGGGCGAAGCGAATCTGTGGAATATCGCGACGAACGACGACGGGTACGCCCTCAAGCTCGGCAGCAAGTACCTGAGCGGCACCTCCACCAGCACGACGCTGTCGAACAGCAACACGCCCGTCACTTGGACGCTCGCAAGCGGCAGCGTGACGGACACCTTCCGCTTCAAGACCGGCTCCCGCGCGATCGGACTGCAGAGCGGCGCTTCCGTCCGCAACTACGCCCTCAGCAACGAGAGCAACACCGGCACGAACTATAACTTTGATATCTACCTCTTTGCCAATGCCTGCGCGCATACCAACACGCAGCTTCAGGGCGCGTATGATGCGACCTGTACCACGAACGGCTACACCGGCGACCTCGTCTGTCTCGACTGCGGCGCGGTCGTGACGCCCGGCACGGTCATCCTGCAGGGCCACGATTACGTCGAAGTCTCCAGAACGCAGCCGACCTGCACCGCAGCGGGCAATATCCATTATGAGTGTTCGCGCTGTGACTCCACGAAGGACGTCGCGATCGAGGCGCTCGGCCACGACTATCAGCAGACCGCGCATCAGGACGTGACCTGCACCGTGGACGGCTTTACGACCTACACCTGCTCGCGCTGCGGCGACAGCTACACCGACACCGTTACCGCGACGGGTCATAACTACGATCCCGAAACCGGTATCTGCGCGAACTGCGGCGATCAGCTCGCTTCTTATACGGTCAGCTTCACCGTACCGGCGGGCATCAACGCGATCGCGGACATCACCGCCTTTGCGGGCGCGACGGTCACGCTGCCCACGCCGACCGGCACGCTCCTTGCCAACGCGGAGGACTACGTCTTTGCCGGCTGGGTCACTGCCGATGTCGCCGACAGCACGAACGTCACCTATACCGAGCCGGGCAGCTACGTCGTCACCGGCAACGTCACCTTCAAGGCGTTGTACACGTGGATCGACGAGGCAAACTCTTTCGGCACTGAGGGCGTCTACAAGCTCCTCACGGAGAACGATCTTGACGATCTCGACACCGGCTGGAAACTGATCATTGCCAACGACGGCGTCTGGCAGAGCAAAACGATGGCGATGGCGGGCTACGCCAACAGCGGCCACGACAAGTTCGTCGGCGCGAACGTCACCGTCAGCAACAACACCATCACCCTCAGCAGCAATACGACCGTCCAGCAGTTCAGCGTGGTCAAGGACGCTGCTACCGACAACTACTATCTGATCAGCGATCTGACCGATAACGAGGGCAACGCTTACTATCTGACCTCCTGCACCAACACCGCAAGCGCGAACGATATCACCCTGACGGCGAATCCGACCGCTGCTGCGCTGTGGGAGATCACCTACAACACAGACGGCACCGTGAAGCTGACCGCGCAAGGCTCCTATACGGCGAATACCGTCCTGTTCAACTCCTCCAATTATAACGGCTTCTTCTCCTGCTACGGCGAAACCTATTATACCTCTGCGACGAAGCCGTCCAATATCTACGGCATCCGCCTGTTCGCAAGCAATCCGATCTACCACTTCACCACCGCGCCTGCACAGAACTGCGAGCACGAACACGTGATCTGGACGGACAACGGCGACGGCACCTGCTCCTGCACCTGTGCCGACTGCGACCATATCGTCGTCGATCATCAGGCGCACGCCTGGACGCTTGACCCGAACGCGGCGGGCACGGTCGCAGCTAACTGCACGCTCGGCGGCAAGGACGGCTACTATTGCGCGAACTGCTCGGCGACGAAGCTCGAGAACACCGACCCGCTCGGCCACGACTACGTTGGCGTCGAGACCACCGCGCCGACCTGCAGCGCGACAGGCGTGATGACTTATACCTGCTCCCGCTGCGGCGACGTCTATGCCGAAGCGATTCCGGCGATCAACCACACTTTCGTCAACGGCGAATGCTCCATGTGCGGCGCGGCACTCTACGTCCTCGTGACCGAGGCGCCGGAGAACTGGGAAGGCGAGTACCTGATCGTCTACGTCGCAAACGATAACGCCAAGGTGTTCGACGGCAAGAACGACGGCGCGACGAACTACACCGTCGGCACGTTCTACGGCGCGGAAGGCAGCGAAAGCAGCCTGATCTGCGTCCCGAATCCCGACGATTACGTGATGAACTTCGTCCCGACCGACGGCGGCTACAACATCATGAACGCCGACGCCGATTGGTGGAGCTATACCGCCGCAAGCAACGGCTTCTCCGTCAATACCAACACCGCGTTCGCAGGCAAGTACACGATCTCCCTTGACGCGAGCGGCAACGCCCTCATCACGAACGCCGGCAACCGCACGCTCAAGTTCAACACGGCGGCTGCTACAAGCGGCGGCGACCGCTTCCGCTTCTACGGATCGAGCGTCTACACCACGATCAAGCTCTATGAGAAGTACGGCACCTGCCACCACAACTGGGTGCTCGACAGCAACGCTTCCACGGCGGCGACCTGCACCGCTGCGGGCAACAACGTCTACGAATGCTCGCTTTGCGGCGAGACCAAGAATGAGACCGTCGCGGCGCTCGGCCACGATTATCTCTATGAAACCATCGCGCCGACCTGCACCGAACAGGGCTACACGATCTGCACCTGCTCTCGCTGCGACTATGAGGACATCCCCGAGTACTCCGTCACGGCGGCGCTCGGTCACGACTTCAGCGTCCTTGTCGAAGACTCCCAGCACTACATCGCGCCGACCTGCACGGAGTCCGGACTTGCGTATTATCAATGCTCTCGCTGCGACGCTTTCAGCGAGGAGGGGACTGTCCTTGACCCGACCGGTCACAACTTTGTAAACGGCACCTGCACGATCTGCGGCGCGACGCTGACCGCGCAGACCTACACGCTGATGACCTCTCTGAATTTCGCGAACGCAGGCTCCGTTCTTCTGGTCTTCGAGTACGACGGTGCATACTACGCGGTCACCGAAGAAGTCTCCGGACGCTGCCTGGTCGCGCAGCCCGTCACGATCACGAACAACACGATCACGATTTATGACGACGGCACCTATGCGATCCTGATCCCGCAGACCTCGCTGAACGACGGCACGAATACCGGCACCGGCTTCAAGACCGTCAACAACGACTATCTGCACGTGAATACGAACGCGCTTGCGTTCGCGGCGGAGACCGCGAATGCCGCGCTTGCCATCACGCCCGCGCAGGTCTGGAGCGGCGAGTACGACGGGCAGGACAACATGATCATGAACAATGTCGCCAACGCTTACTTCCTGCAGGGCAAGACGACAGGGAAGTATGTCAGCAACCTCGTGAATACCTACGAGGACAGCATGCTGACCGTCAACAGCGACAGCTTCTACGCCGTGCCGATCTACTTCTACGCAAGCAGCTACGTTCCCGAGATCGCGCCGGAACCCTCCGAGCACAATACGATCTACGTTCCGGGCAGCGAAGCGACCTGCACCGAAGCTGGTTATATGGGATATTACATGTGCATCGACCAGGAATGCGAGTGCGCAGGCAAAATGTACGCGGATATCTACTGCACGGAAGAACTGCTCGACATCACGATCCCCGCGCTCGGCCACAACTACGTATGGGACGGCACGATCGGCGACGGCGAGCACCTGCTCGAATGCACGCGCTGCGGCGACTGCATCCTCGAGACCTGCGACACCGACGGCGTAAACGGCTGCTGCTCCGTCTGCGGCTACGCGGCAGAGACTCCGGATACGCTTCAGATCCTCTCTGCAGCCCTTGTTCTGAACGGCAAGATCGACGTTGCCTACACGGCGAGGATCCCTGATGGCTATACGAATCCGCGCATGGTCTTCGTCGGTCCGAACGGTACGATGACAGTCACGGGATACACCCGTTCCGGCGAGAACTACGTCTTCACCTATACCGGCATCAACCCGCAGTGCATGGGCGACAACGTCAGCGCGACGCTGTACGCGACGAAGAACGACGTGGAGGAAAGCAATACGCAGAGCACCTATTCCGTCCGCCAGTACTGCGTGAACAAGTTGGCTGACAACACGATCTCCGCAAATCTGCGCACGCTGCTCTCCGACATGCTTGTCTACGGCGCGGCGGCGCAGACCTACATGGGCTATCATACGAACGCCCTTGTTAACAGCGGCAGCGACATCATCAATCCGACCTGCAGCACCTTCGTGAACCTGTCCGGCAACGCCGCGAGCTTCGACGGCGCCGCGGACGCGAATATCTTCTGGCTCTCCGCAGGCTTGACGCTGACCGACAGCGTGGCGATGACGTTCCGCTTCCATGCGGACGACGTGAGCGATCTGACCGTTTACGTCACGATCAACGGAAGAACGCAGGAATTCACGGAATTCACCGCTGCAGGCGAGGGGGTCTATGAGGTATCCTTCACCGGTATCAGCGCGGAGGAATTCGGCGATACCGTCACCGCCGTGATCGAGCGTGACGATGAGCAGATCGGAAACGAGCTGTCCTACAGCGTCAACGCCTACGTCCAGTCCAAACAGGCAGACAGTAACGCTGCGCTTGCGGCGCTGGTGAAAGCACTTTATAACTTCGGCGCCTCAGCGGTAGCATTTGCTGGCTGAACAAATCCTAATATAGAAAACGACCGGCAGGAGCAATCCTGCCGGTCTGTTTTATGCGAAAAACTATTGTGTTTTTCATAAAATTCGTGTATGATTGATTTAACAGATTATAAGGGGTGATATGTGGTGAAGAGAGCGTCCGTGCGCCGGTTGCTTGCGCTTGTTTTGATTTTGTCTGTCATTACGTCTCTTCCTCCCACTGTTTTCTCCGAGGGGACAACAACAGATGAGGTGACGCCGGCAGCCGATATCCTGTTCCGACAGATCGACGATCTTTGTACCACGGCTGCCAAAAGAGGAGCAACGACCTCAGAAGCTGCCTTTGCCGCGCTTTCCGACGACGTCTATGCGCTCGTCGAAGCCTCCGGCACGGCGGAGCCCGGCTCTCTTGCTGCCAACGGCGATTTTATCCGCTGGGTCGACGCAGAAACGGGAATCCCGTGCTGCTATTCTCCCGAGCAGGAAGCGGTCAAGGCTGGCATGAGCGCGTCAACGCAGAAGACGATAGACGCGGAAGACATGCGCGACCTGCTGCGCTCTGCTGAGCGCGTGATCAGCACCGGGAACAACGACTGCCCGCAGTCTCTGAACGTCGGGCTGCTCCAGCCGTTCTGGAGAAGCAGCACGGAATACAAAGACTCCAGTTTTCTCTATTACTCGCAATACTTTTTACGGCAGGCGGAGCTGCTTGCGCAGCATACTGGCGGAGAATTGACTCACTACGCGCTGGAGGACGTGACGCCGGATTCTATCGCTTATATGCTGCAAAGCTGCGGCATTGTCATTTTGAACTCACACGGCAGCACGGATTACAGCAACGGCAACGATAAGACCTCGCGTGCGAATTCGTCCTATGTCTGGTTGACGTCTGCTTCCGGAAGTATTCTCGACATGAAGGATCTCCTCAATCCGGAAGACTACACAACTACGCATACAGGCACTTTCGGCACTTACCATGACGTGTATTTTACCGGAGAATACTATTGTATCAACGGCACGGTCATCGCCAACCACATGACGGCGGACGCACCGAACAGCCTGGTCTATTTCGGCTGCTGCCTCGGTATGGCGACGGACGGTCTTGCCGCGCCGCTGCGCGAGAGGGGCGTGGAAGCCGTGATCGGCTTCTCCCAGACCGTCACCTTTAAGGGCGACTATTCCTATATGCTGTCCATCACCGGGTCGCTCCTCAACGACGACGATCTTGCCGAAACGATGGCTGCCGCCAAGCAGGAGGTAGGCATAACCGACCCGTACAAGACGAAAAGCCCGTGCTATCCCGTCGTTGTATCGTCCGCTGATCCCTATCCGGGACACGGAAATGTCGATGCGCCGCAGGCGGTTTCGTCTGCATGGCATCCGAGCACGCGCCGGGTATCGTTTTCCGTGCCCTCGACGGTCTCGCAGCTTCCGGCTGTATATTGCGGCGACGGCGATCCCGTTACCCTGCCTGCCGCAGGGGACGTTGACGACTATACCTTCGTCGGTTGGTCTGCTACGCCGATCGGCAGCGAAAGCTCCGTGTCGAGTCTTTTATATGAAAACAGCGTCTATGCGCCCTTCAACAATACGACGTTGTACGCGGTCTATACGCACAGGGAGACGCATCCCGGCGGTTACGTTAAGGTAACGACAGCGCCGACGGTTTTCAACGGCAGCTATCTGATCGTTTCCGAAGCGGACGGCATCGCGTTCAACGCCTCTGCGCAGGAACCGGACGCTTCACGGAATTACATTTCTGTCACCATCGAGGATCAGCAGATCCAGTCCTCAACGGAGGTGGAAGCGGCAGTGGTGACGGTGCGGCGCGTCAGCGGCATGCCCTATTATTCCGTTCAACTGCCGGACGGCAGATACATCGGTAATCTCGGCAACAATTCCGGCTTCAATTATTCCCAGACCGCGACGGAAACGCATTCGAACAACATCGTATTCAACGCACAGGATCAGACCGTTACGATTCAAAATACAGCCGGCAACTACACGTTGCTGTTCCACCCGACCTACGACCATTTTTCCTATTACCTTCCGAACAACGCCAACCTCCGCGCGATCAGTCTGTACCGCAAGGACAGCAATGCGCTGGTCGATATCTACACGACCGCGCCGGATACCGCCTGTGCGCATGATTCCTGGTCCACGGTCGTTACGGCGTCCACCTGTCTGCACGGTGGCTGCACGACAAAAACCTGCACGAGCTGCGGCACCGTCTGGACGACCGACAACACGTCCGCGCTCGGTCATTGGTTCAATCAAGGCGTTATCACGCCGGCAACGGACGGCAGTTTCGGGTATACCACCTATACCTGCCGCCGGGCAGGCTGCGGGTATTCCTATCAGACGGACTATTATGGACTGGATTACGATGTTACCTTGAACGTCTTTGGTACGGATCGGCAGGTATTGACGGTCAACAGCTACAACGGCGCGATGCTCCCGGATCCGGAGGATACGGTGAGCGGATATGACTTTGCGGGCTGGTCGCAAGCACCGATAGCTTCGGAAAGCGTGACAGCGGCGTTGATCGACGATTTGTATTACCCGATGCGGAATTCGACTGTTTACGCCGTATACTCCCGTTGTGTCGATGGCGTCGTCTTCTATTCCACAACGCAGGCTGCACTGAGGATTCACTCCGCCTCTTTGATTCTGAACGGAAAAATCGACATTGCTTTTACGACGCAGCTTCCCATTGGCTATGCCGATCCGAGAATGGTCGTTAATGGAACGGAGCTTACAGAGTATTCCGTGAATAACGGCAGTTACGTATTTATTTACACCGGCATCAACCCGCAGTGCATCGGCGACAGCTTTACGGCTACGCTTTACGCAACGTGCAACGGAACGGAAGAGAGCGTCAGCGTGGAAAATTACTCCGTCCGTCAATACTGCGTCAACAAGCTTCGCGACGGCACGATCTCCGACGAACTTCGCACACTGCTGTCTGATCTTCTTGCCTATGGCGAAGCGGCGCAGTTCTATATGGGCTATCGGCTGGACTCGCTGATCACGGACGGAGATGATATCAGCGATCCGATGTACAGTTATCTCTTCTATTTGACCGGTTACAGGGCTCGCTTTACGGGCACGGCAGACGATAGTCTCCGCTGGGTAAATTCCGGCTTGTCGCTGACAAACAGCACGGCGATGGTGTTCCGCTTCTGCGCCGAAGACATTGCGGATCTGTCAATCATCGTGGGCCTGAACGGCAGAACGCGGACGTATACGGAGTTTGTCCTGCTGGACGGCGAAACGAATCTTTATGAGATCGTTTTTGACGATATCAGCGCACAGGAGTTTGCCGATGAGGTAAGCGCTTCCTTTGCAAGAAACGGCGTGCCGACGGGTAATACGCTGTATTATAGCGTCAATGCGTATGTACAGTCCAATCTGTATAGCGCCTGCGCAGACTTGTCTTATCTGGTTTCGGCGCTGTATTGCTTCGGCGCGTCTGCGAGAGAGTACGCGAACAGCATTCAAGAATAAAGTATTACACGTCAGACCGGCAGGGGACTGCCGGTCTTTTTTCACATAGAAAAACAATAATTCGGAGAAATTTGCAAATTCATATTGAAATCCCGAGAATAATTGTGTATAGTAAGAGTGGAAATCTGTATAAGGAGGTTCATTATGAAATCACCGAAATTACATCGAATCCTATCTCTTACACTTGCTCTGTGTATGCTTTGCACCGTGCTGCCCGGCGTAAGCCTGACGGCGTTCGCGGACGATACATACACCGTTACCTTCTCCACCCCGACCGGCATCGTTCCGCCTGCGGCAGTTGAGGTTGTCGCCGGCAGATCCTTCGCGGTTCCTACCGGCATTGCCTCGCCGGATCCGGATTATACCTTTGTCGGCTGGTACGCGAACCCGATCTCCAATGAGATCACGCTGCAAAATGAGAATTCCATTTATACGGAACTCTATACGCCTACCGCCGATATTACGCTCTTTGCCTGCTATAAGCGCACGGAGACGCTGCCCGCTTACTATCAGAAGTCGACCGGCGAGCCGGCGTCTTCCGCAAATAAGTATCTGATCGTCTATGAAGGCGCCGACAAGTCGATCGCATTCAACGGCGGTCTGGGCACAGCAGCATCACATTTTAACGTTTCAGGCAATTATATTGAGGTTACCGTTGCTAATGTAAACGGCACGGATCAGATCGCATACTCGGCGACGGTAGAAGCCGCTGCAGTCACGATTCGTAGAATCGCTACCGGTCAGTTTAGCATTGAACTGCCTTGCGGAAACAAATACTTTGGTATTACCAGTGCGTCTGATACCAAAATCAAGGTCTATGATACACCTTATGCGAATCATCTTGATTTTGACGCGCTCGGCTATGTCCTGATCTCTGATACAAGTAATACGAGCGGCCGTGACTTCACTTACAGCACCCGATATGATAAATTTGCTTTCTATAAGGATGGCAGCAATCTTCATCTGTATAAAAAGGAAAGCGCCCGCACGGTGTATTACTACACCACGAATCCGCTCGGCGAAACGCCTTGCGCGCACCAGAATACCACGCTGACCGGCGCTGTAGCAGCAACCTGCACCACGGACGGTCATACCGGCACGCGCGTCTGCGACGACTGCGGCGCAACGCTGCAGACCGATTCCGTGATTCCTGCCCTCGGACATAATTACGACAGCGGCGTGCAGACCACCGCGCCTTCCTGCACCGCAGCCGGCGTCAAGACCTACACCTGCTCGCGCTGCAACGACACCTATACTGAACCCATCGCTGCGCTCGGTCATAACTACGGCGCTTTTGTTTCTAACAGCAACGGCACCCACAGCAAGACCTGCTCCCGCTGCAGCAACGTCGTCACGGAGAACTGCACCTACACCTCCTCGACCTCCGGCAATATCACGACCTATACCTGCTCCGTCTGCGGCTATAGCTATCAGGAACAGAACGGCTCGACCACATGCACCCACAACTTCGTTAATAACGAGTGCACCCTCTGCGGCGAGATGTTCCGTATTCGCAGTGCGACCTTGAGCCTGAACAATCAGATTGATGTTGTTTATATCTGCGAGATCCCGACCGGCTTCACGAATGTTACTCTTACCGTGAACGGCACTGCGATTACTGAGTATCAGGAAAGCAACGGGAAGTATTATTTCTTCTACACCGGCGTTACCCCGCAGTGCATGGGCGATAACCTCAGCGCAACGCTGACCGGAAGATACGGCGGGCAGACGTTTACTGCGGTAAAGGATTCCTACTCCGTCCGTCAGTACTGCATCAGCAAGCTGAAGTCCAGCAGTACCTCTAATGAACTCCGTGCCTTGGTGACGGCGCTGCTTGCTTACGGCACAAGAGCACAAGCGTATATGGGATATAATACTGGTTCTTACGTTGGCAGCGGCGATGATATCGTGAACCCGATCAATACGGCCTTTACGGAGTTGTCTGGCTACAGCGCGAGCTTCGACGACGCTGCAGATGCAAATACGTACTGGATTTCCACCGGCCTGACGCTCACGAACGGCGTGGCAATGACCTTCCGCTTCTATGCAGCGGATACGAATGGCTTGACGATTACTGTTACGAAGAACGGCGAAACGAAAACTTATTCGGCAAATGAATTTGCGCCCGTTTCCGGCGAGACGAACGTCTATGAGATCACCTTTGACGGCATCAATGCTGACGAGTTTGCAGAGACCGTTTCGGCATATTTTGAATGCGATTCTGAACAGGTCGGCAACACGCTTTCGTATAGTGTAAACGCTTATATCCAGTCGAAACAGAATGACTCAAATAAGAAGCTGAAGAACCTCGTCAGAGCGCTGAGCGTCTACGGTGTTTGTCTGGAAGCATATAAAGACAGTATTGCAAACTGAAATCATTATTCATATTGACAAATGTAGCCGGCAGAGTTTTCTGCCGGCTACATTTGTCAATTCTGTTGTCAATTCTGTCACAGAAAAGGATATTGGTAGATTAGAATAATGATGGATTTGTAATTCTGATTATTGGATGCGTGATCTTGTATTGTTAAAATGTGTTTCAATGCAGTATCTGTATATGCAGAGACAGAGCAGACAGTTTTCTAAGGATGCATAATTAATGATTTGAGGGCAAAATAGCTGAGAAATGCATAATGGTGAGCTAGAGTTGTGGTGTTGTTAGTGTCCGGCAGAAATGACCAATTCTGGCTCAGCTGAAATCGCCAAAAACGGATCAGCAGAAATGACCAAACAGCCCAGATCGTCAAATAGATTTTTTACTCGCCCGGTGCGTTCAGCGGCTCGACGGCCTTGACCTTGCCGGTCTGGAGGGAGACCGTCTCCAGCTTCTTGCCGCGGAAGCTCTCGCCGCGCAGCTTGAAAACTGTGGCGTCGTCAAAGATACGGTCCAGCGCACAGAGCAGGGTGGCGTCCTCGTCGAAATCTTCGCGCCACAGGGCAGGATTCTTGTTACTGGTAAAGATCATATTGAAGTTGCCTTCCTTGTTGTAGCGACGGTCAATCAGGTCAAAGAACAGTCTGGTGTTTTCACGGTCAAAAGTGCAGTGGCCAATCTCGTCCACAATCAGGCAGCTCGGACGTACTAGCGCACTGAGACAGGAATCTGTCTTCCCGGTGCGCCGCGCCGTCGTGAAGCGGTCCCGCAGCGCTGAGATCTTAATAAAATAAGTCTTCATTCCGTGCTGGCAACAGGCGTAACCAAAGGCCTGCGCCAAATGCGTTTTTCCGGTGCCTGCCGGACCAATAAAGGCCAGGTTCCTGTGGGAATAGATTGCTGCCAGCGACGGCAGCGCTTTCAGGCGGTCAACGTCCTTGCCTTTGAGCAGAGAGAAATCGAAATTGTCAAAGGTTTTCGGCTCTTTCGTGGGCAGGCGGCTCATTTTCAGCAGCGTCAGCACTGTGGTTTGTTGTTTCTTCTCCTTGAGATAGGAAAAGACAGTCCGCACCACCTCAATCGCTTCCTCAGAAAGGCCGTGGTCCTCTGCAAACCCTGCAAACTCCTCAGAGGAGAAGTCTAGCTTCAATACGGCAGCCGCCTGCGCAATCGTTTCGAAAGCAGTTTCGTTCATACCGGCTCCTCCCCGTCAAAGTCAAACTTGGCAAAGGAGAGGTCGCCTTGCGGCTTGGGAAGCTGGAGGATTTGGGTTCTGACCGGCATCGTCGGTTGCTCCTCCGGCTGGGGAAGCTCCTCGTACTGTCCCTCACAGAAGCTGTCCTTGCGGCTCCACGTCACATTGTGCGTGACCAACAGAATCCGCAGATCCGCTGAGTAGATATACAGGGTGTCGCCACTGCGGGAGATTCTGGCTGTCGCGCCGGGATAGCTGTACGGAACGCCGAAGCGCCGACCTTCGTAGTTGACAAAGCCATCAAAAGAGATTTTTCGCTCCGGGCAAAGGTAAAACCGTACCGCATCCGTCTTCGGCAGTTCCCGCAGCCGGGCGGCACATTTCTCCATGTGGGTCTGCTGCGGCACACCGTCAATTGCCCTGTGGTAAACATTGTTCTGGCGATTGCACCAATCCAGCGCTTGCCAGTTCAGGTCGGTAATGTTGCTGAACACCCGGTCAACGAGGAAGTTCTCTTTTATAAAGCGAATGAGACGTTCAACTTTGCCCTTTGTAAAGGGATGCCGCGGCTTGCAGAGCTTCGTTTCAAAGCCCACTGTTTTCGTAAAAGTCTCATAATCCTTCTGCCAGACTGGGTGTCCTTCCAAGTCCCTGTTCAGAACGACGCTCTTCATGTTGTCTGTCTGGACAAATCTCGGGATGCCCATGTGCTGAAAGGCATGGACCATGCCAATAAAGAGATTCTCCTGCCGGGCATTGGGGAAGAACTCAACGTAGCGCTGGCCGCAGTGGTGGCAGATCATAGCGAAGCACGCCACGCGGAAGCTGCGCCCGTCATAATCCAATACGTCCGTGAAACCCCAGTCCATCTGGAACGCCTCGCCGGGATCGGTCCTGTAACGGCGGCCGCGGTTGCCCTGTGGTGCGACCTGCTGTCGTTTCGCCGGGATGAGATGCTTATGTGCGGCAATGTACCGCTTCACCGTACTACGACTGCCGCAGAAGCCCATTGCCTGCAATCGTTCCATACAGACAGAGGAATTACTGACGCCGCTGCGCAGGAGGCTTTCCAAAACGGCGGTGTATCCGTCCAGTACTTGCCCCTTACGCTGCCCAACCAGGCCGTGCGGCGTTTCGCGAAACCCATTTGCTTTCAACCGGCGCAGCTTTGAGCGCGACAGGCCGGTTCTGCGACTGAGCTCTGCGAGGTTGATTTCGTCAATGCTTGAGAATTCGCCATTTGCTTCTTCCATTTCGGTTATGGCTTATGCTATAATAGGCAGGAAGCCATTGCTTTGTAATCCTTTCATGTCAGTCCTTTCTACTGGGTTGCTTGGTCGCTATTCAGTATAAAGGATATGAAAGAATTCGGGTAGTGGCTTTTTCTGTTGAGCCACATTTGGCGTTTTCTACCTGGCCCGCTGTGGCGATTTTACCTGGGCCCGAACAGTGTTTGTTAATTCATATCCCAGACACCGTACTGGCTTCAGAATGTAACGCTAATTCGTACTATTCAACTTTAAAGCACAGACCTTAACAGAAAGTGAGGGATCAGGCATATTGCCTGATCCCTCATTGATTAGGAATAATTGTTCGTTTGGTTAGCTAATGAAGTGCAATTAGCTGCCAAAGTGAGCAGCAGCAGCGTCAGCGTACTGGACGAGAGCGGTGAACAGAGCCGCCTTCGTGCCGGTTGCGGGATTATCCGCGATATAGCTCTCTTCACTGTAAGTTCTGGTCTCGCTGATCGGCTGACCGGTGGTCTTGCTG
>JAFROD010000026.1 GCA_017429835.1 Oscillospiraceae bacterium
GAGCCCAGCGGAGCGGGTCGCGTGGGGAGAAGGAGGAAGGAGGCTGCGGATATGGAGTTTTCGCGGCGCTTACGGAAACCGCGGAAACGGAATGAAGCAGCCTTCTTCCGACGTGGTGCGCCTGACAGGATTTGTTTGCATTTTCTGCCAAGGCAGAAAATTATAGTGGCGCCGGCAGAAATGCCGACGCTGACAGTCCACCGGACTGTCATATTGATATCTTCAAATCCTGTCTGAATGAAACAGAGGGAGATGCTTTGCATCTCCCTCTGTTTCATGGTGCGCCTGACAGGATTTGAACCTGCACGGTTGCCCACTGGAACCTAAATCCAGCGTGTCTGCCAATTCCACCACAGGCGCATTTTCAAACGTATTCTACCATTCCCCTAACCGCCTGTCAAGCGACGTTCTCTGCGGGATTCCCGTTTTTCCTATACAAGATTTACATAATCTTTGCAAAAATGCCTTGACAAGTGACCAAATGGACATTAAAATATCTTTGGATTAGTATGGTCTTTTCGGGCTTTGGGGTAGTCCGGACAGACGTTGCTTTTTCGGGCGCGTATGCGCCGACCGTTTACCCGAATATCTATGAACAGGAGGTGTATTCACGGAATATGGAATGGTATATCTGGGCTATTATCGTAGCCGTAGTTGCAGTGCTGTTCTTCTTCATCGGCTTTATCTACCGCAAGAAGGTCGCTGAGCGCGAGATCAAGAGTGCGGAAGCCGAGGCCACGCGCATCATCAACGAAGCCATCAAGGGCGGCGAGAACAAGAAGCGCGAAATGCTGGTGGAAGCCAAGGAAGAGATCCATAAAAACCGTACCGAATACGAAAAAGAAGTCAAAGAACGACGCGCCGACCTGCAAAAGCAGGAGCGCCGTCTGCAGCAGAAGGAAGAGTCCCTCGACAAGAAGCTGGACGCCTTCGAACGCAAGGAGGACGATCTTCACAAGCGTCAGGCCGCTGTCGCCGCCACGCAGGAGGAGGTCAACCTGATCAAAAAGAGCCAGCTCGAAATGCTGGAAAAAATCTCCGGACTGTCACAGGAGGACGCCAAAAACCAGCTTCTGAAATCTCTCGAAAACGAGTGCCGTCACGAGGCCGCGCTGAAGATCAAGGAGATCGAGGCGCAGACTAAGGACAACGCCGATCAGCTCGCCCGTGAGATCATCTCGATCGCGATCCAACGCTGCGCGGCGGATCACGCCGCCGAAGCGACCGTGTCCGTCGTCGCTCTGCCGAACGACGAGATGAAGGGCCGCATCATCGGCCGCGAGGGCCGCAACATCCGCACCCTTGAAGCCATCACCGGCGTCGATCTGATCATCGACGACACGCCCGAAACGATCACCGTTTCCTCGTTTGATCCCGTCCGCCGCGAGGTCGCCCGTCTGGCGCTCGAAAAGCTGATCGCCGACGGCCGAATCCACCCGACCCGCATCGAAGATCTGGTCGAAAAAGCCCGCAAGGAAGTTGACCGCGTGATCAAGCAGGAGGGCGAACGCGCCACCTTCGAGACCGGCATCAACGGTCTGCACCCGGAGCTGATCAAGCTCCTCGGCCGTCAGAAGTACCGCACCTCTTACGGTCAGAACGTACTCAACCACTCCATCGAGGTCGCGCACATCGCGGGTCTGCTCGCGAGCGAGCTCGGCGTGGACGTCACGCTTGCCAAGCGCGCGGGTCTGCTGCATGACCTCGGCAAGTCTGTCGACCACGAGATGGAGGGCAGCCACGTCCAACTGGGCGTTGAGCTTGCCAAGAAGTACAACGAATGCCCCGACGTCATCCACGCCATCGAAGCGCATCACAACGACGTCGAGCCGCATACCGTCATCGCCTGCCTCGTGCAGGCGGCAGACGCCATCTCCGCCGCCCGCCCCGGCGCGCGCCGTGAGAACGTGGAGAATTATATCCGCCGTCTGGAAAAGCTCGAGGAGCTGACCGGCTCTTACCCCGGAGTCGAGAAGTCCTACGCCATCCAGGCAGGCCGCGAGGTTCGTATCATGGTCAAGCCCGAGGAGGTCTCCGAGGACAATATGGTGCTGCTCGCCCGCGAGTTGGCGCACAAGATCGAAGCCGAGCTGGAATACCCCGGTCAGATCAAGGTCAACGTCATCCGCGAGACCAAGGCGACCGAATACGCGAAGTAAAAAGCAGATTGAAAAGGCTCTGCCCGCCGGGCAGAGCCTTTTTCTTTGCTTTCGGCTGTTTCGCTTATCCCGCAAAGGCGCGGTAGAGGAAGGTCACGATCTGACCTCTCGTGCAGGTGTTGTCGGGGCTGAACGTCGTCGCAGAAGTGCCTGCGGTAATGTTCTTTTCCACGGCCCACAGGACCGCGTCATAGTAGTAGCCGCCCGTCACATCCCTGAACGGATTCGCGCTCGAGGACGGCTTCGGCTGTCCTTCAGTGCGCCACAGGAAGGTCACGACCTGCGCTCTGGTGCAGCCCGCGTTCGGGCTGAACGTCGTCGCCGAGGTGCCTGCGGTGATGTTGTTCTCGACCGCCCACAGGACCGCCTTATAATAGTATTCGCCTGCCTTGACGTCCGTGAACGGGTTGTTGTCCGACTTCGGTTCCGGGCAGCCCTTCGCTCTCCAGAGGAAGGTCACGACCTGCGCTCTCGTGCAGGTGGCGTCCGGGCTGAACGTCGTCGCGCTCGTGCCGGCGGTGACCTGCGGATCGGCGTTGACCGCCCACAGCACCGCGTCGTAATAGAACGCGCCTTCCTTGACGTCAATGAACGGATTGGTCTTTCCACCCGTGGCGGGAATCTTCTCCGTCTTCGTCGCGCCGCAGCGCGAGCAGGTAAAGGTCTTCACGCCGTCGGTCGTTTCCGTCGCGGGCTTGGTGACCTTGCCCTCGTCCCAATCGTGACCCAGCGCGGCTACCGTCTCCTGCGCGACCTTGTAATCGCAGCGGGAGCAGTGCGCTCCTTCGGTCAGTCCAGCCTCGGTGCAGGTCGCAGCCTTCGCCGGATCGGTGATCAGATCGTGACCCAGCGCGGGGAGGATTGTCTCAGAGAGGATCGCGCCGCAGTCGTCGCAGATCGTCCTGTCATAGCCGTCCTCGGTGCAGGTCGCGTCCCTGTGATCGGGATAGGCGTGCTCGTGCTCGCAGGGCGTTTCGCCGGTCGCGGGAATGATCTCGGTCTTTGTCGCGCCGCAGACGGTGCAGGTATATGTCTTCACGCCGTCTTCCGTCTCGGTCGCGGGTTTGGTGATCTCGCCGTCGTTCCAGGAATGATCAGTTGCGGGAACAACCTCCTGTTCGACCTTGTAATCGCAGCGCGTACAGTGCTCTCCTTCGGACAGACCGGGCTCGGTGCAGGTCGCCGCGACAGCTGCGTCGACAACGATGTCGTGCCCCAGCGCGGGAATATCCCCTGCCGTCCGTTTCTGCTCCGAAAAGGCCGGATTTGTAAAGACGGCAGTATAGGTCGTCTCGCCGTTGGCGGTACAGGTCGCCTGCCTTGTGACCGTGCCGGCAGTGCTCACCGTCTCCTGCAGTATTTCGCTGCAGTGCGAGCAAGTTGCGCTCGCAGTCACTTTACACAGATCCTCCGACCATTCATATTGAACGTTCTGCCATTGATGCTCCGACGCGGTACCTGTAACATGTACCGTAACCGTCAGCGTTGTTCCGCCGTCGGGCGACAGTGCGGTCATCGTTGTCGTCCCGCCCGTTTTCCCGGTAAGGATACCGTCTTTGTATGTGACGATCGCGGGGTCTTTGGGCTGCCAGTCAAGCTTCAGCATGCTCGAACGCAGCCATCCCTGCGCTGAGTCCCATCCGACGATGCTCAGCTGATACTTGACGCGGAGCAGATCAAGAATATCGGTCGGTTCATTGGCATTGATGTTCAACTCCGTTTTGGTGAGCGCCCACTGATCCGCGTATTCGTTTTTGACCAGTACGTTTCTGGTTTCGTTCCCGTCCGAAGCGGCTGTCTTCGTTGTGTTTTGAACGGGCGCGGCGAAATTCTGCACCCAGTAGTAACACCCTTCGTAATAGACGCACGCGCAGCCAACCGCGGTGAATTTGCTGCTCAGCATATTGCGGCGGTGTCCCTGCCCGCTGTAATCCTCATCTTCCTCCGCCCAGCCTACAAACACGTCTTCCGCGCTCGTATAGCCTGCCGCAATGTTCTCGCCCAGTGTATACCACGAGTATCCGTAATCGTCATACGTCTGCCAGCACATGTTTCCATCGGGTCGGGAGTGATCATAATAGACGGCGATCTCCGCTGCTCTCTGCATGGCGACCTTCTCCAGATCGTAGTCATACTGAAGTTCGGACAGGCCGCTGACGTAGATCTTTTCCGTATTGCTGCTGTTCCAGTACCAGGCGTTTCCGCCGGTGCGAAGCTCGTTGATCATATTCAGCTCCGACCTGGCCTCTGTTTGGCAGAACCGGACTTCTACAGGCAGCGAGAAGACGCCGCTGCCGGCAGCGGACGGAAGCTGCTGCGTGCCGCGGATCGCGGCGGCTTCTCCGATGAACTGCACGTTCGGCTCTGCCGCGTGCACGCACGTCGGAATGCCGCCGGCGGCAAGCAGGATTACCAGAAACAGCGCGAGCAGTCTGCGCAAAGGCAGGCGAATGGTGATGCTTTTCATTCTTCAGATATTCCTTTCATTCGAATTCATTGATCGCTCGGTGGGAGTCCGCCGCTTTTCGTCATGATTCCAAACCGGATGGTTCGAAGTGATATGCCAAATACAGTGTAGCATACCGAGCAGAAGAATTCAACAGGCTGCACGATATCGTGCAGCCTGTCGGTTTTATCGACGCAGGATTCTCTCGCAGACCTCTGCGGCGGTCGGCTGACCGCTGTGAACGTGCAGGTCGTGCGGCTCGGCGTCGAAACAGCCGTGTTTCCGCTCGAGCATCGTCGCCACCGGCGGCGGCAGAACGCCGTGCATCCGCGCAGCGAAGCGCGCCTGGATCACGTCCAGCTCCTCTGTCACCAGAATGCGGTACGCGCCGGTCGGGAGCAGCTTCAGAAGCTCCAGCTCCGTGAGGACGTAGATGATATTTTCGCCGCTGACCGCCCCGGTCAGCTTCTTCATAAATAGCCGCTGTGCCATCGCCTCGTTGCCGTGCAGACGGAGATAGTCCTTGCCGGTAAAGATCTCCGCGTTCAGCTTTTCTTTCAAGGCGTCCGCGAGGGTGCTTTTGCCCGTGCAGCTTTCGCCGAAAATCGCAATTAACATACCGCTCCCTCTTATTTCAGCTTCTTTTTGTGCGTGAAGATCACGATGGCGAGCGCCATCAGTCCGACCGCCCACGCGCAGACGACCCAAAGCGTTCCGGTAACGTCGGAGAATCTTCCGTCGACGGCAGCGCGCGCGGCGTCCACCGCGTTGGCGAAGGGCAGGACGTAGGCGAATTTGCGGAAGCCTGCGCCGAGCAGGTCGAGCGAGAACCAGCAGCCGGAGAGCCACGCGGTCACGTTCGTCAGCAGCGCGCCGCAGAGCCCGCCGACCGCCTTCTCGTTCAGCAGGGTGCCGCAGATCAGACCGATCGCGATATTGACGACCATGATCGGCAGGCAGACGGCGATACACGCGAGAAGATTGACGCTGAACGGCAGACCGAGTCCGATTGCAACGGCAAAGCAGACAGCAAGCTGCACCACGCCCATCGGCAGGAGCGGCAGCGCATAGCCGAGAATGAAGTTGCCGCCCGTCATCGGCGAGGTGTAGAGCCGGAGCATGAAGGAGCTGCTGCGATCCTTGGAGATCAGCAGGGCGGCAAACAGGGCGATGAAGCTCAGCCCGAACACGCCGATGCCCGGCGCGAGCAGGCGGATCTCAAACATGTTCTCCTGTGCTTCCTTCGGAATGTTGCTGTTAATGATCGTCAGCAGGATCAGCAGCGTGATCGGCAGCACGATGCCGAAACCTGCGCTGATCGGATCGCGCACGATCTCTTTGAGATTGCGTTTCGCAAAGCAAAGCGTCCGTTTCACAGCGTCTCACCTCCCGCCAGCTGGATAAAGGCGTCCTCAAAATTCTCCGTGCCCGCCGCGTCAAGAAGCTCCTGCGGCGTTCCGGTGATCTTCAGTTTTCCGTCGTTCATCACGCCGACGCGGTCGGAAAGCGCCTCCGCCTCCTCAAGATAATGCGTCGTCAAGATGACTGTGACCCTACCCTTGAGGTCTTCGATGACCTTCCACAGCTCGCGCCGCGCGAGCACGTCCAGCCCGAGCGTCGGCTCGTCGAGGAAAAGGAGCTTCGGGTCGGAGACCAGCGCCATGGCGATGGACAGTCTGCGCTGCCAGCCGCCGGACAGCTTTTTCGCCTTGAACTTTTCCGCTTTTTTCAGCCCCAGCTCGTCGAGCATTTTCTGCACTCTGCCAGGATCGCTGCCGTAGATGCCGGCGATCAGCTCGAGGTTTTCCTGCACGGTCAGATTCGGCGCGACCGCCGTCTCCTGCGGAGAGACCGCAACGTGGGGTTTGATCGCGCTCAGCTCGGTGCGCAGGTCGTGCCCGAGCACCCGCGCCGCACCGTCCGTCGGCTCTAAAAGACCGGACAGCATTTTGATCGTCGTGGTCTTGCCCGCGCCGTTGACGCCCAGCAGAGAGAACAATTCACCCTCGCGCACGGTCAGATCGAGTGCGTCTACCGCCGTCACCGTGCCGAAGCATTTGGTCAGTTTTTTCGTTTCAATTGCGTTCATGCGTTGCCTCCTATTGAGAAGTTAGCTGCAAATTTGTCGAACATCTCCCGCGCTTTGTTTTGCTCGGGAAGGGCAATGCCCTCCGTCTTGTCCGCAAGCAGCAGAAGCGTATCGCCGGGTCGGATGCCGAACATCTCGCGCACCTCTGCCGGAATTACGATCTGCCCCTTCGGCCCGACCTTGACCGGCGCCATGAGTTTCCCCTCCGGGAACACCTGATTCCCCATCTCATCACCCTTTGCGTATAACTTGTATAACTAATTATACCACAAAGGAAAGAAATGTCAAGTCATGCTTACTGCAAGCACGCAAACGTTCTTGTCCCCTCCCCGTCGCGTAAAAAACTGGGCGCCCGTCGGGCGCCCGTTCCGCTACGTTCCGTTCTCTTCCGCAGGCAGGAGAGCAAAGACGTATCTCATTCCGTCAGACAAATCCGTTACGAGTATGCAGTCTTTCTTCATTCCTTTGCAATCTCCGTGAAATACGACGTCCAGATCGGTCGATTTTCTCAAAAGGTCAAAGGTGTGGTTGTCCTGATAGAAGCGCCACTCCACCTCGATCTGTTCATCGTCGATCACCCAGGTCGAGGGGATCCCCTCCTCCCGGCTGAGGGTCATATCCAGTTCCTCATTGTACCAAACGCCGTGCTCCGGCACGTCCGTTTTCCAGGAAAACAGGCAAGCAGCAGCGGTGAAAGCAATACTCAGCAGGAGCAAAATGCAGGCCGTGCGCTTTATCATCGTCGTTTCCTCCCGGTCGTTCAGTCAGAACGAATGCTATGTTCCGCTGTCGCTCGGATCCGTTGTGATCACGTCGCCGTCGGAGAGAACGATCTCCAGCTCCGGCAGCAGGCGATCCTGCTTTTCCATCGTCCCGGCAAAGGTACCGGTGAAGGTGACCTCGACGCTGATCTCCGCGCCGGCGGATATGTAGAACGCCGTGCGCATCGGCTCGGACGTGTCGTGCGCGAGCAGCCGGCTTTCCTTTACCAGCCCGCCGCGCACGTCCTCGTCAAAATTTCCGTAGACAGAGACCGTTTGCGCCCGATCCGCGGTGTTCTTCAAGCAGAGCAGACATTTGAACTGCACCCGGTCGCCGACGACCTCGAAATCGCTGAACCAGGAGTCCTCCTTCCGCAGGACGACGCAGCATTTGTCCGACGCGCACGCCGCGACCGAAGCGGCGATGCATAGAAGCAGCAACACGCAGATCGTTCGCTTCAGTCTTTTCATCGTCGTTTCCTCCTGTTGGTTTACTCTGCGGGCAGCGCGATCTCGATCTCTTCGCCGCTGCGGTAGAGCTCGATCTGCACCCGCTCCCCATCATCACAGCCGTTCAGAAGCGATTGGCAGTCCGCCGCGCTGTCCGGTACTTCCCCACCGATGCGGACGATCACGTCGCCCGGCAGGATCCCCGCGTGCGCTGCGGTGCCGTCCTCGTCCACCTGCCCGACGATCACGCCGTTCGGCAGGTTCCAGTAACGCTGCTGCGTTTCGTCCAGCTCGCAGATCAGCATGCCGCAGACCTCGGTCTGCTCCTGCCGGCAATCCTCCGGCTGCAGCGTCAGCTTTCTCTGCTCGGTCGGCGCGGTGCGTACAGACGCCGGCTCCTTCTTCTGCAGATACGGGATCACAAACGGAAGCGCACTCACCGCCAGCAGCGCGATCACCAGTCCGATCGCCAGTCCGACGTAGGAGCTTCCGCTCTTCGGTTGTCTGCCCGTGCCGTAATAATCCGGCATTCTCGGATCTTCCGTTGTGCTCCCCTCCTTCCTATTTGCTCAGGGGCATGGTAAAGGTAAATTCCGTCATTCCGTCGCGGCTGGTCACGTAGATGTCCTCGCCGTGCGCCAGCACGATGGTCTTGACGATATACAGCCCGAGTCCCGCGCCGTCGCGGTCGGTCGAGCGGCTCTTGTCCGTCTTGTGGAAGCGGTCGAAGATCAGCGGAAGCTCCTCCGCCGGGATCGTCGGACCGGTATTGCCGACGGTCACGACCGCGCTGTTGCCGCGCGGCTTGACGCGCACCGAGAGCGTGCCGCCCTCGTTGACGAATTTGACCGCGTTATCCATCAGGTTATACAGCACCTGCGTCACCGCGTCGGGCAGCGCGTGCACGCGCACGCCCAGTTCCGGCATGTCGATATCCACGTTCAGTTTTTTGCGGTTGATCCGCTGCTCAAAGCTCAGCAGTGCCTGCCCCGCCGCCTCGCAGATGTCGAAATCCGCGAGCTGATCCTGCGGGATACCCTGATCGCGCAGACGCGATACGTCGAGCATATTGCGCACCAGACGCGACAGGCGGCGCACCTCGGTGGAGACGAGATTCATGTAGTAATAATGCTTCTCCTCCGGGATCGTGCCGTCGATCATGCCGTCGAGGTAGCCCGCGATCGTCGTCATCGGCGTCTTCAGCTCGTGGCTGACATTGGCGACGAATTCCTGCCGCACCCGCTCGGAGTTCTGCAGCGCAACGGTCATGTTGTTGAACGCGACCGCCATCTCCTCGATCTCCTCGTTCTGATGGCCGGTCGGAACGCGCACGTTGTAATCGCCGTGGGCGATCTGCTTCGCCGCCGCCGCCATATCGCGGATCGGCTTCGTCTCGCGGCGCGTCAGATAGGGCGTAGCGATGATTGCTGCGATGAAGACGAGCAGCGCGACCATCGCAAATATCCGCAGCGTCCGTCCCGTCAACTGCGTCAGCGCCGCACGCGGCATGGAGACGAGAATGATGCACAGGGGTCTGCCGTCTTCCAGCAGGACGGGGATCGCAACGGCAAGGCGTTCCTCGCCGTAGAGCTGCGACGCCGCGACGTCCATGCTCATGCTGCCCTCCCGGAACAGCAGGTCGGCGTCCTTTTCCCCGATGCTGCGCCCCAAATGCTCGCACGCCTGAATGTCCGCCGCGCAGATGCGCACCGTACCCTCGGCGTCGCAGATCAGGATATCGTTGCCCGACGCGCTCGCGGCAACGGAGAGATTGGTGCGGAAGCTCCAGTCGTTCAGATACGCCGCGCTGTACGCCTTGACCAGTCCGCCGACGCTGTCGGCGGTGCTGCGCAGGGAGTTTTCCTCAGTCTGCATGATGTAGCGCGTAAACAGCGCGCGGAAGGACACGCCGAGCAGGATCGTCGCACCCAGCAGAATGCAGAGGATCAGCGTCAGGTGCCTTCGGAACGTCGTTTTCATCTGCCGGCGACCTCAAACTTGTATCCGACCGACCAGACGGTCTTCAGCTCCCACTGGTCGGAAACGCCCTCCAGCTTTTCGCGCAGGCGCTTCACGTGCACGTCCACGGTGCGGGTATCGCCGAAATAGTCGAAGCCCCAGACCTCGTCCAGGAGCTGATTTCTCGTGTAGACGCGGTTCGGCGTGGAGGCGAGGTGGTACAGAAGCTCCATCTCCTTCGGCGGAGTCGGGATCTTCTTGCCGTCCACGGTCAGCTCGAAGGCGTCCATGTCGATCACGAGCTTGTCGAAGACCAGCTTGCGCGACGCCTTCTCCGGCTCGATCCCGCTGCGGCGCAGCACCGCCTCGATCCGCGCCAGCACCTCTTTCATCTCAAAGGGCTTCGTAATGTAGTCGTCCGCGCCGGTTTTGAGTCCCTGCACCTTGTCCTCCGTCTCGCTCTTGGCGGTCAGCATGATGATCGGCGTCTTGGACTCCGCGCGGATCGTGCGGCAGACGCCCCAGCCGTCCATGCCGGGCAGCATCACGTCCAGCAGCACCAGCGCGGGCTGCAGCTCACGAAACTGCTTCACGCCCTTCAGCCCGTCCGGCGCGATGGAGACCTCGTAGCCCTCTTTTTCCAGATATAACCGCAGAAGATCCGCGATATTGTTATCGTCCTCAACGATCAGAACGGTTTTCGCCATGGTCGTGCCCTCCTGTATTCTCTGTATTTCCGCTGCGCTGCGCTGCGCGCGCTTTCGTCCGTTTCTTTTTCCATTATAACCCCAAATTCCCGTTTTGGGTGAACAATTTGTAAAAACGAAGGATTTTGTACGCAGCCGCGAATAAGTTTGCCATAATAAAATTATGTAAACTGAAAAGAACGGGAACGACCCTGTTCAGAACTGCGGGGGACGGAATGCGGGACGAACCGTCCGCCGCCTCGCCGCGAGCCGCCTTGTTCCGCAAGCCGTCCCGTCCGCCGCTAGCCGCGGCAATGCGGGGAGGGCGGCTCCGCTTCCCTCCGTGCGGGAGGCGGCAACCCTGCGGGGCGGCGCGGCAGGAATGGCTCTGCGAAAACAATTCCTCCCGATTTTTCTTGTAATTCCAGACCGGTTGTGGTAGGATATACTAAATTATAATGGTAAAGTATAGGCATTCGCAATCGGTGCCTTCGACGCTTTGCAAGGAGAATTGCCATGATCGAATTTCACGACGGAACGTATACGGACGTAAACGGCGGCGTCAAGCTCGACCCGACCGTTTACAAGGACTGGCAGATCGCCGAGGAAGCGGAAAAGTCGCTTCCCCTGGTGGAATATTTCCGCGAAAAGCTGGGCTTACTGCCCGATGAGATCATTCCCTACGGCAAGACGCCGAAGCTGGATTTCATTAAGATCATGGATCGTCTCAAGGATCGGCCGGACGGCAAATTCATCGAGGTGACCGCCATCACGCCCACGCCGCTCGGCGAGGGCAAGTCCACGACCTCCCTCGGTCTGATCGAGGGTCTGGGCAAACTCGGTAAAAACGTCGGCGGTTGTCTGCGGCAGCCCTCCGGCGGCCCGACGATGAACGTCAAAGGCACGGCTGCCGGCGGCGGCAACGCCCTGTTAATGCCGATGACCGAGTTCTCCCTCGGTCTGACCGGCGACATCAACGACATCATGAACGCGCACAACCTCGCGATGGTCGCGCTGAACGCGCGCATGCAGCACGAGCGCAACTATGACGACGCGACGCTTGCCAAGCGCGGATTGAAGCGTCTTGATATCGACCCGAAGCGGGTCGAATTCGGCTGGGTACTGGACTTCTGCGCGCAGGGTCTGCGCAATATCATCATGGGCATCGGCGGCGACAAGGACGGCTATCTGATGGAGTCGAAGTGCGCCATCGCCGTCTCCTCGGAGCTGATGGCGATCCTCGCGGTCGCGCGTGACCTCAAGGATCTGCGCGAGCGGATCGGCAGGATCGTCGTCGCCTACGACCGCAAGGGAAATCCCGTGACGACCGAGGACTTGGAGGTCGCCGGCGCGATGACCGCGTGGATGCGCAACACGATCAACCCCACGATGTGCTACACCGTCGAGCATCAGCCGGTGCTGGTGCATGCGGGACCGTTTGCCAATATCGCCATCGGGCAGTCGTCCGTCATCGGCGACCGGCTGGCGCTCAAGCTCTTTGACTACCACGTGACCGAGTCCGGCTTCGCCGCCGACATCGGCTTTGAAAAGTTCTGGAACGTCAAGTGCCGCCTGTCCGGTCTGACCCCGCACGTCTCCGTCCTCGTGGCGACCGTCCGTGCGCTCAAGATGCACGGCGGCGGCCCGACGGTCGTGCCCGGCAGACCCCTTCCCGAGGAATACACGAAGGAGAATCTCGCGCTGCTTGAAAAGGGCTGCGACAACCTTTTCCACCACGTCAACACGATCAAAAAATCCGGCATCGTGCCGGTCGTCTGCATCAATCAGTTCTACACCGACACCGAAGCGGAGATCGCGCTCGTTCGAAAGCTCTGCGCTGCGCAGGGCGTGCGCTGCGCATTGTCGAATCACTGGCGTTACGGCGGTGAGGGCGCGCTGGAGCTGGCGCAGGCGGTCGTGGACGCCTGTGAGGAGCAGCATGAACTGAAATTCCTCTACCCGCTGGAGCTGCCGCTGCGCGAGCGCGTCGAGCGGATCGCGACGGAGGTCTACGGCGCGGACGGCGTGGACTGGGCTCCGCTTGCGCTCGAAAAAGCGAAGCGGTTTGAGTCTGACCCGAAATACGCCGACTACTGCACGATGATGGTCAAAACGCACCTGTCGCTCAGCCATGAGCCGAGCTGGAAGGGCGTGCCGAAGGGCTGGCGGCTGCCGATCCGCGACGTTCTCGAGTACGGCGGCGCAAAATTCCTCTGCCCGATGGCGGGCACGATCTCCATGATGCCCGGCACCGGCTCCGATCCCGCCTACCGCCGCATCGACGTCGACACCGAGACCGGCAAGGTCTCCGGCCTGTTTTGAGAGGAGAATGCCTATGGATATGACGACTGCTTCGTGCAGAGACTTCGTCTCCGCACTAGCCTCCTCCGCACCCGCGCCCGGCGGCGGCGGCGCTGCCGCGCTGGTCGGCGCGATCGGCGCGGCGCTCGGCAACATGGTCGGCGCGCTGACGGTCGGTAGGAAGAAATACACCGACGCTGAAGAAGCGCTGCGTGCGCTGATGGCAAAATGCGACGCTCTGCAGGCGGAGCTTCTGGATCAGGTCGCCGCCGATGAAGCCGGCTTCCTGCCGCTCGCGAAGGCGTACGGCATTCCGAAGGACGACCCGACGCGCGACGCACAGCTTGAAGCAGCGTCCGTCGCCGCCTGTCAGACCCCGCTGCGCATCATGGAATTGTGCTGCGAGGCGCTGGACGCGGTCGCCGTGTTCGCCGAAAAGGGCTCGAAACTTGCGATCTCCGACGCAGGCTGCGCCGCAGTGACGCTCAAGGCGGCGCTGCAGGCCGCGTCGCTCAACGTATTCATCAACACCAAGGGTCTGACGGATCGCGCCCGCGCGGACGCGCTGAATCAGAAGTGCCAGACGATGCTGGAACACGGCGCGCTGGCAGATCAGATTTTCGCGGAGATCAAAGACGGATTTCTCGCGTAAGGAGGGACGGCTATGGCAAAAATCCTCTATGGAAAAGAAGCGGCGGACGCGCTGACCGCACGCCTTGCCGCCCGCGCTGCCGCGCTGTGGGAGCAGGGCGTCGTGCCGACGCTCGCGCTGATCCGTCTCGGTAACGACCCCTCCGACCGGAGCTACGAGACCGGCATCCGCAAACGCGCGGAGAAGGTCGGCGTCTCGGTGCGCGGGTTTTACCTGCCGGAAACTGCCGAAAAAGAGGCGGTCTTATCCGCGATCGACGCGCTGAACAAGGACGATTCCGTCCACGGCGTGCTGCTGTTCCGCCCGCTGCCGCAGCATTTGAAGGGCAACGAGGAGGAGATCACCTCCCGTCTCGACCCGAAAAAGGACGTGGACGGCATGACCCCACTGTCGAAAGCCGCCGTATTTTCAGGGCAGAGCGGGTGCGGTTTCGCGCCGTGTACGCCCGCCGCGTGCATGGAGCTTCTGGACTATTACGGTGTCGACTGCGCGGGCAAACGCGCCGTCGTGATCGGCAGGAGCAAGCTCGTCGGCAAGCCCGCCGCAATGCTGCTTCTGAGCCGCGACGCGACCGTGACCGTCTGCCATACGAAGACCGGGAATCTGGCGGAGCTCTGCCGCGGCGCGGACGTCATCGTGACCGCGGCGCGGTCGCTGCGCCTGCTGACGGCGGACTTTGTCCGTCCCGGGCAGACCGTGATCGACGTTTCAACGGTCTGGGACGAGGCGAAGCCGAATGCGAAGGGCGGACTCGGCGCGTTCGCGGGCGACGCGGACTTTGCCGCAGTCGAGCCGATCGTCGACGCGATCACGCCCGTACCCGGCGGCGTCGGCGCGGTGACGACCGCCGTGCTGATGGAGCACGTGATCGAAGCGGCGGAACGGGGAAACTGCCATGCATAAGATCAAATCGCTTTCCAACGAAAACTTCCTGCGGCTGACGTTTTTCCTGTTCGCCGCGTTCTTCCTGCTCGCCGCAGTCTGCATGCCCGACCGCGCGGACGTGTTCCGCGGATTTTGGCGCATCGTCTCGCAGACGGCGAAAACGCCGACGAATTACTTTGATCCGACCTACGGCGGCTATGCAGGCACGTTTCTGAGCGTCGGCTGCGTGACGCTGATCGCCGCCGCCCTGTATCTTCTGCCGCACGCCAAGCCGAACGCGCCCTCCGTGGTCGCCGTGCTGCTGACCGCCGGACTGTCGTTCTGGGGGATCAACCTCTTCAACATGTGGTTCGGCATGACCGGCGTCGCGCTCTATTGCGTCGTCAAAAAGCGTCCGCTCGGCTCGCAGGTCGATGCCCTGCTGTTCACGACGGGCATGGCGCCGCTGTTTTCCGATCTGATCCTCGCCTATCCGAATCCGCTTCCCGTCGGCTTCCGCTGGCAGGGTCTCCTGCTTGCCCTGCTGATCGGACTGCTGATCGGCTTCTTCCTTCCGGCGGGTCTGCAGTATTCGCCGCGGATCCACAAAAACTGCACCCTCTTTTCCGCCGCGATTCCGGTCGGCATGACCGCGTTTTTCCTGCGGGCGTTTCTCTACAACGTCCTCGGCGCGGCGCGCGGCACGACCGACGTCGGCCCGACCGCCGATCTCGTGGTCGCCTCCCACCCGATCGCAAATATCTTCTGCCTTGCGGTCTTCGCGGTCTGCATCGTCTTTGCCCTTGCCCTCGGCTGTAAGCCGCGTGACTACCTGAAGCTGCTGCGCGCCAGCGGCTATCAGGACGATTTCCTGCGGCAGCACGGCAAGGCGGCGACCATGATGAATTTCGGCGTGTTCGGTCTGTTCGTTCTGTTGTACTATAATATCGCCGCGCTGATGGGCGGCAGTGAGACCGTCTTCAACGCCGTCACGCTCGGCTGTATTTTCTGCATGCTCTCCACCGCCTGCGCAGGCTCGCACCCGTGCAACGTCTGGCCGGTCATGGTCGGCTACATCGGTGCGTCGTTTCTGTTCGGATGGATCAGCAAGGGGCTGATCGGCGGCGAATACCTGCACGCTATCGACGCGCAGGCGATGTTGGTCGGGCTGTGCTTCGCGGGCGGCTTATCGCCGCTGACCGGCCGCTACGGCTGGCCGTTCGGCATTCTCGCCGGCATTGCGCACTTCACCCTCGTCACGAGCGTGCCGCTGCTGCACGGCGGCTTCTGCCTGTATAACGGCGGCTTCACGGCAGCGTTCACCTGCATTTTGTTCGTGCCGATCTTGGAGCACTTCCTGACGAATAAACGGGACTGATCTCAGTCCCGTTTTCTTATCCTCCCCCGTGTCATTGCGAGACTTGCTGCGCAAGTCTCGCAATGACACAAAAAACGGGGCGCAGTCATTCCTGCACCCCGCGATTCATTCCGCCAATTCCTTATACAATGCCGACGCGTCGTCCTTGCGGACGGCGTCCGCGACCGCCAGCACCTCGACCGCGACCGTGCGGCTGCCGAAAGCAATGCGGATCACGTCGCCGACCTTGACGTCGTAGGACGCCTTCGCGGGTCTGCCGTTCACCGTCACGCGGGCGTTATCGCAGGCGTCGTTGGCAACCGTGCGCCGCTTGATCAGGCGCGACACCTTCAAAAACTTATCCAGACGCATGTTTCCTCCATAGGAAAACGGGGTCGCCGATGAATCGGCAACCCCGTTTTTCAATTCTTATTTTGCGACAGCGTCCTTGAAAGCCTTGCCGGCCTTGAAGACGGGAGCCTTGGAAGCGGGAATCTCAATGGTTTCCTTGGTCTTGGGGTTGCGGCCCATGCGAGCGTCGCGGCACTTCAGTTCAAAGGAGCCGAAGCCGACGAGCTGAACCTTGTCGCCCTTCGCGACAGCTTCCTTCACGGAATCAACAACAGCGGCGAGAGCCTTCTCTGCGTCCTTCTTGGACAGGCCTGCCTTGGCAGCTACTTCAGCAATGAGTTCAGTCTTGTTCATGATAATACCTCTTTCTAAATGATAATACATAATTGTTTGCGGAACTATCGGATCGGCAGCAAATGCGCGCCGAAAACTCTGATATTCGCTCCGCATTAGAATTTAACACATATCTCCGAAATAAGCAAGTAAAAAAACGGAAAAATCAATGAATTTTCAGAATTTTCGCGATTTTTTCTCCCTTCGGGAGCAGCAAACAGTCTTCATAGGTGATCGCTTTGAGCAAAATGACCAGTAACAGGTAAACGACCGCGGCAGCGGCAATCGCGCCGAGACAGGCGACCGCGACGCTCGAGATGACGCGCAAGAGAAGCATATAGCCGAAATACGCGACAACGCCCATGGCGATCGCCGCAACGCCGCTCTTCCAGAGCTTCGGCAGGAGCTTCGGCGGCTCTTTCATGATGTGCCGCATCGTAAATACGTTCAGCACCATATACACGAAGAAGCACGACAGCGTGCCGATCGGCGCGCCGAGAATGCCGATGGCGGGATTGCCTACCAGAATGTAGTTGACGACGACCTTGACGATGCCGCCGATCAGCATGTTGATCATCGGGAGCCACGGGCGGTTATGCGCCTGCATGATCGCTGTGGTAACGGTGGTAACGCCGTTGATCAGAACGGTCGGCGCAAGCAGCGCCAGCAGCCACGCCGCCATCTGCACGCGGCTGTCGCCGTATCTGCCGAGGAGCGCCATGATCGGCTCTGCGAGTACGAAAAGACCGACGGCGCAGGGCATGGCGATCAGTCCGGTCAGCCGCAGCGACGAATCCTGCACCAGATTGACGTTCTTCTGATCGTTGCGGGTCAGGTGCGCCGTGATCGCAGGAATGATCGCTGCGGTGATGCACGGGAAGAACGCGGTCGGGAAATTGAAGATGGTCTGACAAAACGCATAGACGCCGCTCTGATTCTCAACCGCCGTCTGCATGATCCCTCTCTGCGACAGGACGACGCTGCCCTCTTTCACGCTCGTCACGACGAGCTTGAGCGCCTGCAGCGTCCAGCTCAGGGAGCCGCCGGCGGTCGCCTTTGCCGTCCGGGCGAGGTTATTCAGCATCACGACCGTGCCGTCCTTGCACATGTTCGTCTTCGCGAGAGCAAGCATTTGTCCCATCCAGCTCGACGCGCCTTCCGCAGTCGCTTCCGCCGCGCCCAACAGACGCCGCGTGACCATGATCTCGTCGATCAGGTTGATAATCTGCAGACCCGCTGCGCCGAGGGTGATCGGAACGGCAATCGCAAGCAGGAGCTTCACAGTCTTTTTGTATGACAGCGCCTTGCCGCCCAGCGACGCGACGCGGCTGTGATTGCGGCGGTATTTGACGATAACGTACAGTGCGGAGAACGCCGCGCCGACGCTGATACCGAGAATGGACGCGCCGGATGCCAGCGCCAGATCGCCGGTGTACTTCTTGATCAGCCATGCAAAACCAAGACCGAGCAGAAGCTTGCCGAGCGCTTCGATGACTTGACTGACCGCAGTGGGCGTCATGTTGCCCTGTCCCTGGAAGAAGCCGCGGCAGGCCGACGCAATACAGATACACAGCACGGCGGGGCCGAGGGCAAAGATGGAGTACCACGCGTTCGGCATGGACATCACGTCGGACGCCAGCCAGCGCGGGAACAGCATCATCACGCCCGTGCCGAGGATACCGATACCGAGATAGACGTACAGGGCGGTGCGGAAAATCCGCTGCATCTGCGCGCCGTTTCCGCGTGCCTGCGCTTCGGAAACCATACGGCTCAGCGCGACCGGCAAGCCCGTGGTGGAAACGACCAGCAGCACCGTATAGATCGCGTAGGCTTTGTTGAAATAGGCAAAGCCCTGCGAGTCGATGATCTGATTGAGCGGCAGCTTATACAGCATGCCGATGACCTTGACGACGATCGTTGAAAGCGACAGTATCGCCGCGCCGGTCAAAAAGTTTTGCTTTTTGACGTTTTCGTTTTCCAAGCTTACCCTTCCTTTTTGCCAAACATTTTCGGCATCACATACTCTGAAAGCTCTCTGACGACGGCTTCCAGATCAATAGTGGCGTACTTGCCGGCGGCGTAGAGGATCCTGCCGCGCACCATCGTCATCACGACGTCGTGCCCGCTGACGCAGTAGGCAAGATGGCTCATGACGTTGTGGCAGGGCATGAGGTGCGGCTGGGTGAAGTCCAGCAGAATGAGATCTGCGTCCATGCCCAATTTGATCATGCCGCATTCCTTCTCGCGTCCCTGCGCCCGCGCGCCGCAGACCGTCGCCATCATCAGCGCCGCCTGCGCGGGCAGCGCCTTCGGGTCGAGGCTTCTGCCCTTTGCCATGAGGGTCGCCGCGCGGACTTCTTCAAACATATCCAGCGTATTGTTGGAGGCGTTGGAGTCCGTGCCGAGAGCGACGTTCATGCCCGCGCGGATCATATCCTCTACCTTCGCGCAGCCGGAGGCGAGCTTGAGATTGGAGCAGGGGTTGTGGATCGCGCTGACCTTGCGTTTAGCAAGCAGGGTTATATCCTCCGGATCGAGCCAGACGCAGTGCGCCGCGATCGCCGGGTGCGCGTCCCAGACGTGGTGGCAGTCTAAAAGCTGCGCCGCCGTCAGACCGTAACGCTCCTTGCACGCCTCGTGCTCCGCCTTGGTTTCCGACAGATGCACGTGCATGCCGATGCCCTCGTTGATCGCGTACTCGCTGATCGCGTCCCACAGGCGGTGGTCGGAGGTGTACTCGGCGTGGATCGCGGCGTCGACGCGGATTCTGCCGTCGTCGTAGCCGTGCCACTTTTCCTTGAGCGCGACCGCCTCCTTGCAGCGTTCGTCCTTCTCAAAGTCAAAGTCCTGATCGGGGAAGACCGTCAGCGCGCGGCTCAAATTCGCCTTGATGCCGGAGTCCGCGACCGCCTGCGCCACGTCGTCGCTGAAGAAGTACATGTCGGACACGGAGGTCGTGCCGAAGCGCAGGCTCTCCGCGATCGACAGGAGCGTGCCCGCCTTGGCGCAGCGCCCGTCCATGCGGTCTTCCGTCGGGAAGATGTAGTCCGAAAGCCACGTCTGCAGCTCCACGTCGTCGGCGTAGCCGCGCATGGGAGACATCGGCAGATGGGTGTGGCAGTTGATCAGACCGGGCATCAGAACCATGCCCTCGCCGTTCACGATCTTCTGCGGCTGCTCCTCCGGCGCCTTGCGGGAGAGGTAGCTGATCTTGCCGTCCGTCACGCCGACAAAGGCGGCAAACAGCACGCGCAGATCTTCGTCCATCGTCACGACGGTCACGTTGGAGAATAACGTATCCATAGCGGAAATCCTTTCGGTATGTAGTCTATTTCAGCAGGCGGAACGCCTCGTCTTTCTGCCGCAGCACGTCGTCGATCCGTTCGATGTACTGCTGCGGGAATTTCGGGTTGTGGAAGCGCTCGAGCTTCCCGTCCGGCAGGTTGATCTTCGTCATGCCCCCGCCGCCCAGAGAGATGATGGAATGCAGCTCCTCCATCATGTAGATATTATACAGCCCCGCGAAGCCGGGCTTGCACCAGCCGACGTTTTCAAAGCTGCCGGACATGTATTTCTGCCGGTAGAGGTAGTAGGGCGCGTAGCCCTCCTCGCGCAGGCGGTGCTCCGAGGTTTGGAGCATGTCGCGCACCTCGTCCGCCGTCGGCAGGCGCAGGCGGTCGAAAAAGAGGTCTGCACCTTTCTTGAGCGCGAGGGTATGCACCGTCACGTTGGTTGGCTGCAGCGCAAGCACCTGCTCCAGCGAGGCGGCGAACGATTCCGGCGTATCGGTCGGCAGTCCGGCGATCAAATCCATATTGATCCCCTCGAAGCCTGCCCGAACCGCGTCGTGAAAGGCCTGCACCGTCTGCGCGCCCGTGTGACACCGCCCGATGCACTCCAAAACCGCGTCGTTCATCGTCTGCGGGTTGATGCTCATGCGGTCGCAGCCGCCCTGCCGGATGGCTTTCAGCTTCGTGAAGCTCAAGGTGTCGGGTCTGCCGCCTTCCACGGTATATTCTATCAGGTCTGTCAAGTCAAAATGCGCCGCGATCGCGTCCATCAGCCGCTGCATCTGCGAAGTTGACAGCGTAGTCGGCGTGCCGCCGCCCATATAGAGCGTGCGGACGCGCTTGCCGGATTGCTGCAGGAGCTTGCCCACGTGGGCGATCTCCCGCTCCAGTGCGTCCAGAAACGGCGGAAGCTCGCCCTGCAAGCGCTCCACGCCGACGCTGACGAAGCTGCAGTAGGCGCAGCGCGTTGGGCAGAACGGGATGCCGATATAGACGGAAACGTCGTTTTCGCGCAGGCGTTTCGCCGCCTCGACGGTCGCGAGCGACGCCTCGATACACAGTCTCCTGCGCTCCGGCGAAACGTGGTAAAGCTCTTGCATCAGCCGATCGGCACTTTCCGCGTTCCCGCCCGCGAGCAGGTGGCGCGTGGTCAGCTTGCTTGGGCGAACGCCGGACAGGCTGCCCCACTCCGGCGGCTGCCGGAGCTGCATGGCGGCTTCGTAGTAGGTATTCTGCAGCAGGCGGCGCACGGCGGGCACGTCGTCCGTCCGTTTCATGCGGCGCATAGCGAACGCCGTCTTCCCGTGCAGGGTGATCTTCGCCGTCGCCGTCAGAAAGACTTTCCCGCGCGACAGCGCGGAGACCGCGCCGTCGCCCGAAAAGGGCGCGTCGACCGGCTCCATCGTCTCCTCCGGAAACAGCGCGAGCTGGAGCTGCTCCACGGCGTAGCGGTCTTCGTGACCGCGCAGATACAGCTTCATCGGATCCAGCCGCGTTCGCGGTCGAGCGTCGTCCTGTCGCCGTGTCCGGGCAGGACGGCGCAGTTTTCGGGGATCGCCGCCAACCTTCGCAGACTGTTGAGCATATCCGCCGGACTGCCGCCGGGCAGATCCGTCCGCCCGTAGCTGCCGGCAAAGAGGGTATCGCCGGAAAACAGCGCGGTTTCACAGCGCAGGCAGACCGAGCCGGGCGTATGACCGGGCGTTTCGAGCACGGTGAAGCACAGCTTCCCCACCCGCACGGCAGCGCCCTCGCGGAACAGGTCGGTATAGTACAGCGCCCCGTTCGTCAGAAACGGTGGGAGCGTCAGCTCCTTTTCGCTCAGCCAGACGGGGCAGCGCGCCGCTCCCGCGATCGTGCGGACGCCGCCGACGTGGTCAAAATGGCCGTGCGTCAGCAAGACCGCTTCGATCTGCAGCTTCTCCTGCGCGGCGCGGGCGAGGATCGTCTCCGGCTCGTAGCCGGGGTCGATCACGGCGGTCGCGCCGTTCTCATCGCTCACCAGATAGCAGTTGGTCTGATATTCTCCCAGAGTCAGCGTGCGAATTTTCATAGTCCCTCACATCAGTTCGTCTGTATCCAGAATGATCGTCACCGGCCCGTCGTTCTCCGACGCGACCAGCATTTCCGCGCCGAACTCGCCGTGCTCCGGCGCAAAGCCGCGCGCGCGGCACTCGTCGAGAAACATCTCGTACAGCGGGACGGCGACGTCAGGGCCTGCCGCGCCGATAAAGCTCGGGCGCTTGCCCTTTTTGCAGTCGGCGAAGAGCGTGAACTGGCTGACGACCAGCACCTGCCCGCCCACCGCCTGCAGGTCTAAATTCATTTTATCGTTTTCATCGCGGAAAATGCGCAGTCCGAGCGCTTTTTCCGCGAGTTTTTTACACTGCGCCGGCGTATCTTCGGGCGCAACGCCGAGCAGGATCAAAAAGCCTCTGCCGATCGCGCCGACGACCTCGCCCGCGATCGTTACCGACGCGCTTTTCACGCGCGTGACCACCGCCCGCATCAGTTCTGCCCTCTGCGGACGTCCAGGACGCCGTCGATCTGCCGCATTTTATTGCGGATCGCCTCCAGCTCCTGCACGTTTTTGACCTCGAAGGTCACGATGGCGCGCCCGTGGTTGGCGGACAGCTCGCGCGCGGAGATCTCGGAAACGCGCACCTTTGAGCTGTTGAGCACGGTGGCGATGTCGATCCAGATGCCGTCGCGGTCGATGGAGTCGATTTCGAAGGTCGTGGAGAAGGGTTTTTCCTCCTCCGTGCTCCACGAGACGTGTACCCAGCGGCCCGCCATCTTCGGGTCGTTCACGTCCACGTTCTTGCAGTCTCTGCGGTGGACGGAAACGCCGTAGCCCTTGGTGATGAAGCCGATGATCTCGTCGCCGGGAACAGGCGTGCAGCAGCGCGAGAACTTGATCATGCACGATTCGATGTCCTCAACGATCACGCCGGACTCCTTGTGGCGGCTCGTTTTCAAGGGGGGCTGCTCGGGCGTTTTCGGGGTATCCTTTTTGCGGCTCGCCTTCGTCAGCTCTTCGCGGACGCGACCAAACGCCTTCATCGCCGTCAAACCGCCGTAGCCGATGGCGGCGTACATGTCGTCCAGCGAGTCAAAGCAGAGCTTTTTCAGAAGGGTCGGCAGCAGCTCCTGATCCTGCAGGACGGACGGACTGATGCCCGCGCGCCGCAGTTCGCCCTCGAAGCTGCTCTTGCCGTGCGCGACGTTTTCCTCGCGCTTTTCGTGCTTGAACCACTGTTTGATCTTCGTGCGCGCCTGATTGCTGTTGCAGATCTTCAGCCAGTCGCGGCTCGGGCCCTTGGCGCTCTTGGAGGTCAGGATCTCGACGATATCGCCGTTGGCAAGCGGCTGATCGAAGCTCGCGATACGGTTGTTGACCTTCGCGCCGACCATGGCGTTGCCGACGCCGGAATGGATGGCGTAGGCGAAGTCGATCGGCGTGGAGCCTGCCGGCAGGGACATGACCTTGCCTCTGGGGGTGAAGACGAACACCTCGTCGTCGAACATATCCACCTTGAGGGAGTGGATATAGTCCTCGGCGTCGTTTTCCTCCTGCTGACTTTCCAGCAGTCTTCGCACCCACTCAAAGTCCTTCTCGTTGCCGCCTTTGATGCCCTCCTTGTACTTCCAGTGCGCGGCAATGCCGTACTCCGCCGTTTCGTGCATTTCCCAGGTGCGGATCTGCACCTCGAACGGAATGCCGTCCTGACCGATGACGGTCGTATGCAGACTTTGATACATATTCGGCTTCGGGGTGGAAATATAATCCTTAAAGCGGCCGGGCACCAGATTGAACAGATCGTGAATATGGCCGAGGACGTTGTAGCAGTCGGGAATGGAATCGACGATGATACGGAAAGCATACAGGTCGTACAGCTCGTCGAGCGTCTTTTTCTGCTGCTGCATTTTGCGGTAGATCGAATAGACGTGCTTGATCCGTCCGTAGATCGAGCCGTGAATGCCAACGGCGGAAAGGCGCGTCATGATCGTGCTCTGGATAGAGTGCATGAACTTTTCCGCTTCTTCCTTATGCTCCTCCAGATAGGTCATAATACGCTCGTAGCCGTCCGGATCGAGGTATTTGAGAGAAATATCCTCCAGCTCCCATTTGATCTTCTGCATGCCGAGACGGTGCGCCAGCGGGGCGTAGATGTCCATCGTCTCGCGGGATTTCGATATTTGCTTTTCGCGCGTCTGATACTCCATCGTGCGCGTGTTGTGCAGGCGGTCACAGATTTTGATCAGCACGACGCGAATGTCCTTGCTCATCGCGAGAAACATCTTGCGCAGGTTTTCCATCTGCTGCTCTTCCAGCGTGGAATACTGCACGCGGGTCAGCTTGGTGACACCCTCGACTAGCTCCGCGACCGTCGAGCCGAACTGCCGCTCGATCTCGTCGTGGGTCGAGTCGGTGTCCTCGAGACAGTCGTGCAGGATCGCGGCGAGGATGGAATCGGTATCCAGACCGGTCTCTGCGACGATCTCCGCCACAGCGAGCGGATGGGTGATATAGGGAGAGCCGTCTCTGCGCTTCTGATCGCGGTGCTTGTTGTCGGCAAAGGCGACGGCGCGGTCGATCAGCGCCATATCCGCCTGCGGACAGTGCAGGAGGATCTGCTTGCGCATGCTCTCATAGTGATCGGCAAAGGTTTCCATTCAATCACCTCGCAGGGAATGATACAGGGCGCTGTTTTCCAGCGGGTTGGGGCCGTTCTCCGGCGTCAGACAGATTTCGATCATCGTGCGCTCGCGCTCGTAGCGGAGCAGCCCGAGCTCCTGCAGAACCGCAAGGCAGCTCAGCGTGCGGCGCGGCGAGTGGCGGTTGTCCGTCCACTCCGCGATCGACGCGGAAAGGGTGGAAAGCTCCGAGCGAACCGGCCAGCCGGACGGCGCGCGTGCCGTCAGATACTGCCAGACGTCAGCGACGTCGCGGCGTTCCGGCGCGATCGCCGCCCGCTCGATCCTGCTCAGGGGCTTGCCTGCGGAGAAGCGGTCGAACAATTCGTTCGGGGAAGTGCGGCGGATGTCGATCAGACTGAGCTGGATCGTCTTCGTGCCGCGGAATTCATTGATCTGCAGGTGGAACGCCGCGTCGATGCGCTCTCCAACCTCCAGCTTTTTCGACAGATTGCCGGCGGAGAAATAGATCGCCTGCAGGGAGGTTCCGTCCTGCGCGCGCAGCCGCAGCCTTAAATGCTTGCCGCTGCCGACCGTACTGATCCGTTCGATCGTCAGCTCGCTCATGCAAAACACCGGCTTCGGGCAGCACGTGCCGCAGGGCTCAAGTTGGGAAAGCCCGTCCGTGTTTTCCTCGGTCAGAAGCTCTGGCGTGATCTCGCAGTCGATCTCCAGCGCGGATTTCGCCTGTCCCGAGGAGGCGAATTCCTCCGTGCGGCGGCAGATCCGGCGGCGGAATTCGTCGATATTGCTCCGCAGGATCGTGAAGCCCGCCGCGAGCTCGTGGCCGCCGTAGCCCTCCAGAAGATCGGACATCTCCGACAGAGAGGAGAACAGATTGAAGCCGCCGTAGGAACGGGAGGACGCCTTGCCGCGTTCTCCGTTCAGGCAGATCAGGAAGGTCGGGCGGCAGAATTCTTCGCTCAGGCGCGAGGCGACGATGCCGACCACGCCCTGATGCCAGCTTTCGCCGGCGAGAACGATCGCGCTGTCCGAGCCTTTTCTGCCGCGCAGGCGGGAGACCGCCTCGCGGTAGATTTCCGTTTCGGTCGCCTGCCGCTCCCGATTGAGGCGGCAGAGCGTTTCGGCAAGCTCCTCAGCCTCCGCAGCGTCTTCCGTCAGGAAGAGCTGCACCGCGAGCTCGGCATGCTCCATACGGCCGGCGGCGTTGATGCGCGGCGCGAGGATATAGCCGATGGTCGAAGCCGTGACCGGCTGGGAGTCGCAGCCGCACGCATGCATCAGGGCGCGAATGCCGAGCCGTTTCGGTTTTTGCAAGGCGTTCAGCCCCTGCACGACCAGGCGGCGGTTTTCACCGCTCAGCGGCATGACGTCCGCGATCGTACCGAGGCAGAAAAGGTCGGCGTAACGCGCGGCGATCTCCTCCTGATCGCCGTGCAGTGCGGCAGCCAGCTTGAACGCGATGCCGACGCCGCAGAGATTGGTGTGCGGGTACGTGCGGTCGGCGCGGTGCGGATCGACGACCGCTGCCGCCTGCGGCAGCGTATCCTTGCACTCGTGGTGGTCGGTGACGACCAGCGTGACGCCCATTTGGGCGCACTTCTCCGCTTCTTCCAGCGCGGTAATGCCGCAGTCCACGGTGATGATCATGCGCACGCCTTCCTCGTAGAGCTGGTCGATCGCGCCGTTGTTGAGTCCGTAGCCCTCTTCCAGTCTGCCCGGGATATGGGCGACGCAGTCCGCGCCGACGGAGCGAAGATAGTCCGTCAGCAGGCAGGTAGCGGTAATGCCGTCGACGTCGTAGTCGCCGAACACCGCGATTTTGGTCTTCTGTTCGATCGCGCGGCGGATCGTTTCTACCGCCGCGTCCATTTCCTTCATCTCGAAGGGGTCTGAAAGCGGCGCGTCGCTGCGCAAAAGCTGTGCGGCTTTTTCCGGCGTATCAAAGCCCCTGCCGCAAAGAACGTAAGCAGTCAGCGCGCTGTAGCCTGCTTCTCGCAGTACGCGCGCTTTTTCTTCCTCGGGCGCCGCAATTTTCCAAGTTCCGTACTTCACCGAATACCATCCCATTATCTTTTTTCTTTATATTATAGCAAATATTTACGCCGCACACAATAGAAAATCAGGCGTAAAGGGCGGGAAATTCGGACTCCTTTACCCGACGTGCCTCATAATCGTTAAAAAATCGTGAATTCTGCGCGGAAAAACTTGTAAAATCCCGCTCGCGTATTATAATAAGCTTTGGTGATAAACATGTTCAGACGTTTCGGCGAATCCTTACGCCGCCTTATGTACGGACGCTACGGCTCCGACGAACTGAATATCGCGCTGCTGATCGCCGCGGTCGCAGTCAGCCTGATCAATTCGATCCTGTCGCTGTTCCTCCGGATCAGCTTCGTGTATACGCGGGTCGTTTCTCCGATCCTCTATCTCGTCATGCTCGGACTGCTCGGCTTCAGCCTGTTCCGCACTTTTTCGCGCAATATCTACGCGCGGCAGAAGGAGAACCGCTGGTTCCGCCGGCAGTGGCAGCGGCTGCGCGACCGGAAAAACCGCTATTTCCGCTGTCCGAAGTGCCGGCAGACCGTCCGCGTGCCGAAGGGTAAGGGAAAAATCAGCATCCATTGCCCGAAATGCGGCGAAAGATTCATCAAGAAGACGTAAAAAAACGGAGCGCGTTTGCGCTCCGTTTTTTTACGTTCCTTATTCTTCGATGTCGTCGAACTCAAGCAGCTCGTCGGCATCCTCTTCCTTGCAGCAGCAGGGCAGGAGCTTCTTAATGTCATCCCAGAAATGAATCAGTCCGACAACGATCGCGCCGAGCACAACAACGCCGCCGATGATCGCCAGGACGGCCTTCAATGCACTGTTCTCCTTCATAGGTAACCCTCCGTTCTGATTTGATTTTCTTACACCTATAGTATACCGCAATTTTGAAATTACGCAAGAGTTTTTTATACGCGCACGATATAATCGCTTTTGCGTTCCGCCTTCGGGCGGAATTCGCCGGTCGGGTAGCCGAGAATGCAATGACCGACGCCGATCCAGTCGCCCTCGACGCCCCACTGCTTCAGCAGCGCCTTACCCTCTTCGGAGTCGAACTCCTGACGGGCGCGGTGGATCCAGCAAGATCCGACGCCGATCGACCACGCCGCGTTCATCATGTTGTCGATCACGCACGAGCCGTCCTCGACCGCCGTGAACATGTCCGCCTTCGCCAGAATGATGCAGACCGTCGGCGCGCCGTAGAAGGGCTTTGCGTCGGGATTGCCGATAATTGCTGCGTTCATGCGCTCCAGATTCGCAATGTCCTCCGGTTTCTGCAGGACGATGATCTTCGGCGACTGCTTTCCCACGCCGGTCGCGGCGTAAGTCCCCGCCCGCAGGATCGCCTGCAGGTCTTCCTCCTTGAGCTGCTCGGGCTTATAGCTGCGGCAGCTTTTGCGTTCTTCCAGACATTTCAGTACTTCGTTCATGGTGTTCCTCCTTGTCAGACATATCCGTACATGCCGCGGACAGACACCTCGCCGGTGCTGACCGCAGCGATTTCTCCGTTTTCCCAACGCACGAGAAGCGCGCCGTTTTCGTCGATTCCCTCCGCAAAGGCGGGTCTGCGCTCCGCGCCGGAGATGACCTGCACGCGCTTACCGACGGTGACGCAGGCGGCGGCGTATTCCGTCAGCCACGCCTTCTTTTCCGTCAGGAGCGCGGCGTCCATCTCAAAAAGCCTACGCACCATGCAGCGCGCCAAGTCGTTCGGGTCGACGACCTGCCCCGTGATCTCGCGCAGAGAGATCGCGATATCCCGCACCTCCGGCGGAAATTGCGCCGGTTCCGTGTTGCAGTTAACGCCGATCCCGACGATCGCGCACAGCCCGCCGTCCGTCTGCACGAGCTCCGTCAGGATCCCGCAGAGCTTTCTGCCCCCATAGACGAGATCGTTCGTCCATTTGACCTCCGGCGCGACGCCGCAGCAGTCGTTGATCGCCCTGCGCACCGCGACCGCCGCCATCGCCGTCAGGTGCAGGAGCTTGTCGGCAGGCGCGTTCGGTCGCAGCAGGACGGAGAGATAGACCCCGCCCTCCGGCGAGGAAAAGCTCCTGCCCAGTCTGCCGCGACCCTTGGTCTGCCTGCCGGTCACGAGCACCGTCCCGTGCGGTGCGGCGCGCATCCGCTTGAGCGCGTCGTTGGTGGAGTCCGTCTCGCACAGCACCTGCACCGGAAACGGGCTGTCTGAAAAAGCGTTCTGCCTGAGCCGCACGGCCGTCGCCTCCTTTTTTTCATTGTAAAGCAGTTTTTTGCATTTGTAAACACCTGACCCTTGCGATTTTCACAAGTTTTCGATATAATGACGTTACCATGTAATTTGAGAGGTCATTATGAAACACACCCTGAAGCTCATGCTGCTTACCGCTCTTTTTGCCGCGCTGACCGCCGTTGGCGCGTTTATCCGCATACCGCTCGGCACGATCTCCTTCACGGTGCAGATCTTCTTTACCTGCATGGCGGGCATTCTGCTCGGGCCGTATGCCGGCGCGGCTTCGCAGGCGGTCTACGTCCTGCTCGGGTTGCTCGGCGTTCCGATTTTCACAGAGGGCGGCGGTCTGATGTATTTTGCAAAGCCGACCTTCGGTTTCCTGCTCGGAATGATCCCGATGGCGTTCGTGATCGGTCTGCTGGCGGATCGGCTGCCTGTGAAAAATGTCCCTCTGCGGTTGGGACTTGCCTGCGCGATCGGGCTCGCAGTCCTCTATGCCGTCGGTCTGCCCTACATCTATTTCTCCCTCGGCGGGGCGTGGTCGATCGGCAAAACGCTGGTCAGCGGCTGCCTGATCTTCCTGCCTTTTGACGCGCTGAAGATCGTCTGCGCGTCAATTCTCGGCGAAAAACTCCGAAATAACCCTTCCATCCTTGCTTTTCGGAGCAAAAGGTGATATAATAATTTGAAATTTGCAGTGAAACGGGTGACAACCTGAATGAAAATCGTGATTATCGGAGCCGGAAAGATCGGCGTCACGCTTGCGGATCAGCTTCTGCGCGAGGGGCACGAGATCGTCGTCGTAGACGAGGATCAGGGCGCGCTGGACGCAGTCAACACAATGGACGTGCTGACGATCGCCGGCAACGGCATTTCAAAAGAGACACAGCTTGAAGCGGGCGTGCCGACGGCGGATCTTGCGATCGCCGTCATGTCCACGGACGAAGAGAATCTGCTCGCCTGTCTGATCGCGAAAAAGCTCGGCGTCGGCAGCACCATCGCCCGCGTCCGCAATCCGGAGTACTCCTCCGGCATGCGTCTGATCAAGGACGACCTGGGACTGAGCATGGCGCTCAATCCGGAGCTCGCCAGTGCGGCGGAAATTGCGCGCATTCTGCGCGCGCCGTCCGCGATCAAGATCGACACCTTCTCCCGCGGCCGCGTGGAGCTGCACAAGGTCAACCTTCCGGCGGATTCTCCTCTGGACGGTATGAAGCTCATGGAGCTCGGCAAGGTGCAGTCCGGCGTGCTGATCTGCGCGGTGGAGCGCGGCGAGCACGACGTGTTTATCCCCTCCGGCACCTTCGAGCTGAAGGCGGGCGACCGGATCAGCTTCGTCGCAAAGCCGCGGATCGCCGCAAAATTCTTCCCGAAGCTCGGCATCAAGACGAATCCCGTCAAACGCGTTCTGCTGCTCGGCGGCGGACGTATTTCCTACTACCTTGCCAAGCTGATGCTGGAATTCGGCGCGAGCGTCAAGATCATCGAGTCCAACGCGGAGACCTGCGACTTTCTCGCCGAGCAGCTTCCCGACGCGAACATCGTCCACGGCGACGCGACGAACGAGCATCTGCTCGCCGAGGAGGGCATTGCAAAGATGGACGCCGTCGCCTCCCTGACCGGCATTGATGAAGAAAACGTCCTCATGAGTCTGTACGCCAAGAGCGTGACGGACGCCAAGATCATCACCAAGATCAACCGCACCACTTTTTCGCACATCATCAAGTCCATGGACTTGGGCAGCGTGTTCCATCCGCGCTATATCGCCGCCGACCACATCGTGCGTTTCGTCCGCGCCCTGCAGAACTCCCTCGGCTCCAACGTCGAGACCCTGTATAAGATCGTCGGCAACAAGGCAGAAGCCTTGGAATTCCGCGCCACGGCAAAGTCCGCCGTCTGCGGTGTTCCGCTGATGGAGCTGCAGCTTTTGCCGAATCTGCTGATCGGCGCGATCAATCGCGGCGGCAAGATCCTCACCCCCGGCGGCCACGATACCATTGAGCCCGGCGACACGGTCATCGTCGTCACCACCGTCACGGGTCTGAACGATCTGGACGACATCTTGGACAAGCGGAGAGCAAAGGCATGAACTACAGAATGATCGCTTATCTTCTGGGGCACGTGCTGCTGCTCATCGGCGCGTTTCTGCTGCTGCCTGTGATCGTCGCGCTGATCTACGGCGACGGCGGTCTGTGGAGCCTTTTGCAGACCGCGCTCGTCTGCGCGGCGCTGGGCGGTCTGATGATGCTGCTCAAGCCCAAGCGCGACCGCGCGATGCACGCGAGAGACGGCTTCGTGATGGTCTCGCTGTCGTGGATCCTAATCTCTCTGCTCGGCGCGCTTCCGTTCTTTCTGAACGGCGCGATCCCCTCCTACCTCGACGCGGTGTTTGAGACCGTTTCCGGCTTCACCACCACCGGTGCAAGCATTCTGGAGGACGTGGAGATCATTCCGCACGGGCTGCTGTTCTGGCGCAGCTTTACCCATTGGCTGGGCGGCATGGGCGTGCTGGTCTTCATGCTGGCGGTCGTACCGCTGTCCGGCGAGAGCATTTATCTGCTCAAGGCGGAATCTCCCGGCCCGTCCGTCAGCAAGATGGTGCCGAAAATGCGCACCACCGCGAAGATCCTCTACAGCATTTATTTTGCCATGACCCTCCTGCAGATCATCGCTTATCAACTCGGCAATCTCTGCGGTTGGGGTGAGATCTCGTTCTTTGACAGCGTGTGTCTTGCCTTCGGCAGCGCCGGTACGGGCGGCTTTGCCGTTCGCAACACCAGCCTTGCCGGGTACTCGTCGTACGTGCAGACGGTCACGACCGTCGGCATGCTCATGTTCGGCGTGAATTTCTCGATCTACTTCTTCCTGATCTGCCGAAAGCTCAAGCTGATCTGGAAGAACACCGAGCTCAAATACTATCTTGCGATCATTCTCGGCGCCATCGCGATCGTCACCGCCAACCTCATGCTGACCGGCGGCTACTTTACCGACGTCCGCGACGCCGTGCACCACGTCTCCTTCTCCGTCGGCTCGATCATCACGACGACCGGCTTCGGCACGGTGGATTTTTCCAAGTGGCCGGATATGTCGCGCATTATTCTCGTCCTGCTGATGATCTGCGGCGCATGCGCCGGCTCCACCGGCGGCGGTCTGAAAGTCAGCCGCATCGTCATCCTCGTCAAAACGGCTCGCAGCGAACTGCGGCATCTGCTGCACCCGCACAGAGTCGAGGTCATGAAAATGGACGGCAAGCGCGTAGACCGCGAGGTCATCCGCGGCACCTCCGCCTATCTCGTCTTCTACATTCTGATCGCTGTAGTCTCCATTGCTTTGGTCTCGATGGACAACTTCGGCAGAACCGATACCTCCGTGACCGCCGTCATGGCGACGCTCAACAATATCGGCCCCGGCACTACGATCCTGATCGGCCCTGCCGGCAACTATGCCGCGTTTTCCGCTCTGTCGAAGATCGTGCTGATCCTGGACATGCTGTTCGGCAGATTGGAGCTCTTCCCGATGCTGATCCTGCTCCGCCCGTCCACATGGCGGAAGCACTAATAAAAAAGAACTGCTGCGATCGCAGCAGTTCTTTTTTGTCTCCCTATTGATCGTCCTTTACTGTCCGTTTCTCGTCTTCATGAGCTGACGCATGCGCGCGGCGTGGTCGAGCTCGCGCTTTCGGATGCGCAGAGATTTCGGCGTGACCTCCAGCAGCTCGTCGTCCGCAAGGAATTCCAGACATTGCTCCAGCGAGAACACGCGCGGCGGGGTCAGGCGGAGCGCCTCGTCCGAGCCGGAGGCGCGCATATTGGTCAGCTGCTTTTTCTTGCAGACGTTGACCGTCATATCCTCGTTTCTTGAGCAGCTGCCGACGACCATGCCAGCATAGACCTCGGTGCCGGGCGTGATGAACATCTGCCCGCGCTCCTGCGCGTTGAACAGACCGTAGGAGCAGGCTTCGCCCGTTTCAAAGGAGACGAGCGATCCGGTCTTGCGGCGTTCGATTTCGCCCTTCATCGGCGCGTAGGAGTCCAGCACGGAGGACATGATGCCCTCGCCGCGGGTATCGGTCAGAAATTCGTTGCGGTAGCCGAACAAGCCGCGCGACGGCACAAGGAATTCCAGACGGTAGCGGCTGCCGATCGGCGTCATGGAGACGAGGTCGCCCTTGCGCTTGCCGATCTTCTCGATCACGCTGCCCATCGACGCTTCCGGCACGTCCGCGACCATGCGCTCGATCGGCTCGCAGAGCTTGCCGTCGATGGTCTTCGTCAGAACGCGCGGGGTGCTGACCTGGAACTCGTAACCCTCGCGGCGCATCGTTTCGATCAGAATGGAGATGTGCATCTCGCCGCGGCCGGCGACGTTGAACGCGTCGGTCCCCTGCTCGGTGACGTGGAGCGAAACGTCCTTCAGAAGCTCGCGCATCAGACGGTCGCGCAGGTTGCGGGAGGTGACGTACTTGCCCTCTCTGCCCGCAAACGGGGAGTCGTTGACGGAGAAGGTCATCTCGATCGTCGGATCGGAGATCTTGACGAAGGGCAGCGGCTCCGGCTGATCGACCGCGCAGATCGTTCTGCCGATCGTGATGTCCGACATACCGGAAAAGGCGACGATCTCACCCGCCGACGCGCTCTCAATCGGCTTGCGGTTCAATCCGTCAAATTCGTACAGCGCGACGACCTTGCCCTTTTCCCTGTGGTCTGGGTCGTGGTAGTCGCAGATCGTGACTTCCTGATTCTGCCGCAGCGTGCCGCGTTCGATCCTGCCGATGCCGATCCTGCCGACGTAGTCGTTATAGTCGATGGAGGAAACGAGCATCTGCACGGGCGCGTCCGGATCGCCGTCCGGCGCGGGGATATAATCCACGATCGTGTCGAAGAGCGGATCCAGATTGACCCCGCTCTCGTTCGGACTGTAGCTCGCAACGCCCTGTCGCGCGGAGCAGAACAGCGTCGGCGACTCGAACTGTTCGTCGGTCGCGTTCAGGTCAAGCAGCAGCTCCAGAACTTCCTCCATGACCTCCTCGATGCGGGCGTCCAGACGGTCGATCTTGTTGACGACCACGATGACCTTATGCCCGAGCTCCAACGCCTTCTGCAGCACGAAGCGCGTCTGCGGCATGGGGCCCTCCGCAGCGTCGACGAGCAGGATAACGCCGTTGACCATCTTGAGAATGCGCTCGACTTCGCCGCCGAAATCGGCATGGCCCGGGGTATCGACGATGTTGATCTTCGTGCCCTTATAATGCACCGCGGTGTTCTTTGCCAGAATGGTGATGCCGCGCTCACGCTCCAGATCGCCGGAGTCCATGACGCGGTCGACCACGGTCTGATTCTCACGGTAGATGCCGCCCTGCTTGAGCATTTCATCGACCAGCGTCGTCTTGCCGTGGTCAACGTGGGCGATGATCGCAATATTTCTGATGTTTTTCTGTTCAGACATGGAGTACAAATCCCTTCTGCGCGGTCTGCCGGACCGCTTCTCTTAAAATATATCCACAATCTGAAAATATAACATATTTTCGCCGTTTTCGCAAGAGAAAACGGCGATTTTTCAAGACAAAAAGCGGTGCAGTCTTTCAACTGCACCGCTTTTGTCGGTTGTTCGGTTTTCCAAACGCCTTATGCCGATCAGCCCAGCTTGTAGATGGTCAGAACGCCGGAATAGCCGGAGGTCGTGGCGTTGGTGGTGGAGTAAGCGCGGAACTGAAGGGTGCCGCCATTGTCGCGGAACAGGAGGCTGCGCACGGTGGCGGTGCCGACGGTGGAAGCGATCAGGATGGCAGCCGTGCCGTTGCCGCAGGTGATCTGGAAATCAACACCGGAGTCGGCAAGCTTCAGAGAAGTGGAGGACGTCCAGTGGATGTACTTGCCTGCGCTGTTCTTCAGCAGGAAGGTGCCTGCCGCGGAACCCGCAACGACTTCCCAGACAGCGTCCGCGCTGCCAAGGTTGACCGCGCCGTTCGCGACGGTAACTTCCGCTGCGCCGAGGGCGTTGTTGATGGAAGTGTCGTTCGCCATCGCGTAGTACTTGTTGTTGTATTCTGCAACAAGAACGATCTTATCGCCGACCTTGACGGAATCAGCAACAACGTACTGATCGCCGGAAGGAGGCGTGGTCGGCTCGGTCGGAGCGGTCGTCGGCTCGGTGGGAGCGGTTGTCGGCTCGGTCGGAGCGGTTGTCGGCTCGGTGGGAGCGGTCGTCGGCTCGGTCGGAGTGGTGCTGCCGGTGGTGTACTTGTAGATCGTCAGCACAGCGGAATAGCCGCTCTGCGTAGCGTTGGAAGTGGAGTAGGCACGGAACTGGAGCGCGCCGCCGTTGTCGCGGAAGATCAGACCGCGCACGGTGGCGGTGCTGACCGTGGAAGCAACGAGGAGGCTGGAAGTGCCTTCGCCGCAGGTCGCGTTAAAGTCAACGCCGGCGTCGGCGAGCTTCAGGGAAGTGGAGGACGTCCAGTTGATGCACTTGCCGTCCTTGTTCTTCAGGACGTAGGTACCGGCTGCGGAGCCAGCAGCGACTTCCCAAACGACGTCTGCATTGCCGACGATCGCCTGCTTGCCGCTGATGGTGACCTGCGCTGCGCCGAGGGCGTTATTGATCGAGGTATCGTTCGCCATCGCGTAGAAGGCGTTGTTGTACTCGGCAACCAGAACGATCTTGTCACCCGCCTTGAGGGAGTCGGCAACGAAGTAGCCGGTCTCTTCACCGACAGGTTCGGTCGGCTCGGTGGGAGCGGTGGTCGGCTCGGTGGGAGCGGTGGTCGGCTCGGTGGGAGCGGTCGTCGGCTCGGTGGGAGCGGTCGTCGGCTCGGTCGGAGCAGTGGTCGGCTCGGTCGGAGCGGTGGTCGGCTCAGTCGGAGCAGTGGTCGGCTCGGTCGGGGTCGTGCCGCCTTCGCCCTTTACGTAGAACTCAAAGCCAAAGTCGTTCGCGGTCGGATTCTGGGAAGAATAACCGCAGATCTTGTCGACGCCGGACTTTGCGAAGCACTCGAGGTAGGCGGAGCCATAGTTGTTGGAGAAGGTCGCGTGCTTGATGTAAGCAAGACCATCGTTGAAGGTAACAACGAAGCTGCCGTCCGCGCCTTCATGCGTCGGATCGTTGGTAACTTCGAAGTAGTTGCCGGAGACCCACATGACGATCATGTTGTCGCCGTTCGCAAAGGTGCAGGTGCCGTCAAAGTTGTCATAGTAGGTCCAGACCAGAGAATCGTCCGGATCGGTGATCTTGCCGTCCGCCGGGGTGATCGCCTCGGCAACCAGATACCAATCCTTTTCGTTCTCGTTCTTGATCGCCTTGCCGTGACCCGGGTTATAAATGATGACTTCGTCGCTGTCCTTCAGCTCGTTCGTCAGAACAAAGACGTTCTCGCCGGCGGGCTCGGTGGGAGCGGTCGTCGGCTCGGTGGGAGCGGTCGTCGGCTCGGTGGGAGCCGTGGTCGGCTGGGTCGGAGCAGTGGTCGGCTCGGTCGGAGCGGTCGTCGGCTGCGTCGGGGTGACGCTGCCGCCCGGGAGCGTGCAGACGATGGTGTTCTCGCCTTCCGTCTCGCCGGTCCAGATCGCAAACTGGAAGATGAAGCTCGGGTCGCCTTCAACCAGGTCTTTTGCAAAGACCTTGCCGTTTTCGATCGCGTAGTAGGAGCTATCTCCGACGTTCTTCAGCAGATAGCCGCCATCCACAGCAATGACTTCAAACGAAGCGTATTCAGTGCTGTTGTCATAGTAGGTATGGGGGGCTTCTGCCGTGATGAAGTACATGTCGGGATTCTCGGGATCCTCGCTCTGATCGTAGTCATACTGATCGAGGAACATGACGGTGCCATCCTCATTGATGGTAGCGTAGAATGTGCCGGCATTTTCAAAGCTTGCCTTCAGCGTGCTGCCGGATACTTCAGCCGACTCAGTCGTGATGTTCCAGTAGGTGAATTCGCCTGTGGACTCGTCCGCGTCATTGTCTTCGCTGTAGCCGATGATCAGGCCGCCGGCAGCGTTATAGATGACGACGCAGTCGCCGTTCGCGAAAGGCAGATCGGCAGGAGCCGTGGTGGGCTCGGTCGGAGTCGTCGTCGGCTCGGTGGGAGCCGTGGTCGGTTCGGTCGGAGCCGTCGTCGGCTCGGTCGGAGCAACGCTGCCGCTCAAAGCGAAGAGCTGCATGGCGAAGATCGCTTCGCTGTTCGCGCTGTAGTAGTAGGTGCTGAATTCAGAGTACTTGTCGTACCACTCGATGTACTTCGCGTCGCCGGAAGATCCCGTCGCCGTGGTGCTGACGAGATAGACGCTGTTCGCCGTCGTCGCCGGGTTGACTGCCCAGACGTTGTCGGTCGTCGCAAAGCTCAGGCCCTTCGTTGCGGACAGGGTCTCGCCGTTGTCGTTCGCGAAGGTGAAGCCGCTGCCGCTTGCCTTGACCGTCCAGACGATCTTGCTGTCGTCCGTGACGATCTTGTTGCCGCTGACGGTCACGTCAGCGCCCGCGCGGTAGTTGGTGGAGACTGCGTCTTCACTCATCGCCTTGCCCGCGGAAGCGTTGTAGATGATGACCTGATCGCCGTCCTTGAGGGAGGTGGTCAGTACGTACTCATTGCCGCTCGGCGCGGTGGTCGGCTCGGTGGGAGCCGTGGTCGGTTCCGTCGGCGCGGTGGTCGGCTCAGTCGGCGCAGTAGTCGGCTCGGTCGGAGCCGTCGTCGGCTGGGTCGGCGTAACGGAGCCGGAAAGCTTGTAGATCGTCAGAACAGCGGAATAGCCGGAGGACGTAGCGTTGCTCTGAGAATAAGCACGGAACTGGAGCTGACCGCCGTTGTCGCGGAAGATCAGCGCACGGACGGTCGCCTCGGAAGCCGTAGCGGTCACCACGGCGCTCGACGTGCCCTTGCCGCAGGTCAGGGTCAGGTTTGCGCCGCTGTCTGCGAGCTTCAGGGTCGTGCCGGTCGTCCAGTTGATGTACTTGCCGTCGCTGCTCCTGAGCAGGAAAGTGCCTGCCGCAGAGCCGGAAGCCAGCGTCCAGACAGCCTCGCTGCCCGCGGAGCGGGTCACTGCGACGTCAACGCTGTCGCCGTTGACGGTGACTTCCTCTGCGCCGAGAGCGTTGTTGATCGAGGCGTCGTTCGTCATGGCGTAGTACTTGCCGTTGTACTCTGCAACGAAGACGATCTTATCGCCAACCTTGAGAGAATCGGCAACGACAACGCCTTCGCCGCCGACCGGTTCGGTCGGAGCCGTCGTCGGTTCCGTCGGCGCGGTAGTGGGCTCGGTCGGCGCGGTAGTGGGCTGCGTCGGAGCGGTCGTCGGCTCGGTCGGAGCGGTCGTCGGCTCGGTCGGGGTGACGCTGCCGCTCA
>JAFROD010000040.1 GCA_017429835.1 Oscillospiraceae bacterium
GAAACCGTTCCCGCGCTGGGTCACGTTGAAGTAATCGACGCGGCGGTCGCTCCGACCTGCACCGAAACCGGCCTGACCGAGGGCAAGCACTGCTCTCGCTGCAATGCGGTTCTTGTCGCACAGGAAACCGTTCCCGCGCTCGGGCACGACTTCCGGTTCACCCGCACGGTCGCCCCGACCTGCACGGAAGACGGATATGATCTTTACACCTGCTCGCGCTGCGACGCGACCGAGAACAGAAATACCGTTGCCGCGCTGGGTCATGACTGGCAGTGGGTCACCGATACGGAACCCGACTGCGTGACCGCGGGCGTGAAGCATCAGGAATGCTCGCGCTGCGACGCTACGCAGAACGCGGATACTCCGATTGACGCGCTGGGCCACGACTTCCGGTTCACCCGCACGGTCGACCCGACCTGCACGGAAGACGGATATGATATTTATACCTGCTCGCGCTGCGATGTGACCGAGAACAGAAATACTGTTTCTGCGATCGGACATAGCTGGAACGCTGCTTCTTATGCGTGGGCGAAGGAAAACGGCGCATGGAAGTGCACCGCGACGAGAATCTGCTCCAACGACAATTCTCATGTCGAGACCGAGACTGTGACTGCCACGAGCGCAGTCGCGATTCCGGCGACCTGCACCGATGCCGGTACAACAAGATATACAGCGACGTTTGCAAATGAGGCGTTTGCCGCTCAGACAATGGCAGACGCAGACATTCCGGCAACCGGTCACGATTACGGCGCAGCCTCCTACGCATGGGAGAAAGTCGACGGCGCATGGAAGTGCACCGCAACGAGAGTCTGCGGAAACAACGCGTCTCACGTTGAGAGCGAGACCGTGACCGCGAACGGCGTTATAACCACTCCCGCGACCTGCGAGGAAGCCGGTCAGACAACTTATACCGCGACCTTCACCAACACTGCGTTTGCGACGCAGACAAAAGTCGAGACCGACGTTCCTGCGACCGGCCACGCTTACGGCGCAGCCTCCTACGCATGGGAGAAAGTCGACGGCGCATGGAAGTGCACCGCGACAAGAACCTGCGGCAACGACGCTTCTCACGTCGAGACGGAGACCGTAACGGCGACAAGTGTGATTGCTGTTCCCGCGACATGCACCGACGTCGGTACGACAAGATATACGGCGACGTTTGAAAACGAGGCGTTTGCCGCTCAGACAATGGCAGACGCAGACATTCCGGCAACCGGTCACGATTACGGCGCAGCCTCCTATGCATGGGAGAAAGTCGACGGCGCATGGAAGTGCACCGCAACGAGAGTCTGCGGCAATAACGCTTCTCACGTCGAGACCGAGACCGTAACGGCGAACGGCGTTGTCACAACTCCCGCGACTTGCGAGGAAGCAGGGCAGACGACTTATACGGCGACCTTCACCAACACTGCGTTTGCCGTGCAGACAAAAGTCGAGACCGACGTTCCGGCGACCGGTCACGATTACGGCGCAGCCTCCTACGCATGGGAGAAAGTCGACGGCGCATGGAAGTGCACTGCGACGAGAGTCTGCGGCAACGACGCTTCTCATGTCGAGACCGAGACCGTGACGGCTGCGAGTGAAATCACGACTCCGGCAACCTGCGAGGAAGCAGGGCAGACGACTTATACTGCGACCTTCACCAACCCGGCGTTTGCCGTGCAGACAAAAGTCGAGACCGACGTTCCGGCGACCGGTCACGATTACGGCGCAGCCTCTTATGCATGGGAGAAAGTCGACGGCGCATGGAAGTGCACCGCAACGAGAGTCTGCGGCAATAACGCTTCTCACGTCGAGACCGAGACCGTAACGGCGAACGGCGTTGTCACAACTCCCGCGACCTGCGAGGAAGCTGGCCAGACGACTTATACCGCGACCTTCACCAACACCGCGTTCGCAACGCAGACCAAGGTAATTGAAGACGTCGCTCCGATCGGCCACGACTGGAACGCAGCCACCTACGTATGGGCGGAAGACGGATCTTCCTGCACTGCGACGAGGATCTGCAAGAACGACGCTTCCCACGTCGAGACCGAGAACGCGGAAATCACAAGCGAGATCACCAAGCCCGCCACCTGCGAGGGCAAGGGTGAGACCACCTACACCGCGACCTTCACCAACACCGCGTTCGCAACGCAGACCAAGGTTGAGACCGACATCGACGCGATCGGTCATGCGTATGCGCTGACGGGCTGGACGTGGAATAATGACCACACCTCGGCGACTGCGACCTTTACCTGCGGCAACAACGCTTCGCATGTTGAGACTGTTATGGATTCCGAGATCGAGATCACCACGGTCAGCGAGCAGACCTGCACGACTGCGCACATCGTGACCTATACCGCGTCCGTAGTATTCGAGGATGTGACCTATACCGAAAAAGCCGAGAACGTGAAGCTTGCCGAAATGCTCGGCCATGACTGGCAGTGGACCGTTGATACCGAGCCTACCTGCGGCGCGACGGGTCTGAAACACGAAAAGTGCTCTCGCTGCGATGCGACGAGAAACCTGAACACCTCGATCCCCGCGACGGGCAACCATACCTGGGAATGGGTCATTGATACCGAAGCGACCTGCGGCGCGACGGGCAAGAAGCACGAGAAGTGCTCCGTCTGCGGCGCGACGCAGAGCATGAACACCGTGATCCCCGCAACCGGCGAGCATACGGAAGGCGAGACCGTCCGCGAGAATGTGATCGCCGCGACCTGTACGGCTCCCGAGACATGGGACGACGTCGTATACTGCGCGGTCTGCGGCACGGAGCTTTCCCGCGAGGCGAAGACCGGCGAGATCAGCGCAGAAGCCCATACATGGGGCGCATGGACGGTTCAGACTCCGGCGACCTGCGAGACGGCGGGAACGGAAGTCCGCGTCTGCGCGAACGATCCGAGCCACAAGCAGACCCGTGAGATCCCCGCGATCGGCGGCAATCATCTGTGGAGCGAATGGCAGGTCACCAAACCCGCCACCTGCAAAGAGGACGGCGTTCTGGCGAGAATCTGCGCAGTCTGCGCGCTGCAGGAAGAACAGGCCATCTCTTCCTCGAGCGTGGCTCATAAATACGGAAAGTGGGTCGTGACAAAGGCCGCGACCTGCACGGAAAACGGCAAAAAGATCTGCACCTGTTCCGTCTGCGGCAAAACGAAGAGCAAGACGATCAAAGCCACGGGCCACAGTTGGGGCGAGTGGACGAGCGACGCCGGCTCGCCGGCGAGCTGCACGTCCGGCGGCAAGCAGATCCACGTCTGCGAGAAGTGCGGAACGACGGAACGCCGTGAAGTCGAGGGCGGCCTTGGTCACGTGTATTCGCGTCTGAACTATCGCGGCGAGGGTTACTGCGACCGCTGCGGACAGTTCCATTGTTCATACTGCGACACATACGAGGCGCAGAAGGACGCAGCAGTGATCGGCGTCTTCATCCGGATCATCCACGTATTTATCCACTTCGCGCATTCGATCAGTTACCCGGGAACGATCGGCTGATCTAAGGCAACACCGCACAAATACGAATGCGCGTCTTGCTTGATCTTTGTTCCGTCATATTGCACATCTTCTCCTTGCCAACCGTCAGGTTGCCTGCGGAGAATCTGTACAATCTGACGAAAAAATCTACTGCGCAATCCGC
>JAFROD010000041.1 GCA_017429835.1 Oscillospiraceae bacterium
GAAACGCGTTTCGCCGGACACGGACCCCGGTTCGAATCCGGGTAACAGCTCCAGCAGTAAAAACACCGTACTCAACAGAGTGCGGTGCTTTTTGTTGTAATATGCAAAACCGGGGGCCTCATCCCACACGCGAAGCGTGTTTCAATCCGAGGTCTTGAGGGCTCCGGCGAAACGCGTTTCGCCGGACACGGACCCCGGTTCGAATCCGGGTAACAGCTCCAGTAAAAGCGCCGCACTCAAATGAGTGCGGCGCTTTTCTTTTTCAAATATTTGTGGTATATTGGTTGCAGACAGACTGTGTGGGGTGTTGGTATGACGAAAAAGCTCTTTCTTCAGGCGATCGTGAAGTATCTGTGCGGCGTGGTGCTGATCGCTGCGCTGCTGTTCGTGCCTGCGGGTACGCTGCGCTACCCGCACGGCTGGCTGCTGCTCGGACTGCTGTTCATCCCGATGTTCGCCGCCGGGATTGTGATGATGTGCAAGAATCCCAATCTGCTGCGAAAGCGGCTGAACGCGAAAGAGGAAGAAAGCGAGCAGAGGCTCGTTCTCGCGCTGAGCGCGGCGATGTTCCTCGCGGCGTTCGTTCTCGCAGGATTGAACTTCCGCTTCCAATGGTGCGTCCTGCCGACGTGGGCGGTTATCGCCGGAGCGGTCGTCTTCCTGCTGGCGTATCTGACGTACGCCGAGGTGCTGCGGGAGAACGCCTACCTTTCCCGCACGGTCGAGGTGCAGGAGAATCAGAAAGTGATCGACACGGGACTATACGGTATCGTCCGCCACCCGATGTACGCTGCGACGCTGTTCCTTTTCCTGTCGATGGGCATCGTGCTCGGCTCGCCGTTTTCGGTTGCCGTACTGCTTTGCTATATCCCGATCATCGCGCTGCGCATACGCAACGAGGAACGGGTGTTGGAGGCGGGTCTCGACGGCTACGCGGACTACAAAAAGCGCGTAAAACACAAAGTAATCCCGTTCATTTGGTAATTGCGGAGGTGCAGAGTATGAACAGAATTCTTTATGACGCGATCCCCAAACGGAAGTCGTTTCACAACTTCCGCGGCGTCGGAGACGAAACGCTCGACAAGGAAGCGCTGGAGCGCATCGTGGCGTCCTATCGGAGCTTCCCGCCGCTGTATCCCGAAATCAAGACGGCGATCCGCATCGTGCCCGCCGAAAAAACGAGCTGCAAGGTCGGCGCGGAATACTGCGTTCTGTTTTACAGCGAGAAGAAGGACGGCTGGCTGCAGAATATCGGTTATCTGGGCGAGCAGCTCGATCTCCGTCTCGTTTCCGAGAACGTCGGCACGCTGTGGTTCGGCCTCGGCAAGACGAAAGAAGCCGACTTTGAGGGACTTGAATTTGCGATCATGATGGCGATCCGCAAGGTCGACGACCCCGCCAGATTCCGCGAGGACATGTATAAGTGCAAGCGGAAAGCTGCAGAGGACATCTGGAGCGGCGAGCCGCTCGGCGGCGTGACCGACCTCGTCCGCTTCGCGCCGAGCGCGTGCAATTCGCAGCCGTGGCTCGTCCGGAACGAAGACGGCAGACTGCGCGTGTTCCGCAAAAAGGGAAAAATGGGAATTATTCCCGTGCCGACGCGCTTTAATCAGATCGACATCGGCATCTTCCTCTGCTTCCTGGAGCTCTGTCTGGAACACGAAGAGATTTCTTTTGAAAGAAACCTGTTCCCCGCCGAGCCGCCGGAAAACGGGCTTTTCCTGAACGCGGAATACCAATTGCGCTGACAGCGGGAAAGGACTTCAGCTATGGGTCTGTTTTTTGCCAACCTCCATGTCCGCAAAAACGAAAACTACGATACAGAAGCCTTGAAAGACACGCTCATCCGGCTGCTGGCGGAGGACGGCTTTACGCCCGCGCAGGACGAGAGCGAAGGAAACATCTGCGTGGCGATCTGCGCGCCGCCGCGAAGCGAATGGGTATCCGTTGCGTCGGATACGTTCCAGGTCGGCGTAGACGACAGCATGGCAAGGACGGCGGCGCGATTGTCGCAGCGCTTTGATACGGACGTCATTACCGCCGCCTGCTTTGATTCTGACGATCTGCAGTTGAGCCTTCTGAACACCCGCGACGGCACGGACGGCTGGATCAACGTCGGGCGATCCGAAGAAGTCCCCCACCGCAGGAGAACGAAGCTCTCCCCGTGGAGCAAGCTCGTCGGAGATATGCCCCGCCTGAAGGAGATCGTCAGAACGGAACACGTCTTTGCAGAGGAGGCGTTCGCGCAGATTGCGGAGCTGATCCGCATGGAGCCGGCGCAGGCGACGCTGGAAGTCGGGGCGTCCGACCTTCTCCCGGCGGGGCAAATCACCCGCCTGTTCTTTGCGGCGCCGCCGGGTACGGTCAAGCCGCCGAAATTCGAAATCGCGCTCTACGGCGGAATGCCATGCCGGATCGGAGAATCCAGCGTCGTCTCCGTTCACAACGCCGGCGGGAAATCAAAGGGTCTCGGTGTCATGTTCATCGGCGACTGCGTCGATCAGGGCGAAATCGCGTTCGAAGACGTGAAACTGCAGCTTCGCAGGAAGAAAGCGTGGGAATTCGTCCCGATCGAGCTGAAAAAAGCAGATCGGGGCGATGGAAAAACATGCTGGTATTGGGTCGATCCCTCGTTTCCGATCCCGCCTGCGGTCAACGAGAACATTCCGCTCAGAAAACGGCTGCTGCTCGCCTTCGAGCGGGGGATCGGCGTGAGATTCACCCCCGTCGGCAACCCGCGAAAAGTCTTGGATATCACGGTGGTCGTCTATCCGCTCGAAAACCCGAACGGGCAGGCCTCATGGTGCGTTTACCGGCTCTACGGCACGAAACGGGATTATATCGAGCAGCACAACGTCGGCATTCAAAAAACGCTTGACAACGGCGGACGCGTCGGCGAATTGTTGCTCAATCCGGACGATTACGACCTCGACTGAAATCGAAAACGCGGGAGGAACGGTATGCACTTTGGATTCTCTTACGTCGGGCTGATCTTTCTGCTGATGCTGTTCGTGCCGAACGCGCTTTGGACAAAATTTCAGCCGAAGGATTACGACAAATACGCGAAGAACGAAAACAGACTTCTGCTTGCTCTGGAGCGGATCGGCGAAGTCAGCGTGACCGCCTTGGTGCTGCTCTTCCGCGATTTCAACGTGCGGCTTACGCCGTGGCTCGCGTGGCTGATCGCCGCCTTCGCGCTGATGCTCCTGTATGAAGTCTTTTGGGTGCGGTATTTCCGGAGCGAGAAGACGATGCGGGACTTTTACGGCAGTCTGCTCGGCGTGCCCGTTCCGGGCGCGAGCCTGCCCGTGATCGCCGTACTGCTCCTCGCCGTCTACGGCGGGAATCCGTTTTTGCTCGCTGCGGGGCTCGTCCTCGGCGTCGGACATATCGGGGGGATTCATCTCAGACACAAAAAAGAATGTGAATAAGCGAACAGCCGCTGCAGAAGCAGCGGCTGTTCGCTTATTCCGGGACGACTGCCGCGTCGTAGCACGTCAGCAGGGTGAATTCGTTTTTGTGAAACTCGATGATCCCCTCCTGCCGCAGCAGGCTCAGCTCGTGCGACAGCGCGCTGCGGTTGACGCGCAGGAAGGATGCCATCTCCTCGCGGGAGAACGAAATGCGGAAGGTGTTCGACTGCGCCTTATTCGCCTGCATGGTCAGATAGACCAGAATCCGCTCGCGCAGCCCGCTGCGCGTCAGGATCGCAAGGCGGTACTCGTTCTGCATATTGACGTTGGAGAGGATCTGCAAAAGGTTGTTGATGCAGGTCAGGCGCTCCGGCTCCGGCATGCTTCCCTGCTGCAGAATGATCTCCGCGGGAAAGGAGAACACCGCGCTCTGCTCGACCGCCGTCGCCTGGTAGGGCGAAAGCTGCGTGCGGGTGCAGATCAGATCGGCGCCGATCAGCTTCGGCGGGAAGATCAGATTCCGGATATCCTGCTCGCCGTTTTCCATATAGTACACCAGCTTGACCTTCCCCGAAAGCAGGATATTTACGCGGCTGACCCTGTCCAGCGGCAGAAAGAGATTCGACCCCGCGGCGTAGGTTTTCGTACTACCGCGCGGCACGATCGCCGAACGGAGCGTCTCGCCGGAAACGTTCGCAAGCAGGGGGTTCCCTTGAACGGTCGCAATAAGCTTCTCCATCGTGTCCTCCTTTTTTCTTTGATTATAGCACATAAATGTTGTTCAGACAACATATTTTTCCTTTTTGGCTTGCTATAATCGCAGTATCAATGAGATTCTGTGAGGATTCATGAAAAAGACAAATCTGATCCCGTCCAACCGCAGAGCGCGAATCACCATTCTTATCATGCTGTTCGGTCTGCTCGCGCTGTTTCTCTTCTCGTTCGTATTGGGGCGCTACGACGTTCCGGTTTCGGACGTTGTGCGCATTCTGCTGAGCAGGATCTTCCCGATCAAGCCGACGTGGGAGAAGAACATGGAGATCGCAGTGCTGAACATCCGTCTGCCGCGTATCCTGCTCGCCTGTCTGGTCGGCTGCTGCCTGTCGGTTTCCGGCGCGTCCTATCAAAGCGTATTCCAGAACCCGATGGCGGCTCCGGATATCCTCGGCGCGTCCTCCGGCGCGTGTTTCGGCGCGGCATTGGCGATCCTATGGGGACAGCCCAAGGTCGGCGTGACGGCGTTCGCCTTCGTCTTCAGCCTGCTGACGGTCGTTCTCGTCTATCTGATCGGCTCGCGAACGCGCGGCAATCCCGTGATCGGCATTCTGCTGGCGGGCATTATGATCAGCTCCCTCTTCTCTGCGGGAACGTCCTATATCAAGCTGGTCGCCGACCCCTCCAGTCAGCTCCCGGAGATCACCTACTGGCTGATGGGCAGTCTGTCCGGCGCGCGGATGGGCGACGTCGGCTTCGCGCTGATCCCGATGCTGCTGGGGCTCGCGCCGCTGCTCGCACTGCGCTGGCGGCTGAACGTCCTCACCCTCGGCGAGGAGGAAGCCGGCGCGATCGGTGTGAATACGAAGCTGCTTCGTTTGGTGACGGTGCTCTGCGCGACCCTGCTTACCGCCGCGAGCGTCTCTGTCAGCGGCATGATCGGCTGGGTCGGTCTGGTCATTCCGCACCTGTGCCGCAAGCTCGTCGGCAACAACTGCAAATATCTTATTCCCGCGTCTATGGTCTTCGGCGCGATCTTCCTGCTGCTGGTGGACAACATCTCGCGTAATCTGCTGGCGACGGAGATCCCGATCGGCATTCTGACCGCCTTCGTCGGCGCGCCCTTCTTCCTCTATCTGATGATGAGAAAGGAGCGTGCGTTATGAGACTTGCGGTTGAAAACCTCAGCTTTTCCTACGGCGCGGCGGAGGTGCTGCATGATATCTCGTTCTTCCTCGAAGCGGGAGAATTCGTGTCCGTGCTCGGGCCGAACGGCGTCGGAAAAAGCACGCTGTTCCGCTGTATCCTCGGCAGCCTGCCGGACTATGAAGGCATTATCACAGTGGACGGGCGCGACGTGCGCGCCCTCTCTCGGCGAGAACGGGCAAAGGCGGTGGCGTACATTCCGCAGATCCACCGTCCGACCTTCGGCTACTCCGTGCTGGACACGGTGCTGATGGGTCTGAGCCGGCAGGTGCGCGCCTTTTCGCAGCCGAAGAAGGAGCATATCGCGCTGGCGGAGGACGCGCTCCGCCGCGTCGGTGCGGAGCATCTGAAAGAGCGCGATTTTTCGAGGCTGAGCGGCGGCGAGCAGCAGCTCGTGCTGATCGCGCGGGCGATCGCTCAGCAGTCGCATATCCTCGTGATGGACGAGCCGACCTCGTCGCTGGATTACGGCAATCAGTTCCGCATCCTCGATTTGATCCGCAAGCTCGCAGACGAGGGCTACGGCGTTCTGCTGTCGACCCACGATCCGCAGCACGCGCTGCGCTATGCCGATACTCTGCTCGCGCTGCACGAGGGGCGGATCGCCGCGCACGGCGTGCCTGCCGATCTGCTGGACGCCGCGCTGATCCGCAGGCTCTACGGCGTAGAGGCAGAGCTCGTGCCGTCGAGCGCAGGCCCCGTGATCGTTCCGAAGCGTGCGGGAAAATGATCGCACGCATTCGTCGTTATCATCGGCTTCGCGCCGAAAATAGGAGGAAAAAAACAATGAAAGCAACGATAATAAAAATCGCGGCGCTGCTGCTTGCGCTTGCGCTGCTGTTCACCCTCGCCGCCTGTGGCAAGACGGCAGAACCGGCTTCCACCGCCGATGCGCCGACCGCTGCGCCGGAAACGACCGCCGCAGCGGAGACGACCGAAGCGCTGCAGCCGACGGAGCCGCAGACCAGAACCTTTACGGATTCCGTCGGAAGAACGGTTGAGCTGCCGGCGGAGATCGACAAAGTCGCTCTGTCCGGACCCTTAGCGCAGATCGTCCTGTTCGCGCTCTGCCCGGACAAGCTCGTCGGTATTTCCAACGATTGGAGCAGCGATGCGGAAGAATACCTCGACCCGGCGTACTTCAACATGCCCGTCATCGGTCAGCTCTACGGCGGCAAGGGCGAGCTGAATCTGGAGACGCTGCTTGCCTCCGGTGCGCAGGTCGTGATCGACGTGGGCGAGCCGAAGGGCAGCATCGTTGAAGACCTTGACGCCCTGCAGGAGCAGACCGGCATCCCCTTCGTGCATATCACCGCGCACACGGACACCATGGGCGACACCTACCGCATGCTCGGCGAGCTTCTGAACATGCCGGAGGAAGCGGAGGCGCTGGCGCAGTACTGCGATTCCACATATGCGCGCATCTCGCAAATCGCGCAGTCCGTGGAAAAGGCAAAGATCCTCTATATCACCGGCGACGAAGGTCTGAACGTCATCGCGCAGGGTTCCTATCACGCGGAGGTCATCGACCTGCTGTCGGACAATCTCGCCGTGGTGGACGAGCCGTCCAGCAAGGGCACGGGCAACGAGGTGGACGTCGAGCAAATCCTCATCTGGAACCCCGATATCATCCTCGTCGCGCCGGACAGCGTCTACGCGACCATCGGCGACGATCCCCTGCTGCAGGAGGTCACCGCGATCAAAAACGGTGCGTTTTACGAGGTGCCGCACGGGCCGTATAATTGGATGGGCTTCCCGCCCTCCGTACAGCGCTTCCTCGGCATGCTCTGGATGGCAAAGCTCCTGTATCCGGACGCGGCGGACTACGATCTTCGCGAAGAGGTCACGACCTATTACAAGCTCTTCTATCACTGCGATCTGACGCCGGAGCAGTACGACGCGCTGGTTGCCAATTCGATCGGCAAATAGTGCGGGAGTCGGGACGATGAAGCATATCATCATCCGCGGGGCGCGGGGCGTCGGGAAATCCACGCTGATTTGCCGTCTTATGGACGCCGTTCCGGCGAAGCCGGGCGGATTCGTTACGAAAAAAGCGCCGCCCGACGCGGACGGCGTGGAAACGATCCATATTTATCCGGCGGGACAGCCGCAGATTCCCACGGAGGAAAACTGCGTCGGCGCGTGTCGATCCGGTCGTTTGCTGGATCGGCGGACTGCGGTTTTCGATACGTTGGGCGCGGCATATCTGAGCGATACCGCCGGCAGGAACGTCCTGCTGATGGACGAGCTCGGCTTCATGGAATCGGAGGCGCTTGCGTTTCAGCAGGCGGTGCTCAACGCGCTGGACGGCGATCTTCCCGTCCTTGCCGCCGTGAAGGACAAAAGCACACCGTTTTTGGAGCGGGTCTGCGCCCATCCCGACGCAAGGGTCTGGGTGATCACGCCGGAAAACCGCAGCAAGCTCTTTGACGAGCTTTTGCCGCCGCTGAAAGATTTGATAGAATAACGCAAGGATCCCGCTGCCCAAGCAGCGGGATCCTTGCGTTTGCAGATCATTCCGCAATATTCCGAATAAAGCGCATGAGAATGGTGGCGACCTGCGCGCGGGTCGCGCTGCCCTGCGGGTCGAGATAGCCGCCGCTGCCTGTGATCAGCTTCTCCGCGACCGCCCATTCAATCGCATCGGTCGCGTAGCCGCTGACCTTCGCACGGTCGGGGAAGCCGCTCAGGTCGCCGCGCTGTTCCGTGTCATAGCCCTTGCCGTCGGAGTAGCGGAACAGGATCGCCGCCATCTGCTCGCGGGTGATCATGCCGTTCGGATCAAACTTGTTGTTGCCAACGCCGGTCACGATGCCGTTTGCCGCAGCCCACGCCACCGCGTCGGCATACCAGTCGCTGTCTTTCACGTCATCAAAGACGTTTTCGCCTTCATAGGGCATTTTTTCATAGCGCCAGAGCACCGTGACGAGCATGCCGCGCGTCATCGCGGTGTTCGGCTCGAAGCTCGTCTTGGTCATGCCGTTGAACAGACCTCTCGACACGGCGAAATCGACGGCTTCATGATACCAGTCGCCGTAATTCACGTCCTTGAAATCCTTGGACGGGCAGTTTTCGCCGCCGTCGCAGGGCTGATCATCGCCGGTCGCGGGGATAACTTCGGTCTTCGTCGCACCGCAGCGCGTGCAGGTAAACGTCTTCATGCCGTCCTCGGTTTCGGTCGCGGGCGTGGTGATCTTGCCGTTATCCCAGGCGTGCCCCAGCGCGGGAATCGCCGCTTCGGAAAGGATCGCGCCGCAGTCGTCGCAGATCCGGCGGTCATAGCCGGGCTCGGTGCAGGAGGCGTCTGTGTGCTCAGAATAGACGTGGACGTGACCGAGGGCAGGGATCGCCGCTTCCATGCTGATATCGCCGTAGTCTTCGTTCTTCCAGACGTAGGTTGCGCTGCCGTCCTCGGTGCAGGTCGGCTCCTTCGTGACCGTGCATACATAGTCCGCGGGATTCAGCTTCGGCAGCACGACCGTGACGGTGCTGCCGCAGCGTGCGCAGACGCCCGTCAGCGCGCCGTCTTCCGTCTCCGTCGGCGTTTTGGTCAGGAAATAGGCGTAGTCGTGCCCCTCGCTGCAGATATGCGTCCAGTGCGCGTAGAGCGTGTGATCGTCCTCCATCGTAACAACAGTGGACGAAGTGATCTCCGTGTCTCCTTCCGCATCAGTAAACCAGCCGTCAAACGTGTAGAGATCGCGGATCGGCGTCGGCAGTTGCCCGTACGGCGCGCCGTAGGTGACGGTCTTGCTTTCCGCAGATACGTTGCCGCCGGCAGCGTCGAAGCGCACCTTCATCGTCTTTGCCGCGGTAAGTCCCGTCACGGGGTCGTAGACCAAGCCGTTCGCGGAAAGACCGTTTTCGTCAAAGTACGCGCTGCCGTTCACGATCTGCACCGTGTTGTTCCGTATGCTGCCGTAGAGCTCGACTGTGACGCCCTCCGCAACCGGAAGCTTTTCCTCGCTCACCGGAAGACCGATCACGGTCAGCGTATCGCCGCTGTGCGCGGCGGCGACTGCTTCCTCCAGCGTCTTATAGTAACTGACGTCTTCGTCGGAGGTCACCGTCGCATAGGTGATCGCGCCGGGATTTGCCTGCGTCGTCGACGACAGGAGCTTCATGAAGCTCTCCGTCCTCTCGTCGAATTTGTCCGAGTCGATCTCATATTCCCTGCCGGTCATCTGCTCAAAGAGCAGGATCGCGTTCATATAGTCGCCGGTTTCCGACAGATGCGTGATGTCCGTCTCGCTCCTGTGGAAATCTCTGCCGTCGTTGAGCCACGTCTTGCGGGCGGTCTCGATCAGCGTGCCGCTCGCATAGCGAAGGTCGATCAGATTTTCCATCCCGTCGTCATACGCGGCAACGTATTTCTCGTAGAGACTGGTCAGAGTATCGCCCGCGCAGGCCGGCTGCCGCAGCATCCAGCCGCAGCTATAGACGTGGAAGAACGCGGTCTGCGCGTTCGTATTGTCCAGAACGTACTGCGTGAGGAGCTGCAGATTCGGGTCGGTACTCAGCTTGCCCGGCGTCGTGCCGTTGCCGCCGGCGGGCTCGGTCGCTCCCCACGCCTCGGTGATCACGTAGTCCCAGTCCTCCGCCTGCAGACGGACGCTCAGCGGCAGTCCGCAGAAAGCTGTCGTCCTTCCTCCCTTCCCCGCATCGGCGCACCTGCCGCCGGTGCTGAAAAAGTAACCGTTGTAATTGTTGTTCTCCGGGACAAGCGTTGCCGCATCGCTGCGGATCATCTCCGCGTAAGCAGCGACGTTGCCGGCCTCGGCGCTGTAGTAATACTGGTCGATCTCGTAATTCACGATACCGGACTGCTTCGTGATCTCGCTCAGATACGCCCGCAGCGTGTGGCAATAGCTGTTGCCCAAAAACAGGACTTGCAGCGTGGTTTCACGATCGACGGTGACCGTCCGGTTTTTCTGCGCGGGAACGCTTGGAACGGAATCGTCCGTAACGGAAAAACGCAGGGTCAGCTCCTTGATACTCGCGGCGGCGAAGGCGTCCTCTTCAATCTCCGTCACCGCCTTCGGAATGTAGATGTCGGTCAGCGCGGGATCGTTTGCAAAGGCTCCGGCGCCAATCGACCGCAGCGTGGAGGGAAGATTCACGCGGCTCAGGCGCTGCATGCCGGCAAACGTGGAGCCGCTCACCGCGGTAACGCCGAAGCCGAGGTCAACGGCGGTGATCTTGTTGCGGAAGAAATACCACGGCACGGTCGCGCCGCCGAGCTCCAGTCTTCCGCTGCCTGTAACGGTCAGTCTCGTGCCATTGATCTCCCACGCGAAGTCGCCGAAAACGCCTCTGGTCGCTGCGTGCGCGGCGATATATTCCTCCATCGCGCTGCCCGCGCCGCAGGTGATCTCCGTTTTTGCGAAGCTCGTCGGCAACATGCCGTCCTCGAGATAGAAGGCGGTTTCGGCAATCTCTTTGACGCTGTCGTTGACCAGCAGGCTGTCCAAATCCTTCAGACCGGAAAACGCATTTTCGCCGATAGCGGCGACGAAGTCACGCACTTCCACGTTGCAGATCTCAAGATCATGCCACGGCGTATCCTCATAGGAAGCATAGTCCGGCATGGCGGCCGATCCCGCGACAGTCAGCGTCTGCGTGCTCTCGTCGTACATCCAGATCAGCGCGGAGCGATATCCCTCCGGGCCGAAGCAGTTGATCGCGTCATGTATCGCCACCCTGCCGCAGAGCTGATTGTTCTTCAGCTCGTTTGCAGACTGTTCCGCCTGCCCGCCGGCAAGCACGTGAACCGTCAGCGCCTGCATGAGATAATAGTCGCTGTCCAGAATCAGTTGATCTTTTTCGTCATAGCTCATCGTCGCATAGAGCGGCCCTCTATAGGGTCTGCCGTGCGCAAGCTCCGAAACCAGCTTCGCGTCCCGATTCATGACGTAGATATCGCAGGTTCCCCTGCCGGTCAAGAAGGTCGGGATCACGTCAATTCGCTCCGGCACCACGGGCAGGTTCGTTGTCGAGGAACCTGCGACCGCGTCCAACCGCGTCAGCGAATCCGGCAGCAGCATGGTGCATTCAGCCGAGGTGCGGAAGCCCTGATTGAGCATGTATCCGCCCATGGCAGTCATGCCGTCGGCAATGACGATACGGCGGACGGTATAATTGAGCGTGCCTTTGTGATTGCCGGCGTAGGTGCCGCTCGTAACGGTCGTCAGTTTGCCGGGGTCGAAGCCCTCGCAGAAAGCCGCGGTGCCGTTGTAGGCATTGTCCGTGTTCAGCCAGTAGTTAACGCACCACGGAAGCTTGTCCAGCGTGGCGTCCAGTTGCCCTGCCGCCCAGCCCTTGATGCCGGGAAGCACCGTCGTCTCCTTTCCCGGATAAACAGACAGTACGCCGTCCGTCGTCATGGCGACCTGAATGTCCGTACCGCCGTAATAGGCGCGGAATATCTCATTCTCTTCGAGGGTCAGCCTGCCCTCGGAAGCAGTGCCGGCGCCGCTGAGCGCGACCGAATCCGCATAGTGCGCGTCCTCCGCGAACACGGTGGCAGGCAACAGGGTGCAAAGCATGACCGCGATCAGCAGTACGCTCAAAAATCTGTACGTGTTTCGGCTCATCTTCCATACCTCGATTCTGCAAATATGGTTATATTTCTCATTCTTTCGTATTATAGCACAGAAAACAGAAGAATGCAAAAGAATTCCCCGTTCGGCAAATGCCGAACGGGGCGTTATTTGATCGTCAGAACCACTTTTTCAGCGTGCCGAGCAGACCGCGGCCGATAGAGCGGCCAACCTCGCGGCCGATGGAATTCATCGTAGCGTTTGCGACCTTGCCAAGGGGCGAAGCGTTGCGCTTGGAAGCAGTCTGTTTTTTCTTTTTCGCTTCTTCCTTCTCGCGCTTTTCCTGCTCCTTGCGCGCCGCTTCCTCCTCGGCGGCTTCCTGCGCGGCTGCCTCCTGCTCGGCATTAGCGGCGGCGATGATCTCATAGGCGGATTCGTTATCTACCGCAGTCTCATACTTGCCGTAAAGGTCATCCGCCTGAATTTCCGCCCTGCGGCGTTCGTCGTCGATCGCGCCCATGGCAGACTGCGGCGGCAAAATCGTCGCCCGCTCGACCACGGAGGGAACGCCGGCTTCATCAAGGAAGCTGACGAGCGCTTCGCCCGTGCCCAGCTCGGTGATCGCCGTCTCGGTATCGAAGGCGGGATTGGCGCGGAAAGACTGTGCCGCGGCGCGGATCGCCTTCTGCTCCAGCGGCGTATAGGCGCGCAGCGCGTGCTGCACGCGGTTGGAAAGCTGCGCCAGAACGGCGTTGGGGATATCGGACGGCTGCTGCGTGATAAAATACACGCCGACGCCCTTGGAACGGATCAGCTTGACCATCTGCTCGACCTTGTCCGTCAGCGCCTTCGGCGCGTCACGGAAGAGCAGATGCGCTTCGTCAAAGAAGAAGACCAGCTTCGGCTTTTCGGGATCGCCCTCCTCGGGAAGCTCCTCGAACAGCTCGGCAAGCAGCCAGAGCATGAAGGTCGAATAGAGAAGCGGAGACTGATAGAGCTTTTCGCAGTGAAAGATGTTCAGGTAGCCCCTGCCGTCTTCGTCGCACTGCATCCAGTCGGACAACTGAATGTCCGGTTCGCCGAAAAACAGCGTGCCGCCGGCGTCCTCCAACTGCAAAAGCGCTCTCTGGATCGCGCCGGCAGACTGCCGTGAGATCATGCCGTAGCGGTGGAGAAGCTCATAGGAGTGATCCGCGACGTACGCCACCATGGCGCGAAGATCCTTGAGGTCGGTCAGCAGCCAGCCGTTGTCGTCCGCCACGCGGAAGGCAATGGATAAAACGCCCGTCTGCGCGTCCGTCAGTCCCAGCAGGCGGGAAAGCAGCGTCGCGCCCATCTCGCTGACGGTGGTGCGTACCGGATGACCGGAGACGCCGAACACGTCCCAGAAGCGTACCGGAAAGGACTTCATCGGAAAATCCTCGGAGGAGATGCCGAGCTTGTTCAGGCGTTTCGTGATATTCTCGTTCTTCTCGCCCGCCTTGACGCAGCCGGCGATATCGCCCTTGATATCGGCAAGGAAGACGGGCACGCCCAGCTCCGAGAAAGACTCCGCCATCACCTTGAGCGTGACGGTCTTGCCGGTGCCGGTCGCGCCGCAGATCAAACCGTGGCGGTTTGCCATTTTGGGAACGATATACGCTTCCTTCTCACCCTTGCCGATGAGCAGTTTCTGATCTTTCAGCATGTTGTTTCCTCCGATCAACAGGTCAACTGCGCCTTGATCGCGCGGAGCAGATCGTCGTATTCTTCAAACGCGGGAAGCTGCGGGTAGTCCGCCTTGATTTTCTCGGTGGTGCGGAAGAGGAAGCCCGCCTTGCCCGCGAGGATCATGTCGAGGTCGTTGTAGCTGTCGCCTGCCGCGATCGTATCGTAGCCGACCGACTGCAGGGCGCGAACGGTGCTGAGCTTGGAATCGTGAATGCGCATTTTGAAGCCCGTGATCTCGCCGTCCGGCGCGACCTCCAGCGTATTGCACAGCAGCGTCGGCCAGCCGAGCTTTTTCATCAGCGGCATGGCAAACTGCGTAAAGGTATCGCTGAGAATGACCACCTGCGTCAGCTCGCGCAGCTTGTCCAAAAACTCCCTTGCGCCGGGCAGCGGGTCGATTTTCGCGATCGTCTCCTGAATCTGCGGTAAACCGAGCCCGTGCTCCTTCAGCACGCCCAGACGCCAGCGCATCAGCTTATCGTAGTCCGGCTCGTCGCGCGTGGTGCGCGTGAGCTCTGGAATGCCGCTCTCCCTGGCGAACGCGATCCAGATCTCCGGAACGACGACGCCCTCCATATCCAAACATACGATTTCCATCTCTATCCCTCCGTCTGTTTTTTCGCCTTGCGAAGCTTCACGTTCTTCGGCAGCCCGAACATCGGAATGATCCGATCCCAGCCGGTAAAGCTGAGAATCAGAATGGAGCCGATCACGATGAAGCTCATATAATTCTTACTGATGATATCGAAGCTTGTAAAATGATACATCGGGTAGACCGCGTTGGCGATCGCCGCGAAAAAGACCGGGAAGCAGTGCCACGGCACCAGCTCGGAGCCGTAGATGCCCATAGAGGAGGTATAGGTCGCAAGGCGCAGACGCAGCTTGTAGGCGTCGTCCTCGGTCTCGCAATCGACATTTTTCTCCACGATGTCGCGCACGATGGGCGACATCGTCGCCACCTGCGCCGCCTCGTCTGCCAGCGCCATGTTGCCGACCAGACACAGCAGTCCGCACCAACCCATGAGCTGATGCACGTTCCGCGAGATCTTCACGACGAGTTTCGCCAGCGGGTCAAAGGCGTTCATCGCGTTCATGATGCCGCCGAACGCGGCGACCCACATCATCATCACGACCGTCCAGCTTCCCGCGTCACCGAACCCCTTGAGAAGCATATCGCTGAGCCAGTCGGAAATGCTGATCGTTCCCGCCAGGAGCCCCAGCAGCAGAGACGAGACCATGCCCGCGCCGAGACACAGGAGCGTATGCGTTCCGAGGAAGCTGAGCACGATCACGACCAGCATGGGGACGATCATGTAATACGGAACGCCCGTGCGCACCTGCTGCAGCAACTGCCATGCAGAAGGACGCTGTTCGGCGAGCGCGTCGAACGAGTCCTGCGGAATCTGCGCAAAGACCTGCTCCACGTCAACACGCACCGTCGGCAGATCTCTGCCTGCGAAATAAAAGACCGCCATAGAGATCATCAGGCAGAGGATCGACCACACGCTCTGGTGCTTCACGCGGTCGATGATCTTGACGTCCTGCATGCCGCAGCTCAGCACCGTCACGTCGGAGATCATGCCGATGTTGTCGCCGAAGCAGGCGCCGCCCGCGATCGCGCAGACCGTCAGCAGCACGTCGCCGCCGACCAGATGATTCATCCACAGGAAGATCGGCGCGCAGGCGGCAAAGGTGCCCCAGGACGAGCCCGTCGCCACGGACAGCAGGCAGGTCACGAGGATCGCAGCCGGCGCGATCGTCCGCGCCGTCACGCCGAGCCGCAGCGCGAGGTTGATCAGCGCCGCACCGACGCCCGTCGCCATGAAGCATTCCGCGACGCCGTAGGCGAACATCAGAATGAAAAAGACCAGCGTAATATTGCTCGCGGCTTTCAGCCCGCGGGAAAACGCCTTTTCAAACCTGCACCGCTCCGTGATCATATAGACCGCCGCCGCCGCGAAGGTGGCAAACGGCGCCGCGATCAGAAGATCCAGCTTGAACACGATCACGAGCGCCGCAAATACGATCAGCGGGATAAACTTCAGGATCGGCGTCCATATCCCCTGTTTTTTCGGTTTGACTTCTGTTTCCATACCAAACCCTCTCTTTCCTATCCGTTATATTTTAGCAGGATTTTTCGAAAAAGTAAACGGTGTTTTTCCGCTGACCGTTGACAAGGCAAACGGTGTATAGTAAAATGGAAATAACTGTTAGGGAGGGTCGATTATGGCTGAAATTCCGAACTATGATTCCTTTACGCTCTGCCCGGACTACCGCTTCGTGCGCGTGGTCAGCGCGGACGGCGTGTTTTACGATCTGGTGCGTAAATGGGGCGCGCGAGCGCACGTTTTCTCGCTGAAACAGACCTGTCCCTTCGCCGAAACGGTCACCCGCGCCGCCGTGCCGCCCTGCGTGTTTCGCGACTTTACCGAGCTGGACGGGCAGGAGAACTACCACGAAAGCCGCTGGAAGGACGGAACGCAGTTTCTGTTCCCTTTGGAGGAAAAGGATAAGGCGTATCTGAAATAGGATAAGGAAAAGACACTTGCTCAGGCAAGTGTCTTTTCCTTTACTCAAACGCGAGCAGATTGCCGAGCGGGACGGTAAAGCCGAGCGAGCGGTACATCGCAAGATCGCAGTCCGCGCAGCCGACGGTGAGCGACGAAACGCCGCTTTTGCGGTACGCGAACTGTACCAGCCGCCGCGCGACGCCCTTGTGACGGTATGCCGGACGGATATAAAAATCCTCGAACGTGCCGCTCGGCTGATAGTCGAAGGTCGAAAAGCCGACGGTCACCGAGCAGCAGCCGATCAGTTCGTCCCCGTCCCACGCGCCGAAAAAGAGAATCCTGTTCTCACCGAGCGCCTTTGCAAGGCGGTCTTTTGCCGCGCCGTCCGGCGCGTCCTCCCCGATCTCCGCCTTGTACAGTCTTTGCAGCTCCCACAGGGCGTCGATCTGCATGGATGCTATTCTTCGATACTCCATCGTCTTACCTCAGGAAACGCGGATCGCGCGGCCGGAAGTGCGGAGAGCGGCTTCGTCCAGCTCGTTGTTGTCCACGACGAGTTTGCCGTTGACGAAAACTTTTTCAATGCCGAAGGACTGCTCGCGATCGGGCGTGCCGTTTTTCAGCGCGTCCTCGTCGAAGACGGTCAGATCGGCGAAGTATCCCGCACGGAGATAGCCGCACTCCTTGAGTCCGAATCGGTCGGCGGTCGCGCCGGTCATGCGGCGAACGGTGTTGGGCAGGGTGTCGCCCGTGCCGCGTAAGGCGTCGCGCAGGAATTTCGGGAAGCAGTCGTAGATCGCGGGGTTCTGCACGCCGTGCTCCTCGACCCACGCGTCGGTCATGTAGAGGCAATGCTCGTCGTGCTCAAAGTCGCGGATGATCTCCGGCGTGGAGTAGGGCCCCATATTGACGCGGCCCTTGAAATCGCTGATCTCGCAGAGCTTCAGATACGACTTGAGGTCGCTCGTATGTTCTTCCTTTGCGATCTGGTGGACGGTCTTGCCCTCGTAGTGCTCATACCCCTCGCCGAGGTAGGCGACCACGATATCGTCGAAGTTGAAGCCGAGCAGGATATTGCTTAGCTTCAGAATATTGAGACGGAAGCGCGCCATCGGTTTTTTTCGCTCCTCGGGACGCAGTCCCATATACCACGCGGGCAGAAAGACCGTCAGCACCGAAACGCCGAGGCACTCGTTGTAGATGTCGAACATCACGTCCACGCCCTCGGCGCGAAGCTGCTCCATCAGTTGCATCAGCTCCGCCTTGTCGCCGAAGGAACGGCGGCCGACGAAGATCGCGTGGGAATACTGCAGCTTCAGCGGCGTGCCCTTCGCGATCTCCGCGAGCTCGTCGAAAGCGCGCAGCAGGTGCGACCTGCCGAGCAGCGGCGTGTACGCCAGCGAGACCTTGGACTCCGCGCGCGGGTGGACGGTCAGCGGGCGGTCGTACTTGACGCAGAGGGCGGCGACCTTCTTGAGCTCCTCCGCGTCCGCGAACAGACCTGGCTCGTACATCAATCCGAGAGAAATGCCCGCCGCGCCCTGCTGGAGATTCTTCTCCAGAATGGAGAGCATTTTTTCCTCTTCCTCCGCCGTCAGCTTGCGGTTCTCGTTGCCGCCGACCGCCGCGCGGGCGGAGCAATGCCCGACCAGCTCTGCCAGATTGCAGGGCATATTCCCGTCCACGGCGTTGAAGAATTCCTCCGCCGCGCCGTACTTCCCTGTCGTGTCGTCGAAGCCGAACAGTCCGCCGCCGACCTTGTCCACGGTTTTGCAGTCCGGCGCAAAGCCGATCGCGGAAAGGCCGCAGTTGCCCGCGACGAAGGTCGTGATGCCCTGTCGAAGGAAGGGCGCGAAATACGGCAGCGGATCGTTCTTGATCGCAAACCAGTCGTTATGGGAATGGCAGTCGATAAAGCCGGGCGCGACGGACTTGCCGCCGAGGTCGATCACCCGATCCGCCTGCGCGTCAAGCTTTGCGCCGACCGCTTCGATCCGGTCGTCCGCGAGCAGGAGCTCGCCCATAAAGCCCTCGCTCCCGCTGCCGTCATAGATTTTTGCATTTTTGATCAGAGTTTTCATCTGTCTGTCCTCCGTTCAGTTTCTCTTTCTGCTTCATTGATTCAGAACGATTCTGTCCACGCGCGCAGGCTCGCTTCGTCGTCCCGACGGGTCAGGCGTCTGCCCTCGAGCACCGTTGCGCCGGGCGCAAGTCTGCGGAAATTGTCCGCCGTTTCGCCGAGATCGCTGCCGCCCGAGGTGCAGAACGGAATGACCGTTTTGCCGGAAAAGTCGTAGCTCTCCAAAAACGTGTCGATGATCGACGGCTCGCGGTACCACCACACGGGAAAGCCCACGAACACGCGTTCGTACCGCGCCATATCCGCGACCTTGGACGCGATCGGCGGGCGGCAGGCGCGATCTTTCATTTCGACCGTGGAGCGGCTGCTTTTGTTCAGCCAGTTCAGATCGGCTTTCGTATAGGGCGTTTCGGGGACGATCTCGAACAGATCGGCGTCCGAAGCCTGCGCGAGAAGCTTCGCCGCCTTTGCGGTCACGCCGCTTGCGGAAAAATAGGCGACCAGAGTTTTCATCGTGTTTCCTCCTTGGTTTCGAGATTCATTCGCCGCGGGACAGGTACGCCCGTTTCTGCCGCGCGTCCTCCGCCTCCAGCGTATCCGCGCCGTGCAGTCCGCCTCGTCCCTCCAGATGGTGGCGGAATTCGTGGCGCAGCACACCGCGCAATATTTCCTTCGCCTCGGCAGCGTCCGCCTGCGGGTAGACGCGGTCGAACGAGCCCTTGAACATGACGATCTGCCGCACGCCGGAGTAGACCTGATACTGCCCCAGAACGTAAAGGTCGTTGCTTCTGGCATAGTCCGGCAGCGGCGCCGCCTCCGACGTGATCACGCCGCCGGTCAGCTTGTCGAAAAACGCCGCCGGCAGCTCGTCCATCAACTCGGAAACGATCCGCCTGTATTCCTCCGTAGTGATCATGCGTCTTTCCTCCCGTGCGGCACGTCTTGTTCTTTCCCGATGATTTTACCACATTCACGCGGAAATAGCAACGAAATCCCGCCAAAAAAGAGCCACCCCGCAGGGTGGCTCTTTTTTTGAAAGACCGCGTAAACGTACACCAAACCATAGAAAAGTCAGGGAGACTGCAAGCACGGCAGGATCCGCCGGCATGGTGAACGACCTTAAGAGGAGGTCGTGCTGCACGAACTGATTTACAAGGAAACAGGAGGTGGTATGAGCGGTTACCGGCCGGAACCCAGCACGCAGACCAAAAGGACGGAAACCACAATCAGGAGTATGCGTGAGAAGGATCCTTATCTGCTCATTTCTTTTCCTCCGATTTCTGCAACGCTTCTGTTCCTTCGAACAAGCGCAGCCAAATAAATCATCAGCAGCAGGACAGCCGTTCAGTAGATCACGCAGTTAAAGGGAAAACTAAAGGGAAATCTTTTTTGCGCTCGATTCGGCTAGAATATTTTGGCAAATAAAACGCAGGAAAAGCAAAGAAAAATGGCTAAAACCAGAAGATTTTAGCCCTGATTCTTGGCAGCGGATGAAGGATTCGCTTGCGTTTCTGCCTGTGACAGAAACTAAGGTTGCAACCAGTTTGCGAACTGGTTGCCCAAGCTGCCACCGGCAGCTTGGATTTAGGTCTTCGACTCCTTCCCCTTAGTTGCTGCCAAAAAAGAGCCACCCCGCAGGGTGGCTCTTTGTGGCAGCGGGTGAAGGATTCGAATTCAGGTTTGTACCTGTTACTGACTGCTAAAGTCTGTTGTTTTGCCCCGTTTTGTACTGTCGTTCTAATCTTTTTCTGCTGTTTTGTGTTATCTTGTGTTATCTCATGTTATCCTTTTGAGGTCAAAATAGAGGTCAAAAAATATTCATTATTTCGTAAGCTTATACAGCAGTTTGCTTCTGAATACAGTTCACAGTATCTGCGCACCTTGTCGAACATTTAGTCTTCGGTCACACTCTTAGCTTAATTCCCCAAAATATATATCTTGTATGCCGTGGCGCAAGGAATTGAGATACATACTGCTATCATCGTTTCAAAGGAAAGTGATTATGCTAGTTGAAATAATAAAGTCAACGGGTAATCATCATTATTGATGTCTTACTATGTAATATGCTGGCTGGTTTTGTCTATACTCCTGTGTTCGGATTGTACTCGACCAGCATTGTAGCGGAGTCTTTTAAAAATTCGACATAGTATTCAAAATAAGTTGGATCAGTTCGCCTATTACCGATTTTGTAATCGGTTACAAATATCGCAGGGGTAATGCTTACGGGTAAATGGCCTACTTTTCCTCTTACTAAATTCTCAAAATCTTCTCTTGCTTTCTTCGATGTATGCGCAATTGCATTTCTAATTTTCTTAATTGCATTAATATCGGCGCTTAGAGTTTTGAGAATTTTAAAAGATCCGCCGCCTTCAAAAAAGTTTTCTGCATTGATCAGTATTTTATTGATGTCTGCCCAGTCAGGATATGTGTTTACGCTTTTGATGAGATTGTAGGCATGCTCGTTACTTTTTGGAGACACATACGAAACAACTGCACTGCCGTTTTCACTTTTACTGCCTAGCAAGTAGGCTATAAAGATATCCTCCAAAAACTTTTCCCAAGAGCTGCAGACATTCAGTATCAGGTTTTCAATAATCATATTCTTCATGTCCGCGGAGAAACCAGCCACGTTGTTTTCGTTGTAAAGTGATACTGCCCCATAGTACACTTGCAATGCCCAGTCGCATTTGGTTATAAAGCCTGCCAAATGAGCATCTAGAACACTAGGCATTTTGAACCTCAAGACTTTGAAGTAATTTGTTGATAATGAAGGTGCACCTTGTCAGTCTGGCTGGAACATCAGTTGTTGCATCTTTTGTAGACTTTATAAATTCAAAATACTCAGTTGAGCTTTCTTCGCTTTCTAAAATGCTATTTATATCTTCAAGTGTGCTAATCAGTTTGGGTAGGTCTTTCTCGCTGATGGTTTTACGAGGCAAGTTTAGATTCGGTATTCCATAATTCATATGATAGAGAGAGACAAACAGTCCGTAAAAATTTGGAGTCGTTCTGAAATTGGATGTCTTTAGCGTGTCACCGAAAAGATTTCCAATCAAATCCATTGTTTTTGTTACTTTTTCCTCTATCTCCTTCCGGCTCTCAAACTCATCATCGTATTTTGCATAGTACTTATCAGCATTCTTTTTGGACTGAATGCCCTCTATAGCAGCAATAATAAGATCGGTCATCAACTCGGCTTCAGCCATTCTCATGATTTTCGTGTCGGTAAAGATGCGATTGTCAGTCCAGAAAGTATAATAGACACCACTAAGTTTATAGACTAATTGCTTAAAATAGCCAAAATATCTTGCGTTGAATAACTCTTGCTTGTTCAAGGAAACTGAATAAGTGTTTAGTCTTGCAAAGACATCTAATATGTCCCTGTCTTGAACATCCAGTAGTAAGTCAACCGACAATTCATATTTCAAGAACTCACCTTGTACCTCATCAGGGAGCTCAGAATACAGCATGCCACCATAATCTTCATTATGAACTCTGCTAATTCTAAACCCATCCTTAACAAACGACAAAATTGTTCGTATTCTTTGCTGACCATCCACTATTTCCCGTGTAGTCTTCTTTGTTTTCGGATTTGTTGTTGCTCTGATAAAGATTTTTGGAAGTGGCTTATCCCTTAGAATTGTGTCAATTAAATAGGACTTCGCTTGCGGAGACCAAACGGATCTACGTTGAAATTTGGGGGAAATCTCAAGCTGACCTCTTGCATCCCATTCAATGAAGTCATTAATACTATAAGTGCGAGAATCAAAGTTCTTCATCTGATATCCTCCAAGATGCATATGCAGTCACTCCTTAAGGAATATGAGTAACAGTATATGCTTTTTCAAAAAAGTTTATTCTGATTTGATTGTAAATGCTGAATAATGTTTTGCCGAAAAACTAAGATCATAATACCATATTATGGCAAAGAACGCAAGAAAATAAAAACTGTCATTTTCTTCTCGAACAGCAGGTAAAAGAATACATAACAACGTATATAATTAATATAAATAAAATGTTTTATATTGCAAATTAACAATCTGTTTGATATACTAGAAGCAGAAGACAGCAAATTAAAGGTGATCATTATGAAGATTCAAAGTTCAAACAGCAATGCGGCAATTCGTTTGGAGCTTGGCAGCAGGTTGAAAAAGGCACGGATGGATCGGCAGCTCACGCAGCAGGAACTCGCAGAGAAAGCGGGCATTTCACTTCGCACGGTCTCTGTGATGGAAAACGGCGGTGATTTTCGGGTGGAGAGTATGCTTTGCATTATGCGCGTGCTTGGGTATCTGGAAAACCTCAATACGTTGCTGCCGGAACTGGTAATCAATCCAGAGGATTACGCCTCCTTGGGCAAAGAAAGACAGCGTGTCTCCCGGAAGCGCAGCAAGCCGGAAAACACAGGTGCATGGAAATGGGGTGACGAGACATGACGGCTGCAAAAGTCATTTTGTGGGGCACGCAAATCGGAACCGTTGCGCTGCCGGATGACAGCAAGGTTGCGGTGTTTAAGTACGACAGAGGCTTTCTTGAAAGCGGGATCGAGGTCTCGCCGATCGTGATGCCGCTAGACGAACGGACCTACTCGTTTGCAGGACTTCCAATGGAAGCATTTCACGGGCTGCCCGGCTTACTTGCAGACGCGCTGCCGGATCGGTTCGGCAATGCCGTCATTGACCGTTGGCTGGCCGAACAGGGAAGGGAGCCGGCTTCCTTCAATGCGGTGGAACGTCTATGCTACACCGGAACCCGCGGCATGGGTGCGTTGGAATTTCGGCCAACGCTTGGGCCGCGATATGCCCTCTCCGAAAAACTGAATGTGGATCGGTTGGCGCAGCTTGCTTCGGATATTCTGATGCAGCGCGAATCGATTCATTTGGACGCAGACGCAGACGCCATGCGCCAAATCCTGCAGGTTGGTACCTCTGCTGGCGGCGCACGAGCGAAAGCAGTCATCGCGTGGAACGAGCAGACGAACGAGATCCGCTCCGGGCAGATCGACGCAGGGAGTGGTTTTGGCTATTGGCTGATCAAATTTGACGGCGTTCGCGGCAACGGAGACCGCGATATCAAGGATCCTCCGGTTTATACACGGATCGAGTATGCCTATTATCTGATGGCCAAGGCTGCCGGGATCGAGATGAGCGAATGTCGCTTGTACCGGGAAAACGACCTGTTTCATTTTATGACGAAACGCTTTGACCGGGAGGCGCAGAACGGACGCAAGCTCCATATGCAGACGCTCGGCGCGTTGGCACACTTTGATTATAACGATCCCAATTCCTACAGCTATGAACAGGCAGCCATGATCCTGCGAAAGCTCGGGCTCAACAGTGATTCTATGGAGCAGCTTTTCCGCAGAATGGCTTTCAACGTGCTGGCAAAGAATCAGGACGACCATGTAAAAAACATATCGTTCCTGATGGATCGCAGCGGCAGGTGGAGCCTTGCGCCGGCCTATGATATGACGCTTTCCTACCTCCCCGGGCATCGCTGGCTGGGTGCGCATCAGATGAGTGTCAACGGAAAGCGGTCCGAGATCACAGACAAAGATCTGCTTTCCTGCGGTGCAGGAATGGATCTGTTCCCCGCAAAATGCCGCCGCATCCTGCAACAAATCAAAGCTGCTGTTGATGACTGGGACAGTTACGCTGCGCAGGCTTTTTTGCCAAGAAACGCAACCGACCAAGTAAAAAAGCTTTTGGAGCAAACATAGCCAATATAACGTTTTCCAATGGAGGCGAAAGGCGATGCCAAATCAAACGGGGAGGCGATCTGCGGCCGGATTCGGAAGCATCCGCAGGAAGACATTTGTGCAGAGAGGAAAAACCTACACCTATTGGGAAGCTCGCTACACCGAGGGGTATGACCCATTGACCGGCAAACAGGTGCAGCGAACCATCAACGGCAAAACCCAGCGAGAGGTTGCGCAGCGACTTCGGAAGGCAACAGCGGAACTTGCCAAAGGAATGCTCCCTGTCCTCTGCAGTCAAACAGTTGGGCAATGGCTGGAACTCTGGTCGCGAGACTACCTGATCGGGATCCGCCCGTCCACGGCATATTCCTACCGTGCGACGATCCGCAACCATATCCAGCCCGCATTTTGCAACGTCAGGCTTGAGGACCTGACGCCACACATGATCCAGCAGTTCTATAAGCGTCTGTCCGAGGAACGATCCCCGAAAACGGTGCGCAACATCCACGGCGTATTTCATTGCGCCTTACAGCAGGCCGTCAAAAACGGTCTGCTGTCAGAGAACCCGGCAGAGGCTTGCGTGCTGCCCAGAAAAAAGAAATCAGAGCCGCATCCGATGGATGAATCTCTGATTTCGTCGTTTCTTGAGGCGATACGGGGGGAGTGTTTTGAGCAGGTGTTCTTTGTTACGCTGTTTACCGGTCTGCGCAGGGGTGAGGTTTTGGGCCTGACCTGGGACGCGATCGACTTCACACGCGGAACGATACGCGTGGACAAGCAGCTCCAGCGGGCACGAGAGCGCAGAGCTGGCTGCACGCTGGTTGAGACAAAAAGCGGAAAAGCCAGACTTCTGACGCCTGCAAAAGACGTGGTGGATGCGCTTCAGCTTGTAAAGAAGCGCCAGTCGTTGTGGGCGCAGGCATCAGACAACGCGTTCTCAAATCCGATGAATCTGGTATTTACCGATTCCACAGGGCGTCATTTGGAGCCGAACACGGTGTATAATCACTTCAAACGGATCGTACAAAGCATCGGTGCGCCGGAAGCACGGTTCCATGATCTGCGGCATTCTTACGCCGTGATCTCTTTGCAGATGGGCGACGACGTGAAAACCGTACAGGAAAATCTGGGTCACGCAAGTGCCGCGTTCACCATGGATGTCTACGGTTCTGTGACAAGCCAAATGAAAAAGGCGAGTGCAAACCGGATGGAACAGTTTATCCAAAGCCTGCCATATGCACCATATGCAGACAGTATTCATCCCTGAAACCGTTCTCTAAAGGTCAAACACAGAAATTGTCAAAAAATGAAGTCGTCGTTTTTCTGACTTTTTATGGCGTAAAATGGCCATATTATACAAATAACAGTCTGAAAATCGAACTTTTCAGACTGTTATTTTGGCAGCGGGTGAAGGATTCGAATTGCGCCGGTTACTACTTTTGAGTGTTATTTGTTTACTTTTTATACCTTTTTGTCCTACAAATCGCAAGTTTTTGTGTTGTATTTTTCCCTGTCGTATTACCTCATATTTCCCGCTAAAGGGAAAAAATAAGGGAAAACTTTTTCAAACTTCACCTACGTTTATAGGTCCCACAGCAGTCATCGTTTGCTAACGCGATTCCTAATTATTTCTTCAGGCAGCTATTAAAACTGGGGAGGCTTAATCTATACGATCTATTCCAAATTGGTTTCGACCAAGCGGAAGCGTATAGAAAGTCAGTCGGTCATTGTTTGCGGAGAACGCAATGGGATGATGTAACTGTCGAAGTCTTTATGCTTACAAACGGTGAACTGGCCATAATTCTTCGATTTTCTTGTAGTTCTCCATCAGTATAAAATTGTCTCTGCCAATAGTGTCTTTAAAACTCGTAGGGAACCTCGCCATATCTTCATATGTGTTAAGTACAACAAAACTGACTTTTGAAAGCTCAAACGGGAATTCGTGAGGTACGCGCCACTCTCGCTCATGGGTATAGTCACATATTTTATTTGACAAGCATTTTTTGACCTCTACTGGAGCATAGGAAGGGCAAAATGGTGTCAGAAACGGTTTAATGTGTTCGTGCCAATCCGGCTGCTTATTATATTCATCTGCTCGAATATAATAAACTGGTCCGCCGTGCATCGAAAACACATAGTCTTTTTGAAATCCTATTCCATACGGTGAATAGTTTTTCGTATGCGCAAGCAGGCTATTCCACGGGCATTCAGTAAAGCATACGGCTGGGCTTCCGGTCCATGGCATTATCGAAGCGCAAATCTTGGCCGTTCTGAGAATGCTCAGTAGTTTCCCATAAGCATCCATCTTTGTAAAGCCTTCAACACCAATACTCGTATCTTTGATACATGGGGCTCGGTCTGATGTAAAATGCACAAGGTATTGCGAAAAATCAGGTCTGTTGCTCATTTATAGCTCCTATATACATTTTTCTGAAACATCGTATTCTTCAGTTTGCTACCTTTTTGGTATTTGAAATATCTCTACTTGGAAACCTTTTCATTGATAGAGCAATGCCCCTGCTTTGTTCTTTTCCGGTGGAAATGCGAATGCTTCGCTCTAGTTGTTGTTAGCTTATTAAAAGGGGCATCCATAAGTCGTTTCACATTCTTTTGTGCCGCCAAATGTACCTCATCATAGAATTGCTTTTCGCGCATTGCGCTGTTCACAGCACAAGTATTCTCCGAAGAATTGTCAAGATGTGATAGAAGAATCAACATTCTTGGCGCGTTCTTATCTTGTACTCCACAATTCGTCGCTTTTTCAACATCATACCAATAGCAGGATTTTCGCAAATAACTGTGAACTTCTGAGAGCACCTTTTTATCAACCTTTGGTATTTTCCCGCTTTCTAGAGCATTCACCACTTCTGGATGATAGCGCATTATTTGTTTATAATACCAAGAACCAATACAGTGAGCCGTTTTCCCGTTTTTCTTATCCAATTCATATGATTTAGCGTAATGGTTAAAAGCCAATTCCATTTGGTCGTTATGCTCATATGCAACTCCCAAGTTTCGCTCAAAAATGGCTAGCTGTATTGGGGGGAGCAAATCACTAAATGCCAGTGCAATATTAAGCGCATCAATTGGGGAGAGTTTATCAATCGTAATGGTTCTACTCTCAGTGATTGTTCGATAATGCAATTGAAGTGCACCAATGCTATTATAAACAAACGAAATACATGCTTGATCCGCCGCTGAATATCTGTTCACATCAATCTTTCTTAGGCTCGGCACATCTCTGATGCCAAACAATATGTACACTCCATCCCTATATCCTTTTATGCACTTCTTATATAGGTTCAAATCCGTTGCCACGTCTTGTGTTGGGGGATACTGAAGCATAAAGTGTGTTAAATCTGCCATCCTTAATGATAAGTATCCTTGCAAAAACTGCGCTTGTGTTTTCGTTAGTTTTATATCATTTTTATCATTTTGGATAAAGTTTAATAAAGAATTAACTCGAAGGATTCCATCCTTATAATAATCACTTTTTGTAGCTTGTCGATAATGCTCATATGCAAGAAGATAAATATCTTCAACATCTATCATTTGTTCGAGTATTCTTTCCGGTAGTGGATCAATACTGCTTAATGCTTCCGCATAAAACCTTGCAGTCCCATCTTTAGAGGATAGCCTAAATTTTGATATTAATGTTTCTGTATATACCTTACAAATAATAGAGCTTGCCCGTTCAGCTTGTTCTAAAAGCTCTTGCAACTCCTGTCTTGAATATACATTGTACAGGTTAAGTCCAACCCACACAGTAACAGCAATACCGATTATTGATAGCATTAACCCACTACTCGAATTATATGATTGATTCTGACCGTTTCTAACACTAATAACGCCAATAATGAAATTAAAAATGATTTGCAACAAGAGAATCGCTGTGATTATGCACGGAAGTACAATAATGTATTTTTGTGTTCTTTTTGCCTTGTTCATCTTTTTTCTATTATTCATTTGATAGTTCCCCAAATAGCATTTTGATATTAAGTTGTACATCGAATATCCGTATTTTATGATATAACAGTGATCGAGTGTTTTACGTAATGATTATGACATTACACGTTATTTCTGAATACTTTTATGCAATCCTTTCCCAAGAGATCTATTAAGCGTAACCTTAATAGAATTATACTCCTAATTCCGAATTATTACAACAAATATTATTATAATATGTTGGCGTCGATCAAATAACGTAATAATCTGATCCGTTTCAATAACATTATTTATCGCATATAATGTTATCTCCTGTTACACTCGTTAGTCACAGTTCATTTTGTTGAACAACTGCCCTATCGTGACTTCATGGTAGGGCAGTATCTTTTGGACTTGCCAACTGAAAATGAGCAAAAAAACAATTCAATGCTTTAGCAATCTCGTTTGCATAAAAAGGATTGCAACGAGCTGCCCTTTTGAAAAAAGCCTTTGTTTGTCTTAATCATCGACTCATTATGAATCAGCTCCAATACATAGCTGGAAACAGCGAACTATCGTAAAGGAGGACAGAGATAGTGAAAGATCAATCAACAAATTGGAAAGGAGGTTCCAAATGGCAGATCAAGTAGTCAGCATCCCGCTGGACAAGCTGCATCCGTTCCCGAATCATCCGTTTGAAATTCGGGACGACGACGCAATGCGTGAAACGGTGGAAAGCGTGAAGCAGTACGGCGTCATCTGTCCGGCAATCGTCCGCCCATTGGAAAACGGCGACTATGAAATCATCGCAGGGCACCGGCGTCATCGCGCCTGCGAGATCGCCGGATTGGACGCGATGCCGGTCATCGTCCGCGAACTTGATGACGATGCCGCCACGATCCTAATGGTAGACAGCAACCTGCAGCGGGAATTTATTCTCCCGAGCGAGCGTGCAAAGGCCTACCAAATGAAGATGGAGGCAATCAAACGGCAAGCCGGACGACCTACTAAAGAAAATTGGGGCCAAATTGGACCCAATTTTTCAAACGCAAGAAGCAGCGAGATTCTTGCAAGTAATGCAGGCGACAGTGCATCCCAAGTCAAGCGCTTTATTCGCCTGACCAAGCTCGATCCCAAACTCCTGCAAATGGTAGACGACAGGAAGATGGGATTCACGCCGGCTGTTGAGATTTCGTATCTCAAGCCGGAAGAGCAGCAAATGCTTTTGGAAACCATTGACAGCGAGCAGGCGACGCCATCCCTCTCACAGGCGCAGCGGATGAAGAAGCTCAGCCAGGAGGGCAAACTCACAGACGACGCAATGCTCAAGATTATGATGGAGCAGAAAAAGCCGGACTGCTGGGATGTGACGCTGAAAGGAGCAACGCTCCGCAAGTATTTCCCGCGATCCTACACACCGCAGCAGATCAGGCAGGCGATTCTCAATATGTTGGAGCGTGCCTATCAAAAACGGCAGCAAGAAAACGCTCAAATCAGATAGCGGCACAGGAAGGACGAGTGCAGAGAAATCTGTGCTCTTTTTTTGTGCCGCAAGAAAGGAAAAAACTGAATGAAAACAATCTTTCAAAGGGCAGCGGCACTTCTGCTTGTGCTTGTTATTGTGATCTCCGCGCTGCCGGCCGCATCTGCATCCGTCACCGGTACGGTCACGCGGTCAGACAAAGTAGATCCGGAACTCTACTTCTGGGGTGACACTGTCCGATCCTACAATTTCACATACGCCGACGGTACCAACGCAACCGCCAGTATCGGCGGCTTCTGTCTGCATTACGTGGACGGAGGAATTGCCTACTGCATTGAGCCGCAGTTGCAGACCACAACGAATACGCAGTACAGCGGCGAAGTACTAGACAGCAGCGTGTATTGGACTACGAAACTCACCTCTGCCCAAAGACACGCGATCAGTCTGATCCTGCTCTACGGCGCGCCGAACGGTCTGTACAGCGATAACAAGTACGCGATGTTCGGCTTTGAGGGCGCAACGCAGCTTCTGATCTGGGAAATCGTGATGGGCCTACGCAATCCGACGGCTCCCTTCACAAGAACCAGCGACAGACTGTACAACACCTTTGCAGGAAACACCACGTTCCCGCTGGATACGGCTTATTCCCACATCGTCAATAAGCTCCAAAAGCACGGTATTGTCCCAAGTTTTGCTTCCACGCAGCAGTCGAACGCGCCGGAGATCGTGATGCACTACAACAGCACGACCGGTCTTTGCGGCGTCAGCGTGACAGACGCGAACGGTGTGCTTGCAGACGATTTCGACTTCTCTGCCAGCGGCGTATCGTTCACAAAGACCGGCAATACCCTGACCATTTCCGCCCCGTATTCCGTGATCTGCAGCGGCAACGTCATCGCAAGCGCGGCAGGGCGCTCCCTTGCAGAGAACAACCTCGGCGCGATGATCTGGACCTGCCCGTCCAAGCAGACGCTGATTAAGACGGTCAACACCTCGTCCGACCCGGTACGCGCCTATTTCAAGCTCGTCCCGGACGCCGTCCCCGGCACGATGACGATGCAAAAGACGTCTGACAGCGTCGACGTAGCAAACTACTGCTTCAAGATCTACGAATGGACGACAGATCGCACTTGGTACGGCAAGTCGGACAGCGACGGCAAAATCTATCAGGCAAACGCCGTCTACGTGCAGATGGGCAACACAAAGAAGTACACCTTTACCGATATGATCGACGGCAAATACACCTTCCTTGAGGTGTTGAGCCAGAAGGGCGACGGCGTCGTCTTCCCCGATTCGTGGCGCATCAAGATCACCAATCAGGGAACCACCGTGTACGACCACACGTTTACCGGGAGTGCTCTCACCAAAGACGCCAACGGCGACTGCCGACTGGATCAAATTGAACTCACCGGTCTGGCGGGCGGCGGCGTGATGGAAATGACCATCCACAACAAAACGCTTACCGCCCCATTGGAGATCATCAAGCGATCGGATGACGACAACGTAGCCAGTATTTCGTTTACTGTCGAGCGGGACGTCCCCGGGACCGGATATGTACGGCTCGGAACCTATCTGACAAACGCAAACGGCTATATCACGATCCCCAACCTGACGATCGGCACCAAGCTACGCGTGACAGAAAGCGTCCCGGACGGCTATACCAGCGAACAGGAAACACAGGAAATCGTAATCGCTGCCGGCACAAACACCTTGACGTTCGTCAATCACAAGAATCCCGTTGTTTCTTCGCTGACCATCCGAAAAACCTCGGATGACGGCAACATCGCCGGCATTTCGTTTACGGTTGAGCAGGATGTCACCGGGATCGGCTACGTCCGCCTCGGGACCTACCAAACAAACGCAAGCGGCTATATTACGATCCCCGACCTGATCGTTGGCACCAAACTGCGTGTGACGGAAATCGTTCCGGACGGCTACACCTGCGAGCAGGAATCGCAGGAGATCGTGATTGCTGACGGCGAAAACACCTTGACCTTTGTCAACACCAAGGACATCGTGCCGCCGAAGCTGACGATCCGGAAAGTATCGGATAGCGGCACCGTGTCCGGTTTCACTTTTGTCATCCGCAACTGCAGCAATCAGGAAGTCACGCGGGGTATGACGAATCGTGACGGCGTTCTCAACATCGGCAGCTCGTACCTGACGATCGGCGAGACTTACACCGTAGTCGAACTGGCAAAGGCGGGTTATGTCTGTCAGAACAACAATCAGCAGATCACCATTCAGGAGGGCGAAAACACCCTTACGTTCAACAACAAGCTGATTCGCGGCAGTCTGAAAATCCTCAAGGTGGATTCCCAAACGGAGGAGCCGCTGCCAGGAGCCGGATTCAAGGTCTGTGTTGACGGCAAGACTGTCGCGGAAGGATATTCCGGTCCTGACGGAACGGTACAGTTTGACGACCTCCCCTACGGTGACAGGTATTACTATCAGGAGTTTGAAGCGCCGGAGGGGTATCTCCTTGATGATACGATGTATCCTTTCACCATTCGCACGGACGGGCAGATCATAACCATTACGCGCAGAAACGCGCAGGAGCAGCCGGAAATCGGATCGATCCGGGTTTACAAAGTGAATGAAGCCGGGACTGCGCTGGCAGGCGTCACGTTCCTTCTGGAGTACAGCTTGGACGACGGAGAAACCTGGCAGGCAGTGCAGTTCAGAGGGGAAAACAGCGCGGTAACCGAAGGCGGCTGCACGTCTGACAATCTGGAAGACGGTATGCTGACAACAGACGACGGAATCGTCTGCTTCGCGGGGCTGTGCAGGAGCGACACGATCAAGTACCGCTTGACAGAAACAGAGACCGCCGCAGGATATGAGCTGTTGGCTTCTCCGGCTTTTGAAGATTACCTCCCCGCAAACGGAGAGGCGGATATTTCGCTGACCGTCGTGAATGCATCGGCATTCACAATGCCCGCAACCGGAGGCACCGGTTTTATCGGGCAGGCGGTCGGCCTCGGACTTGCAGCGACCGCACTTGCGGCGCTGTTCATCACCACGCGCAAAAAGAAAAACAAAAACTCTACTGAAAATTGAAAGGAAAACTTTATGAAAAACCTCTTTAAGCGCTTTGGCGCAATCGCAATGATCCTCGCTATTCTCTGCTCTATGACGGTCGTCGGCGTCAGTGCCGCAACCGCCGAAACCGCCGTGATCGACGACTCCCGCACCGGCTCCATTACTCTGTACAAGTACGATATGACCTCCGCGATCGAAGAAGATGCGTGGGACGATTCGTTCGTTTCCACCGGCCTTCCCGACGCTGCTGTCGAACAGCTTTACGCTCCCTACGCCATCGAGGGTGTCGAGTACACCTACCTGCGTGTCGCCGACGTGATCACCTACACCGACGAAACGAATACCGGAAAGACGGTTCGCGTCCTTTACGGTTTCGACTACAACACCGTATCGAACACCCTGCTGGACGCTCTCGCGCTGGATGACGGCGATTCGTACTTTATGGATGACAACGACGTGATGTGGTTTGAATCCGACACTCTGATCTCCGCGCTGGCGAGCAATCTCATCACCCGTGAAACCGAGGCCAAGAACGCTCTGGAAGAACTGGTCACGGACAACGGCGGCACGGCTATGCCTGAGACCAACGAAAACGGCAGATCTTCCGTCGATGATCTGGATCTCGGTCTGTATCTCATCGTTGAGACGCGCGTCCCGGAAAACGTCACCAACACCACCGCACCGTTCTTTGTCTCCCTGCCGATGACCACCCTCGACGGCGACGACTGGAACTATGACGTTACGATCTACCCGAAGAACCTGACCGGTGAACCCACGCTTGCCAAGACCGTCCGCGAGTCGGCTGACGACACTGGCAACAACGACGGCAGCACCGACGACATTACCGACGGCTACAGCGGCTATACCAGCGCTTCGGAAGGCGACGTTGTGGAATACCAGATCATTTCCAAGCTGCCGACTATCACCTCCGACGCCGCCAAGCTCAGCGTTTACACCTTCGTGGATACTCTGTCCAAGGGCATTGAGTACAACAAGAACGACGTCAAGATCGAGTGGTTCACGGACGAAGAATGTACTGACCTGCTTGCGACCTGGACCGAGAACGACGATACTGCGAAGTTTACCGTCGCATACGGTACGGCGGCGAACGACGCCACTACGATGACGATCACGATGACCGCCGCAGGTCTGAATGAGATCAATACCTCCACCGCCGTTTATGCTTCTTCTCCGCTCTACCGCGGCTATTCTGACCTGTATCTGCGCATCACCTACGCCGCTACCCTGAACAGCTCTGCGGACACCGTCCTCGGCAAGGACGGCAACCCCAACAGCGTCACGCTGACCTGGCAGCGTACCAATACGGAATACTGGGACACGCTGACTTCCAACGCGAAGGTTTATACGTTCGGCATTGAGCTGACCAAGACCTTCTCGGATGGCGAAGGCGATCCCACCGAGGTCGAATTCATCGTCCACAACGATACTGACGACTACTGGCTGGTCGCCGAGTATGACGAGGACGATGAAGTGTACTATGTGACCGGTCACGCCGAAGACGAGGAAGACGCCACCCACTTCATTCCGTACACGGATTCCCACATCGTCATCAAGGGCGTCGAGGACGACACCTACTCCATGACGGAGATTGCTACCGACGACGGCTACGTCCTGCTGACCGAGCCGATCGAAGTGGATTTCACCTATGTGATTACGCGTGCGCCCAGCAATATGCGCGTTCTCGCGACCGTCAACGACACTTCTGTCACCGCGATTGCAGACAACGGTTCTGCCGTTGCCATTATTCCGCTGACCGTCGTGAACACCAAGGGCTTTGATCTGCCGCAGACCGGCGACAACGGCGTTCGGATGTACGGCGCTGTCGGTATCGCTCTGATGGCCGGCGCGCTGATCGCGATCATCGTCGCCACCGGCAAGAAGAAGTCCGAACGCTGCTGATCCCTGACCGGAACAACTGACAATCCCAGTTGTTCCAAACCAAATAACCGCGAACAAGAGCGTCTTTCCCCGCAAAGGAAAGGCGCTCTTTTCGTATTGAGACGCAAATGAAAAAACGAATTTTCATTCTTATCGCAAGCTGCCTCCTGCTGCTTGTCGCGTTGAGCATCACGTTTTACCCTCTGATCAGCACCTACGTCAACGAAAAGTATCAATCGCTCATCCAGACGCAGTACGAAGAATGCGTGGAGGAACTGGACGACGCGCGTCTGGCAGAACTCTGGCAGGCGGCGGTCGACTACAACAATTCCCTATCCGAAGTGCAGTATTCCCGCGAGGGTCTGCAATCTGCCTCCGTATGCTATGAGGACGTCCTGAATCCGAACGGCAGCGGCATTATGGGCTATGTAGAGATACCGAAGATCAGCGTAAATCTTCCGATCTACCACAACGCGGATATGAAAACGCTGGAAGACGGTGTCGGGCATCTGCTCGGCTCCTCTCTGCCGATCGGCGGAGAAGGAACGCACAGCGTTCTGTCCGCTCATTCCGGCGTCGCAGGAAAGAAACTGTTTTCCGACCTCGACCAGCTCGCGGAGGGCGATGTGTTCTATCTGCACGTCCTCAACAAAACGCTTGCCTATCAGGTAGACCAAATTCATACCGTCCTGCCGCAGGATTCTTCTCTGCTGAACCGAACCGCATCGGAAGACCGTTGTACGCTTGTGACCTGCACGCCGTTCGGCGTCAACACCCACCGGCTGCTGGTGCAGGGCGTCCGCATCCCTTACGAAAAGGCGATAGAAGAAACCGCCGAAACCGTTGAAGCGCCCTCCACCTGGAATCAACAGTATATCCGCGGTCTTCTCATCGGCGGCGCGATCTTCGTCGGCTGTCTGAATGTGTTTGTTGTGATCTGTCTGGTGAAAAGGAAGAACCGCAAATGAACGGAAAAGCAATTCTTCTGATTGTCGCGATAACGATCTTTGCGTTCGGTTTCTATCTGCTCCTCTACCCAACGCTCAAGACCGCCGTGGAGGATGCGAAAGCGCAGGAGATCATCGAAGCGTTCCAGACGTATATCGACGAAGAAACCGCTGCGGCGAAGGCGTTTCCCCCTGCACGGGAACCCCCAACAGAAACGCGACCGTTTCAAACGCTGTGGGACGCCTGCCAACGCTACAACGAAACGATCTATGAGAACAGGCAGCGCGATTTGAACGCCGGGTCCATGCAGACGCCGGCGCTTTCTCTGTCCGCATACGGATATGAAAGCGATTGTTTCGGCTATCTCTCCATTCCCGAGGCAGACATAGAAGTCCCGCTGTTCCTCGGCAGCTCCTGGAGCAATCTGGATAGAGGCGCGGCGATTCTCGGGCAGACCTCTCTCCCGATCGGAGGGAAGAACACGAACTGCGTAATCGCAGGACACCGAAGCTGGTCCGGTGCGATCAAGTTCAGAAGTCTGGAGCAGCTCGCAACAGGCGACCTTGTCTATCTGACCAATCCGTGGGAAACACTGACCTACGAGGTCATCGAAACAAAGATCATATCCCCGGACGACGTGGATGAAATCCTGATCCGCGACGGCTGCGACCGTCTCAGTATCTTCACCTGCACAAACCCGAACACCCGCAGATTCTTGGTCATCTGCCAGCGAAAGGAGTGATGCGTATGCAGGAAGAAGTGGAACAGAAAGCCATTACCCTTGCAATCAGCACAAGCCGGTTGACCGCCCGCGTCCTCCGGGACGCCATCAACAAGTATTTGGCTTACCGCCGTCAGCGCAAAAGCGCGCAGAGCAAGAACGTCGAAAGCAAAGATGTCAAGCCCATCGGAAAGCAGACCGTGAAGGAACTGATCGGGCAGAATCAGGGCGTCAAGTCGATCGAGATCGCCAAGAGCGACATCCGGGATTTTGAGCGCGTCGCCCGCAAATACGGCGTGGACTTCGCCGTTCAGAAAACCGTTTCCGAAGGGAAACGGAGATTCCTTGTGTTCTTCAAAGGACGCGACGAGGACGCCATCATCGCCGCGTTCAAAGAGTACGCCGCGAAAACCCTCAAACACGATAAGCCGTCGTTGCTCGAAGCTCTGCGAAGAAACGTGAAGCAGAGCAGGAACGATCCGGCAAGAGCGCGCAGGCAGGAGCCGGAGCGATGAAAAAGTCCACGCGCAAAAAGCTCCTGCTTTGTGTGCCGTATCTGATCGTCGCATTGCTCGGGACAAAACTCGGGCAGGCGGCACGGCTTGCGCCGGGCGTCGGTTTCTCGCAAAAGGCGACGCACATCATTGAGGGCTTGCAACAGGCGTTTCAAGACCTCCTGCCGAGCTTTCACGCCGTGGATCTGCTGGTCGGCGCAGCCTGCGCCGGCATCGTTTTCCTCGTCGTGTATGTCAAGGGCAAAAACGCCAAGAAGTTCCGCAAGAATCAGGAATACGGCTCTGCCCGCTGGGGGACGCGGGAGGATATCGTCCCTTTCGAGGACCCGGTCTTCCGGAACAACATCCTTCTGACGAAGACCGAACGCCTTACGATGTCCAACCGCCCCAAGAATCCAAAGTATGCCCGCAACAAGAATGTTCTGATCGTCGGTGGCTCCGGCTCCGGTAAAACGCGCTTCTGGCTGAAACCCAACCTGATGCAGTGCCATAGTTCCTACGTCGTGACAGATCCCAAAGGACAGGTCATCGTGGAATGCGGGAAAATGCTCCAACACTACAAGTACAAGATCAAGGTCTTCAACACGATCAATTTCAAGAAGTCCCTGCATTACAACCCGTTCGCCTATATCAAAAGCGAAAAGGACATTTTGAAACTGGTCACCGTCCTGATTGCCAACACGAAGGGTGATGGGAAGACTGGCGACGATTTCTGGATCAAAGCGGAAACGCTGCTGTATTCCGCTCTGATCGGGCTGATTTGGTATGAGGGCATCGACGACGAAAAGAACTTCAACACGCTGCTCGAATTCCTCGGCGCGATGGAAGTCCGCGAGGAAGACGAAGCGTTCAAGAATCCGGTCGACAAGCTTTTTGACGAGCTGGCGGCAAGCAAACCGGACCATTTTGCCGTCCGGCAGTACAAAAAGTATAAGCTTGCCGCGGGCAAGACCGCGAAATCCATCCTCATTTCCTGCGGCGCACGCCTCGCCCCGTTCGATATTGCCGAGCTGCGCGAGATCGTCCGGTACGACGAACTGGAACTTGACAAGTTGGGCGGAGAAAGCATCGGCGACACGCAGAAAACCGCCCTGTTTCTCATTATGTCGGACACCGACACGACGTTCAATTTTCTGATCTCTATGATCTATTCGCAGCTATTCAACCTGCTTTGTGAAAAGGCGGATGATGAGTTTCACGGCAGACTTCCGATCCACGTGCGCTGCCTGATCGACGAAGCGGCGAACGTCGGGCAGATCCCGAATCTTGACAAGCTGGTGGCGACCATTCGCTCCCGCGAGATCTCCGCCTGCCTGTTCTGGCAGACCAAGAGTCAGATCAAGGCGCTCTATAAGGACAACGCGGAGACAATCATCGGCAATATGGACTCGCAGGTGTTCCTCGGCGGCTCGGAACCGACCACGCTGAAAGACCTGTCCGCCGCGCTCGGCAAGGAAACGATTGATACGTTCAACACAGGCGAAAGCCGCGGCAGGGAGACGAGCCACAGCCTGAATTATCAGAAATTGGGCAAGGAGCTTGCCTCCATAGACGAACTGGCGGTTCTGGACGGCAACAAATGTATTTTGCAGCTTCGCGGCGTCCGTCCGTTCTTATCGGACAAGTACGACATCACGAAGCATCCGAACTACAAATACCTGTCGGACTACGATCCGCGAAATGAATTTGATATCGCAAAGCATATCAGCTGCCAACTGACGCTCCGGCGGGAGCAGCTTTGCGATGTCTACGAAATCAAAGCAAAAGAACAACCCGCCTAAACCAACAAAGGGTCACAAAAACACAATAACTTTTGGAGGAATACCGGAAGCGACTTGTGACCCGACTCTCTTACCGTTCGCTTCCCGGTAGTATCGCAAATGTCTTTTTTCAACTCCGCAGTCGGTGTACTGCAAACGCTTGTGATCGCCCTCGGCGCAGGTCTTGCGATCTGGGGCGGCATCAACCTGATGGAAGGGTACGGAAACGATAACCCCGGCGCGAAGTCGCAGGGGATGAAGCAGCTTATGGCAGGCGGCGGTATCGCCCTGATCGGCATTACGCTTGTGCCGCTGCTTTCCGGTCTGTTCGGCTGATACAAGTAATAAATCGGGGCTCCCGTTATGGGAGCCCCAAAGGATGTGATAACAATTCTATCTTGGCTTGAAGACTGGATCAGAGGCCTGTTGACGGATGGCATTGTCAGCAATCTTTCAAGTCTGTTTGAGACGGTAAATGCGAAAGTCGGCGAAATCGCCGGAGATGTCGGCTCAACGCCGCAAGGCTGGAACAGCAGCATTTACACGATGATCCATACTCTGTCGGAGAACATCATCATCCCGATCGCCGGCGTCATTCTCGCTTTTGTGATGACGCTGGAGTTGATCCAGCTCGTCACGGAGAGAAATCATCTTCACAATGACGTGGACGTCTGGATGTTCTTCAAGTGGATTTTCAAGACGGCGTGCGCCATTCTGATCCTGACGAATACCTGGAACATCGTGATGGGCATCTTCGACGTCGCGCACTCTGTCGTCAATGACGCGGCAGGCGTCATCGCAGGCAGCACCAATATCGACATCGGTATGACCTCGGATGAAATACGGTCAACGCTGAGCAGCTACAGCATCGGCTCCCTCTTTGGCTTGTGGTTTCAGTCGCTCTTTGTCGGCATCAGCATTTGGGCGCTGACGGTCTGTATCTTCCTCGTCACCTACGGCAGAATGATCGAGATCTACCTCGTCACCTCCGTCGCGCCGATCCCGATGGCGACGATGCTCCACAGAGAAAGCGGCGGTATGGGACAGAACTATATCCGTTCTCTGTTTGCGCTCGCGTTCCAGGCGTTTCTGATGATCGTGTGCGTCGCGATCTACGCCGTCCTGATCCGCAACATTGCGTCCGCGAGCGACATCAGCTATGCGATGTGGACCTGTATGGGCTACACCGTTCTGCTCTGCTTCACGCTGTTCAAGACGGGCTCTCTGTCCAAATCCATATTCAGCGCCCACTAAAGGAGGCAATATAAATGGCATACGTTACCGTGCCAAAAGATTTAAGCGAAGTAAAAACAAAACTGATCTTCAATTTGACCAAGCGCCAGCTTATCTGCTTTGGCATCGGAGCAGCAATCGGAATCCCGGCGTTCTTTCTGCTTCGCTCATTCACCGGAACCAGCCCTGCGGCAATCGTAATGGTCGTGATTATGCTCCCGTTTTTCCTGTTTGCTATGTACGAGAAGAACGGTCAGCCGCTGGAGAAGGTCCTGCGAAACATCATTCAGGTATGTTTTCTCCGACCGAAACAGCGACCGTATGAAACGAACAACTATTACGCCCTGCTGCAGCGGCAGGAAAAACTGAACGAGGAGGTCGCACAAATTGTCAGACCAACACGCACTCTCCCGCAGCGACAGAAAACAGATTGAAGCGGCTGTCGCCAAAGCAAAGCGGCAGGACAAGCGCAGAAAGTCCGCGCAGGACAGCATCCCTTTTGAGCGGATGTTCCCCGACGGAATCTGCCGCGTCTGCCCGAATTACTACACAAAAACAATTCAGTTTCAGGACATCAACTATCAGCTCAATCAGAACGAGGACAAAGCCGCGATCTTTGACGGCTGGTGCGATTTCCTGAACTACTTTGATTCTTCCGTCAAGTTCCAGCTTTCCTTTGTGAATATGGCTGCGACGAAAGAAACCTACGCCGACAGCATTTCCATCCCGCTTCGCGGAGATGCGTTCGACAGCATCGCGGAAGAATACCAGACGTTCCTCCGCAGCCAACTTGCCAAAGGCAACAACGGCTTGATTAAGACAAAGTATCTGACCTTCGGCATCGAGGCCTCGTCTCTGCGAACGGCAAAACCGCGGTTGGAGCGCATCGAGATCGACGTACTCAACAACTTCAAGCAGTTGGGCGTCGCCGCGTTGCCGCTGAACGGAAAAGAACGCCTGCAGGTGATGCACGGGCTGTTCCACATGGACACGCAGGTCCCATTCCGTTTTGACTGGGACTGGCTCGCGCCGTCCGGTCTGTCTGTAAAGGACTATATTGCGCCGAGTTCCTTCGAGTTCCGCAAGGGCAGCACGTTCCGCATCGGTCAAAAGATCGGCGCGGCGTCGTTTTTGCAGATTCTCGCCCCGGAGCTGAACGACCGCCTGCTCGCAGATTTTCTTGATTTGGAAAGTTCTCTTGTCGTATCGATGCACGTGCAGTCGATCGACCAGGGCAAGGCGATCAAGACGATCAAGCGCAAGATCACCGATCTGCAGAAGATGACCATTGAGGAGCAGAAGAAAGCGGTTCGCGCCGGCTACGATATGGACATCATCCCCTCCGACCTTGCGACCTACAGCGAGGAAGCAAAGAAGCTCCTGCAGGATTTGCAGGGGCGCAACGAGCGTATGTTCCTGCTGACATTTCTCGTAATGAATATCGCAGACACGCAGCAGCAGTTGGACAACAACGTCTTCCAGATTTCCAGCATCGCGCAGAAATACAACTGTGCGCTGACACGTTTGGATTTCCGGCAGGAAGAAGGTCTTATGAGCTGCCTCCCGCTTGGCTTGAATCAGATCGAGATCCAGCGCGGTATGACGACCTCAGGCGTGGCGATCTTCGTGCCGTTTACAACGCAGGAATTGTTCCAAACCGGAAAAGAGGCGCTGTACTGCGGCCTGAACGCGCTTTCCAACAATCTGATTATGGTGGATCGCAAACTCTTGAAGAACCCCAACGGTCTGATCCTCGGCACTCCGGGCAGCGGCAAATCGTTCGCGGCAAAGCGCGAGATCAGCAACGTGTTCTTCGTGACGGACGACGACATCATCATCTGCGATCCCGAATCGGAATACGGCACGCTGGTCGAGCGTCTGCACGGGCAGGTCATCCATATCTCCCCGACCTCCGGCGACTTCATCAACCCGATGGACCTGAACCTCAATTACAGCGAGGACGACAACCCGCTTTCGCTGAAATCCGATTTTGTTTTGTCCTTGTGCGAATTGATCGTCGGCGGGAAGGACGGCTTGCAGCCGGTCGAAAAGACCATCATTGACCGCTGTGTCCGTATGGTCTACCGCGATTATCTTGCAGACCCCGCGCCGGAGAAAATGCCGGTTCTGGAGGACTTGTATAACGCACTGCGGGCGCAGGACGAAAAGGAAGCGCAGTACCTCGCTACCGCGTTGGAAATCTACGTCACCGGCTCGCTCAACGTGTTCAATCACAGAACGAACGTCAATATCCAGAGCCGCGTCGTTGCCTATGACATCAAGGAACTCGGCAAGCAGCTGAAAAAGATCGGTATGCTGATCGTTCAGGATCAGGTCTGGAACCGCGTCACGGTCAACCGCGTCGCCCATAAAAGTACAAGATACTATATCGACGAGATGCACCTTCTGCTGCGCGAAGAACAGACCGCCGCGTACACCGTGGAGATCTGGAAACGCTTCCGAAAGTGGGGCGGCATTCCGACCGGCATTACGCAGAACGTCAAAGACCTGCTTTCCTCGCGCGAGGTGGAGAACATCTTTGAAAACTCCGATTATATCTATATGCTCAATCAGGCTTCCGGCGACCGGCAGATCCTCGCAAAGCAACTGAATATCTCCCCGCATCAGCTCTCGTATGTCACCCACTCGGGTGAAGGCGAAGGGCTGATTTTTTATGGCAGTACCATTCTGCCCTTTGTAGACCGTTTCCCGAAGGAGACGGAACTCTACCGCATTATGACCACAAAACCGCAGGAACAAGCGGAAAAATCGAAAGGAAAAAAGAAAAAATGAACTTCATTTGTAAATCTGTAACACATAGCCGTTTCGGCGACGTGCGCATCATTCAAATCAGCGATGATTTTATCGTCTACTGTGCAAGCGATGTCGCCCGTATGCTCGGTTTCCGAGATCCCAACAGCGCCGTAAAGAACCACTGCATCGCTTCGGAAAAGCTCCACTACAAAGACGATAGCAAAAGAAGGTATATGCGCTTCATTACAGACACCGATGTCAACAGGCTCTGCAATGCTGCTCCTTATGAAGATGCTATAGAAATCTATGGTTGGCTCGTTCACGCGATACCCGCAGCAGAAAAGGCTGCACTGGAAGTGAAAAGACAGATGAAAGATTATGATAGAAACTCGATTGCTTTTGGGGAGACGTCTTTACGTCGCTCGGATATCGAAGAAATTTGCGCCGCGCTTTCTCTTACCAGCAACATGCTGACTACTATTGCGAAATACGCACGCGAGTTGATCGCCGAGGAATAATCCGCTATGGCAAGGCGTCTGAAATTCAGCAATGCTGAACTGGAAGCAGAAGCCGCCGTCAAGCGAACAAGGAGACCGTCATCCGGTGTCGCGCGGTCTGTCGGTACAACCGCGTCTGCCACACTCCATAGCGAGATCAGTCAATACGAGCAGGACAACGTGGGCGTAGAAAGCGCGCATCGCGGAGAAGAAGCCGCGGAAAACAGTCTTCGGATTACCGCAAACCACCGACAGAAGAAACACAATGAGAAGCAGCACCGTTCCGAAACGAAAAAGCACGGCAAAAGCGCAGCCGCTGAGCATCAAAAGCGGAAAGTCAAGAAGGACGCAAGCGCAAAGAAATCCGGGAAAGCCGCCGCAAAGGCAGCCGAAAAGACAGAAAAAGCCGCCGAGAAGGCTGCAGAGTTCGCCGCAAGGCACAAAACCGGCACAATCGTTGCCGTGGTAATCCTTGTTGTTGGCCTGGTAGTTTACTCCCTTCTGTCCGGGGGAAGCGCGGTCGCGCAAGGCGGCTCGTCCGTTGTCGGCGCGACGACATACCCGAGCGCAGACGAAGACCTGCTTGCCGCGGAAGCGCAGTACGCCGGTATGGAGGCGGCGCTGCAGCAGCAGTTGGACAACTACGAATCCACGCACAGCTATGACGAATACCGCTACGAACTGGACGACATCGGACACGATCCGTATGTTTTGCTTTCCCTGCTGACCGCCTTGCACAATAATGCCTGGACGATTTCAGACGTTCAGTCAGATCTATCGGTGTGTTATGAGATGCAGTACAGTCTGACGGAAACGGTTACGACCGAAACGCGAACGCGGACGGAAGAACGGGAAGTCACCGATCCGGAAACGGGTGAAGTGACGACAGAAGAAGTTGAGGTGGAATACACCTACTATATCTGCACCGTGACGCTGAAAAACTACGATCTGTCCCATATCCCGATCCAGTTAATGTCCGAAGAACAACTCGCTGTCTACGCGATGTATATGACCACTTTGGGGAACAGACCCGATCTGTTCCCCACATCCATCTATATCAGTCTCTATTACAACGACGATTTCCTGCGCTATACGATCCCGCCGGAAGCGCTGGAGGACGAAGTTTTCGCAGCAATGATGGCGGAGGCGACGAAGTATCTCGGCTATCCGTATGTCTGGGGCGGCTCAACACCTGCAACGAGCTTTGACTGCTCCGGCTACGTCAGTTGGGTCATCAACCACTCCGGCTGGAACTACGGTCGCCTCGGCGCGATCGGACTCTGCAACATTTGCACGCCGGTGTCCGCTGCAAATGCGAAACCCGGCGATTTGGTATTCTTCAAATACACCTATGCAGCAGAAATCCCTGACGGCGTCACCCACGTCGGCATCTATGTCGGCAACAATATGATGATCCACTGCGGCGACCCCATTCAGTACGCAGATCTGACGAGCGCCTATTGGTCAAGTCATTTCTACTGCTACGGACGTCTGCCGACACCGTAATTCACAGAAGGCAATAACTATGGCAAATCCAAGAATCAAACGCAATCCGGAAGCGTGGAAAGCATATCAGCGCTGGCTGAAAGAGTCCATTGCGATTGAAAGAATGGACGCGATCCGTCAGCACTGGCTGGAGCAATCCGTGATCATTGCGCACAAGAAAGATAGGAGAACGAAATATGTACTTAACCACAGTAGAACAAATTAGGCGGCTGAAAGAAGAACGCGCACGGCTGGAAAGCAGAATTGAAACTTACAAGGAGCAGGTACGGTCTGCTCGCGAACGCTGCAAAGCGATTGATGAAGAAATCAATCTGCTTGAAAACACGGAAATGGCAGACGCTCTGCGGACGCTGGGTGTCTCTCTGGCGGAATTGCCCGCCTTTCTGCAAGCAATTCAAAGCGGCTCTCTGCCAAAGCCGAAAGCCGCAGAAAAGGAGAAGAAATGAAGCACGCCATCTATCGAATGATTGCCCTGTTTTTGGTCGTCGGCTGCTACCTGACCTGCCTCTCGCTGACGGCGTATGCCGAACCGGAGGACGATGACTGGACATACGAGGACGAACCGGAAGAAACAGAACCCGCGACGGAAACACAGCCGGAAGAAGTCGGCGCGTTCACGCCGAGCGGCAATCTGACGCTAATCGACGATTACTATAAGATCGAGGGCATCGACGAAAACGGCAACGTCGCCAGCAAGCAGTTTCTGACCTTGCAGAGCAAGAACGGCAACTACTTCTATCTGGTCATCGACCGTTTCGGAACAACCGAGAACGTATACTTTCTCAACCTTGTAGACGAAGCCGACCTGATGGCGCTGATCGACGGAGAAGATAATCCTTCTCCGGTGCAATGCACCTGCACCGATAAATGCAAGGCAGGCAGCGTCAACACCTCCTGCCCGGTCTGTAAGCAGAATATGTCGGAATGTGCGGGAAAGGAAACGACCCCGGAAGTGACAGAAGCGACCGAACCCGTCGAGACGACACAGCCGACTACGCCTGCCAAGCAGCAGACCACCGCTTTCCCCGCAGGAATGATCGTATTCGTCATTGGTATCGCCGCCGTCGTCGGAGCCGTGCTTTTCATCAAGGCAAAGAAGAAAAAGAACGCAGTCGCTGATCCTGACGGCTTTGATGTGATCGAGGAGAAAGCTCTGATCGAGGAAACAGACGAACAAGAGGGCTAAACTTGCTTTTTCGTGCAAAATCGGCGCTTGCGAACTTGCTTTTTCGTGATTTCCAGAGTTTTCATTGAGAACTTGTCCTGTTTATGGGTGAAGTTCTCAATAGATCGGTTGACATTTCTGAATGATTGAGGTATATTTTCTATTGAGAAGTTGCATAATTTTATAGGCAAGTTCTCAATGGAGGTATGGATATGGAAATCAAACGCGATCTGTATTTGAATCGACTCATTTCCTATATGTGGGACGGTCAGGTCAAGGTGATCACCGGCATCCGCAGGTGTGGGAAATCTTTTTTACTCGGTACGCTGTTCCAAAACCATCTGCTTGCGCAGGGCGTGTCGGAAAGCCGCATTCTGTCCTTTGAGCTGGATCTGGCAAAGGATATCCGGTATCGGAATCCACTGGAGCTTGCGAAGGCAGTTCGGGCACAGGTGGAAGGCGCAACGGAGCAGTATTATTTGTTTGTAGATGAGATTCAGATGTCCGACGAGATCCCGAACCCCTACAACCCGGAGGGCAAAGCAATCACTTTTTACGATGCACTGAATGACCTGAATACCTTGCCGAATCTTGATATTTACGTGACCGGCAGCAATTCCAAAATGCTGTCCAGCGATATTCTCACGGAGTTCCGCGGACGAAGCGATGAGATTCGCGTGCATCCGCTGAGTTTTGCGGAGTATTATGCTGCCGTAGGCGGAGATAAAGCGGAAGCATTTGAAAACTACGCTTTTTTCGGCGGTATGCCGCTGATCCTCTCAAGACCGGACGACACTGCAAAGATGACTTACCTAAAATCTCTGTTCTCTGAAGTCTATCTAAAGGATATCGTAGAGCGGAAAAAGATAAAACGAGAAGACGTCCTTTCTGCCACGCTCGACCTGCTATGCTCCTCTGTCGGCTCGCTAACCAACCCGAACAACATTGCGAATGCCCTCAACACAAGGCAGAAACTTGCCGGAGAGAATACTGTAGCCGCAAACACCGTCGCGGCGTATATCAGTCATCTGTCGGACGCGTATCTGTTTGAGGAGTGCCGCCGCTATGACGTGAAGGGGAAGGATTACTTTGATTACCCCAACAAGTATTATTGCGATGATCTGGGACTCCGCAACGCGCGAATCGGCTTCCGTCAGCAGGAAATGACGCACATCATGGAAAACATCATCTACAACGATCTGCGGATTCGCGGCTGTGAGGTTGACATTGGGATCGTTTACAGCAGCGAAAAAAGCCGATCCGGACAGACGGTGCAGGTTGCCCGCGAGATCGATTTTATCGCAACGCGCGGCAGCAAAAAGACCTATATCCAGTCCGCCTATGCGCTTGAGACTGCGGAGAAGACACTGACTGAAAACAAGCCCTTTAGTCTGACCGGAGATTCTTTCCCGAAAATCATCGTGCGGCACGACATCCGAAAACGCTGGTACGATGAAAACGGGATATTAAATATTGGTGTGATTGATTTCCTGTTGGACGATACGATTGTCTAAACTTCGCAGACGATTCGCCTCAAAGGTCAATCGCGCAGTGAATTAAAAAATTATATACACGCTTGGGCAGTCCAAAACGGACTGCCCATTTTTATTGAAATGAACAGGAGAACAACATGAAACTTGTAATTGCTGAAAAGCCCTCTGTCGGAACGAGCGTTGCCGCCGTCCTCGGCGCAAAGGAACGGCACGAGGGATATATGGAGGGAAACGGCTATCTCGTTTCCTGGTGCGTCGGTCATCTGTGCGACTTCGTGAACGCAGATGCTTACGATGAAAAGTACGGCAAGTGGCGCTATGACGATCTGCCAATCATCCCGTATCCGTGGCGCTATCAGCCGGACGAAAAAAAGAGCAAGCAGCTCGATCTTCTGAAAACGCTCTTTGCCCGCGAAGACGTGGACGAAGTCATCAACGCCTGCGACGCCGGACGCGAAGGCGAACGGATCTTCCGCAGCGCTTACTACTTCGCAGACTGCAACAAGCCGGTGCGCCGTCTCTGGATTTCCTCTATGGAGGAGGACACCATCCGCAAAGGTTTCGAGGAACTGAAACCGAGCAAAGAGTACGACAATCTCTATGAAGCCGCCGAATGCCGCGCAAAGGCAGACTGGCTGGTAGGCATCAATGCCTCCCGCCTGTTCAGCGTGTTGTATCACCGCAAGTTGAACGTCGGCAGAGTGATGTCTCCGACGCTCGCGATGCTGGCAGAGCGAAAGGCAGAGATCGACTCGTTCAAATCCGTCCCGTTTTACGCCGTAGAACTGAACTGCGGCGACTTTTTTGCCTATACGGAACGCTACGGCAGTAAAGGCCGTGCAGAGGCAGTCGCCGATGCCTGTCGCGGAGAACAGGCGATCGTGACTTCCGTAACAAAGGAAGACAAGATCGAAAACGCGCCGAAGCTCTACGACCTAACCACGCTCCAGCGTGACGCCAACAGACTTCTCGGCTACTCCGCTCAGCAGACGATGGATTACTTGCAGAGTCTTTACGAGAAGCGTTTCTGCACCTATCCGCGCAGTGACGCAAAGTATCTGGCAGACGAAATGGCGCAGAGTATCCCTGCATATCTTGCCTCCGCTGCAAAGATCCTTGATCTTCCCGTTCCTGATACCGTCTACGCGGAGCAGGTCTGCAACAGCAGCAAGGTCACGGATCACCACGCGATCATTCCGACCGCCAGCGCGAAAAACCTGGATATGTCCGTCCTGCCTGCAGGCGAGAGAGAACTCCTTAAACTGATCGCCCGCAGGCTGTTCTGCGCCGTCAGCGCCGCATTCGATTACTGGGAGATCACCGTCACGCTCAACTGCGGCGGCACCGACTTCACGGCAAAGTGCCGTGTCATCCGTGACAGCGGATGGAAAGCATTTCTCCCGAAAAGAAGAACGGAATTCACGCTGCCGCTTGTCCACGCGGGAGATATCTTTGACAATATCTCGACTGCGATCAAGGAAGGAAAAACGACGCCGCCGAAATACTACACCGAGGACACGCTCCTTGCCGCAATGGAATCCGCCGGGGCAGATGATATGCCAGATGACGCCGAACGCAAAGGTCTCGGAACGCCCGCAACCCGTTCGGGCATCATCGAGAAGCTGATCAAGACCGGCTATGTCGAACGCAAGAAAGCAAAGCGCCGCACTTGGCTCGTCCCCGTCAACAGCGGCGTTGCGCTGTCAGCCATTCTGCCCGATGACCTTCGCTCTCCCGTACTTACCGCGGAGTGGGAAGATAAGTTGAAGCAGATCGAAAACGGCAGGTACACGCCGGAAGAATTCCTCTGCGACATCGCGGAGATGGTCGATTCGCTCGTAAAGCACTATCAGGTCATTTCCGGAGAAGAAGTGTTCTTTCCCTCCGGCAAAAAGGTGATCGGCAAATGCCCGCGCTGCGGCGCGAATGTGACCGAAGGCAAAGGCGGCTACTTCTGCGAACGTCCGACCTGCAAGTTTGCTGTCTGGCACGACAACCGATTCCTGAAAGCCAAGCGCGTTGATCTCACGGAGTCGATGGTTAGCTGCCTGCTGGAAAACGGGCGCGTCCTTACGCAATTCTATTCGGAAAACAAGGACAAAACCTACGACGCTTTCCTGCTCCTGAACGATGACGGCGAGCGTACGCGCTACAGCTTCGAGTTCCCCGAGCGAAAGCGGAATCGCCCGTTCGGCTGAAGGAGGACGTAAATGGATACACGCAACACCGTAGAAGCGGTTAAGTGTCCGCCTCCCGATCCTGCGACCAGTATGGAAGCGCTCGAAGCGTTCGGCTTTACCAACGGCAACCGCCTCCCTCTGACCAAGGCACGAGCGCTGGAACTTCTGACACAGGGCTGTACGATCTATTTGCTCTATGAGGGCAACACAGACGAGATTGCGATGGACCCGCAGGACATTCAGGAACACGACGGGATGTTCGGCATCGATCCGGAGGAATGGGAGAAGATCTGCAAACGCGCAGATCCCGCCTTCGGGATGGAAGACGACTCCGTTGAAAAGGAGTTTCTCGAAGCGGAAGGCGACCGTTACGCGATCTACCGTCTCTGCGACTGCGATCTGACAAAAGAGTTCCGCTTTCAAGGTTCCGACATCCTCCGGGAAAACGGCATTGCCGTTGACCGCAGCAACTTCTATCCCGTCTACACGGCGCGCTTGCCCGGTACGGGCGAGCCGATGATGTTGGCGGAACTCGTCTTTGACCGCCTCAATATGGGCCTCCCGCTGGACTTTCACGGCTATACGCCCTCAGTGGGCGACATCATTGCGATCAAAAGCCACGGCGCGGTATCCTTCTTCTACGTGGAACAGATCGGCTTTTCGGAGCTTCCGCATTTTCTGGAGCCGGAAAACTATCTGAAAAACGCCGAAATGGCGGAAGAAGACGACCTCGGAATGATCGACGGAATCATCAACAACGGCAAGAAGCCGGATATCGCAGATCTGGAGCGCCGTGTGCAGGAAGGCAAGGCGATCTCCGTCGAGGAACTGGCGGAGGCGGCAAAGCAAGCGCGGGATAACGCGCAGGATGAGCCGCCGCGGCAGTCGCTGCTTGACAAACTCCATCACTATCAGGAGGAGCAGAAAAAGCCGACAGCAGCGCCGAAACTGGCAGAAAGGAATCAAGAAAAATGTTGAGTTTTGAGGAAGATCAACTGCTCGCGCTCTATGATACCGGAACGCGGGATAATACGATTGACAATCTCGAGAGAATGAAACAAGCGCTCCAGCCGGACGAGCAGGAGCTGCGGTCGCTCACGGAGAGAGTTCTCGAAATACTGAGAGCGATGTCAGACAAAGACTTTGAAAAAATGAAAATCTTTCCGTATCTCGGGCCGTTGGAAGACTGCCTGGATGATGAGTACGACGAGGAAGGAGCGTAATCTATGCTTTCCAAATATGAAGCATTTTCGCAGATGGCTGACAATGCGGCGCGGCAAGTGACGGGCAGTTACCAGAACTGGACCGCTTTCCTGCAAACTGCGGCGCGATTGTACAAATACCCCTACCACGAACAGTTGATGATCTTTGCCCAGCGCCCGGACGCGACCGCCTGCGCCGATTTCGACTTCTGGAATGAAAAGATGGTCAGATACGTCCGCAAAGGGTCCAAGGGCATCGCGCTCATCGACACCTCAGGCGAGCGTCCGCGGCTCAGATACGTATTCGACGTGTCGGATACCGAGAGCAAGAAGAACGGCCGCCGGGTCAATCCGTGGGCGCTCACCGAGGGCAGCGTGCCGGCAGTCGCGGAAATGCTTGCGCAGAATTATTCTGTCGAAGCAGGCAGCGATCTGCGTGAGCAAATCGAAGCGATCACGGCACAGCTCGCGGACGAATACTGGGCAACAAATCGAACGGACATCCTCGGCATCCTTGCGGATTCTTTTCTGGCAGGATATGATGAATACAGCGTAGGAATGTCCTACCGCACAGCCGTATCGGTTAGCGCAGCGTATGCGATTATGAGCCGATGCGGACTGGACCCGGAGCAGTATTTCCGGCACGAGGACTTTATGAACGTCTTTGACTGGAGTACGCCGAACACCGCCGCCGCAATCGGCACCGCCGCCAGCGGAATCGCACAGCAAGTATTGCGGCAGATTGAAGTGGAAGCTCGCAAGCAGATGCGAGCGGAAAGGAGCAAAGAAAATGAACGAACTGACTTACAGACAGACCGGCGATTACCTGATCCCCAATCTGACCCTCAGCGAGCAGGAGGAGAAACCGCTGGGCAAGTACGGCAGGATGCGCAAGACGTATCTGAAAGAACACCGCCCGATCCTGTGGAATCAACTCCTGCTGAGCGAGAGCCTGTATCCGCACCTGCGGGAGATCGACGCGACAGCGAACCGGCGAATGGAACAGATGCTGCCGGAACTGATGAAGCGCAGCGGGGTGACCGAGGCGCTGAAAGCGCAGGACCCGTTGACCTGGGTGGGGATGATGAACAACCTCAAAGCGCAGGCGGAGGAGATTATCTTGACGGAGCTGATCTTCAGTTAAGTCTGTTTCCTTCGGAAGAAGAACAAATCCTGAAAATCGAAGAAGCGGAGCGTGCAGCCAATGCACCCTCCGCTTTTCCTGTATCTGTTCCGCAGGACGTCGTCGACCGTATTCTCCGTTTCTCCGGCAATCAGGACAACGGGAGAATGAGAATCGTTTCGGAGTTTTCCAAAGGAAAAGGCACAGAGCAAAACGCCGCCTTCCTGCAGAGCATCTTCCGCGGCGGCAACGGCATCATTCTTGGCGAACAGCACTACGCCGCTTGGTACGACGAAGCCGGCATCCATATTGCGGCAGGTCGATCTGCCCGGCACGCCCGTTTTGCACAAGTCGTCCCCTGGAGCGAAGCAGCAGAGCGTATCGGCGCTATGCTGCAGGAAGGAACCTTCGCCACCAACGTAGAACTCGCGGAAGCCAATCACCACGAACGAAAGCAGATAGCGCAATCGCTGTGGTATCTTCATCAGGACTTGACGGATGAAGCACGCGAAAGCGGCTATCTGTCCTTCTATGACCGTATTCGCGGCGGCGGTTTCCCGGAAAAAACTGAACGTCTGGCAGATCTGCTGACTGATCCGCAGTTCCTTGAAGTATTGATCCCGCAGGTAAACGCGCTATATCTCCAGCAGTCAGAGGGCGAAGATTTGCTGCGCTACCATTTTCACAAGCCGGGAGAACTGCTGGAAGGGCTGAAGGAACTCTCCCTGCCGCGCACGGAGTATGCTTCCGAAATGGCAAAAATCCCCCAGTCAGACGGCTTTATCACAGAAGACGAAATCGAACAGACGCTTTCCGGAGGAAGCGGCTTTCAGGGCGGCAAAGGACGCATCTATACGTTCACCAAAGCCGCGCACACCACGAAAGAGTTAGCGGACTTTCTAAAAGAGGAATACGGAACCGGCGGGCGTTCTCACGCCGTTTCCGGCGCGACGCACAGCGAGGAAGACCACAGCGCCAAGGGCATCCGCCTCAGGAAAGCCGGCTGTGCAGAAGTGCAGATGAACTGGACAGATGTTGCGAAACGGATTGAGGAACTGATCCGCAGCGACCGCTACCTTCCGCCGGAGGAACGTGAAAAGCTCGACGCCGCTCGTGGAATCCCGGCTGCATATAACGCCGTAAAGGAGCAGCACCCGGACAACATCGTTCTTTTTCAAGTCGGAGACTTCTTTGAGGCCTTGGGCGAGGATGCAAAACTCGTTGCGCAGGAACTCGACCTGCACCTCACGGCAAGAAGAATCCCCGGCATCGGTCAGGTGGATATGTGCGGCTTTCCCACCTTCCAGCTGGAAGGATATACGGAACGGCTTCGTGATAAACACGATATTACGATTTCGCCCACGCCCGTCGAAGGCGGTGAGCGCAGCGCCTACACTATGCGTTCTTTCGACCACGAAGCAGAAAAAGCCGTCAATGAACGGGAGGCGGAGTTCGGCGCAGACGGCTATCGCGCGTTTCCCGGCAATGCGCCGGAAGAAGAAACGCCGAAAAATGAAGCCGTTTTTATCGGCGAGCGTGGAAACACGCTCTATTTTTATGCGCCGGTCAGTTTCGGCATTGAAACGGACTTCGGCGATGCGCCAAAGCTGAATGAAGGACAGCGAATGGTCGTTGCGTCCCCGGTCTGCTATCACCCGGCGGACTTCCTCAACGCGCATAAAATCACCTTCCTGAAGATCGGACGCGAGATCGAAGAACAGCAGATCACACAGAATGGTCCGAGCAAGCAGATCGACGCGATGCAGGAAGCAATGGTATATCGCACGCCGGAAAACCGAATCTATCAGATCGGCGACGTCGTAGACGGAGTGACGGGCGGCAATCATCTTCGCTTCACCATCGAGAACGTAGACGCCGACCACGTATACGCGGACTTCCCCGAGGTGAGCGACCTTGTCGCTATGGTTCGCGCACGTTTTGACGCCTATCTGGACGACGGGCGTTTGAACGTCGTGCAAGAAGACACGCCTGCTCCCGCTGTGGAAGAACCGGTGCCGGACAATTTCCCGTATTCTGTCGGCGATACGGTCTATCTGGAAGACGGCAAGCCCTTTGTCATTGAAGACGTCGGCATATTCGACGTTCACCTTCGCGATCCTTCTCTCTTGTTCCCGGTTGCGCGCTCCGAGAGCAAGGAGAACTTTGCCCTCCTGCTGGAACGCTATCCGCAGCCGACAGCGGACTACACCACGGAGCCTGTCGCAGAATACCCGGCAGAAGAAACCGGACTGCCATACGACGTGGTCGTTCAGACGATCAAGGCGACAGAGCCAGATCCGCCCGCGCAGAACTTCCGCATTACAGACGAACACCTCGGTGAAGGCGGCGCGAAAGCAAAGTTCCGTGCCAACATGGACGCGATCGATCTCCTGCACAAACTGGAGGCGGAAGGCAGGCAGGCGACGCCGGAAGAACAGGAAATCCTATCAAGATTTGTCGGATGGGGCGGACTGGCAGACGCCTTTGACGATTCCAAGCCCGCCTGGGCAGAAGAACACAAGGAACTGCGTTCCGCGCTGACGCCGGAAGAATACGCCTCCGCCAGAGCGTCCACGCTCAACGCACACTACACGTCGCCGGTTGTGATCCGTGCAGTGTACGAGGCGCTTTCCAATATGGGCTTTACCGGCGGCAACATTCTGGAGCCGTCTATGGGCGTCGGCAATTTCTTCGGTATGCTGCCGAACGAAATGTCCGGCTCCAAACTCTACGGCGTGGAACTGGACGGATTGACCGGTCGGATCGCCAAGCAGCTATATCCCCAAGCAGATATTACGGTTGCGGGGTTTGAAACGACCGACCGATCCGATTTCTTTGACGTCGCAATCGGCAACGTGCCGTTTGGTCAATATCAGGTCAACGATCCGGCATACAACAAGCTCGGCTTCAACATCCACAACTATTTCTTCGCCAAAGCGCTCGATCAGGTGCGCCCGGGCGGCATCGTCGCGTTCATTACCAGCCGTTACACGCTGGACAGCAAGGACACCGCCGTTCGGAAATACCTCGCGCAGCGCGCCGAACTCTTGGGCGCGATCCGACTGCCGAACAACGCTTTCAAGGCAAACGCCGGCACGGATGTCGTTTCGGATATTATCTTCCTGCAAAAGCGCGACCGTCCGATCACGGTCGAGCCGGATTGGATTTATCTTGCGGAGAACGAGGACGGCTATGCTATCAACAGCTACTTCCTTGAACACCCGGAGATGATCCTCGGGCAGCAGTCTTCCGAAAGCACGCAGTTCGGACGTATGGACTTCACCGTCGCTCCTTTGGAGGGCGTCGAACTGAAAGATCAGCTTGCCGAGGCGATCACGCACATTGAAGGCACGTACAAAGAAGCCGAACTCCCCGATCTCGGAGAAGGCGAAGAAATCGACACCTCCATTCCCGCTGATCCTTCCGTCAAAAACTATTCTTACACTCTGGTTGACGGCGAGGTTTATTACCGCGAGAATTCGCGGATGGTAAAGCCGAATCTGAACGCGACCGCCATAGAGCGCGTCAAGGGAATGATCGCGCTGCGGAACTGTCTGCAAAAGCTGATAGAGAAGCAAATGGACGGCTACGTTTCAGATGATGAAATCCGGCAGATACAGGTGGAGTTGAACCGTGTCTACGACAGTTTTACCGCCAAATACGGACTGATTACCGGACGCGCCAACGAAATGGCGTTCTCGGACGACAGTTCCTACTTTTTGCTCTGTTCCCTTGAAATCCTGGACGAGGACAGAAAACTGGAACGGAAAGCGGACATCTTCACCAAGCGCACCATCCGGCCGCACGAGGTCGTCACCTCTGTCGATACCGCCTCCGAGGCGCTGGCGCTTTCCATTTCCGAACATGCGAGCGTGGACATTCCCTATATGGAGGAACTGACAGGAAAGACGGAAGAAGAACTGGTTTCCGATCTTCGCGGCGTCATCTTCCAAGTGCCGTCCGAGCAGGCAGACGCCGCCCGGGAATACCAGACGGCAGACGAATACCTCTCCGGCAACGTCCGACAGAAACTCCGAACCGCAGAAGAAGCAGCGAAGAATGACAGCGCGTTTCTTCCCAACGTTGAGGCGCTGCGAAAGGCGCAGCCGAAGGATCTGGACGCTTCGGATATTGAAGTCCGTCTCGGCGCGACCTGGATCGACAAGAGCGTCATCGAGCAGTTTATGTACGAAACGTTCCAAACGCCGCGTTATCTGCAATGGAGCTGCAAGGTCAACTACTCTCCGTTTACCGCCGAATGGGCGATCTCCGCGAAAGCCCAATGCAGTTATGCGGACGTCAACGCCTACGTGACATACGGCACGCAGAGAGCCAACGCCTATAAGATTCTGGAAGACGCCCTCAATCTCCGCGACGTGCGGATCTATGATACCGTGCAGGACGCAGACGGCAAAGAACGGCGCGTTCTGAACAGCAAGGAAACCACGCTCGCGCAGCAAAAGCAGCAGGCAATCAAAGACGCCTTTGCCGACTGGATATGGAAAGACCCGGAGCGCAGGCAGAAACTTGTTGCGAAATACAACGAGCTGTTCAATTCCGACCGTCCCCGTGAGTACGACGGTCAGCACCTTGCGTTCCCCGCGATGAATCCGGAGATCCAGCTTCGAGGGCACCAGCTCAACGCGGTCGCCCACATCATCTACGGAGGAAACACGCTGCTCGCTCACGAGGTCGGCGCAGGCAAGACCTTTGAAATGGTCGCGGCGGCAATGGAATCCAAACGCCTCGGTCTTTGCCAGAAACCGCTGTTTGCCGTCCCCAATCATCTGACCGAACAGTGGGCTTCCGAGTTCCTGCGTCTGTACCCCTCCGCAAATATCCTTGTGGCGAAGAAGAAGGACTTTGAGCCGCGCAACCGCAAGAAGTTCTGCGCCCGCATTGCCACCGGCAATTATGACGCGGTCATCATCGGGCATTCGCAGTTTGAGCGAATCCCCGTATCCCAGGCGCGGCAGGAACGACTTTTGCAGGATCAGATCGACGAAATCGAGGAAGGCATCGTGGAACTGAAAGCCAGCCGTGCCGAACGGTTCACGATCAAGCAGTTGGAGAAAACCAAGAAATCGTTGGAAATCAAACTGAAGAAGCTCCAGGATACAAAGCGCAAGGACGACGTCGTCACCTTTGAAGAACTGGGCGTTGACCGCCTATACGTAGATGAAGCGCACAACTACAAAAACCTGTTCCTCTATACCAAAATGCGGAACGTCGCCGGTCTCTCCACGACCGACGCGCAGAAGTCCTCGGATATGCTGCTGAAATGCCGCTATCTGGATGAGATCACCGGAGGCAAGGGCGTTGTGTTCGCGACCGGTACGCCGGTATCGAACTCTATGACGGAACTCTACACGATGATGCGCTACTTGCAGCACGATACGCTGCGTTACCGCGGTCTGTCGCATTTTGACTGTTGGGCGTCCACATTCGGTGAAACCGCAACAGCGATCGAGCTTGCGCCGGAAGGCACGGGCTACCGCGCCAGAACGCGCTTCTCCAAGTTCTTCAATCTCCCCGAATTGATGGCGCTGTTCAAGCAGGTAGCAGATATCAAAACCTCCGATCAGCTCAACCTGCCGGTGCCGGAGGCAATCTATCACAACGTCGTCGCGCAGCCGACAGAAGTTCAGCAGGAAATGGTGCAGCAGCTTTCCAAGCGTGCCTCCAGAGTCCACGCCGGCGTCGTCGCGCCGACAGAGGACAATATGTTGAAAATCACGTCTGACGGCAGAAAACTTGGTCTTGACCAGCGCATTATCAATCCCGATCTGCCGGACGATCCGCAGAGCAAAGTCAATCAATGCGTGGATAACGTATTCCGCATTTGGCAGGAGGGCGAGCCGCAGAAACTGACGCAGTTGATCTTCTGCGATCTCTCTACGCCGTCGGGTAAATCTACGCAGAGCAGTATCACGACGAAAGGATTGCCGGAAAGCAGTGAACTGCACGCCGTGGAATCTCTCGTCGAGGAAGAACCGCAGGAGCAGGCGTTCTGCGTCTACGACGACATCCGGGAGAAACTGGTCGCACGCGGCGTTCCGAGGGAACAGATCGCGTTCATCCACGAAGCGAACACCGACAACCGCAAAGCAGAACTCTTCGCCAAAGTGCGTGCCGGACAGGTGCGCGTGCTGCTTGGCAGCACCTTCAAGATGGGTGCTGGTATGAACGTACAGGATCGGCTGATTGCTCTGCACGATCTGGACGCGCCGTGGCGGCCGGGCGATCTGGAACAGCGTTCCGGTCGTATCGTCCGTCAGGGCAACCGAAACCCGCAGGTGCACATCTACCGCTACGTGACCGAGGCGACCTTTGACGCATATCTGTGGCAGACGCTCGAAAACAAGCAGAAGTTTATCTCCCAGATCATGACCTCCAAATCTCCCGTCCGGTCCTGCGAAGATGTGGACGAAACCGCGCTGTCCTACGCCGAAATCAAGGCGTTGTGCGCCGGTGACGAACGCATCAAGGAGAAGATGGACCTGGACATTGACGTCGCAAAACTCAAGCTGATGAAGGCAAGCCACAACAGCCAGCAGTACCGCTTGGAGGACAATCTGCTCAAGACCTTCCCCGAACAGGTGGAACGCTTCACCGGCATCATTGCGGGCTATCAGGCGGATATGAAGACGCTTTCCGCACATCCGCATCCGACGGACGGCTTTGCAGGAATGACCGTCCGCAGCACTTTCTTCAACGACAAGGAAGCGGCGGGCAATGCCCTCCTGTCGGCAATGAAAGACGCGCACGGATTGGAGCCGCTGCCGGTCGGCACCTACCGCGGCTTCAAGATGTATCTGACGCTTGAGGACTTCGGACGGGAATACGTGCTGACGCTCAAGGGCGAACTTGCTCACCGTGTCACGCTCGGCAAAGACGCCAGAGGCAATCTGACCCGTATTGACAACGTACTCAACGCGATGCCGGATCGTATGAAGACCGCGCAGGCGCAGCTTGAAAACGTCTACAAGCAGATCGAAGCCGCCAAAGCCGAACTCGGCAAGCCGTTCCCGCAGGAAGAAGAACTCCGCACGAAATCTGCCCGTCTTGCACAGTTGAACGCGGAACTTGACATCGACGACAAAGCGCCGTCCGAGCAGCTTGCGGACGACGGCGAGCCAGCACCGTCCAGGGACGGTGTTCCGCTGATGGAGAAACTGCGTCAGGCGAAAGAAGCTGTGCAGGAGGAAAACGAAAACAGACCGCAAAAACCATTTACTCAGGAGGCAGAACGCTGATGGAAAATGAAAAGAAAACGATGACCATCCTTGTCGTCGCGCCGGGGGAAGTTCCCCAGGCAAAAGAGATTGCCACGGGTCTGGAATCTCTGCAAAGCGAAGTCGGCGGTTATATTGAAGCAGTTTACCCGTTTGATGAACCGGTTGCCATCGTCTGCAACGAAGAAGGCAAACTCACTGGACTTCCCTTGAACAGGGCTCTTCGGGACGAAACCGGAGAGGTGTACGACATCCTCGTTGGCACCTTCCTGATCGTCGGATTGGGCGAGGAAGATTTCACCGGCCTGTCCGAAGAACAAATCAAGCAGTTCTCCGAGAAGTTCAAGTATCCTGAGCAATTCCTTCGCTTGAACGGCAGGCTGTTGGTTCTGCCGATCGAGCCGGAACCGCCGAAACGCGAATCCCTGCTTGGAAAGCTCAACGATTACAAAGCCGCCGCCAAAGCCGCGCAGCCGCACAAGGAAAGCGTCAAAGGAAAGGAGGCGTCTTTGGAATGACTGACGAGGAACTGCAAGAAAAACTGAATACCGCGCTTTACAAGAAGATGTTTGCAGAGCAGGAGCAATACCGCGATTGGCTATTGTCTCAAAATCCTGCGGAAGTCCTGAATCACGCCTACGAATATACCGTCCGCGAGGATATTCTGATTGCACTGGAGTATTTCAGCATATCCGCCAATCAAGCGGCAGCGCTCCTTTCTTCACCGTCGCCGCTTTCGGACGTCTTCACCGCCTTTGAAAAAACCGAGACCGATCATATGGACAATATCCGAGATTGCATTTGTCAAAGAGCAGATGATACGATACGCGATCTCCAGCCGCCCGTATATCCTCACAGCGCTTCCTATGCGGCAGAACACGAAGAACTGGATGCGTATCGGGAATCGCTTCGCGCCAATATGGCGTGCAAGTCTGCCATTGAGGAGGCCATCAGCGAGAGCTACCGGGACAACCGCTTGGACGAAGACGGCGCGAGAAGGATTCTCAAATTGTTCGGTTCGGAACGAACGATGTACGTTCTTGCAAGTACAATTCAAATGAAACAATGGGATGAGAGGATCTCCGCAGAAAACAAATCGTGGTCACAGACGATTTCTTTTGATGAAGGAACTGAGGACGACAGGTTCTCCTTCCTGATCGGGAGAAGTCATCCCGGGCTGATCGATCTCTTTGCCAATCAAGTCAGACGGATTGAAAAAGAGAGCCAAGCGAAAACGTCGCTTCTTGGGCGGCTGAAAACAGCACAGGAAGAAGTACGGAAACAGCAACCCGCGTCCCATACGCAGAATCGGGAGAATGTGCTTTGAACGACGGCTATACTCCGAAATACAGGCAACAGTATTCCAGAAACATTCGCATAGAGTTTTGGGCCTCGCAGGAAGAATACGAACGTATCCAAAAAAGGCAGAAAGCCTCCAACTGCAAGAACCTGAGCGAGTATCTGCGAAACGCAGCAATCAGAGGATATGTCCTCAATGCTTCTATTCCGGATCTTCGGGAAGTTCTCTCCCTGTTTCATCGGCTTTCCAGCAACACCAATCAGATCGCGAAACGCCTCAACGAAAGCGGCAGAATCTACAGCGTTGACGTTCAGGAACTTCTTTCCGGGCAAAAGGAGATCGAGGAACGCCTGCGGCAGCTCGTCGAGACGGTCAACAAAATCAAATAGCCGCCATCCTTGCGTGTTCCGGCAATATCGTTTATGATGGTATCAGAAAGATCATTTCCGCAAAAAACGGGCAACCGATTCAGAAATGGGTCGGTTGCCCACCGAAAGAACGAAGGAGGTCTCGTTTATGAAAAAAGCAATCAGCATCCTGCTTTGCGCCGCGATTGCTGCGGTCTGCTTCGCCGTGTCTGCCGAAGCCGCGCAATTACATCCGTTCGCGGACGTCGCTTCCGGAAGCTGGTACGAGCAAGGCGTCATTTACGCATACGAAAAAGGAATAATGGTCGGCACGTCCAAAACGGAGTTTTCCCCGAACGCTGATACCACCCGCGCGATGATCGTCACCATTCTGTACCGTCTGGAAGGGTCTCCGGAAGTTGAACGCACGGATTCCTTTACGGATGTTCCCGAAAACGAATGGTACTCCGACGCCGTCTCTTGGGCGGCGCAGGAAGGCATCGTAAACGGTTACGGCAACGGGAAATTCGGTCCGCAGGACAGCATCACCCGCCAGCAGCTTGCCGCGATCCTGTGCCGCTATACGGCGCACAAGGGCGCGTCTGTGTCAGCGAACGGATGGGCGTCCTCCTACCCCGACATCAGCAGCGTCAGCGCGTGGGCTGTCGCTGCGATGCAGTGGGCTGTCGGAGAGGAATACATCACCGGCAGTCTTGTAAACGGGCAGGCCTTTCTCCTGCCGGAAGCGTCCGCAAGCCGCGCGCAGATCGCCACGATCCTGACGCGCTACCTTAACAGTGACAAGGATACGATTGACCTCGCTGCGCTGGAAGCATACGGACGCGAATATGCCGCTTCTCTCGGCTTCACGATCGACACGACGATGACGCTGGACAATTCCAGCTACTATCCCGGCGACAGGGTTCTCATTCGTTCTATGGAGGATGGTCGTCGCCTCGTGGCAGAGAACGTTCAGGTAACTGCCGATAATCTGATCGGCTACGGCAATAGCATTGCAGGATACCGCTGTAACGTTCTGATCGAGGAAGACGGCGAAGGTGGATACATCATTTGGGTGATGTACGGCTGACAATTATATTTACGGTTTCAAGCCGATGGTTCTTTCCATCGGCTTGATTCTTTGTTAAAGGAGATTGCTTTGAATGGCAACAACGAGAATCATTCCTTTGCACCAAAACAAAGGAAAGACCGTCGCGCAATGTTTGTATGAGCGAACGTCCTACGCGATCAACCCGGAGAAGACAGAAAACTTTGCATACGTTTCTTCTTTCGAGTGCAGTCCCGGTCTTGCTGACGCGGAGTTTACCTATTCCAAAAGAATCTATGCGGAAATCACCGGACGCGATCCGCATTACAAGTCCGGAAAGCAGCATGACGTACTTGCATATCAGGTGCGGCAATCCTTCAAGCCGGGAGAGGTTACACCGGAAGAGGCAAACAAGATCGGCTACGAATTTGCTTCCAGATTTCTGAAAGGGCGTCACGCCTTCCTCGTCGCAACGCACACGGACAAGAAGCATATTCACAACCACATCATTTGGAATTCGACGACGCTTGATTGTACTCAGAAGTTCCGTGACTTCCGAAAAAGCGGTAGAGCCGTTCGTACTCTCAGTGACATTATTTGTCTTGAACACGGACTCTCCGTAGTTGACAAGCCAAAGCGCAAATCCACAATTTCATACAACAAATGGCTTGGCGATGAAGCGCACAAGCCGACAAACCGCGACTTCGTCCGTGAAGCGATCGACGAAATCTTATCTGAAAAGCCGACTGACTTTTCGGTTTTTTTATCCCGATTTCAGCGTGCCGGCTTCACAATAAAATGCGGCGCGCACATCTCGCTGTCGCATCCGAACTTTAAGAAAAATATTCGGATGAACTCACTCGGGAAGGGTTATACCGAGGACGAGATCCGCGCAATCATTGAGGGGCGATTGCCGCCGCATATACCGAAAAAGAAACAGAGCATTCCCGAGCGAAAAGGCCCCAGTCTTTTGATCGACATTCAGGCGGCGCTCGACGCAGGAAAAGGTCCGGGCTACGCAAACTGGGCGAAGCATTTCAATCTCACGCAGATGGCGCGGGCGATGCTGTATTTGAAAGAACAAGGGTTCAGCGACTACAACGCATTGTCTGCGAGGACGGAAGCTTCGTCGCAAAAAGTTTCCGCTTTGCGCGGTCAGATCCGCGATGCAGAAACGCGGATGAAAGAGATCAGCCGTCTGAAAACGCAGTTGATAAACTACTCGAAAACCAAAAAAGTTTACGCTGAATACCGCGCCAAAGGTTACGCAAAAAAGTTCTACGCCGCCCACACCGACGAGATCGAAGCGCACAAAGCGGCAAAGAGATTCTATGACGAACTCGGCGTGAGCAAGCTGCCGTCCGTGAAAGAATTATCTGCGGAGTATCAGCAGCTCGCCGACAAAAAAGATGGCTGGTATTGTGAACTCCACGAAATAAATGATGAGCAGCGCGAGCTTGTCGTCTGCAAAAAAATAGTTAACGAGATCCTCGGTGAGCAGAAGAGTTTTTCACCGCAACGCAAGGAACGCAGCAAAGAAATCCGCTGACGAAGAACGCGGCTCCCGGAAAATTTCGAGAGTCGCGTTCATGCTGATAGGTAGATATAACTTTTCGTCCAGCGCCTGAAAGGTGCGTAGTTGCAGATTTGAAGAATCTGCAAAGAAGGTGTTAGGGCGATGCCCTAACAAGCCGCATCGAGGAGATTTTGTCCCCACAGATGCTCTGCTTGCTACAATACGTTTGACCCTGAAAAGACGCAATAAAAAATGCGTTGCTCGGAGGCTCATACCTAAGCTACAATGAGAGGGTAATCGGTCTTACGGTGCTCTGCTTGAGCTTTCACGCTCGTTGGTGCAAACTGTA
>JAFROD010000042.1 GCA_017429835.1 Oscillospiraceae bacterium
GCAGCGGTCGAAATTTGAAGCCGCGAATGCGGCACACAATTTTCGGGCACCGCAACAGGACATAAATTAAAAAAGCGACCTGCCGGTGGCAGGTCGCTACTTTGCGATGGAAAGGGAAAAACCGAAATATGCTTACTTGAGGGATTCCGCGACAGCGACTGCAACGGCGACGGTAGCGCCGACCATCGGATTGTTGCCCATGCCGAGGAAGCCCATCATCTCGACGTGCGCCGGGACGGAAGAGGAGCCTGCGAACTGCGCATCGGAGTGCATGCGGCCCATGGTGTCGGTCATGCCGTAGGAAGCGGGGCCTGCCGCCATATTGTCCGGGTGGAGGGTGCGGCCGGTGCCGCCGCCAGAGGCGACGGAGAAGTACTTTTTGCCCTGCTCGATGCATTCCTTCTTGTAGGTGCCGGCAACGGGGTGCTGGAAGCGGGTCGGGTTGGTGGAGTTGCCGGTGATGGAAACGTCGACGCCTTCCTTGTGCATAATGGCAACGCCCTCGCGGACGTCGTCTGCGCCGTAGCAGCGGACGTTGGCACGCTCACCCTCGGAGTAGCGGATCTCGCGGACGATCTTCAGCTCGCCCGTGTAGTAGTCGAACTGGGTCTGCACGTAGGTGAAGCCGTTGATGCGGGAGATGATCTGCGCCGCGTCCTTGCCAAGACCGTTCAGGATAACGCGCAGCGGGGTCTTGCGCGCCTTGTTGGCGTTACGAACGATACCGATCGCACCTTCCGCGGCGGCGAAGGACTCGTGACCTGCGAGGAAGGCGAAGCACTTGGACTCCTCGCTCAGGAGCATTGCGCCGAGGTTGCCGTGACCGAGACCGACCTTACGGTCGTCCGCGACGGAGCCGTCGATGCAGAATGCCTGCAGACCTTCGCCGATCTTCTTGGAAGCTTCTGCGGCGGTGGTGACGCCGGACTTCAGCGCGATCGCCGCGCCGACGGTGTACGCCCAGCAGGCGTTCTCGAAGCAGATGGGCTGAATGCCCTTGACGATCTCATAAGGGTCGAAGCCCTTTGCCTTGCAGATCTCGCGGCACTCCTCGACGGAGCCGATGCCGTACTTTGCGAGGACGCCGTTGATTTTGCCAATTCTTCTTTCGTAGCTTTCAAACAGTGCCATGATGTCGTCCTCCTTATTCGTGGCGCGGGTCAATGTACTTGACCGCGCTGTCCCACTGACCGTAGTGGCCGGTGGCTTTCTTCACGGCTTCGTTGGCGTCCATGCCGGCCTTGATGTTCTCCATCATGGGGCCGAACTTCACGAATTCGTAGCCGATGATCTCATTGTCCGCATTGAGCGCCATCTTGGTGATGTAGCCCTCGGTGAGCTGCAGATAACGCGGGCCCTTTGCCTTGGTGGCGAAGGTGGTGCCGACCTGACCGGTCAGACCCTTGCCGAGGTCTTCCAGCGAAGCGCCGACCGCGAGGCCGTTCTCGGAGAACGCGCTCTGGGTGCGGCCATAGACGATCTGGAGGAACAGCTCGCGCATCGCGGTGTTGATCGCGTCGCAGACGAGGTCGGTGTTCAGCGCTTCCAGAATGGTCTTGCCGATGAGGATCTCGGACGCCATTGCCGCAGAATGCGTCATGCCGGAGCAGCCGAGCGTCTCGACGAGGGCTTCCTCAATGATGCCTTCCTTGACGTTCAGCGTCAGCTTGCAGGCGCCCTGCTGCGGCGCGCACCAGCCGACACCGTGGGTGAAGCCGGAAATGTCGCTGAGCTGCTTGGCCTGCACCCATTTGCCCTCTTCGGGAATGGGAGCCGGGCCGTGATATGCGCCCTTTGCAACCGGACACATACGCTCTACTTCTGTTGTGTAAATCATTGCAAAATATCCTTTCCGCTGCGTTTTTTTGGAACGCAAAAAATTGACAAATTCAATTTCGACCGGCGTAATGCCGGTTTTCTCGAATCTAAAAGTATTATACAAAAAACAAGACGGATTGTCAACGAAAAATGGGATGCCGAAGCATCCCATTTCATGATTTCTTATTCGTAATTGCCGTAGACCCAGGCGTTCGGGAGCAGACGCGAATCAATCGCGCGGTTGGAGCACCGCGTCACGTATTCGCCGTGGTAGTACATGACCGCGCTGGTGCCGCCGTCAAGGTTCATCGCGGTATAGCCCTTGTGCTTCATGAGGATTTTTGCACATGTCTCGGTGTCGGTACCGATGGAGCGTCCGACCTGACGGCCTTCGATGATCAGCATCAGGATCTCGCCGTATTCGGACTGACCGATCGCCGCGCGGGGGTTGATGCCGTTCCAGTCGTAGAAGCCGCCGACCATCAGCTCGCCGTCGATGATCAAAGCGGGAGAGAACTCCACGGCGTCCGTCGTATCGGGGGTCGTTTCCGTGTTGGAGTTACAGATATAGAAGTGGTTGTCGGTCGCAAGCTCGATGCGCTTGTAGCCGGTATCGCCGTAGTGATAGCCGTAAGGCTTGCCCTCGCACATGGCGTAGCCGGCAATGATACCGCCGCTGCCGTTGCCGTCCGGATCGTAGAATCCGCTGGCGGTCATACCGATCACGCCGCCGCTGCCGTTAACGATCTCGCCGAGCGTCTGTCCGTAATAGCCGATGCCCGCGGAGGCTTCGCAGCGGAGCTGCGCGGGATCTTTGCCGATAGCAAGCACGCCGAGATAGCCGGTGCCGCTCACGCGGACGAGCAGCAGCTTGTTCGGCACGTCGATCGCAAGCACCTGCTCGCCCTGCTGGGTGTAGATGCTCGTTCCGCTGTCATTCAATCCCGCCTCGTTGATATAAATGCCATCCCAGCCGTTATTCAGGGCTTCGGGATGATCTCGCAGGTATTCTTCAAAGGAAGTTCTGCTGATTTCCCAAAACAGCTTGTAGAAAGCTTCCTCAGCAGCGTTGACGTCGGGCTCCGTCGGCTCTGTCGATTCGGTGACGTCGGGCTCCGTCGTATCGGCGGATTCCGTCGCGGTGGGACGGACGCTGTTGTGCTCCGCCTGTTTCTCGCTCAGAAACCTTTTCCTGTTGTAGTCTTCCTCCGTCATAAACTTCGGAAGGAAATAATCTGCGAGCCATGCGTGCTCATTCGTTTCGTGGGCGGTAGAGATGAAAGCCTCGCGCAGGTTTTTGATCGGCTCGATCTTCGTAAACGCAAGGAAGCAATAGACACCTTCAAAGAACAGCACGATGCTGAGCAGAATCGCCGCAATTTTCATGCCGCGTTTTTTCTTCTTTTTCTTTTTCGGTTTTTCCGTTTTATTCTCAGTCAGGGCATTATCCTGATCGAAATCGTCATAATTTCTGATGGAGAAACGCCTCCTTTCCACAGTTCCGCTATATTATAGCACGCTTCGACAGGGATGTAAACATAAATATCATTTGGAAATGTAAACTTTTCATACCTGTTTGACGAACAAAAGCGAAAAAAGTTCCGGCGCGGAGATTTCTCCGCGCCGGAATGGAAAAGCAAATCAGTCTTTGTACATTTCAACGAGCTTGAGCAGGTGATCGTAGCGCTCCTTGGCAGCGGCCTCGTTGCGGGCGAAGAGCTCGCCGGCACGCTCCGGGAATTCGCGGGTCAGACGGCTGTAACGGGCTTCGTTCATCAGGAATTCCTGATAGCCGTCCTTCGGCGCCTTGGAGTCGAGCGTGAACTTGCCGGTCTCGTTGGCGGGATTGAAGCGGAACATGTTCCAGTAGCCGCATTCCACAGCCTTCTTCATCTCTTCCTGGCAGTGGATCATGCCGCCCTTGATGGAGTGCATCTCGCACGGGGCGTAGCCGATGATGAGGGACGGGCCGTGGTAAGCTTCCGCCTCGGTGATCGCCTTGATGGTCTGCGCGGGATTCGCGCCCATCGCGACCTGCGCGACGTAGATATAGCCGTAGGACATCGCGATCTCGGCGAGGCTCTTCTTCTTGACTTCCTTGCCGGCGGCAGCGAACTGCGCGACCTGACCGATGTTGGAAGCCTTGGAAGCCTGACCGCCGGTGTTGGAGTAGACCTCGGTATCGAAGACGAAGATGTTGACGTCCTCATTCTGCGCGAGCACGTGGTCGACGCCGCCGAAGCCGATGTCGTATGCCCAGCCGTCGCCGCCGAAGATCCAGACGGACTTCTTGGAGAGGTATTCCTTATCCTTGAGAATCTCGGCAACCAGCGTGCAGGCGCTGCAATCGCAGAACTTGCCGCCCTTTGCCTTGACCTGTTTCGCGTGCGCAAGCTTCTCCGCCGCGACTTCTTCACCGAACATATCCTTGGCGGCCTTGCTGGAGAAGAAGCCGATGGTCTCGTCGATGAGGGAGATATTCGCCATCAAAGCTTCGATGTACGCCTTGGTCGCTTCCTTGTTCGCCTCGCCGTCGTCCATGGTGTCGAGCCACTTCTGCGCGGCTTCCTTGAGGGCGGGACGGGTCTGCGGCTGCTCGATCAGCTTGCGGGTCTTTTCCGCGAGCGATTCACGGATGACCTTCTGCGCCACATACATGCCGAGACCGTGCTCGGCGTTATCCTCAAACAGGGAGTTTGCCCATGCGGGGCCGTGGCCGTCCTTGTTGGTGCAGTAGGGAGAGGTCGCGCCGGGGCCGCCCCAGATGGAGGAACAGCCGGTCGCGTTGGAGATATACATTCTGTCGCCGAAGAGTTGGGTGATCAGACGGGCGTAGCTCGTCTCCGCGCAGCCTGCGCAGGAGCCGGAGAACTCAAGCAGCGGCTTCTTGAACTGGCTGCCCTTGACGGTGAGATCCTGCATATCGGGCTTCTCTGCGACCTTGCTGACGCAGTAGTCAAAGACCTTCTGCTGGTCAAGCTGCTCTTCCTGCGGCTTCATGGTGATCGCCTTGGTCGGGCAGACGCCGACGCAGACGCCGCAGCCCATGCAGTCGAGCGGGGAGACCGCCATCGTGTACTTGTAAACGCCCTTGCCCTTGCCGGCCTTGACGTCGACGATCTTGGCAGCCTTCGGCGCCTTCTTCGCTTCGGCCTCGGTCAGAGCGAACGGACGGATGGTTGCGTGCGGGCAGACGTAAGCGCAGTTGTTGCACTGGATGCACTTCGTCTCGTCCCATTCGGGAACGGTGACGGCGACGCCGCGCTTTTCGTAAGCGGCTGCGCCCAGCTCAAACTGACCGTCCACGTAGTCCTTGAACGCGGAGACGGGGAGAGAATCGCCGTCCATTTTGTCAACGGGAACGAGCACGTCCTTGACCATCTTGACAAGCTCGGGCTTGCCTTCGTACTTGACTTCCTTTTCCTTGTCCTCGGCGGTCGCCCAGGAAGCGGGAACGTCGATCTTCACGAACGCGGTAGCGCCGGCGTCGATCGCGCGGTGGTTGCAGTCGACGACGTCCTGACCCTTCTTGAGGTAGGAAGCGGTCGCGGCGTCTTTCATATACTTGATCGCGTCAGCCTCGGGCATGACCTTCGCAAGGGTGAAGAACGCGGACTGCAGGATGGTGTTGGTGCGCTTGCCCATGCCGACCTTGATCGCAAGGTCAATGGCGTTGATGGTGTAGAGCTGGATGTTGTTCTTCGCGATGTAGCGCTTGGAAGCAGCGTCCAGATGATGCTCCAGCTCCTTCTTGTCCCACTGGCAGTTGATCATGAACACGCCGCCGGGCTTGACGTCACGGACGATCGGGAAGCCCTTGGTGATATAGGACGGGTTGTGGCAGGCGACGAAGTCCGCCTTGTTGATATAGTACGGACTCTTGATCGGCTTGTCGCCGAAGCGCAGGTGGGAAATGGTGACGCCGCCGGTTTTCTTGGAGTCGTACTGGAAGTACGCCTGCACGAACTTGTCGGTGTGGTCGCCGATGATCTTGATGGAGTTCTTGTTCGCGCCGACGGTGCCGTCGCCGCCGAGACCCCAGAACTTGCATTCGATGGTGCCCTTTGCCGCAGTGTTGGGAACGTTCTTGCGCTCCTTCAGGGACAGCTTGGTCACGTCGTCGTTGATGCCGATGGTGAACATGCGCTTCGGCGCAGCCTTCTTCAGCTCGTCGTAGACGGCGAAGACGGAAGCGGGAGGCGTGTCCTTGGAGCCGAGACCGTAGCGGCCGCCGATGACGGTGACGTCCGTCTTGCCGGCGTTTGCCAGCGCGGTGACGACGTCCAGATACAGCGGCTCGCCCTGCGCGCCGGGCTCTTTGGTACGGTCGAGCACCGCAATCTTCTTCGCGGTCGCGGGAATGGCTGCCAGGAGCTTGTCCGGGCAGAACGGGCGGAACAGGCGGACTTTGACAAGACCGACTTTCTGACCGTGCGCGTTGAGGTAGTCGATGACTTCCTCCGCCACGTCGCAGATGGAACCCATGGCGATGATGACGCGGTCAGCGTCGGGCGCGCCGTAGTAGTTGAAGAGCTGATAATTCGTGCCCAGCTTCTTGTTGACCTTCTTCATGTAGGTCTCCACGATCGCGGGCAGCGCGTCGTAGTACTTGTTGCAGGCTTCACGGTGCTGGAAGAAGATATCGCCGTTCTCGTGAGAGCCGCGCATCGCCGGACGCTCGGGGTTCAGGCAGTGCTTACGGAATTCGTCGACCGCCTTCATGTCGCACATGTCCTTGAGATCTTTGTAGTCCCAGATCGCGATCTTCTGGATCTCGTGGGAGGTGCGGAAGCCGTCGAAGAAGTTGATGAACGGCACGCGGCCCTTGATGGCTGCAAGGTGCGCAACTGCGCCGAGATCCATGACTTCCTGCGGGTTGGTTTCGCAGAGCATCGCAAAACCGGTCTGACGGCAGGCGTAGACGTCGGAATGGTCGCCGAAGATGTTGAGCGCGTGCGAAGCGACGGTACGGGCGGAAACGTGGAACACGCCCGGCAGCAGCTCGCCGGCGATCTTGTACATGTTCGGGATCATGAGCAGCAGACCCTGGGAGGCGGTGTAGGTAGTGGTGAGCGCGCCGGCTGCCAGAGAGCCGTGCACGGTACCTGCGGCGCCTGCCTCGGACTGCATCTCGACGACCTTGACACGGTTGCCAAAGATGTTCAGACGACCCTGTGCCGACCACTGATCGACGTAGTCCGCCATGGGGCTGGACGGGGTGATGGGGTAGATGCCCGCTACTTCGGTAAAGGCGTAGCTGACATGCGCGGCGGCAGTATTGCCGTCCATGGTTTTAAGCTTTCTTGCCAAAATAAATACCTCCATATAGTATTTCTTCGCAGATACTATAACTATAACACGCCTTGCGGATTTTGTAAATCACAAAATATATGAGAAAAGACATATTACTTGAATTTTCTTCATAAAATTTCTAAATCTTTCAGACACGGGAAATTCGCATTGTATTTTTGCGCGGAGTGTTGTATGATATTACAGATAATGACAAAGGAGGAGAATCGGATGATCAGTCGGCTGGATTCGTTCGGGCTGGAAGGCATTGCCGGCATTCCCGTATCGGTCGAGTGTTATATCACGAGCGGCTTGCCGGCGTTTGAGATCGTCGGATTGCCCGATACCGCGGTCAAGGAGGCGCGTGAGCGCGTCCGCGCGGCGATCCGCAACAGCGGCTTCAAGTTCCCGGTCAGCAGGATCACGGTCAACCTTGCGCCGGCAAATATGAAAAAGTCCGGTTCGCTGTACGATCTGCCCGTTCTGCTCGGCATTCTGGCTGCGACGGAGGTGTGCAGAATTCCGACGGAACAAGCGGCGTTTCTGGGCGAATTGAGTCTGGAAGGCAAGCTCCGTCCGGTCAACGGCGTGCTCCCGATGGCGATCGCCGCGCAGAAGAAAGGCTACAGCGCGATCTACGTTCCCGCCGATAACGCGAAGGAAGCGACGCTTGCCGGAGAGATCAAGGTCTATCCCGTCAAAAACGTAGCGCAATTGGTCGCCCACCTACGGGGAGAAGCACCGATCGAGCCGGAGCCGCAGTGGATCCCGAAGGACGAAACGCAGGTTTTCCTCGACTTTGCGGACGTCAAGGGACAGGAGAACGTCAAGCGGGCGCTGGAGATCGCCGCTGCCGGCGCGCACAACGTCCTGCTCGTCGGGCCTCCGGGCTCAGGCAAGAGCATGCTGACCAAACGGCTGCCGTCGATCCTGCCGGATATGACGCGCGACGAAGCGCTGGAGGTCACGCAGATCCATTCCGTCATGGGACTTTTGCCGCCGGATAATCCGCTGATCCGCCAAAGACCCTTCCGCGCGCCGCACCATACGATCTCTTCGGCGGGTCTGACCGGCGGCGGCACGATCCCGCGCCCGGGCGAGATCTCGCTGGCGCACAAGGGCGTGCTGTTTTTAGACGAGCTGCCCGAATTCAAAAAGGAAACGCTCGAGGTCATGCGTCAGCCTCTCGAAGACGGGGTCGTGACGATCTCAAGAGCGAGCGGCACGGCTTGCTTCCCAAGCCAGTTTCAGCTCGTCTGCGCAATGAATCCGTGCCGCTGCGGCTGGTACGGCGACCCGTCAGGACGCTGTACCTGTACGCCGCTCGCGGTACATCAGTATCTTTCCCGCATTTCCGGCCCGCTGCTGGACAGAATCGACATCATCGTCGAGGTTCCCGCGCTGAATTTTGACGAGCTGCGCGGACACGCCGCGCCGGAGCCGTCCTCCGCGATCAAAAAGCGCGTGGAAGCGGCGCGGAAGATCCAGCGCGACCGGTTTATCGCAACGAAATGCCGTTGCAACGCCGATATGCAGACGCGCGAGCTGCGGGACTACTGCGAGCTGGACGATAGCTGCGCCGCGCTGATGAAGCAGGCGTTCGACGCGCTCGGTCTGACGGCGAGAAGCTACGACCGCATTCGCAAGGTTGCCAGAACGATCGCCGATCTGGACGGCAGCGAAGCGATCCGTCCGGAGCATATCGCCGAAGCGATCCAGTACCGCACCTATCAACTACGTTAGGACGTGAGAATACCATGAAAGAAATGTTTTTGCTGAAGCTGGGCGAGATCGTCCTCAAGGGCGGCAACAAGTTCCAGTTTGAAAACCGCCTGAAGACCAACGTGGCGCGCAGAATGCGCCCGTTCGGCGACTTTCGGGTCTATATCGTGCAGTCCACGGTCTATATCGAGCCCGAGAATGATTCCTGCGACCTGGAAGGCGCGTGGGACGCCTGCCATTATATTTTCGGCGTGGTGAGCCTTTGTCGCTGCCGCCCGTGCGAGAAGAACCTGGACGACATCTTCGAAAAGACGATGGCGTACCTCGGCGACGAGCTGCGCATGGCAAAGTCCTTCAAGGTTGAGTCCAAACGCTCGGACAAGCGCTTCCCGCTGACCTCCATCGGCATTTCCCAGGAAATCGGCGGTAGGATCGCTGAAGCGGTGGAGGGGATCGAGGTCGACGTCCACCATCCGGCGTACACGGTCTACGTGGAGGTGCGCGATCACGCGGCTTACGTCCACGGGCCCGCAGATCCCGGCGCGGGCGGTCTGCCGACCGGCGTGGGCGGCAGAGCGATGGTGCTGCTCTCGGGCGGCATTGATTCGCCGGTCGCCGGCTACATGATCGCAAAGCGCGGCGTGGAGCTCGAATGCGTGCATTTCTTCTCCTATCCCTACACCAGTGAGCTGGCGAAGGACAAGGTGCTGGAGCTGGCGCGCCTGATGACCCGTTACTGCGGCAAGATGACGGTGAACGTCGTCGGCTTTACGGAGATTCAGGAGGCGATCCGCGACAACTGCCCGGAGGAGTTCTTCACGCTCATCATGCGTCGGTTTATGATGAAGATCGCCGAACGCATCGCGCGCGACCACGGCTGCGGCTGCCTCGTGACGGGTGAGAATCTCGGGCAGGTCGCGTCGCAGACCATGGAGGCGATGGCGGTGACGGGCGCATGCGTCGATCTTCCCATTTTTCAGCCGCTGATCGGCATGGACAAGGAGGAGATCGTCACACTGGCCAGAAAGATCGGCACGATGGAGACCTCCATCCTGCCGTACGAGGACTGCTGCACGGTATTTACGCCGCGGCATCCGAAGACAAAGCCGACCGTCGCGCAGGTCGATAAGGCATGCGAAAAGCTGGACTTCGACGCGCTGATCGAGCGCGCGCTCGCCAACACGGAAATGATCCGGGTACGCTACCATGGATGAGGCAAAAGTTGTCGTTTCCCGCCTGACCGCGCGAAACAGAACGCTCGCCACGGCGGAAAGCTGCACCGGCGGTCTGCTCGGGAAACTGATTACCGACGTGCCGGGCGCGTCCGCCGTCTACCTCGGCGGCGTGATCTCCTACGCCTACGCCGTCAAGACCGCGCTGCTCGGCGTGGACGCGGCGCTGCTGGAAGAAAAGGGCGCGGTCTGCGAGGAGGTCGCGGTGCAGATGGCGGAGGGTGTCCGTAGCCTTCTGCACGCGGATTTTGCGCTTGCGGCCACCGGCAACGCAGGCCCCAGAGCTGATCCGAAGAATCCAAACGTCGGAGAGATCTATATCGCCTGCGCTACAGACGATCAAACCCTCTGCAGGCGGTTGACGCTGTGCGGCGGCAGGGAAGAAAACCGCAGGGAAACGTGCCTCGAAGCTCTGCGCCTGTTGGAGGAAGCCTGCCGTGGATAAACGTACCTTCCGTATTCTGATGTTCTCCCTATATCTGTTTGTCCTCTTTCGGATCACGGTGTTTCGCGACGGCTGGGCAGCGAACGGACTGTTCAGCGGGACGGTGGTATGGGTGCCGTTTCAGACGATCTTCGGCTATCTGACCAAGGGACAGATCGGCTATTTCGTTTACCTATTCGTCGGCAACCTGCTGTGGTTTGCGCCGTTCGGCTTCTATCTGCGAATGCGCGGGCTGGCAGTGTGGAAAACGATCCTTCTGACCGCCGCGCTTTCCGTGTTGATCGAGCTGCTGCAGTTCGTCTTCGGCACCGGCTGCACCGAGCTGGAAGACGTGCTGCTCAACACCGCAGGCGGCGCGCTCGGCTGCGCGCTAGCCGCCCTCTACCGAAAGCTGAAAAAATAAAAACCCGTCGGAGAATCCGACGGGTTTTTCATTGCGTCAGTTGTCAACGTAGGACGGCGCGGTCGTGGGATCGAAATTTACGATGACGCCCATGCTGAGCAGGGCTTCGACCTTTTCGACCTTCGTTCCGAAGGCGTCTACCTGCACGAGCATGTGACACGGAGTCAGGCATTCGATGTCCTCCAGATTGTCGTTATAGTCCACGTTCACGTAGGTCAGCTCCAGCAGACCTGCCAGATGCTGCACGCTTTCGAGCTTGTTGTACGAAGCGTAGAAGCTGCTGAGCTTGCATTCTTCCACGTTCAGCGCAGGAATCTCGGTAATCAGATTGTGGCTGACGTCGAGGTAGGAAAGCTGCGGCATATCCGCGAGCATGGCAATGCTGGTCAGCGCGTTATCCGCGAGCTCCAAACGCGTCAGCGCGGGGCAGGAGGCGACGGCGCTTGCGTCGAAAATCTTGTTCCGCGACGCGCAGAGCGAGGAAAGCTCCGGCATTTTAGCGACGATGCCAATGTCCGAAATATCGTTGTCGTCCGCGATCAGCTTTTCCATCTGAGAGCAGTTCGAAAGCGGGGCAAGAGAGGGAATATCGTTTTCAGAAATATCGAGGACACGCAGCTTGCCTGCGTACTTGAGCGATTCGAGAGACGCGACCGCGTTGCTGCGCAGATTCAACTGCCGCAGATACTTCATGCCGTTGAGGGCGTTGATATCCGAAATGCTGTTATAGGAAAGGTCGAGATCTTCCAAATCCACCAGTGCCGAAAGGGAGCTGATGTTCGTCAGACCGCACCCGCTCAAGCGGAGATTGCAAAGCAGGGGCAGGGCTCCGATCATTTCAATATCCTCAGGCGAAAGCATGCAGCCGGAAAGATCGAGCGTCGTCAGCTCCGGCATGGCGGCAAGGAATCCGCAGGAATCAAGCGGCGAATCGTGAATGACGAGCGTTTTCAGCTTGGTAAAGTTGACCAGATCGTCGTAGACCGATACGTCGTCCGGCAGGGTCAGCTCGGTGATCTGCCAGAGATCGTCCGTCATGACCTTGCTTGTGCGCGGGATGAAGAGCGTATCGCGGACGTAGGCTTCGAGCTCGGGGCTGGCGAAGGCGACTTCCTCAACCACGCCGACGATCGTATAATCACCCTGTGAGAGCGGGCTGACCAGTCCGTCCTCGCCGACCGTGATTGCGCTGACGTGGGTCGCGCCGGCGGACAGTGCGATCGGCGCTTCATAGGCGCCGGAAGAAGTCGAGGGATACTGCTCCGTCAGCGAAATGTAGGTGCTGCCGGCACATTCGATCGTCAGGTCGATGTATTCATCGTATTCGCCGGATTCCGGCAGAAAGACCGGCGCGGCGGGACGCTTGCCGTCGATCTCCGCGCGCAGATTCGGCGCGGTAATGCTGTCCAGCATCTTCTGCGCGTCAAAAAGCTTATCCTGCTCGACGTAGACCGAAGACAGCTTCGTATACAGCACGGCGGACGGTCTTGCTTTGATCGCGTCGACCAGAGACCGCTCAGCCTTGGTATAGCTGCCGTTTGCGATGCAGGCGTCCGCGAGGGAAAGCACGTACTCGGGATTATCGGGGTCGAGCCGGACTGCCATTTCATAGCGGGAGACCGCTCTGCCGTATTTTCCGTCTTTCATTGCGCTTGCGCCGAGAGACGCGAAGTTTTCAGCCGTCCAGAAGAAGTAGAACAGACCGAATACCAGTCCGCCGACGATCAACAGGACAAGCATGGTAATCAGAAATTTTTTCATTTTGGATGCTCCGATCGAAATTTTCCTCATATATTATACTTCTTCGACAGATATAAGTCAATGAAAAATGACGAATTGCGCGGAAGGATATGTTTTCCGGTCGGAAACGGCGGAAAAGCGATTGCGGCTTCGGATCGTTTATGGTATAATACAGCAAAATCTCCCGAAAGAAGAAAACGACTTGAAGCGACAAAACGACAGCCTGCTGCAAGGCCTGATCTGGAAAGGTCTGATCACCTTTGCCATGCCGATCCTGCTGGGGCAGGTATTTCAACAACTGTATAATACCGCAGACGCGTGGATCGTCGGGCACTATCTGTCGGATTCGGAATATGCGGCGGTGACCTCGACGGGCAGCCTGATTTTTCTTTTGGTCGGCTTCTTCGGCGGCATTGCCGTGGGCGCGGGCGTCATCATTTCCCGTCATTTCGGCGCAAAGGACACGGAACGTCTGCAGATCGCCGTCCATACCACCGTGGCGTTCGGACTTGCGGCTGGTCTTCTGCTGACCGGAATTGGCGTGGGACTGACGCCGCTGATGCTCAAACTGATGCAGACGCCGGACAACGTCTTCCCGTATTCGGCGGAATACTTCCGGTTTTACTTCCTCGGCTCGCTTGCGATCGTCATGTACAATCTCGGCATGGGCATCCTGCGCGCCGTCGGAGACAGCAAACATCCGCTGTACTATTTGATCTTTTCGTCGCTCGTCAACATCGCGCTCGATCTCCTCTTTGTCGGCGGCTTCGGCTGGGGCGTATGGTCTGCCGCGCTTGCGACGACGATCTCACAGTTCATCAGCGTCTTCCTGTGTCTGTATCGGCTGGCGCACTACAAGACGGACTATCAGCTCCATCCGCGCAGGATACGATTCCACCTGCCGATGCTGCGGGAGATCATCAAGTACGGCCTGCCGTCGGGCGTGCAGAATTCGATCATCGCTTTTGCCAACGTCATCGTGCAGACGAATATCAATTCTTTTGGCGAGAACACCGTTGCGGGCTGTGGCACCTACGCGAAGCTGGAGGGCTTTGCCTTCCTGCCGATCACGTGCTTTACCATGGCGCTGACGACCTTCGTCAGTCAGAATCTCGGCGCAAGACAGTACGACCGCGTCAAAAAGGGCACGAAGCTCGGCACGGTCGGCAGCGTGCTCGCCGCGGAGCTGATCGGCGTCGCCCTGATCGTGTTTGCCAGACCGCTGATGGGGTTTTTTACGGACAACGAGGCTGCGATTGGGATCGGTATAAAACAGTCACGCGTCGAATCGCTGTTCTTCTGCATGCTGTCGTTTTCGCATTGTATCGCGGCGATCATGCGCGGCGCGGGCAAGCCGATGGTGCCGATGTTCGTCATGCTGGCGACGTGGTGCGCTATCCGCGTGGCGTATATCTCCATCATGGTGCCGATTGAGAAGGAAAGTTGGGTCATCTTCAGCGCGTATCCGCTGACGTGGACGATCAGCAGCGTTATTTTCCTGATCTATTATTTGAAATCCGACTGGCTGCACGCCTTCGACCGCGCGGAAGCAAAGAAAACGCCTTGACGACTGTCAAGGCGTTTTTTTCTCGTAATCCTGCGATCAGCCGCCGAAGACCTTGAGCAGGAAGCCGGCCGCGATTGCCGAGCCGATGACGCCTGCCACGTTCGGACCCATGGCGTGCATCAGCAGATAGTTGTTCTTGTTGAATTTTCTGCCGACGTCCTGGGACACGCGCGCCGCCATCGGAACGGCGGAAACGCCCGCCGAGCCGATCAGCGGATTGATCTTGCCCTTGGTGAGCCAGCACATCAGCTTGCCGACCAGCAGACCGCCGACGGTGGAGAAGCCGAACGCGACGAGTCCGAGACCCACGATTTTCAGCGTATCCACAGCGAGGAAGCGGAAGCCGATCATGGTCGCGCCGACGGAGGTGCCGAGGAAGATCGTGACGATGTTCATCAGAGAATTCTGCGCCGTGTCGGAAAGACGCTCGGTCACGCCGCACTCACGGAACAGGTTGCCGAGCATCAGGCAGCCGATCAGCGGAGCGGTGGAGGGGAGCAGGAGCACGACGAAGATCGTGACGATGATCGGGAAGAGGATCTTTTCCGTCTTGGAAACTTCTCTTGCCTGCTTCATAACGATCTCGCGTTCCTTTTTCGTCGTCAACGCCTTCATAATGGGCGGCTGGATCAGCGGGATCAGCGCCATGTAGGAATAGGCGGCAACGGCGATCGCGCCTAACAGCTCGGGCGCGAGCTTGGTGGTGAGGAAGATCGCAGTCGGGCCGTCCGCGCCGCCGATGATGCCGATGGAGGCGGACTGCGCGCCGGTGAAGCCGATCTGACTTGCGCCAAAGAAGGCGAGGAAAACGCCAAGCTGCGCGGCGGCGCCCATGATCAGAGAGGAGGGACGCGCGATCAGCGGGCCGAAGTCAGTCATCGCGCCGACGCCCATGAAGATCAGACAGGGGTAAATGCCCGCCTTGACGCCGATGTAAAGAATGTCGAGCAGACCGCCGTGCGCGAGGATCGCGCCGTAGCTGTGGTAGGCGGGATCGTTCGGATCGAGGAAGGCGTCCCACAGATCCTGGTGGAAGAGCGCGTCGGGATTTCCGGCGCTCAGCTTGCTGTAGAACCAACTGATGTTGACCAGCAGACAGCCGAAGGCGATGCCGACCAGCAGCAGCGGCTCAAACTTCTTTTTGATGCCAAGATAGAGCAGAACGCAGGCAATGACGATCATAAGAAGGTTTTGCCAGCCGCCGTCCGCCATCAGAGAAGCAAAGCCGGAGTCTGTCAGCAGCCCTTTCAAAGTACCGATAATATCCATGCTGCGCCTCCTTACGCGAGGACAACCAGAGCTGCGCCGGTATCGACCTTGTCTCCGACCTTGCAGACGACCTGCGCGACCGTGCCGGCCTTAGGCGCGGCGATCTCGTTTTCCATCTTCATCGCTTCGAGAATGGCGAGGGTATCGCCCGCCTTGACGCTGTCGCCCTGTTTGACCAGCAGCTTCAGTATGACGCCGGGCATGGGCGCGGGAACGGGCTCGCCGGCGGCAAGGCTCACTGCTGCCGGAGCGGCTGCGGGAGCAGGCACGGCTGCCGGCGCTGCGGCCGGAGCAGCCGGCGCGGCGGGAGCGGGCGCATAGGCTTCGTATTCGTCCAGAAGCATGGCTTTCCCTGCTTCAACTTCAACTTCATACGTCTTTCCGTTTAAGGTAACTCTATACTTCATCTTACTTGACCTCCTTGATGGAAATGAACCGCAGCTCGTTGAGCGGCTTCTGCAGCTTGTCCGCGACGATCGCCATGATCATGGCGGCCTCCTTGTCGGGCACGTCGTAGAGCTTGACCTCGCCGGCGGTGCCGGGAGCGGTCTTCGCTTCAGCAGCGGGCGTCGGCTCTGCGGGGGTGACGACGGCAGCGGCCTTTTTTGCCTTCGCCTTGAAAATACCGCCGCTGATCAGCAGAAGCGCAAGCAGCAGACACAGACCGGTAAACACGACGGCATAGCCGAGCAAGCCGGTCAGCCCTGCTTCACCGACCCTGAGAAACGACGCGTCTAAAATGACATGATTCATAGCGTGCCTCCTCAGATCTCTTCAATGCTGTAGGTGCAGACGTTCTCTTCTGCAGCCCTGCGCTTTTCGAGGAATTCCTTTGCCTGCTTGGGGAAGCAGATGTAGCTCATGATATTTTCTTCGCTGCGCGCCAGATCGCCGAGCGCCGCCTTTGCGTCTTCAAAGTCTTTGCCGGTGCGTTTCTGATCTTCGATGCGGCAGTCGGTGGGCTCGTTGCCCGCGCCGAGGATCTTGTCCTGCAGCTCCTGGCTGACAGGCGCGGGTGCGATGCCGTATTCGCCCTTAAAGTAGTTCTTGACTTCGTTGGAGATATTCTTATAGCGTTCGCCGACGAGGACGTTCGTGACCGCCTGATTGCCGACCATCTGCGACAGCGGCGTGACCAGCGGGGGATAGCCGAGATCCTTGCGGACGGCGGGGATCTCCTTGAGCGCTTCGTCAAACTTGTCCATCGCGTTCATGTCCTTGAGGTTGGCGATCATGTTCGAGAGCATGCCGCCGGGGACTTTGTAAACGAGCGCCTGCGAGTCGGTCGCCATCGACTTCGGGTTGATGGTGCCGGCGTCCACGTACTTCTGCTTGATCGGCTTGAAATAGTCGTTGACTTTGTTGATCACGTCCTCGCTCAACCCGGTCTCGATGCCGTACTGACCGAGCGCGTAGAACATCGTCTCGGTCGCGGGCTGAGAGGTGCCGTTGGAGAAGCAGGAGGTCGCGCAGTCGATGACGTCCACGCCTGCTTCGATCGCCTTGGTGACGGTCATATACGCCATGCCCGTCGTGCAGTGAGTGTGCAGGATAACCGGCACGTTGCCGACCGCGGACTTGATGCCCTTGATCAGACCTTCCGCCTCATAGGGGCTCATCGTGCCTGCCATATCCTTGAGACACAGGGTCTCAAAGCCCATTTCCACAAGCTTCTTGCACATTTCGACGTACTTTTCAACGGTATGCACCGGGCTCTGCGTGTAGGAAATGCAGCCGGAAGCGATCACGTGACGGTTGTACTGCTTGGAGAATTTTCTGACGGCGGCAAGCGCGGTCTCCAGATTGCGAAAATCGTTCAGCGCGTCGAAGATACGGATGATATCGATGCCGTTCTTGATGGAAAGCTCTACGAATTTTTCCACCACGTCGTCGTGATAGTGCTTGTAACCGAGCAGGTTCTGACCGCGCAGCAGCATCTGCGTCTTGGTGTTGGGCATCGCCTTCTTGATGTTGCGCAGGCGCTCCCACGGGTCTTCGCCCAGGTAACGCAGGCAGGAGTCAAAAGTGGCGCCGCCCCAGCATTCGACGGAATAGTAACCGGCTTTGTCCATCGTGGGCAAAATGTCGGCAAAATCCGAATAGGGAAGCCGGGTGGCCATCAGAGACTGGTTGGCGTCGCGCAGGACAGTCTCGGTGATCATAACTTTTCTTGCCATATATCAATATCTCCTTTGATATTTTTGAAAAATCAGGAAATGGTGAACGGAGCAGAGGCGAGCAGCTTGCCGTTGACGTAGATTTCCAGCGTGTAGCTGCCGGTGACGACAGTTCCGTCCTTTTCGGGCATCGGGATCGCGCTGGCATGACGGCGGCTGTACCACATGTCGTTCCATTGCATCGTTTTGACAGCGTCGGTCACGGCGTGTCCTTCCGCGTCGCGGATGACGTAGCTCAGACGGATCGTATCCGTCGATGCGTTGACCGCCTTGACCTCCAGACAGACCGCGATTTTGTCCGAGACGGAGAAATCCGTCTTCTTGTCGCTCAGATCGGTGTACTTCCAGTCCTCTTTCTCCGGAACTGTCCAGAGCGAAACGTAACCGCCCTCCATGGGCAGAGGCGCGTCAGGGTCAATGCCGTAGCTCTTAAAGTACTGTGCGGGCGCGGTCTTGATACTGGTATTCGTCTCGCCGAACACGCGGGAAGAAGCGTCAGCGGCGGTCGTTGCGATCGAAATGGAGTATTCCGTATTGGGGATCAGGTCTTTCAGTACGGTGGAATTGCCGGTCACGGTGTTGCTTTCCGCGTCGGGCAGGTACTCAATATGGAAACTGCCGACCGCGTTATAGGTCACGTACCAGCCGCCGGACGGAGCGCCTGCGGGGATATCCCACGCAAGCGTGACCGTGCCGTCATCGTTCGCGGTCGCTCTCAGGTTGTCAACGACGATCGGATTGGCAGGGAGAACCAGCGTCTCGGGCTTGTCCATGCCTTTCGCGCTGACGGAGATCGTATAATCCCTCGCAAAATCGGGGAGATCGGAGATCGTGTACGCAGTCTCTTTGGAGGTACCCTCCTGCTTGTAATCGCCGGATTCGCAAAGAATCGTCCATTCTTCGGGGACGTTTTTGGTCGACTCCCACGTGATATGCAGACTGTTGCCGTCAATCTCGACGATATCGAGATCGTTTGCCTCCACAAAGGGCAGCAGCTCGTATTCCACCGTGGTCGTGCCGGAGAGAAACACGTCTCCGGCGGCAGCCAGGGTAAAGGTATAGGACTCGCCCTGCGTCAGTCCGGTAATCAGGGCAGGGGTCGTATTGTCGTTTACGTCATAGGACTTGGCGCTGCTGCCGTCTTCATTCGCGTAGGAAATGATCCAGTACAGCGGCGTAGGGCCGACGTACTCGAACGAGAGCTGCACTTCGCCGTCCGTATCGCCGCGGCGGGCGGTAAACTCCGTGATTCTCGTCGCTTCCGGCGTGGTGCGCGTCAGGGAGGTGACACTCTCCGGAGTCAGCACGTGATAACGCGCCGCTTCAACGGTGATGGTATAGGTCGTGTTCTCGCTCAGGGAGGAGAAGGTGTAGCGGTTGGAGACAACGTCGACGGGGTAGGCGTTGCCGTAGCTGTCGGTGCAGGTGACGTTGAATTTGTCCTGCGAATCCGTCGTGACGAGCTCAATGATCATTTCCTCGGTGTTGCAGGAAAGGACGTTGACCGCGTCCACCTGAACGAAGAGCCAGGTGACGAAGAAATAGCCGACTGCGGCGATTGCAAGCAGAAGCCCCAGAATCAGGAAGAACTTACCGACCTTACCGGAGCGGCGCGGTTCCTCTTCTTCCTCCGGATCTTCTTCTTGCCGGGCGGAGCCGTCGACGTACTCGCGGGAGACAGGCGCGGATTCCGCCTGCTCGTTCTGCGTCGATTCTGCCGTCGGGACTTCCATCTCGGGCTCAGGAAGCTCTTTGTTGACGACACGTTCGACCGAAGCGAGCAGTTCGTCCAGATTGATCTGGTCGGGGTCGAAGTCCTCGTCGATTTCCGCTTCTTCTTCAAAGCCTTCGCCGCTTCGTTCCTGCGGCTGCGGCTCAACCGGCTCCGCTTCCGGCGCGGACGTCGGCTCCAAAGGCTCCGGCACAGGCTCGGCGGGCTTTTCCGTCGGAGCAAAGACCGGGATCGCAATCGTCTTGTCGATGTCCTTTTCCGTACCCGCACCGGACAGGTCGGGCGTAAAGCTCTGACGGAAATCGTCGTCAAGCTGCTCGGCGTCGCTCATGCGGATCGGCTCCTCTTCCGGCTCTTCCTCCGCAGCTTCAGCGGCGATCGGCGTTTCGGCGGCAACGATCGGCGGGACGATCAGCGTGTCGGAGATCTCATTGCGCTGCATATACATGCAGATCGCCTGCTTCAGCTCCTCCGGCGACTGATAACGGTCTTCCGGTTTGAAGGCGCACGCCTTCAGAATGATCCCCGCGAGCTCGTAATCGGCGTAGATCGGGGTGGGCAGCGCCTTCCCGGTCATACGGAGCTTGTCTGCCATGCCTTCTCCGGTGTTTTCGTCTTCAAACGGGTCGTGGTTGCCGTTGTAGATTTTATAGAGTACCATGCCGAGCGAATACAAATCCATCGTTTTGTTGGGCGAGGACGTGATATCGGACAGCTCCGGCGCGGAATAGGCGCCGATGTATTCTTCCGGCAGACAGGCGTATTCCAAATCCTCCAGCGGGATCAGGCCCAGATCGCCGAGCATGAAACGACCCGACTGCGTCAGGAATACGTTTTCCGGCTTGATGTTTCCGAAAATATAGCCGGCTTCCCGGCAGGCGCTGACCGAGTCGCACAGATCAATGCCGAGATTGATCGCGCGCAGATTGGTGATCGCACCGTGGGAGAGCAGTTCATCGAGCGGGATATGGAACGGACGGAGTATGTAAACGTCATATCCCACGCCGGATTCTTTCGTTTCGACCTGATAATCCAGCGCTCCCGCAAAATAGCCGCTTTCTGCAAGCTTCCTGCCCGCGCTCAATTCCGCTTTGATGTCGTCGACGACCTTGCCGTAGTATTTGTGTACTTCGGCCTCGTCTGCGTAAGCACCGGAAAGGATCATCGCGCGCACCTGACTGTCGGCGGCGGGGATCGAGAGCACCTTCAGGATAAACCGTTCCTCGGAGGAACCGCGGCGAAGAATAAAGCTTTTGCGTCCGTTATGCGGCGCGGTTTCCCTTTCGATCTGCATATCGTCCAGTAAAGGAGAGATCATTTTCAGATCGGACATCGCATTCGCCTCCTTATAAAACTCCAAAATAATCAACTATATACTATGACATTTTTATAAAAAAATCAATAACATTCTTGTCATATTCTTAAGAAAATGATATGATATGAAAAATGGCGCAATATATGTAACATGAACAGGAAGGAGCAATGACGCAGGAACGCGTGAGAATTATATGGAAAACAAAGTGATTTGCTATTATTGCGGAACAATTTACGACGAATCGCGCGGGAAATGTCCGCTCTGCGGCAGCTCGGTTACGTCGGACGGCGAAGAGAGCCGTCCCGTCCAGCGCCGCCGCATCACGGACGAAGAGCGCAGAGAACGTCAGCGCGCCGCCAAGGGCAAGTATTCCGCCCCGAAGAAAAAGAAGACGAAAAAGCTTGATCCCAAGCCGTTCCGGATCGCTGCGCTGGTATTTTTGATTCTGGCTGTGCTGGTCGTGTTCTACTTCATCGGCGATATGATCGGCTGGTGGCCCGGCCTGGAGGATCGGATCGTCCGCGAGGATATCTATCGTACCGACGCGAACGCCGACGCCTGCAAGACGCTGACGCTGGACAGGGATCGGCTCGAATTCACCGCGCCCGGTGAAAGCGCCGTTCTGACGGCAAGCGTCAACCTCGACTGCGGCAAAACCATGTACTGCGTCAGCAGCAACGAAAAGGTCGCATCCGTATCCAATGATGCAAAGTCCGAGATCGGCACGGAGTTGAAATCCGCCGCATTTACCGTGACCGCCACCGGCTATGGCGAGGCGGAGCTCGAGATCACCTGCGGCGATCAGACGCTGACCTGCACCGTGCGGTGCGTCGATCCCGAGGGAAATATTGTTCCGACGGACGTTTCAGAGCCTGATAACTATGAGCCGCAGCTCAATTACCCGATCGACGCGTCGCTTTACGCCAGGGGCGCGACGCTGATGCTGCGTGTGATGAATCTGCCGTCCGGCATGAAGGTGAATTGGACGAGCGACGACGTGACCGTTGCCAAGGTCAATCAAAACGGCATCGTGACCGCAATCAGCGGCGGCAAAACGATCGTGACCGCGCAGGTCGGCGATCAGATCGCGCAGGTGCTTATCCGCTGCACCTTCGGCGACCATGCCGACGACGGCGCGCATCTGAAGCTGACAGACGTTACGCTGTCTCTGGCGCGGACTGAGACCTTCAACCTCTTCCTTTATGACGCCGACGGCGAACGCATTACGGATCTTACCTATACGATCGAAAAGCCGAACGTCTGCGAGATCAAAGACGGCGTCGTCACGCCGAAGAACTACGGCACGACGAACGTTACCGTAACGTACAACGGCAAGGAATACATCTGTATCGTCCGCGTGAGCTGAATATGAAAAGCCGCCTGCAAATGCAGGCGGCTTTTCTATACACTTATGCGTCTCTCCAGTTTTCCGTATCGTAGAACTTGCACAGCTTCGTGGTCATGAACCACTCGTTCAGTTTGCGGAACAGGTTTGGCAGCTTGGTGTATTTTCCGATGAGGTAGCAGATTTCCGCAAGCGCGACGCCGGAATAGACGTCCACGATGACGTGCTGCTTCGTATAGAGCGTGGAAACGAACACCATCAGAGAGCCGATCACGCAAAGCACGGCGTTGAGCGCTCTGAAACGCAGCTTCTTCGCCTCGAATATGTACCGCGTACCCAGCCACGCAATAAAGCAGTGGAGAGAAGGGAACAGATTGGTCGGGTCGTCCGTCCAGTAGATCACGCGGATCAGGAACGGGCCGAAGCCGGTGCCGATCGCATCGCCGGTCGGACGGTCGAGCGTGCTTGGCACTACGATAAAGCAGATCAGACAGACGAGCTTGCCGCAGAAATCGGCAGCGACGAGCCGGTATGCAGCTTCGGGGCTTTCTTTTGCCACCGTTGTGTAAAGGTAGAACCAGAAAGCGAAAGAAGCGATATAAGCGATCGCCCAGATGGGAGTATAGGGGAAGAGCGCGTCTCCGGCGGTTGTCCAGCGTGGCAACTGATCGATCGGAGTGCCAAGTCCGAATATGTAGAGGAAAAGCTTTGTCCCTGAGAAGGAGAGCAGGTTCATGATGCCGGTGATTGCCAGCGGCAGGACGGCGTATGTAGGAATGACTCTTTGCAGAGTACGGCGAAGCATGGTTTTTCACCTCAAATTGCACATTTTTCTGTAAAGCATAACAAATTATAACAAAAAAAATCTTTTTGTCAATATAAAAGGGAGGCGCAAATGCGCCTCCCGTATCTTATTCTTCTTCCGGCGTCTCTTTTTCCTCACGGAACGCGAAGAAGCGCTGCCCCAGATAGTTGAAACCGACGAACAGTACGGAGCCGCTGTAGGTCGCGATATAATCCGCCGCCGTCTTCTTTTCCGCAGCGATCAGGCTCAGCCCGGAGAGCCATCCGTTTTCCGCGCCGGTCAGCAGGGGATAGATCACCAGCAGCGCGATCGCGTGGGAGAGAATATAGCAGACCGCGATGTTCAACGTAAATCGCAGGATCGCCTTCGCGTTGTCACCCTTGTACTTGAAGGTGAAGTAGCGGTTGAGGAAATAGCTCATCACGCTTGCAATCGCCGTGCTGATCGCCGAGGCGGGCAGCGGCGCGAGGGAAGTAAAGGCAAGCAGCAGCGCCTTCAGTCCTTCGCCGACGATCGTGTTCAGAACGCCGACCAGCAGAAACTTCCAGAGTTTTTCGTCAAATAAGGATTTGATTTTATCTTTCATAAGCGTATCTCCGTGCAATTACGGTTTTTCTGTTTCCCAGCATGTCCAGACGCTTCCGCCGCTGTCGACCGTAAAGATCGGCTTTCCGTCCGAACTGAGATAGCAGAGCGTGACGGTAAGAGCCGGTCTGCCGCAGCGCGCGGCGACGTCAAGCGCGATGCTGGCGGCATCCTGCCGAAAGGTTGCCGGCGCAAGTTCGCCTTCGTAGACGCTGCCGCCGTAGGCGCAGGCGGATTCATAGTTCAGCGCGGTTTCCTTGGAAAGCGTGAGAACGTCGGAAGCGGGGTCGTATGAGATTTGATAATCCGGCCACTGCTCCATCGCGTAACCTGCGATGTCAGAACTCGCCGCAGTTTCCTTCGTCGTATCCGGCTCTGTTTCGTCATAGACTGCAAGGAAGCGGACGACGAGAAAGACGCTGACTGCAATCAAAATGGCAAGGACGATCAGCAACGCGGCAATCAGCCATTTTTTCATTGGTATCACCTTCGGGAACTATTCTATCCGATATTCCCCGATTTGTCAAACGGCGTCCAACGTCGTATTTTCCAAAAGCTCCGCAAAGACGCCGCGATATGCTTTCTCGGCTCGCGCGTCGCAGGTGATCTGCAGGCTGTAGCCGTGCGTGCCGTCGAAGAAGAGCACGCCGGTGCAGACTTCCTCGCCGTATTCTCCCGCCACGGTGCAGGAGTAGCGGTATTCCTCCTGCGGGAAGCGCGTGACGGTAACGGGCCGCAGCGATTCCTGCGTCCGTCCGGTCAGCATTTGGAATGCTTCGTCAGCGGAAGACGCGCTGACGGATTCCTTGCAGATCGTAAAGTCGTCGTGGACGTAAAAAACGCGCTGTCCGTCCTCAGTCATCGCCGCCATCACGGTATTCTCCGGCAAAGTCGCGTTCAGGCAGAAGGCGGGGATCGGCGGCATGTCGCAACTGTCTTTTACGCAGACACTGTCATCTTCCTTGACAGAGCAGGCAGTAAATGATACAATTAAAAATAAGCACAGAATAACGACCAGTTTTTTCACAATCATCCCTCCGAAAGGCGTTCATCAGTTATGTTTTATGTCTATGCAGCCATTATTCTTATTATGAACGTGACCGCGTTTATCCTTATGTGGGTGGATAAACGCCGCGCACGGCACCGTGAAAAACGGATTTCCGAACGCATGCTGTTTATTGTGACCGGGTTTTTCGGCGGACTTGGCGGCTGCCTTGCCATGTATGTGTTTCACCATAAGACCAGGCATATCCGGTTTGCGGTGGGATTCCCCATGCTCTTCCTGCTGCAGATTTATATCATTCTCATGCTGATTGATAAGAGAGTGATTCGGCTTCCATTCTGATCCAAAAAGAGAGGAACGGTTACGACCGTTCCTCTCTTCAGCGTGTCGAAAAAACCTTTTCGACACGCTGACAGGCTGCCCAAAAGACCGGAAGACAAGCAACTCACGACCGTCGGCGTACAGAGGTACGGTAGGTCGTGAGTTGCGCAGTAAGTCAAAATTCTTGCAAAGCAAGCCTTTTTCAGCCCAAAAAGTCAAAAAATGTCCTTATATCCGTAAACGCTATAGTCAACGCACAGCACCAAAAATGCTTATCTGATTTTGACGGTTACGGACTTTTTGACAGCCTGAAGAGAGGAACGGTTACGACCGTTCCTCTCTTTTATGCAGCTTCGTCTTCTTGCCGTCCGGCGTAACGATGTAGGTGTTTTCGAGCTGCGCGGTCAGATTGCGCTTGAACGCGTCGATGTACCGCCGCCGCAGCATATCGCGTTCTTTCGTTTCCTCCTCGGTCAGCCCTTCGGACTTTGCCTTGTGCGCAAGCTCGTTGATCCTGCGGATCAGTTCGTCCATGGTCATTTTTATCAACTCCGCGGCTATCATAGCGGGTTTTGCTGAATCTGTCAAGAACGCACTTGTCACAGCGGCGCGAAATGGCTATAATGGACTCAGAATACTACCGGAGGGTCTGCTATGAAAGTTCTGATCATCGGCGGCGGCGCATCGGGCATGATCGCCGCGCTGACCGCCTCTGAACAGCCGGATAACGAGGTCGTTCTTCTGGAGCGGCAGGCGCGTATGGGGCGGAAACTGCTCGCAACGGGCAACGGCCGCTGTAATTTGACCAACCGCGATCTTTCTGCTGAGCACTACCACGGACAGCAGCCGCAGTTCTGCCGATACGCGCTGCGCGCCTTCGGCGTGAAGGACACGCTCGCGTATTTCCGCTCACTGGGTCTTTTGACGGTGACGGAGGACAGCGGACGGGTCTATCCGCGCAGTGACAGCGCGAACAGCGTCGCAGACGTGTTGCGCCTGCCGCTGGAGCAACGCGAAAACGTGACGATCGTCACGGGCGCAGAGGTCGCGGCGCTGAAGCGGGAAAACGGCGCATTCTTTGCGACGGCGGGGGAGAACGTCTATCGAGCCGATCGCGTGATCGTCTGCGCGGGCGGCTGCGCGGGCGGGAAGCTCGGCGGCACCGACCTGGGCTACAGGCTGCTTTCGACCTTCGGTCACACGAGGACGAAGCTGCGCCCGTCGCTTGTGCAGCTTCGCACCGACACGACCTACGTCCGCTCGCTCAAGGGCGTGCGCTGCGAGGTCGAGGTACGTCATGCGGGGCAGACGCGCGCCGGCGAGCTCCAGTTCACGGAGTACGGTGTGAGCGGTCCCGTGATCTTCGAACTTTCCGCCCATGCCGTGCCGGAGGAGAATCTCGTGATCGACTTTTTGCCCGAATTGACGCAGGAGGAAATCACGTATTTGCTGACGCTCCGCTGTCGGTCCATGCCGAAACTGAAAGCAGAGGATCTTCTGACCGGCATGCTGCACAACCGTCTCGGCAGAACGGTGCTGCGCTCTTTGGGGATCTCGCTGGAACAGCCCTGCGGCGCACTGACCGACCTGAATGCCGTGGCGGAACGGATCAAGCATTTTGCGATCCGTGTCCTCGGCGCGTTGGGAATGGACGGCGCGCAGGTGACCGCCGGAGGCGTCCGCACGGAGGAATTTGACGATACGACGATGGAAAGCAAGCTCTGTCGCGGGCTTTACGCTGCGGGTGAGGTCTTGGATATTGACGGCGACTGCGGCGGCTACAATCTGCAGTGGGCGTGGTCGTCCGGTCGTCTTGCCGGGCAGTTGAGGAGCGCGAAATGATACGGATCAGAGATATCGTCCTGCCGCCGGAGCATGACAAAAACGATCTGCTCTGGCACGCCGCGCAGGCGCTTCATATCAAGCCGTCGGAGATCAGGACGCTCACGATCTTCCGCCGCTCCCTCGATGCGCGGAAAAAGCCCGCGCTGCGCTGGGTCTACACGGTGGACGTGACGCTGCACAGCGGAGAAGGCAAGCTCCTGCGCCAGAACAGAAACAGGAAGATCACGCGGGAAACGCCGTACGTTTATACCATTCCAAAGAAGCAGTCGCCTGACCGACCGGTCATCGTCGGCTTCGGGCCGGCGGGCATGTTTGCCGCGCTGGTGCTTGCGAAGGCGGGCTTGAAGCCCATCGTGCTCGAGCGCGGCGAGCCTGCGCCGGAACGGAGAAAGAAGGTCGAAGCCTTCTGGAACGGCGGCGCGCTCGATCCGGAATCGAACGTACAGTTCGGCGAGGGCGGCGCAGGCACGTTTTCCGACGGGAAACTGAATACGGGAACGAAAAACGAGCGGGGTCGCTGGATCCTGGAACAGTTCGTCCGTTTCGGCGCGCAGGAGGAGATCCTATACGACGCCAAGCCGCACGTCGGCACGGACGTGCTCTTTACCGTCGTGCAGAACCTGCGCGAGCAGGTGACCGCGCTGGGAGGCGAGGTGCGCTTCGGCGCAAGGCTGACCGGCTTGCAAACGGCAAACGGCAGTATCGTCGGCGCGGAATACGCGCAAAACGGCAGACGGGAGACGATCGCCTGCAGAGATATCATTCTGGCGATCGGTCACAGCGCGCGCGATACCTTCCGTTATCTTGCTTCCGTTCATATCCCGATGGAGCCGAAACCCTTTTCCATGGGCGTGCGAATCGAGCATAAGCAGACGGAAATCGACGTTTCCCAATACGGCACGGCGGCAGGAAGAGGCGTTCCGCCTGCCGATTACAAGCTGTCCTGCCATCTGCCGGACGGCAGCTCCGCCTATACCTTCTGCATGTGTCCGGGCGGCTTCGTGGTCGCAGCCGCGTCACAGAGCGGCGGCGTCGTGACGAACGGCATGAGCTTGTCCGCCCGCGACGGCGAAAACGCGAACGCTGCCCTCCTCGTGACGCTGAAGCCGGAGGACTTTCCGAGCAAAGAAACCCTCGGCGGCATGCTTTGGCAGGAGGAATTGGAACACCGCGCTTTCATTCTTGGCGGCGAGGACTATCGCGCTCCGGCGCAGACAGTCGGCGACTTTTTGGCAGGAAAGGCGTCCGCGGCGTTCGGAGAGGTGAAACCGACCTACCGACCGGGTGTGACGCTCTGCGATCTGCATGAGCTGTTCCCCAAGAAGATCACCGCTACGCTGCGGCAGGCGATCCTGACGCTGGACGGCTCGCTCAAAGGCTTCGCTTCTCCGCAGGCGCTGCTGACCGCGCCGGAGACGAGAAGCTCCTCTCCGGTCAGGATCCTGCGCGGCGAGGATCTGCAGAGCGAGATCAAGGGCCTCTATCCGTGCGGAGAGGGGGCGGGCTACGCAGGCGGCATATTATCCGCCGCGGTGGACGGAATGCTCTGCGCGGAAGCGATCATCAGAAAAAGCTGAGGGCGAAACCTCAGCTTTTTCTTGTATATTACTTGTATTTTAATACTATATGTTGTAAAATATAACTTGGAACATTCCATCCGGACGAATCATAGACTGTCTCGGGTGATGAAAATGCTGCTGAACGTGATGATTGCCGCTTTTGCAGCCGGCGGACTGTTTTTGGTGCTGCGGGCGCTGATGGACGCGATTATACTTCCGCGGCCGGAGAAGGCGGTTCATATTTACTATATTCGCGGCGGGAGCGCCGAAGCGGAGCATACCATTCGCGGCTGCCTTCATCTTCGAGACAACAGGGGCATGCGAGGCATGCTGCTCTTCGCAGACGACGGACTGACGCCGGAGGGACAGACAGCGGCGGAGCTGCTGCTGCGCGGCGAGCCTGATGCGGCGCTGTGTTCTGCGGCGCAGATTTGTGAGTACATAGGACGGGAGAACGACGGGCTTGGAGCAGGAACTGATCAGCGGCGTGATTGCCGCGGTGCTTTTTCAGAATCAGGAAAACGGATATGCCGTCATTAAGCTGGACGCCGAAGACGGCACGTTGATCACCGTCGTCGGCACGATCCCCGTTCCGACCGTCGGCGAACGGCTGATCGTGACGGGAAAGTGGACGACGCACAATAACTACGGCAGGCAGTTTGAAGCCGAATTCCTGGAACGGCTGCTGCCGGACACGACCAACGATATCCTGGCCTATCTGTCTTCCCGCGCTGTGCGCGGGATCGGACCGAAAACGGCGGAGAAGATTGTTGCGCGATTTGGAGAAAACAGCCTGAAAATTCTCGACGCCATGCCGGAACGCCTTGCGGAAATCAGCGGGATCTCCGTGAAGGCTGCGTTGGATATGGGCGCATCTTTCCGCAGACAGATCGGCGTGCGCAGGCTGATCGAATTCCTTGCAGCCTACCGGATCCCCGCGGAGATCGCCGTGCGGCTTTACCGCGTTTACGCGGAAGAAGCCATGGAACGACTCCATGAAAATCCGTATCTTCTGACCCTCCCGCAGTTTGGCGCAGGTTTTGCGGCGACTGACGCGATGGCGCTGGAGCTTGGATTCGACGGCGACGACGATTGCCGTGTGGAAGCAGCCGTAATCTTTGAATTGCGGCATAATCTGAATAACGGACATACTTTTTTGCCGCTGGACAAGCTCACGCTTGCGACCGCTTCCATGTTGGAGCTCGACAGCGATACCGTGCGCGACGCGTTGGATCGGCTCGCGGAGCTCGGCAGGGTCGAGATCGACGGGATTGCGGGCCTGCAGGCGGTCTACCTGCCGGAATACTATGAAGCCGAGTGTTATATCGCCGAGCGCGTGAGCCGCATGGCGCACGAAAAACCGCAGCCGCTACGCTTTGCCGACCGCCAGATTGCCTCGGTCGAAGCGGAAAACGACATTACTTACGCGGAGATGCAAAAGCAGGCGATCCGCTGTGCCGCAGAGCGAAAAATCATGCTGCTGACCGGCGGTCCCGGTACGGGCAAGACGACGGCGCTTGCGGGCATTCTCTCGCTTTTTGACCGCATGGAGAAGAAGACCCTCCTTGCCGCGCCGACCGGGCGCGCCGCAAAACGGCTTTCCGAGCTGACGGGGCGCGACGCTTCGACGATCCACCGACTTCTGGAGACGCAGATTTCGCCCGAGACGGGCGAGATGTACTTCGTGCGCAACGAGGACGAGCCGCTCGACTGCGACGCGCTGATCGTGGACGAGACGTCCATGGTCGACGTTCTGCTGATGCACAGCCTGCTGCGCGCTTTGCCGGACAAAGCGTCTTTGATTCTGGTCGGAGACCCGGATCAGCTTCCGTCTGTCGGCGCGGGCAATCTCTTTGCCGATTTGATTCGGAGCGGCGTCGTGCTGACGATCGCGCTGACGGAGATCTTCCGGCAGGCGCAGGAGAGTTTGATCGTGATGAACGCGCATGCGGTCAACCACGGCGAACTGCCCGTGCTGACGGCGAAGGATCGGGATTTCTTTTTCCTCAAACGCCGTTCTCCGGACGCCGTGGTACAGACGATTGCCGAGCTTTGCGCGAAGCGTCTGCCGGACAACATGGGCATTCCGTCCGGCGAAATTCAGGTCATCAGCCCGACCAGAAAAGGGGAGACCGGCACGCAGCGTCTCAATTCCGTCCTGCAATCGGTCTTAAATCCGCCCTCACCCGCGAAAAAAGAGAAGTATTGTGGAGAAAAATGTTTCCGCGAAGGCGATCGGGTGATGCAAATTCGCAACAATTATGATATAATGTGGAAAAAGCAGGGGGGCGGTGCGGGAACCGGCATATTCAACGGCGATATCGGCACGATTCTGGAGATCGACCCGCAGGAGGACACAGTACGCATTCTCTTTGATGACAAAGAAGCGATTTATGACAGCGATCTGCTCTCGGAGCTGGAGCTCGCCTACGCGATCACGGCGCACAAGAGTCAAGGCAGCGAGTATCGCGCGGTGATTTTCGTTCCCTATGCCGGTGCGCCGATGCTGCTCACACGCGGCGTTCTCTATACGGCGATCACCCGCGCGAGGGAGCTTCTGATCCTGGTCGGCAATGAGGAAATCGTCGCGCAGATGACGGAAAACAACCGCAGGAACAAGCGCTACAGCGGTCTGCGGCACAGACTGGCGGAGCGTGAAGCGTCATGAAGCTTTTTGCATGGCTGCTCGATCTGGTCTATCCGCCCAAATGCCCCTTTTGCGGGAAACTGCTCGGCAAGGACGAGAGCGACCTCTGCGGCAAGTGCCGTAAGGATCTGCCGGAGGTCGGCGGCTCCGTCAAGCGCGGCGAGAACTTCCGGCAATGCTGGTCGGTCTATTATTATGAAGACGAAGTGATTGACTCCATCCACCGCTTCAAATTCAGCGGCATGCAGCAGTATGCGCAGGTCTACGGCAGGCTGATCGCGATGACGCTGCTGCGCAAAAAAGTCGAATTCGACATTCTGACCTGGGTGCCGATCAGTAAAAAACGCCGCAGGACACGCGGCTACGAGCAGACGCGTCTGATCGCAAAGACGGTGGCGGAGGAGCTTGGCTGCGACTGCGTGCCGACGCTGAGAAAGGTACGCGACAACCCGCCGCAGTCCCTGCAGAAGAGCGCGGCGAACCGCCGCGGCAACGTATTAAACGCCTATCAGACGGTGCACCCGGAGCGCTTTCGCGGCAGACGGGTGCTGTTGATCGACGATATCATCACGTCCGGTGCGACACTTGGCGAGTGCAGCAAGACCCTCCTTATGGCCGGCGCTGCGCAGGTGGAGTGCGCGACGCTGGCAGTGACGCAAAACAGTGACAAGAAATAGTAGGTGACAGTATGTTATTCTTTTCCAAAGACCTCGGCATTGACCTTGGCACATCAAACGTTCTGATCTACGCGGCAGGCAAGGGCGTCATTTTGCGCGAGCCCTCCGTGATCGCGCTCGATAAAAACACCGGAAAGGTGCTGCAGGTCGGCGCGGCGGCACGGAATATGCTCGGCAGAACGCCCGGCAACGTCGTGGCGATCCATCCGCTGCAGGACGGCGTTATTTCCGACTATGAGCTGACGGCGAAGATGCTGACGGAGATGATCCGCGGCATCATCAAGCATGCGGTCGTCAAGCCGCGCATGATCGTCTGCGTGCCGAGCGGCATCACGGAGGTCGAGGAGCGCGCGGTGATTCAGGCGGCGAACGAAGCCGGCGCGAGACGCGTCTATCTGATCGAAGAGCCGCTTGCGGCGGCCTTGGGCGCGCAGATTGATATTTCCGCTCCGGAAGGCCACATGGTCGTCGATATCGGCGGCGGCACGACGGACGTCGGCGTTCTGACGATGAACGGCGTCGCCAATTCCGCTTCGGTCAAGGTCGCGGGCATCGCCTTTGACGAAGCGATCGTGAAGTATATCCGCAAGAACTACGGCCTGCTGATCGGCAACAATACCGCCGAGGATATCAAGATTTCCATCGGCTGTGTCTGGCAGCGGCCCGAAGCGCTGAGCATGGCAGTCAAGGGCAGAGACATCAAGACCGGACTTGCCCGTGAGATCGTGATCGGCTCGGACGAGGTCATGGAGAGCCTTCGCCGTCCGGCGCGTCAGATCTGCGACAAGGTGCTCGACGTGCTCGAGGAAACGACGCCCGAGCTGGTCGCGGATATTTCCAAGAACGGCATCGTTCTGACCGGCGGCGGCAGCCAAATCTACGGCATGGACAAGCTCCTGCAGGAGCGAACGGAAATCAAATGCATGGTCGCGGACGATGCGGATTCCTGCGTTGCCTACGGCTGCGGCAAGAGCCTTGCGTGGATGAACCACATGCAGGAGGATACGATCAATATTGCACGGCGCAGATTGCTGAAAGAATAGATTACAGAAAGAGAGGCAGCTCACAATGGAGGAAAATAAAAACAGACCCATTAACTCCGAGGAAGCCTTCCTGCGGGAAGTCGATACCGAGTGGGACGTAGAACAGTTCCTTGCGCAGAAGAAGGGCGAACCGTTACCCCAACCGCCGGAACAGCCAATGGTCAATGATGCTGCCCGTCCGGAAGAAAAACCGCGCAATCCGGAAAGACCCGCAGCCCGTCCGCGGACACAGACGGCGACGACGGAGCGTCCTGCGCAGCAGAGAAAGCCTGCGAAAAAACAGAAGGTGAATTATCGCGGCTGGGCGCAGCTCATTCTGGCAGCGGTGTTGGTCATTGCGATCATCATCGTCCTGATCGTTCTGATCGGCAAAATCGTTTCCGGCGGTGCTTCGGATGCGCCGGAGACGGAAACGACCGAGACCGTGCAGTCCAGAGAACAGATCATCAGCGATCTGATCGCCCGCGCAGACCGGCTTGCGTCGGGCTACGACTACGAGGGCGCGGTCAACGTCCTGCGCGAATACGGCACGGACTGGATGCAGCAGCCGGAGCTGATGGAAGTAAACGCCCGCTATCAGAGCGCGCAGTCGCTTCTGGTAAAATGGAGCGACGTTTCAAAAGTCTCCATGTTGTCTTTCCACAGCCTGATCGCCGATCCGGCGCGCGCTTTTGACGGCGGCTCGCAGGAGAGCTATTACCGCGATTATATGGTCACGGTAACGGAATTCAAGGCGATCCTGCAGGAGCTGTATAACAAAAATTACATTCTGATCGGCATTCACGATCTCTATAAAACCGGCGCAGACGGCAAGTATTCGCCCGAAGAACTTTACCTGCCGGACGGCAAAAAGCCGCTGATCCTGGTGCAGGACGATCTGAACTACGGCCCGACCATGACAGACGGCAACGGCGACGGCTATGCCGATAAGGACGGCGACGGCTTTGCAAGCAGACTGGTGCTCGACGAGAACGGAAAAATCACCTGCGAGTACATCACCTTCGACGGCAAGGTCGACCAGGGAGATTATGACCTCGTTCCGGTTCTCGAATCGTTCATCAGCGAGCATCCGGACTTTTCGTTCCGCGGCGCGAGAGGCATTCTCAGTCTGACGGGCGCGAACGGCGTGTTCGGCTACCATACGTCCTCCGCATGGAAGGAAAAGCTCGACAGCGCGACGTATAACGCGGAGGTCGACGGCGCCCGCAAGGTCGCGGACGCGCTCAAGGCGCAGGGCTGGGAATTTGCCTCCCACACTTACGATCATATCAGTTACGGCGACGCCAAGGCGGAGGAACTGGCTAAGGATCTGAAGCTTTGGAAAGAGGAAGTGCAGTCGATCGTCGGCGACACTGACCTTTTGATGTATCCCAAGGGCGGCGGTCTGTACGGAAGCCTGTATGGCACGGACGACGCCATATACAAGGAAATTTACAGTTATGGCTTCCGCGTGTTCTGCAACGTCGATACGGAAATGACGGAGCTTCGCTTCTTCGATACTTATCTCCGCATCAACCGCACGCCGGTCGGCGGACAGTGGTTCGATGGTCTTGACGAGTTCTTCAACGGCTCGAAGATCAAGGATTCTGCCAGAAAGTAGCCCGGCTGTCCGGTACATGCGCGATCATAATGGAACGCCCCCGGTTTAAGCATTCGCTTAAACCGGGGGCGTTCCCTGCGTTAACCGTGCTCGGATTCGTATTCGAGGATCTTGCGGAACTGCGTTTCGTACAGCTCGCGGTAGATGCCGCCTTTTTCCAATAGCTCCTCGTGCGTGCCCTGCTCGGCGATGGTGCCGCCCTGCACGACGAGAATGCGATCCGCTTTCAGTATCGTGGAAAGCCGGTGCGCGATCACGATGCTCGTTCTGCCGTTCATCAGCGTTTCCAGCGCGTCCTGGATCGCGTTTTCGGAGATGGAATCCAGTGCAGAGGTCGCTTCGTCCAGAATCAGGATTTTCGGGTCTTTGAGGATCACGCGCGCGATGGAAAGCCGCTGCTTTTCACCGCCGGAGAGTTTTAATCCGCGGTTGCCGACCATCGTATCGTAGCCGTCGGGCTGATTCACGATGAAATCGTGGATGCTTGCGATCCTGCAGGCGTTTTCCAGCTCCTCCTGCGTCGCGTCCTCTTTCGCGTAGAGGAGGTTTTCACGGATCGTTCCGTTGAACAGGTAGGTATCCTGCGTGACCACGCCGATGCAGTCGCGCAGATAATGCAGATCAAAATCGCGTACGTCGACGCCCGCCACGGAAACGCTGCCGCCGCACACGTCGTAAAGGCGGGGGATCAGGTTGACCACGGTGGATTTGCCGGAACCGGACGGCCCGACGATCGCGTACATCTTACCGCCGGGAACGGTAAAATGGATATCCGTCAGCAGCGGTTTTTCCGGATCGTAGGAGAAAACGACGTGGTCGAACACGACGTCCTTCTTCGTTACGTCCGGCTTTTTTGCGTCCGGCTTGGAAACGATCGTGTTTTCCATGTCAAAATAGTCGAAAATACGGGTAAACAGCGCCAGAGACCGCGTGAAATCCACCTGAATGTTCAGAAGTGACTGTACGGGGCGGTACAGGCGGTTGATCAGCGCGACCGTGGCGGTGATGACGCCGACGGTCAGCGTGCCGCTCACGGGAATGGTGATGCGTCCGATCTTGACCTGCGAAAGAATGATGAACAGCCCGCCGAAGAAGTAGATCAGCAGCGGGCCGATCTGCGTAAACATGCCCATGATGACGCCGAACCATTTGCCGCTGCGCTGTTCCTTGAGATTGAGCTTCGTCAATTCCTCGTTGACCGTGCGGAAGCGGCGGTATTCCTTGTCCTCGCGGGTAAAGAGCTTGACAAGCAGCGATCCGCTGACGGACAGCGTCTCGTTGACGAGCTGATTCATCTCGTCGTTCTTCGCCTGACTTTCGGTCAGCAGTTTCCAGCGGGTCTTGCCGACGCTTCTGGTCGGCAGGATCAGCAGGGGAATGACGACGATGCCGACGATTGCGAGCTGCCAACTCATCGTAAACAGCGCGATCAGCGTGGTAATTACGGTTGCAACGTTGCTGACGATGCTCGACAGGGTGCCGGAGATCACGGTGCTGACGCCGCTGATATCGGTGTTCATGCGGGTGATGATGTCGCCCTGCTTTTCCGCCGTGAAGAACGCGTGCGGCATGTGCTGCAGGTGATCGTACATCTGATTCTTCATATCGAAGATGATCCGCTGCGAGATCCACGCGTTGATGTAGCTTTCGAGAACGCCGATGATCTGCGACGCCGCCATCGTGCCGAAGGCAAGCAGCAGGAGCTGGATCAGCAGCTTCAGATCCTTGCCGACCAACGCTTCGTCTACGATTCTGCCCGTGATGATCGAGGGCAGAAGACCGACGGTAGCGGAGAGCAGGATCGCAAGAAATACCAAAAGGAATTGCAGCCAATAAGGTTTGAGATAGGACAGAATGCGCAGCAGAAGCTGTTTGGTCACCTTCGGCATGTTCTGCTTTTCTTCGTCGGTGAGGAAACCTCTGGGGCCGAGTCCGCCGCGTCCGAAGCCGCCTGCCATATCATCACGTCCTCTCTATCTGATTCGATCAATCCGGAAGGACAGGCGTCCAGTAGTACTGATTGTAGATATCGGTGAAGCGGTAGCAAGCCTGCAGCGAACCGGCGTCCAGATAGACGTTGCTGATCTGCATGCCGTCGCGGTAGTTCATCGGATCACCGAACATATAGCTGTCGATATACTCTCCCTCGTAGGAATAGTAGTCGCAGAGGAAGTCGAGCCGATCGCCCTCCGTGAGCGCGGTCAGACCCTTTGCGATCGTTTCCGTTTCTCCGTCGACGTAGTCGTATCTTGCGCCGGCAATATAGCCGTAGGGGTGAGCGTTGTCAAAGACAAGAATGAGGTTCGCCCGTTCGCCGTTGATCAGCACGGGAACTCTGCCGGTGATGGTATAGCTCGTGCCGTCGGAATCGGTGCTTTCGTAGTAGTAGGCAACCGGCTGACTGTCGATGGCAAGCCACGTGCCGTCATACTCGCCGAGCAGCGCGCCGTCGTCCGTGAATTCGAAGACGTTGTCCAGGCCGAGATCAATGAAGCCTTCGCCGTCGTCCATAAAGACGTTCAGCTCCAAATCGTGCACGAGAACCCACTGCTCGTCGGAAAGCGTGAGCTGCGTCTGCCCGTTTTTCTCCTCCCAGACAAGTGCGCTCGCGTCGAAACGGTGCGTTTCCAGATACTCCTTGCTGTCCATGCTCAGCCCTCTGCCGAGGAAGCCGCTGTTTCCACTCGTCAGACCGGAAACGCCGAACAGATCTGAGCCGCTCATCAGACCGCCCAGAATGCTGCCAATATCCAGACCGCCGCCGGAGCTGCCGGAAGAGGATTCGCCTCCCATCAGAGAGCCGAGTAGGGAACCGATCGGGCTGCCCTGACCGCCGGACGCCGCCTGACCGGCGACTTCGAGACTGGCAAATTCCTGAATGCAGCGGGCATACTCGCTGTCCATGCCGATTGCTTCATAGGTAGCGACGGCGCTGTCGACCTTCGAGGTGCGCTGATAGGGGAAGTAGATGGAAAGACCGTAGGCGTTGGATACGTTGGAGGAGGTCTTGTTGTATTTCACGGCGCCGAGCAGCGTTTCCGCCAGCGCCTTGCCCTCGTCCGTGCCCATGTTGTAGGCAAGGTGGATCAGATCGACCTGATCGATCTTGTTGGATGCGGAGAATTCCTTTGTGCTGCACCTTGCGTCGGAAACCGCCTGATAGTTGTCGCTGCGGATCAGCGCGGAAGTCGACGCGGCAAAGTCCTTCAGCTTCTGCGGCGCAGTTGCCTCCAGCTCTGCAAGGTCGATCACGGAAAGGGTCGCCTTCTGACCGGCGCAGTACGTGTTGCATTTTTCCACGAAATCATCGACGATCTTCTGACCGATTTCCAGCGTCGGCATAGAAGTGTTCTTGGAAAGCGCGGTCAGCCAGTCGGTATAGTACCAGCCAATGCCCGGCTCCGTCTCTTCCGAAGCGATCATGTAGTCGGCGTATTCCGACAGCATGAGGGCGTTTTCCGCCGTCGCCATCAGGCAGGTGTCAAAGCCGATGAAATCAAAGACGGTCTTGGACTTTTTCAGCGCCTCGTTGATGCCGCTCAGCGTCATGGAGCCGGAGCTCGAATTCTTTTCGTCATAGCCGTAGCCGCTCAGAGAACCGCCGCCGTGATCCCAGAAGATCAGCATATAGCGGTTTGCCGGGTAGTTTTTCGTGCAGTAATTGATGAAGCCCGTGAGCGTTGCCGGCTTGGTCATCGACGCGCTGCCGTCGTCCTTGACCAGACAGCGCAGGTTACGGTTCTCGACTTTGTAAATCTGATTCTTGCTGTTGCTGACGGTGTTGTTTTTCCAGTTCTTGCAGCCGCCGGTATAGACAAGAAGATTGACCTTGCTGCTCAGCGCAGCGTTGCACATTTCCTGCAGATCGGAAGACGCCATGCCGTTCTTCGACTCAAGATCGGTGCCGCAGAGATAGACCATGACAGTAACCTGATCTTTGCCGTCGCCGTAGATCACGGTACGCTTGTCTCTTGCGGAAGGAGCGACGCTCCGGTCGAGCTTGCCGGTGTTCTTTTCCGCCGTCCAGTCGGAGGAGACGCTGCTGCCGCCGCCGAACAGATTGCCCAGCACGCCGCCGAGGTCGAGAAGACCGCCACCGGAAGAAGAGCTGGCCCCGCCTGAGCCGCCGCCGAGCAGATTGCCGAACAGGCCGCTGAGACCGCCGCCGCCCAGGAGCATGACGACCGCGATGATGATCGCGATCAAGCCCTTGCCGCCGAGCCCACGGGTCGTTCCGCTGCCGGAACCTTCGCTGCCGCCGCCGTAGAACGTGTCGTCTCTGCGCCCGCTGCCGCCGGCTGTCGGTCTGTCATGATAGCCGCCGGCATTGCCGACCGGCCCCGTGCCGAGACCTTCGCCGCGTCTGCCGACCTTTTTGCCCTGACCGGTGACGTTCTTTTGCCGTCCGAATGGTCTGTTAGCCATATCAAATACCTCCGATTTCGGTAGTTTTAACTAATTAATCATTATAGCCGCTTTTTGTCAAAAGTCAATTTTTCCCATCAGAATTCGCCGCATTTTTACCGTTTGCCGCGTTTGTCAGAACGGCAAAAACACACCAGAAAAACGGAGATGTAATCAACTGGCTGATGCCGAAAAACGCCTGAATGCAATAGCACGCGGCGGCTGCGCCCGCGATCGCGGCGACGGGATGCTCCTTCGCCTGCCGAATCCACTGCACGAACGAGGCGCCCAGCGCACCCAGGTATGCGAGCAGCGCAAAGACTCCCTGATGATACAGTATCGTCAGATACTCGTTATGCGCCGCGTCGAAAACCTTGAGGATACCGCCGGCAGTCTCCTGCCTTGCAAAAGCTGCGTAAGACATGGTATCCGGCCCGGCGCCGAACCAAAGATGCTCCGGTACGGCGCGCAGCGTCCTGCGCCAGATATAGACTCTGCCGGAAGCGTAGGAGTCTTTGATCTTCCCGTGCAGAATGTTATGAATCTCCCGCAGCTCCGTCTGTTTGAACCGTACGAAGTAAACCGCGATCAGCGCAGCGATCAGCAGCGCAGCGAAGGAAATCAGCAGAATCATGCGTGTCGTTCTGCCGCAGGGCAGAACGACGACCAGTGACAGCAGCGTTCCGATCAGAATCCCGACAAAGCCGGCGGCAACGCTGATCCGCCAGAGAACGAACAGGCAAAGCAGCAGGGGAAGAAACAGCAAGAATCGCTGTTTGTCCTTCAGACGCAGAATACTGCACCAGAAAATCGGAATGGCGATGCAAAGAAACGACGCAGTGAAGTCGATGTTGCCGATCGTGCCGATGAATTTGTCGACGTAGTCCGCAGGGGTGAAGTTCTCGCCAAGCGGATACAGTCCGAAAACGTTGATATTCAACATCTGGAATACACAGATCGCGCAGAAGGCAGTCGTTGCCGCCGCGAAAAGATACAAATGCCAACGCGCCGGACGGTAGAATCTGCTGACCAGCAGGAAAGAAACGCAGTACAGCGAGATCGTCAGCACGCCTTCGCGGCGGATCCCGCCGCGCCAGACCGTGTCATAGTCCGAAAGGCAGGCGGAAACGACCGTAAAGAGCAGATACGCCAGGATCAGCCACACGGCGGCAGGCATGCGCTTCAGATCGGCTTTGATCTCCGCCTGTCGCAGCCTCCGCCGGACGCCGTGTACGAGCAGAAGAACGAGGATCGCGGCGATATAGCCGAGCGTGAGCGTTTCGTAGCACACCGCCTTCGCTTTCGAAATCGCGGCAAGTCCGTTTTTATCGAAGAATAACAGATAAAAAGAAAAAATCAGAGACACATAGACCGAGGTGACGGTCTGATACGGCTTTTTGGTTCTTTCGCTCATTTGCTCACCGCCTTTTCATCAGTATAACTGCTTTTTCCGACAAATGCAACAACAGAGCCATTCCCATTTCGGGAATGGCTCTGCACAGACTGTCAAAAAAGTCCGTAACCGTCAAAATCAGATAAGCATTTTTGATGCTGCGCGTTGACTATAGCGTTTACGAAATAGAACAATTACCAACTTTTTTGGCTGGGAAATGCTTGCTTTGCAAGGATTTTGACTTACTGCGCAACGCACGAACTACCGTACCTATGTACGCCTACGTTCGTGCGTTGCTTGTCTTCCGAACTTTTTGACAGCCTGTTCAGCATGTCGAAAAGGTTTTCGACATGCTGAACAGAGCCATTCCCATTTCGGGAATGGCTCTGCAAGGTTATCCGCCGAGGTAGGCCTTTTTGACCTCGTCGCTCTGCGCAAGCTCGCTGCCTGTGCCGGAAAGGGTGATTCGACCCGTTTCAAGCACGTAGGCGCGGTCGGCAATATCAAGCGCCATACCGGCGTTCTGCTCGACCAGAAGAATGGTCGTGCCTGCGTCACGAAGCTCTCGAATGATGTCGAAGATCTGTTCGACCAGAATCGGCGCGAGACCCATCGACGGCTCGTCGAGCATCATCAGCTTCGGCGAGATCATCAGAGCTCTGCCCATGGCGAGCATTTGCTGTTCGCCGCCGGACAGGGTGCCGCCGATCTGCTTGCGGCGTTCCTTCAGGCGCGGGAAATACTGAAAGACCTTGTCCATTGCCGCATTGATATCGCCCTTGCTCGTGAAGGCGCCCATTTCCAGATTCTCCTGCACGGTCATCTGAAGGAATATGTGGCGGCCTTCCGGCACGTGCGCCAGTCCCTGCGCGACCAGACGGTAGGCGTCGGTATGTGAAACGTCCTTGTCGAGGAACTGGATGGTGCCGCTCTTCGGGTGCATCAGGCCGGAAATCGTTTTCAGCGTGGTGGATTTGCCTGCGCCGTTTGCGCCGATCAGCGCGACGGTCTCGCCCTCGTTGACCTCAAAGGAAATGCCCTTGATCGCGTGGATCGCTCCGTAGTAAACGTGAATGTTATCAACCTTCAGAAGCATGATCGGCAGCTCCTTTCTTGCCAAGATAAGCTTCGATAACGGCAGGATTGTTGCAAATCTGCTCCGGCGTACCCTTCGCGATGATTTTGCCGTAGTTCAGAACCGCAATGCCCTCGCAAACGCCCATGACCAGATTCATGTCGTGCTCGATCAGCATGACGGCGATCTCGAATTCGTCGCGAATGCGGCGGATATGATCCATCAGCTCGGCGGTTTCCGAGGGATTCATGCCGGCAGCAGGCTCGTCGAGCAGGATGATTGCGGGCTTGGTCGCCAAGGCGCGGACGATCTCCAGACGACGCTGTGCGCCGTAGGGGAGAGAGCCCGCCTGATACTGCGCCATGTCTGCCATGCCCATGAAGTCGAGCAGCTCCAGACAGCGCGCACGCGCAGCCTTTTCCGTCTTGTAATAGTGGGGCGTGTGGAGAATGGATGAAAGCGCGGAGCACTTAATGCTGTTGTGCAGACCGACCTTGACGTTGTCGATGACGCTCATGCCGCCGAACAGGCGGATGTTCTGGAAGGTACGGGCAATACCCATGCGGTTGACCTGCGCCGTCGTCATGCCCTTCGTATCAATGCCCTGCAGGAGGATAGAGCCTCTCGTTGGCTGATAGACGTTGGTCAGAAGATTGAAAATCGTGGTTTTGCCGGCGCCGTTCGGGCCGATCAGACCGGCGATCTCCGTCTTGCCGACGGTCAGTGTGAAGCCGTCTACAGCGGTCAGACCGCCGAAGTCGATGCCGAGGTTGCGGATGTCCAAAACGGGCTGCTTGCCGAGGTCTCGTTCCGGGATAATAACGTCGGTCGGCAGCGGCACCATTTTCGTGGCGTTGTTCTGACTCATTTCTTCGCCGCCTCCTTCTTACGGAACATCGCGGTGATCTTCTTTTTCAGTGTGATCTTAAATTGCAGGAATCTCTGATTGGAGTTCAGAATCATCACAAGAATCAGAACGATCGCGTAGATCAGCATGCGGTAATCGTCGAAGCCGCGCAGCAGCTCAGGCAGGATCGTCAGGACGATCGCCGCGACGATCGAGCCGCGCAGACTGCCCATACCGCCGAGAACGACCATGACGAGGACGCTGATCGAGGTGTTGAAGTTGAATTTTTTTGCTTCAATAGCGGAGTAATTCATCGCGAACAGAACGCCTGCCATGCCTGCCATAGCCGCGGAGATGACGAACGCCTTCATCTTGTAAGAGGTGATGTTCAGCCCGACGGACTCGGCGGCAATGGGGTTGTCGCGGATCGCCTTGATCGCGCGGCCCTCCTTGCTGTGGACGAAGTTCATGATGATGAGCATGACGATGATGACGAGCACGAAGCCGATTCCAAAGTTCGAAAGCTTCTCCGGGACGGTCGCGCCCTGCGGCCCGTTGATGATGAACTTGCCCGGGAGCTTCGCGCCGCTGAACATGGCGGCGTGCAGGCCGTCGGGATCAATCGTGACGTACAGACAGTTCAGAACGTTCTTGATGATCTCGCCGAAGGCAAGCGTCACGATGGCAAGGTAGTCGCCGCGCAGACGAAGAACCGGAATGCCGATCAGGAAGCCGAAGATTGCCGCCAGAACGCCGCCGATGAGAATCGCGGCGATCATCAGAAGAAGGGGATTGCCGATGGCTTGTCCGAGGGAGGTCACGGCAAGGACGCCGGAAAAAGCGCCGATGCTCATAAAGCCTGCGTGACCGAGACTCAATTCGCCGAGAATGCCGACGGTCAGATTCAGCGACAGCGCCATGATGATATAGACGCAGATCGGGACGAGCTGACCGCTCAGGCTGCTGCTGAGCATGCCGCCCTGATTCATAAAGAACACGGCGGAAAAGACGATGATCACAGCCGCCAAGGTGATGATGTTCTGACGTGAGGTTTTAGATTTCCATAAACGCATCGCACCCACCTCAGACTTTCTCTGTGACCTTCTTGCCGAGCAGGCCGTTCGGCTTGACAAGAAGAATAATGATAAGTACGGCGAAAACGATCGCGTCGCTCAGATCCTGACTGATATAAGCTCTGCTGAAGATCTCAATGATGCCCAGCAGCAGACCGCCGACCAGCGTGCCGGGGATCGAGCCGATGCCGCCCAGAACGGCGGCGGTAAACGCCTTGATGCCGGGAATGGAGCCGGTGGTCGGAACGAGCACGGGATACATCGAGCAGTAGAGCACGCCCGCGACGGCGGCAAGCGCCGAGCCGATAGCGAAGGTGACAGAGATCGTCTTATTGACGCTGATGCCCATGAGCTCCGCCGCCTGGCGGTTTTCGGAAACAGCGCGCATCGCCTTGCCGGTCTTTGCCTTCGTGGTGAAGAGCGTCAGCCCGATCATGATGACGACACAGGTAATAATGCTGACGATCGTTTCGCCCGTGATGGTCAGACTGCCGATATGCAGAGAGCCGAAGCTGACGATCGACGGAAAGACCTTCGTGTTGGACGTCCAGATCAACAGAGCGACGTTCTGCAGCAGGTAGCTGACGCCGATGGCGGTGATCAGAACCGCCAGAGACGCTGCGCTGCGCAAAGGACGGTAAGCCAGCCGTTCAATGACGACGCCGAGCACCGTGCAGACGCACATGGAGATCAATAAAGCCAAAATCGGCGGCGTTCCAAGCGAATAGATGCTCACGAACGAAACGTAAGCGCCTACCATGATAACGTCACCGTGCGCAAAGTTCAGCATTTTTGCAATGCCGTACACCATTGTATAGCCTAACGCGATGATGGCATATATACTGCCAAGGCTGAGGCCGTTGATGAAATTGGAAAGAAATGCCATATTCAGCCTCCAAATACTTTTTAATATGGCTCCCCTTACGGCAAAAGCCGTAAGGGGAGGATAGCCTATGCTTATAAAGCCGGGAGATCAGCCAGCATCCACGTAGACGCCGTCCTTGATGACGACAGCGGCAGGAGCCTTGTCGACCATGCCGTTCGTCCAGGTCATGTTCGCGCCGGTCAGGCCGCTGAAGCTCGTGCTGGAGAACTGCGCGATCATCGCTTCGCAGATATCGGCTGCCGATGCGTCAGTGCCGAGGCCGGTCGCAAGGAATGCGTTATAGATCGCGTAGACGCAGTCATAGCCGTCTGCTGCGAACTGGTTGGGGATCTCGCCGTAAGCTTCCTGATAGGCTGCGACGAAGGATTTGGTCGCCTCGTCATCGGCGTCTGCCGCGAACGGGGTTAGGAGCATAACGCCCTCTGCCAGAGAGGTGTCGAAGCCCTCGAGGGTCAGAATGCCGTCCATGCCGTCGACGCCGAAGAAGGTGGGCGCATAGCCGATGGCGTTCGCCTGGCTCAGGATCAGAGAAGCCGGCGTGTAATAAATGGGAAGGAAGACGACGTCCGCGCCAGCGTTCTGCGCGTCGGCGACCTGAACGGAGAAGTCGGTGGTGTCGTCGGTGCAGGTGCTGGTGGAGACGATGTTGACATTCAGAGTGTCGGCTTCGGCCTTAAAGGTCTCGTAGATGCCGGTGGAGTAGGCGTCGCCGTTATTGTAGATGATGGCGACTTTTGCATCGGCGAAGTGCTCGGAAATGTACTTCGCGGACGCTTTGCCCTGGTTCGGGTCGTTGAAGCAAAGCTGATAGACGTTGTCCTTGCCCTCGGTAACTGCGGGAGAGGAAGCGGACGGGGTCAGAGCGAAGATACGGTCTTTGTAGCATTCTGCCGAAACGGCGACGCACGGGGTCGTGGTAACGCTGCCGATCAGAATCTGCATGCCCCAGTCCTTGAGGTTGTTGTAGGCGTTGACGGACTTTTCGGCGTCATGCTCGTCGTCCTGCGCGTTCAGTTCGACCTGAAGGCCGCCTTTTGCGTTGATCTCCTTGACGGCGAGTTCAGCGCCGTTCTTTGCTGCGTTGCCGTAAACGGCTGCGCCGCCGGTCAGCGGGCCGATGAAGCCGAGGCTGAGCTTGTCAGTGGAAGCCTTCGAGCCGCAAGCGGTGAAGAGAGCCGCCACCATGACCAGAACGAGAATGAGGGATAATGCCTTTTTCATTTTTCATTTTCTCCTTTTGAATTTGATTGTGGATTTTGCATATAAAAACCGACCTCTGTCGAAAGGACGAGGTCGGAAAAGTAACTGCTTGCTGCTATGCCGCCATCGCTCGCTTTCGGACTGTATTGTGAGGAACGGAAATCAATACGGATACACTCAGCAGAAGTACGCCTGCAAGCAAAAAGATGGATACCACGGAAATGGCACCCATCATGATCAGGCAAACGGCCGCAGAAAAGCACGCATCCGAAGCAGACGCGCTCATAGAACCGGTATGAGTTCGGAACAACTGATACATGACCGCGTCTCCTTTCTAGTGGGTTGCTTTAAATTTTTTACCACTATAACGCTTTAAATAACAAAAGTCAAGAAGATTTTTTCAAAAAAACGAATAAAAATACGGCGTGACGCGTAAAGCGGAGTAATTATACAAGGAGGATGAAGGTGATTGCGAACAGGAAGGGCTGGTGAAGAAGATAAATCAACAACGAGTGTCTGCCGATAAAACGCAGTCCGCGCAGGAGGAAGAAATCGGGATTCACCTTCGGCAGCAGACTTTCCTTCTTGCGGTAGGCGGTCTTTCCGACGGCGGCGCCGATCAGAAACCAACCGAAGCCCGGGAAGATCGCAAAATAGTCGCTGCCGACGTAAAAGGTTCCGGAGCGAAGACCGAGCGGGAAGAGATAATCCACCGGAACGGTCAGCGTATCCATCCAGTAGCCGAGCGCGATAAAGGCTGCTCCGAACAGCGCCAGCGCCCAGAACGGAAGCTTTCGGAAGACGGGATAGAGCAGCATGCAAAGACCGAGCATGTGCAGGATGCCGAACCAGATGTGCAGACCGCTGAAGCCGCCGATGACGTATTCCATAAACATCGTCACGTAGGAAACGAGCAGACCGCAGCCAAAGACGACGAGCCCTCTTTTGAGCGTCGAATGCGTCGTCAGCGTCGCGCAGATGCCGGAGATCAGCACGAACAGAATATGACCGTAATTCTTGATCAGATAAAACCACTTCGGCAGATCAATGCCTTTGTCGGTAAAAGCACCGATATCATAGAACAAATGCACGACGATCATGCCGATGATACAAAGCCCGCGCAGAGCGTCCAGTTCCCAGACGCGCTTTTTCGTCATTTCGACGCTTCCTCCTCTTCCAGAACACGGTAAGCGACCTTGCCGACCAGAGTCTTCGGCAGCTCGTCACGGAATTCGATGTCGTACGGCATGGCGTACTTCGCGATCCGCTCGCGGCAGTAGGCGAGCAGCTCCTGCTTGATCTCTTCGCCGGGGGTAAAGCCGGGACGCAGGACGACGAACGCCTTGATCTTCTGCATTTTGTACGCGTCCTTGACGCCGATGACGCAGGAAAGCAGCACCTTGTCGTGACCGTCGATGATGTTTTCGAGCTGGCTGGGATAGACGTTGTAGCCGGAGGTGATGATCATGCGCTTGATTCGCTGACGGAAATACACGAAGCCGTCGGCGTCCATCTTGCCGAGGTCGCCGGTGTGCAGCCAAATGCGGCCGTCCGCGTGGCGGCGCAGGGTCTGCGCGGTCTCTTCGGGATTGTCAAGATAGCCGAGCATGACCGACGGACCGGAAATGCAGATCTCGCCCTCTTCTTCCGGATCGACCTCGTCCTGCGTGCCGGGCTTGACGATCTTGAAGAAGGTGTCCGGGAAGGGAACGCCGATCGAGCCGTCGCGCGCGTAGTCAAAGGGGGTCAGGCAGCAGGCGGTCACGCATTCCGTCGTGCCGTAGCCCTCGCGGATCTGCACAGTCGCGCCGTGCTCTTTCAGGAAAGCGTCAACCTTGTGCTTGAGCTCGACGGACAGGGAATCGCCGCCGGAGAAAACGCCGCGCAGGAAGGACATGTCCAGCTTGTCCAGATTTTCCGTCCGCAGGAGCGCTTCAAACAGCGTCGGTACGCCGGGAATGAAGTTCGGGTGCTTCTTGCGCAGAAGCTCCGCATAAACCTTGATGCTGAAATTGGGAACGAGGATGCATCTGCCGCCGCCGACCAGCGCGGTGTGGATGCCGATGCCGAGACCGAAGCCGTGGAAGATCGGCATGACGGAAAGCATTTTCATGCCGCTGATGTCCTCATAGCCGCTGGCGGCGATCGTCTGCAGCGCCAGCGCGTTGAAGTTATAGCTGGAAAGGCAGATTCCCTTGGTCGTGCCGGTCGTGCCGCCGGAGTAGAGAATGCTCGCGCATTCTTCTGCAACGCCGTCGTCCGCCGGAAGCTCGGCGGCGGCGTGCTTCAGCGCGTCCGACCAGAGCATGTAGCTGTTGTCCTTCGGCAGCTTCGGGAACTTTCTCGCTTCCGTCAGGGCAAAGCCGATCTTCAGCGGCAGGCTGAGCTCTTCCTGAATTTTTGCGATCAGCAGGAGCGGCTTGCGCTCGGACTTTTCGATCGCGGTATGCACCTTGCCATAGAAGCGATCCAACGTCAGAATCGCCTTGCTTTTGGAAACGTTCAGGTAGAACGTGATCTCCTCCGTCGCGGAAAGCGGATGGATCATATTGGAGATCGCGCCGATCCGGTTGAGCGCGTAGAAGCAGTCCACGGACTGCGGCGCGTTGGGCATACAGATCGTTACGCGGTCGCCCTTGCGGATACCGAGGGCGTAGAGCGCCTTTGCCGCGCGGTCGATACGGGTCATAAACTCCGCGTAGCTTGTCTCACGGTTCATGAACTCATAGGCGGTCAGCTCGGGATATTGCTTCCCGGTCTTTGCCACGAGCTGATAGATCGTCAGACGGGGATAATCTATGGTTTTCGGCATCTTGCCGTAAAAATTCAGCCAGGGTGCTGAGGAGGAAATCGCCATGTGGAAAAACTCCCTTTCTGTCTATTTTTGAGTCGCATAGCAACATTATAATTCAAAAGACACGCACAATCAACCAAAAATTGCAATATTTTTTTCTATGAAAAGATATGAAAGTCGCTCTTTATTTCTGAAGAAAAATGTTATAAAATAATAGCATGTTTTTACAGAGGCAGGAACTACCATGACAGATAATTTCAGACAAAGATTTCTGACTGCGCGGCGCGACTACATCGCACGGCAGTTTTCCGATATGAACAACCGTCAGCTCGAGGCAGTCCTCACGACGGAAGGCCCGCTGCTGCTGCTTGCCGGCGCGGGCAGCGGCAAGACGACCGTGCTGATCCACCGGATCGCCAATCTGATTCGCTTCGGCTGCGCTTCGGACAGCGAGGAGATCCCGGAAGGCGTGACCGAGGACGACGTCGTTTATCTGGAAAGTCTCAATGCCGGTACGGTCGAAGCGGACGCTTGGAGAGCGGACGGGCTGTGCGCCCTCCGTCCCGTCGCGCCGTGGTCGATCATTGCGATCACATTTACGAACAAAGCGGCGAACGAGCTCAAGGATCGGATCTGCGATCTGCTCGGCGCGCAGGGCGAGGGAATCTGGGCGATGACCTTCCACAGCGCGTGCTGCCGTATCCTGCGCCGCGAGATCGGGCGGCTCGGCTACGATACGAGCTTTACCATTTATGATACCGCGGATTCCGAGCGCGTGATGAAGGAGATCCTCCGCGACCGGAATCTGGACGATAAGACGTTTCCGCCGAAGTCCGTGCTCGGCATGATCTCCAGGGCTAAGGATAGCCGTCAGACGCCGAACGATTTTGCGAAGAACGCCGGCGACGATTACCGCATGAAGCGGATCGCGGAGCTGTACGAGGAATACCAGCGCAGGCTCAAGGGCGCGAACGCCGTCGATTTTGACGACATCATCCTGCTGACGGTGCAGCTTCTGCAGGAATATGAGGAAGTGCGCGAATACTATCAGCGGAAATTCCGCTACGTGCTGATCGACGAGTATCAGGACACCAACCATCTGCAGTATCTGCTTGCGTCGCTGCTTGCGGGCGGCTATCGGAACATCTGCGTCGTCGGCGACGACGATCAGAGCATCTACCGCTTCCGCGGCGCGACGATCCGCAATATTCTCGATTTTGAGCACCAGTTCGAGGGCGCAAAGGTCATTCGACTGGAGCAGAACTACCGCTCTACCCAGTCGATCCTCGACGCCGCCAACGCGGTGATCGCCAACAACCGCGGCAGAAAGGGCAAGCGCCTTTGGACGAACAACGGCACCGGAGAGAAGATCCTGCACTATGAAGCGATGAACGAAAGCGACGAAGCGAGCTTCGTCGCCAATCAGATCCTTTCGGAATCCAAGGGGAGAGAGCTCAACCGCTTCGCCGTTCTCTACCGCACCAACGCGCAGTCGAACGCGCTCGAATACGCGTTCAAGCGCAGCGGCGTGCGCTACCGCATCATCGGCGGCACGCGCTTCTTCGACCGCGCCGAGGTCAAGGACATGCTTGCCTATTTGTGCGTGATCAATAACCGCAGCGACGATCTGCGCCTGAAGCGCATTATCAATCAGCCGCCGCGCGGCATCGGCGCGAAGACGATCGAGACGATGGAGCGCCTATGCTCCGCCGCGCAGACGCCGCTTTACAGCGTCATCAGCGATCCGTATAATTATCCCGCGCTGGAACGCTCTGCGCAGAAGCTCATGGCGTTTACTATGCTGATCGAGGAATGCGCGGAGCTGCTCAAGACCCTTTCACTGCCGGATTTTTACGAGGAGCTTTTGATCCGCACCGGCTATACCGCGATGCTGGAGCAGAAGGACGACCTTGAAAACCGTACCCGTCTGGAGAACGTGCGCGAGCTGAAATCGTCGATCCTGACCTACATGGAGAATACCGACACGCCCTCGCTGGGCGGCTTTCTGGAGGAGATCGCGCTCTATACCGACATCGAGCAGTACGACAAGGACGCGGACGCGGTCGTGATGATGACGATGCACTCTGCGAAGGGACTGGAATTCCCGAACGTCTTTATCGTCGGCTGTGAGGAAGGGCTCTTCCCCGGACTGCGTTCCATCGGCGACAACGAGGAAATGGAGGAAGAGCGCAGGCTTTGCTACGTGGCGATCACGCGGGCGAAGCATCGGCTGACGATCACCAGTGCAAGGCAGCGTATGCTCTACGGTCATACGACGGTCAATCGCCCCTCGCGCTTCTTGGGCGAGATTCCGGACGAGCTGCTTATCAACAAGCAGGCGGTGCAGCCGAAGCCCTACGCGCCGTTCGACTCTCCCGCGCCCAGACCGCAGACGCCGCGATGGAGCGCCAACACCTTCACCGCGCCCAAGAAGAAAACGGCGATTCCCGAATTCAGCAAGGGCGATATGGTGCAGCATGACGCCTTCGGCAGGGGCATGGTGCTGTCGGTTTTGAAAATGGGCAACGACGCCATGCTGGAGATCGCCTTCGACCAGTTCGGCACGAAGCGGCTGATGGCTGGCGCGGCGTCGACAAGAATGAAAAAGCTGTAAAGGAATCTGCCACCCCGGAATAAATCTATACGGGGGGATGGGTATGACCTTTGCGCGCAGAGACAGGCTCCGCAGCACGCTTGCCGTCGTCCTGATCGTGGTCACGGCGCTGACGCTTCTGTTTCGCATGCGCCTCGCGCCGATGGCGCAGCGGCTCGTCGAAACGCAGGTGAGCAATCAGGCGTCCGACGCGATCAACGCCGCGATCGCCGAAGAGATCGCGGCGGGCAAGCTCGAATATGAAGATATGGTGACGGTGGAAAAAGACAGAAACGGCGTTGTCACCGCGATCCGCACGAATATGGAGCGGATCAATCTGCTGAAAACCGGGATCCTGGACTGTATTGACGAAAAATTGGATAATCTATCCGTGGAGGAGCTGGGCGTGCCGCTCGGCTCGGTGCTGCTGCCGGAGCTGCTTTCGGGACGAGGTCCGAGAATGCCGGTGCGCGTGCTCGCCGTCCGCACCTCGGACGCGCTCTTTCGGAATGATTTTTCCGCAGCGGGCATCAATCAGACCCGTCACAGCATTTACATTGATATTCAGGTAACGGTCACGGTGCTGACCTGGACGGGAACGCACGACGTCGTCGTGGACGCGACAGTCGCCGTTGCGGAGACCGTCATCGTCGGCACGGTGCCGACCACGTATTTTGGCATGGAGGAACAGCCATGAACGCAAAAGAGGAAATCGAACGACTCACTGCAGTGCTGGAAGAAGCAAATCATAAATACTACGTGCTTGACGCACCGACGATGACGGATTATGAATACGATCATCTCCTGCGGCAGCTCGAGGAACTGGAGGCGCAGTATCCGCAGTACGCTTCGCCGCTGTCGCCGACCAAGCGCGTCGGCGGGGAAGCGCTGAGCCGCTTTGAAAAGTACGAGCACGAGGTTCCGCTCGAGAGTCTGCAGGACGTGTTCTCCGAGGACGAGGTAACGGAATTTGACGAAAAGCTCCGTCAGACCTTGCCAGACGCAGTTTACAGCGTCGAGCCGAAAGTAGACGGACTTTCCGTCGCGCTGGAATACGTCGACGGCGCGTTCGTCCGCGGCGCGACGCGCGGCGACGGCAGGATCGGCGAGGACGTGACGGAGAACCTGAAAACGATCCGCTCCATTCCTATGCGGCTGACCGGCGCGCCGCACCGCCTGATCGTCCGCGGCGAGGTCTTCATGTCCCGCGCGGTTTTCGAACAGCTCAACGCCGACCGCGAGGAAAAGGGGCAGACTCTTTTCGCCAATCCGCGCAACGCTGCCGCAGGCAGCCTGCGGCAGCTCGATCCTGCGATCGCCGCGGAGCGCAAGCTCGATATTCTGATCTTTAATCTCCAACTCGCAGACGGCGTCAGCTTTGCGACCCACGCGCAGACGCTGGACTTCCTGCGCGATCTGAAATTCAAGGTCATTCCTTATCGGCTTTGCGATACCGTGGAGGAGGCGATCGCGCAGATCCGGCGGATCGGCGAAAACCGCTATGATTACGCGTTCGACATCGACGGCGCGGTCGTGAAGCTGAACGACCTCGGCGAACGGACACAGCTCGGCAGCACGGCAAAGTTCCCGCGCTGGGCGTGCGCGTTCAAGTACCCGCCCGAAATCAAGGAGACCGTCCTGCGGGACATCGTCGTCCAGGTCGGACGCACCGGCGTGCTGACGCCGAAGGCGGTCGTCGATCCCGTCCGGCTGGCGGGCACGACGGTCACGAACGCGACCCTGCACAATCAGGATTTCATTTCCGAGAAGGATATCCGCATCGGCGATACCGTCAGGATCCGCAAGGCAGGGGAGATCATTCCGGAGATCCTCGAGGTCGTCTTGCCCAAGCGTCCCGCCGATACCGTACCGTACCGACTGCCGGCGGCCTGCCCCGTCTGCGGCGCGCCGGTCGAGCGCGACGAGGACGGCGCAGCGATGCGCTGCACGGGCATCGAATGTCCCGCGCAGCTCACGCGGAACATCGCGCATTTCGTTTCCCGCAGCGCGATGGACATCGAGGGTCTGGGCGACTCCATCGTGGAGCAGCTCATCGCGAACGGGCATATTTCGTCGCCCGCCGACATTTATTATCTCACCCTTGACGATCTCAAGAGCCTGTGGAAAAGCGGCGAAAAGGCGGCGTCCAAGCTGCTCGACGCGATCGAGGCGAGCAAGCAGAACGATCTCAGCCGCCTGATCTTCGCGCTCGGTATCCGGCAGGTCGGTGAAAAGGCAGCCAAGGTGCTTGCCAAGACCTTCGGCTCTTTGGACGCGCTCATGCAGGCGGATCGCGAGACTCTGACGCAGGTCAGAGACGTCGGCGCGATCACGGCGGAGAATATCGCTTCGTGGTTTGAAAATCCGCAGTCGCAGCACTTGGTTTCCCGTCTGCGCGAAGCGGGCGTGAATTTCGAAAGCACGATCCAACAGGAGGATCACCGGTTCGACGGCATGACCTTCGTGCTGACCGGCGCGCTGTCGCTGTTCACGCGCGACGAGGCGGAAGCGAAGATAGAAGCCTTCGGCGGGAAAGCCTCCGGCTCGGTATCGAAAAAGACGACCTACGTCGTCGCGGGCGAAAACGCCGGAAGCAAGCTGAAAAAGGCGAACGAGCTCGGCATTCCCGTGCTCAGCGAGCAGGATTTTTTGAACATGCTTGCGTAACGTGGCAGATTATGCTATAATTTTATAATTCGCCTGAACACGAAAGGAAGAAACATACATGAGAAAATTCCTTGCAATCCTCGTCTGCAGACTGATCCGCGTGATCGGCGGCTTCGTCGGCAAAGGGACAAGCCTGCCCGGAAAATACGCGCTCAAGATCTGCCCCGATATCCTTGCGCGCGTAAAAAAACCGAAGATGATCGTGGCGGTGACCGGCAGCAACGGCAAGACCTCCACGGTGGAGATGATCGCGTCCGTCCTGCAGGCGTCGGGAAAGACTGTCGCCTACAACGCCGAAGGCTCCAATCAGATCGAAGGCGTCACCACGATGATCCTCAATTCCTGCACCTGGGGCGGCAAGATGAAGCAGGACGTCCTGCTGATCGAATCGGACGAGCGCTATACGAAGTACACCTTCAAATGGTTCCACCCGACGCATTACGTCATCACGAACCTCTACCGTGATCAGCTTACGCGAAACGGTCATCCCCAGTGGGTCTACGACGCGATCAAGGAGAGCGTGTTCGACGATACGACGCTGATCCTGAACGCGGACGATCCGACGGTCTCCCTGTTCGGTCAGGGCCGCGAAAACGTCCTCTGGTTCGGGCTCGATCACAGCAGCGTGGATACGCAGGAGTTTATCGGCGCGTACAACGACGGGCTATACTGCCCCGTCTGCGGCAAACCGTTGAGCTACGACTACTATCACTTCAACCACGTCGGCAAGTATCACTGCGACGCGTGCGGCTTCAGACGCCACGACACGGACTACACGGTCACGGACGTCGATCTGGAAAACAGCAGGATCACGGTCAACGGCAAGGACGAGATCAAGCTTGCCTTCCGCAGCGTATATAACATTTATAATATTCTCGCCGCCTATACCGTCTGCACGCTGCTCGGCGTTCCGGGCGAGAAGATCGCGTCGCTTGTCAGCAACTATATTCTGAAAAACGGAAGATACATCGAATTCACCCTCGGCGAGCACCCAGGCATCTTCCTGATCTCCAAGCACGAGAATTCGATCTCCTACGACCTGTCGTTCAAATTCGCGGTGTCGCAGAACGTCCCGTGCAGTATCGTGATCGTTGTGGACGCGGTCAGCCGCAAGTACTTCACGAGCGAGACCTCGTGGCTGTGGGACATCAATTTCGATCAGCTCAACGCGCCGCAGATCGAGAGCATCTACCTCTGCGGCAAGTACTGCAACGATCTTGCGACCCGCTTCTCCTTCACTGATATCCCGCAGGAGAAGCTCAAGGTCTTTGAGGACATCGACGCAGCCTGCGCGGAGCTGCGCGAGCACGGCTCACAGCAGCTTTACGCCGTGACCTGCTTCTCGGACAAGGACAAGCTGATGTCCAACGTAACGGTGAAATGAGGTGCGCTATGGAACTGAAGCTTTTGCATCTATACGATGACGTGATGAATCTGTACGGGGAGTACGCGAACGTCTCCGTGCTAGCGCGGTATCTTTCCGATCTGGGCTGCACGGTCAGCGTGGACACGCTCTCCCTGTATGAGGAAAAGGACATTTCCGGCTACGACTTTTACTACATGGGCTCCGGTACGGAGCGCAGACAGCGGCTTGCGCTGACGCAGCTTGTGAAGTACCGCGACGCGCTGAACGCGGCATGCGACGAAGGGCGGGTCATGCTTTTTACCGGCAACAGCTTCGAGCTGCTCGGCAGGAAGATCACGGACGCGGACGGCAATGAATTCGAGGGCTTGCGGTTGGCGTCGTTCGAGACGGTCGAGGGCAAACGCCGCATCGTCGGCGACTGCATCGCGGAGTTTGACGGCTTTGACGACGTGCTGGTCGGCTTCATCAACAAGTGCAGCAGGATCAGCGGCGTGGAACAGCCGCTGTTCAATCTGCTGATGGGTGCGGGAAACGAGGGCGACAAGGGTGCCGAGGGGTTCCGGAAGAATCACTGCTTCGGCACGCATTTAACCGGCCCGATCCTCGTCAAGAACCCCGCCATGCTGCGTTATATCGCCGCGCTCCTCGGCGCGCAGAGCCCCGAGCGCGTGACCTATCCGTTCATGGAAAAGGGCTATGAAACGACGGCGTCCGAGTTGAGAAAGCGCCTGGAAGCAATGAAATGAAATAACCGCCGCCGCTCAGAACTGAGCGGCGGCGGTTTATTATCGTTTATCGTTTGCCCTTGAAAAGAGGGGAGAGCGGCTTATAAATCAGCATGGAAACTGCCACGCTGATCAGCCCTTTCACAAGCGTAAAGGGAAGATTGAAGATCAGCAACGCTTCCAACATATTGCCGACAGAGGGCAGGATCGCCTGATACATTCCGAGGACGGCTTGCTCGGGGAAGCCGAGCACGCTGTAATACAACGGATAGATCACGAAGTAATTGAGCGGCACGCTGACGAGCGCCATGGCAGCGGCGCCGAAAACGCCGGCAAGGAGCGCGTTTACTTTCGTTTTCTTATGCTGATAAATCAGCCCCGCGACCAAAACAAATGTCGCGCCGAGCAGAAAATTGGAAAGCTCGCCGACAAAACCGCTCTGGGAAACGGCAAGGTGAATCAGGTTTTTCAACAACTGAATCAAAACACCGGCAAGCGGGCCGAACGCGAATGCGCCGAGCAGCGCGGGCAGATCGGAAAAGTCCAGCTTCAAAAAGCTCGGCACGATGGGAATGGAAATCTCAAGATACTGTAAAACGACGGCAACGGCGGTGAGCACGCCGACCACGGCGATCATTCGCGCGTTGATTCTTTTCTTTGTATTCATCATATTCCTCCGTAAAAAACGCCCGAAGAAGAACTCTTCGGGCGTGGAATTTGAAATTCCGTCTTCTTTCATCCAGACTGTACTGTCGGTTTCGGAATCGCACCGAATCCTGCGCTGACGCGCTCGCGGACTAAAGTCGAGGGGAGTCGAACTTATCACCGCCGGTCGGGAATCGCACCCTGCCCTGAAGACAATATGCACATGCAAAAGGATTATAACAGAATTGTAACCAAAATGCAACTCTTTTTTTCTAAAATGTTTTGTGCTATAATTCAATTAGTCTTCCGGGGCGCATTCCGTTACGGCCTCGGTCGCGGCTTCCGTCGGCTCTGTCACGGGTTCCGTCGCCTGCGATTCCGCCTGCGGCTTGCAGAAGCCGTGGATCACGCCGTCCGGCGCGGTGTTCGTCACGTCGCCGCCGATGATGACGCCGTCGAAGACCAGAATGCTCGCGTAGACGGGACTGGACGCGTCCGGATAATTCAAGATCTCGTAGACGTACCGCATGACCTCCTTGCCCGCGTACTGCGTCAGGTCGTAGCCCTGACTCTTCTGCAGATCGTTGTAACGGGCAAAGACCCTGTTGTCTGCGGTGTCCGGAATGCGCACCTTCTGCGCTTCCTTCGGCTCGGCGTTGACGCTCCAGCCGTAGGTCGCCAGGAACGCAACGCGCTCTTCGTTGGTGCTGCCCGTCGGCTTTGCGTCAGCGGCAGGCGAAGCGTCGGCAGTGGCGAGCAGGACGATCAGCAAAACCGCCGCGATCAGAATGACGCCTGCCGCGATCAGCTTCGATTTTGAGAGTTTTGCGGTCAGAACAAACATGTAATTCCCCCCGATAGTAATGAAGTAATACACTGTATGTCCGCTGAAGGACGAATATACCGAAAGGAGCGTCGCCATGCAGAGACTGGATCGGTTTCTCTCCGAAGCCGGCGTGGAATCGCGCAGAAAACTGAAGGACGTGATACGCTCCGGCAGGTTGACGGTCAACGGTGCGGTCTGCACCGCGCCGGATCAAAAAATCGACGAAAAGACTGCGGTGATCAAGCTTGACGGTCAGGTGATCGGCAGAGGAGCCAAGCGGATCGTCGTGATGATGCACAAGCCGGCAGGCTGCGTGACGGCGGCGACGGACGACCGCTATCCGACCGTGATGGAGCACCTTCCGCCGGAGTACAGGCGCCTGATGCCGATCGGCAGGCTCGATATGGAAACGGAAGGTCTGCTGCTCTTTACCAACGACGGCGATCTTGCGCACCGTTTGATCTCGCCGAAGCACGGGGTTGAAAAGAGCTATTACGCTGAACATGCCGGGACGGCGGACGCAGACGACGTCGCCGCATTTGCGGCGGGCTGTGTCCTGAAGGACGGCACGAAATGCCTCCCCGCCGTATTGGAGCCGCTCGGGGAAGGGAAGTCTCTGGTGCGGGTGCGGGAAGGAAAGTATCATCAGGTGCGCCGTATGCTCGCCAGCCGCGGCAAACCGGTGTCTTATCTCCGGCGCATCTCCGAAGGCAGTCTCGAATTGGGCGATCTCCCGATCGGAATGACGCGTGAGCTGACAGATTTGGAAATCGAGCAGTTGGAATCTGTTGATTTTGACGAAAAATTTTTCAAAGAAAACTGAAACATTTTGCTTAAAAAATTCATCGTGCTTTGTCCATATTCACGAAAAACTATAAAAAATCCATAAAAACGACCCTCTGAAATGAAATAAAATGTCTAAAAACACTTGCAATCTGTTGAAAAAAGGAGTATGATTGCATGTAGAATTTTGCCTACTATCGGCATTTTCCCGAAAGACAAGGAGGACGGCTTATGGCAAGTCGTATGTTTCAGAGTGTGATCGAACAGCTTTGCGAAGCTTCTCAGCGCACGATCGGTGTGATCGACGCGGAGGGTACCGTGATCTCCTGCGGCAATACCGCGCTGTTGGGCGAGCGTTTTCCGGACGCTGTCGCTGCGGTGAACGCGGATCCGGAGAATCCGGTCTTCGTCGGCGGACGTACGTTTTTTGCGCTGAAAGGATGGAACCAGACCTTTGGCTACTGCGTCTTTACAGAAGGTGCCGACGAGCAGTCTGCGGCGATCGCCCGCATGGCGCAGGTCTCCCTCGGCTTCACCAAGAGTTATTATGAGGAGAAGCACGACAAGGGAACCTTCGTTAAGAATATCATCACGGACAATATCCTCCCGGGCGACATCTATATCCGCGCGAAGGAGCTCCATTTCCAGACGGAGCAGCCGCGCGTGGTCTTCCTTGTCCGCCAGCGCGGACACGCGGACGTTTCCGTGGTGGAGCTGCTGCAGTCCATGTTCAACGATCAGCAGGATTTCGTCATCAGCGTCAATGAGACGGATCACGCCGTGATCTGCCACGTTGCGCCGGACGTGACCGGCGAAGAGCTGACACAGATGGCGAAGAACATTGAAGATCGTCTGAAGACCGAGCTGTTCGCCCGCACGACGATCGGCATCGGCACGGTCTCCGAGCATCTGCGCGAGCTTGCGGATTCTTATAAAGAGGCGCAGGTCGCCATTGAGATCGGCAAGGTCTTCGACACCGAAAAGACCGTCATCAACTATGAAAACCTCGGCATCGGGCGTCTGATCTATCAGCTCCCGACGACCCTGTGCGATATTTTCCTGTCCGAAGTGTTCAAGAAGAATTCCATCGACTCGCTGGATCAGGAGACACTGTTCACGATCAACATGTTCTTTGAGAACAGCCTGAACGTTTCCGAGACCTCCCGCAAGCTGTTCGTTCACAGAAATACGCTGGTCTACCGCCTGGAAAAGATCAAGAAGCTGACCGGACTCGATCTGCGCGAATTCGACGATGCGATCATTTTCAAGGTCGCGCTGATGGTCAAAAAGTATCTCGCTTCCCGCGAGAGCCGAATGATGTAAGAAATTTGGTGATAAAATGATTGATTTAATCAACGTAACGAAAACGTATGAAACCGGCACGCATGCGCTCAACGGCATCGACATGCACATTGACGACGGCGAGTTCGTCTTTCTGGTCGGTCAGTCCGGCTCGGGCAAATCGACGATCATCAAGCTGCTGACGGCAGAGCTGAAGCCGACCTCCGGCTCCATTCTGGTCAACGGCTACAAGCTCGAATCCATCAAGCGTTCCTCCGTGCCCTATATGCGCCGGACGCTTGGCGTTATTTTCCAGGACTTCCGCCTGATCGAAAACAAGACGGTCTATGAAAACGTTGCCTTTGCCATGCGCGTGATCGGCGCGTCGAATAAGGAGATCAAGAAGCGCGTGCCGTACGTGCTCGAGCTGGTCGGTCTGGAGAACAAGGGCCGCCGCCTGCCGAACGAGCTGTCCGGCGGCGAGCAGCAGCGTGTCGCGATCGCCCGCGCGCTCATCAACAATCCCACGATGATCATCGCCGACGAGCCGACCGGCAACCTCGATCCGGCGCGCTCGTTTGAGATCATGCTCCTTTTGGAGAAGATCAATTCCCTCGGCACGACGGTCATGGTCGTTACGCACGAAAAGGGTCTGGTCGACCGCTTTACCAAGCGCGTCGTCGCCATTGAAGAAGGCAAGGTCATCAGCGACGGAATGGACGGGTATTACGACTATGAAGCATAATAATTTCGGGTATTTACTGGGCGAAGGCTTCCGCGCGGTATTCAAGCACGGCTTTATGTCCTTCGCGGCGATCAGCATCACGGTTGCCTGTCTTGTGATCATCAACAGCTTCCTGCTGATTTGCTACAACCTCAACCTGACGGTCGAGGACGTGCAGAAGCAGACGCGGATCGTCGTCTGTATCGACGAAAACTATACCGAGGCGCAGTCCAAGAGCGTCGGCTCGGATATCAATCTGTTGGACAACGTCGCCAATGCAGAGTTCGTTCCCCGCGCAGAAGCGCTGGAAATCTTCATGGGCGATTCCGACCGTTCTCTGTTCGATGGCCTGGATCCGCAGTCCATGCGCGACCAGTTTGAGATCACGCTGGTGGATAACGCCAAGATTTCGGAGACCAAAGCGGAGCTGGAGAGCATTACCGGCGTCGCCGTCGTCTACGCCGACGTCGAGGTCGGCAATGCGCTGGCGACGATCCGCACGGTGCTGTACATCGCCTCGCTTGCGATTGCCGCCGTTCTGCTCGTCGTTTCGCTGATCATCATTTCCAACACGATCCGCCTTGCCATGCTCGACCGCCGCGAGGAGATCGCGATCATGAAGATGGTCGGCGCGACGAACAGCTTTATCCGCTTCCCGTTCTTCGTGGAGGGCTTTATCCTCGGCTTCTTCGGCGCAGTGCTGTCGTTCTTTATCGAATGGGGCCTGTATGAACTGATCCGTAAAGCGGTTCTGAACACGGGCTTGAAAGTCCTGACGGTCGTGCCGTTTGCCGAGGTCATGATGCCCATGGCGGTGATTTGCGCGGTTGCGGGCTTCTTTATCGGTATCTTCGGCAGCTTGATGTCCATCCGCCGTTTCCTGAAAGTCTGATAATCAAGAAAAACGGTTTGTATTTGAGGATAGGAGGAATACTATGTATAAGTACAGAAGACTTCTGATTTCTCTGATCGCCGCACTGCTGATCGTTTCGCTTCTTGCCGGCGTTATCGTTTTGATCGCCAACGCGAAGACCTCCGCTGAGATTCAGGCGGAGATCGACGAACTGGAAGATCAGTCCGACGAGCTGGAGCAGCAGCGCAGCGCGCTCGAAGCGCAGATCAAGGAGAATGAGAACAAAACGCTGAACATCGTCGAGCAGAAGGCGCAGGTCGATCAGGAGATCGAGCTGACCCGTCTGGAAATCGAGAACGTCACCGAGCAGGTGCACCAGTACAATCTGCTGATTTCCGAGAAGCAGGCGGAGCTGGACGAACTGCAGGGACGGCAGGACGAGTTGTTCGGACGCTATAAGCTTCGCATGCGCGCCATGCAGGAGCGCGGCGAGATTTCCTACTGGTCGGTGCTGATCGAGGCGGAGAGCTTTGCTGAAATGCTCAACTGCCGCGCCATGATCGAGGAGATCGCAAAGACCGATCAGCGCATGATGGATCAGATGCGCGCGCTTGCGTCCGAAGTCATTGCCGCCAAGGAAGATCTGGCTGCGCAGAAAGTCATTCTCGAGCAGAAGAAGGCGGAGCTTTCCGAGGCGCAGCAGATCCTGGATGAGAAGCGTGCCGAGTCCGACCGGCTTCTTGCCGAGCTCGTCGCGGATAAGATCGAACTGATCAAGCTCGACGAGGAATACGAAGCGCAGATGTCTGCGCTGTCGGACGAGATCGCCGTACTGGAGGCGGAAAAGACCGCCGCGCTGCAGGCGGAATGGCTCGCGGCACATCCCCCCGCACCTCCCACGCCGGACAATCCCGACCCGAAGCCGGACTACCCGAGCAACGGCGAGGGCTTCCTGTTCCCGCTTGACCGCAGCGGCTACGTTTGCGTGACCAGCTCATACGGCTACCGCGTCCACCCCATCACCGGCAACTACACGATGCACAACGGCGTCGACCTTGCGGCGTATCAGGGCACGGCGATCTACGCCACCAAGAGCGGCTACGTCACCACGGCGACTTATAACTACGCCTACGGCAATTACGTGACGATCAACCACATGGACGGCTTCTCGTCCCTCTACGGGCACATGATCTATTCTACTGTCAGCGAAGGGCAATTCGTCTCGCAGGGCGAGATCATCGGCTACGTCGGTTCCACCGGCTATTCCACCGGCCCGCATCTGCACTTTACCATTTACTACAACGGCGATACCGTCAACCCGATGAATTATATTTCCGGCTGATTCCTTTTGACTTACGATCCCGGAGCCTGCATCGCAGGCTCCGGGCATACGATTATTATGCGCATTGGAGAGTAATATGAAGCAATATAAAATCTTGATTTATAAGGCGCTCGGCATTTTGCTTGCGATCGGCGTGTGCTTGTCCGTGAGCGGCTGTCACTTCACGATCTCGCCCGTTTCACACGTGCCGGCAAACGCTGCGCCTGCCGAACAGCAGGACACCGCGTATAAGCAGAAGGTCGATGAGATCGTCGCTATTCTGGATCAATATTACGTCGACGGCTATTCCACCGATCAGCTCGGCGATTATCTCGCCGAAGCGGTGATCGCCTCGATCGGTGACCGCTGGAGTTATTATATCAGCGCAGACGACTACAATGCCTATATGGAGAGCAATGCGAACGCATACGTCGGCATCGGCGTGACGATCGAACTGACGAAGGAGGACGATCCGGGCTTCACCATTCTTTCCGTGACGCATAACAGCCCCGCCGAGGCTGCAGGGCTGCAGATCGGCGATATGATCGTCGGCGTTGAGGGCGAAAGTGCTGCAGAGCTCGGCATAACCGAATCGCAGCATCGCGTCCGCGGCGAAGCCGGCACGGACGTCACGATCACGATCCGGCGTAACGGCGAGGATTTCGACGTGACCATTACGAGACAGGAGATCAAGGTCGACGTCGTGGTATATGAATTGCTTGAAAACAACGTCGGCTATATCAAAATCAACAATTTCGATACCCGCTCCTCCACGGACGCGATCGCGGCGATCGAGGACTTGACCGGACAAGGCGCGGACTGCCTGATTTTTGACCTGCGCTTCAATCCCGGCGGGATGAAGCACGAGCTGGTCAAGCTGCTCGACTATCTTCTGCCGGAAGGGCCGCTCTTCCGTTCCGTGGACTATAAGGGCAAGGAAGAGGTCGACTATTCCGACGCGGACTGCCTTGACGTTCCGATGGCGGTTCTGGTCAATGACGACTCCTATTCCGCAGCGGAATTCTTCGCGGCGGCGCTGCAGGAATACAAGGCCGGCGTGATCGTCGGCACGCAGACCTGCGGCAAGGCGAACTATCAGCAGACCTTCCGCCTGAGTGACGGTTCCGCCATTGCGATCTCCACCGGACACTATCAGACGCCGAATGGCGTTACGCTTGCCGGCGTCGGCGTCACGCCGGACGTGATCGTGGAGGTCGACGAAGAGACGTATCTGGATTTGTATTATGAGAAAATCGCCCGTGCGGACGACGAACAACTGCAGGCGGCGATTGCCGCTCTTGGCAAATAAAGTCTTGACATCAGGGACGCTTTCTTCTATAATCATTGCGCATATTTGTATCATTGGAGGTTCACGGCATGGCGAAAGAATATAAACTGACCAGAGATCGCTTAAAAGAACTGGAAGCGGAACTGCACTATCTGAAGACCACCAGAGAGAAGGAAGTTGCCGAGCAGATCAAGGAAGCGCGTTCTTTTGGCGACCTTTCCGAAAACAGCGAATATGACGAAGCGAAAAACGAACAGGCGAAGCTTTACGGCAGAATCACGGAGATCGAGAACATCATGTCTCACGCCGTCGTGATCGACGAAACGACGGACGCCGAAGAGGAAAACCGCGTCGGGATCGGCTGCACCGTAAAGGTGCGCGACGTTGAGCTCGACGAGACGGACGTCTTTGCAATCGTCGGGTCGCAGGAAGCGAATCCGATGGAAAACCGCATTTCCGACGACTCTCCCTTCGGCAAAGCGCTGCTTGGGAAGCTGATCGGCGAGATCGCAGAGGTAGAAGCGCCTGCCGGCACGATCCGCATTGAGATTCTGGACGTAAACCGCTGAATACACTGCCTTACGGCAGAAATGGAGAAAACTATGGCAAAGTTTGTACCGCAGGAGGAACTCTCCCTGGTCGATCAGGTGAGAATCCGCAGAGAAAAGCTGGCGCAGCTCTGCGAGGAGGGAAGAAACCCCTTCGCACAGACAAAATTTGACTTTACGACGACCAGCGCGCAGATCAAAGACCGCTTTGACGAGATGGAAGGTCAGCCCGTTGCGGTCGCAGGCCGCCTGATGAGCAAGCGCGGCATGGGCAAGGTCATTTTTGCCGATTTGCAGGACTGTGACGGCCGCATTCAGCTTTATATCAAATTCGACGAAATGGCGGAGGCGGACTTTGAAGACTGCCGCAAGCTCGATATCGGCGACATCGTCGGCGTAAACGGCGACGTGTTCCGCACGCAGCGCGGTGAGATCTCCGTCCGTGCGAACAAGGTCACGCTTCTGAGCAAGGCGCTGCTGCCGCTGCCTGATAAATACCACGGGCTGACGAACGTGGAGACCCGCTACCGTCAGCGTTACGTTGATCTGATTGCCAATCCCGAGGTCAAGGAAACTTTTGTCAAACGCAGCCTGATCCTGCGCGAGCTTCGCGCGTTCCTCGACTCCAAGGGTTTTCTGGAGGTCGACACTCCGATCCTGACCCCGTTTGAGATCGGCGCGTCAGCGCGTCCGTTCTTTACCCACCACAATACGCTGAATATGGACATGGTGCTGCGCATTGAGACTGAGCTTTACCTGAAGCGTCTGGTCGTCGGCGGCATGGATCGCGTCTACGAGGTCGGGCGTATTTTCCGCAACGAGGGCATGGATCCGAAGCACAATCCCGAATTCACCACCATTGAACTCTATCAGGCGTACACCGATTTCCACGGCATGATGGACTTGGTTGAGGAAATGATGAAGACCGTCGCGATGAAGGTCTGCGGCACGCTGCAGATCGAGTATCAGGGCATTCCCATCGACCTCAGCCATTGGGAGCGCATGACGATGATCGAAGCGGTCAAGAAGTATTCCGGCGTCGATTTCGCCGAGGTGAAGTCCGACGAGGAAGCGATCGCGCTGGCGAAGGAGCACCACGTCGAACTGCCGGAGCTTCCGACCAAGGGCGCGATCCTCGCGGAATTCTTCGACGCCTTCGTGGAGGAGAAGCTGATCCAGCCGACCTTTATTTACGATTATCCCGTGGAGAACAGTCCGCTTGCCAAGCGCAAGCCGTCCGATCCCGCGTTTACCGAGCGGTTTGAGTACTTTATCAACGCGACGGAATTCGGTAACGCCTTCAGCGAGCTGAACGACCCGATCGACCAGAAGGCGCGCTTCGAGCGCCAGGTCGCTGAGCGCAAAATGCTCGACCCCAAGAGCAACGCGCAGGTCGATTACGACTACGTGACCGCACTGGAATACGGCCTGCCGCCCACGGGCGGTCTCGGCTTCGGCGTAGACCGTCTGGTCATGCTGCTGACGGACTCCGCGTCCATCCGCGACGTCTTGCTCTTCCCGACGATGAAGCCGGAGAACAACTGAACAAAACTGACAGCGCAGCTCCCGATCCGGGCGCTGCGCTGTTGTCGAATATCAAATATTGCAAGTGAAAGGACAGAGAAATGAGAGAATTCCTTGGCATCGGCGGCTATGAACGGACGCCGGAGGGCGCGCTGAGCTGGCAGCACCTGACTTTTGTGGGGCTGCTCATGGCGGCAATGCTCGTCTGCGCGATCGTGCTCGGCTTGAGAAACCGCAGAAAGGACGAAAAAACGAAGAACCGCGTGCTGATCGTCACGGCGATCCTGATCGACGCAATAGAGATTTTCAAGCTCGTCGTGTTCTGCGCGCGCGGAGAGGGACTCCGGGAAATGCGCACCAATCTGCCGCTGTTTCTCTGCAGTATTCAGCTCATTACGATCCCGCTGGCGGCGTTTTCCAGGGGTCGTCTGCGGGAAGCCGCGCTGGATTTCGTCTTCCTTTTCGGACTGCTGGGCGGTTTGCTCGGCACGGTCGGCGCGTTCCAGAATTACAACGCCTATCCGGTGCTCGGCATCGAAAACGTCGCCTCCGGACTGACGCATTCCCTCGCGGGCTTTGCGTCGCTGTATATCGGCATTTCAGGGCTTGCGAGCATGAAAAAGCGCAATATCCCGCTCACGTGCGGAATTCTGTTTTTCTTTGTCGCGGCTGCCCTGATCGCAAACGCCGCGCTGGATTACAATTACATGTTTCTGCGCCGCGGCGATGGAACGCCGTACGATATACTGTTCAATCTGGTCGGCGGCAACCCTGTCCTGTATCCCGCCGGAGTCGTTGCGCTGTTCGTGCTCTATATCGCGGCGTTCTATTCCGTATTCTATCTTATAGAACGTAAAAAGAGCGTTGGATCAATGGAGGCAGTACGATGAGAAAAGCGGTGATTGAGCGTATTCGGAGCATGGAGACGATTCTGGATACTGCGAATGAGAAGCTCGACGCGCTCGAAGCGGCAACGGCCGAGCTGAAAGCCTATCAGATCGAGATTCAAAAACTCGAAGCGTATTACACGAGCGAGGACTGGAAAAAGGATTTTGCACTGGACGAGGCGGCAAAGCTCCCCGCCGATCTGAAGCGAGGCGTGCTCTCCGAGGACGGGATTTACAATATGCTCGAGCGCAACCGGGAATTATTGTCCGGCAGCGGCAGTGAGAACGAGCTATGAATGAAGCGGTTGGCATGATCGACGCGGGCAAGCTCTTTGACTTTGGTAAGATTGCGGCGGACTACGCGAAATACCGTGATATTTATCCTGCGGAATTCTATCAAAGGATCATAAACAAGGGACTGTGCGTAAAGGGACAGGCCGTGTTGGATGTCGGGACGGGGACAGGCGTACTGCCTCGGAATCTCTATCCTTACGGTGCAAGCTGGACGGGGCTCGACTGCTCCGAGGCGCAGATTGAGATGGCAAAAGCTTTGTCAAAGGGAATGAACATCCGTTATCTGACCGCTGTGGCGGAAAAGCCGCCGTTTGAAGAGCATTCCTTTGACGTGATCACCGCCTGCCAGTGCTATTGGTATTTTGACCACGAAAAGACTGCGCCGGCGTTTCGAAAACTGTTGCGAAACAACGGCAGATTGCTGCTCCTGTGCATGGAGTGGCTGCCGTTTGAGGATAAGATCGCGGCGGCGAGCGAGCGGCTTGTCTTGCGGTTCTCACCAAACTGGACAGGCGCGGGCGCGCTCATGCGCCCGATCGAAGTACCTGACTGTTACTACCGATACTTCGAGCCGGTATCGCATGAGGAATTCCTTCTGCGCGTCCCGTTCACACGCGAGAGTTGGAACGGCAGGATGAAAGCCTGCCGCGGGGTCGGCGTGTCGCTGACCCCGCAGGAGATCGCCACCTGGGAAGAAGCGCATAAAAAACTCCTTGCGGAAATCGCACCCGCGCGGTTTACGATTTTGCACTATGCCGCGATCACGGAACTGAAAAGAACGGGCTGAAAGCTCTTTGACGAAGACTGTTTATGAACAAAGACTGTATTTTTGCGGCGGATGTGAGTGCGCTGAACGACGACCTTCTGTTCGAGGCGGCGTATGCGCGGGCGTCTTGAAAACAGACCGCTTCCGCAAGGACAAATGCGCATCGCTCGGCACGGCTTAGCATTTGTGAATATGATTGTTCCTACGACGAGGCGGGAAAGCTCCCCGCCGATCTGAAGCGAGGCGTGCTCTCCGAGGACGGGATTTACAATATGCTCGAGCGCAACCGGGCGTATCTCGACGCCCTCGGTGGGGAAGACGCAGAATGAACATAGCAAGCGGATAGGAAATCCGAAGCTGCGGAAAGTGCATAACGAAACGCCGCCGGCACTGCCGGCGGCGTTGTGCGTCCGCACGAAAGACAGGTTAACAGGAAACCTCCCTCAGCAATCAGCCGTTTTGTTATAGCAAAATGCTGCTTTTTCAACATAAATTGAGCAATAATCTGCGCTTTCACGTATTCGTCCGCTGTTATCTGCGCCGCAGCGCTTGCACCTTCGCGCAATTTGTGTTAGAATAAAGAAAAAAGAAAAGGAAGCTGGAAACGATTATGCTCCGTAAGATATTCAAACAAATGCTCGTTGCGCAGATCCTTTCTGCGATGACGGTGATGATCTGCATGTTGGTCGACAGCCTGATGATCGGCCGCTTTTTAGGCGTTGACTCCATGACGGCTTACGGGCTTGCAAGTCCCGTGCTTCTCATTTTCGCAGCCTTCGGCAGCATGCTCACCGCCGGTATCCAGGTGATCTGCGGGAAGACGATGGGCAGCGGCGACCGGGAGGCGACGAACGCCGTCTATTCCGCTTCGGTCATGATTGCGCTTGTGATCTCAGCGGTCGGTGTGCTGCTCGTTCTGGCCTTTGCCACGCCGATCTGCGGACTGCTCGGCGCGGGCAAGCCCACGCCGGATAACGAGGTCTTTACCTTGACGCGCGACTATCTGCGCGGCTTCATCGTCGGCGCGCCGGCGTTCATTCTCGCGCAGATCTGCGTGCCGTTTCTGCAGATTTCCGGCAACCGCAGCCGCCTTGCGATCGCCGTTATCGCGATGACGATCGCCGATATCGTCTTCGACGCCCTCAACGTCTTCGTGTTCAACGGCGGCACGCTGGGAATGGGACTTGCATCCAGTCTCAGCTACGTAGCTGCGATTGCGATCGGCGGATCGTATTTCCTGAAAAAGGACTGCATGTTCAAGTTCAGACCCCGTTCGGTCAGCCGTCGGCTGTGCGGCGAGCTGTTCCGCGCAGGTATCCCGACCGTGATCAATCAGCTCAGTCTGGTGCTGCTCGTCTTCGCGCTGAACAAGATCCTCCTCGAGGTCGGTCAGAACGCCGCGGTCGCGGCGTATTCCGTCATCTCCACGGTGGGAAATCTCTGCTACTGCTTTGGCTCCGGCGTCGCGTCCGTCGCGCTGCTGCTGTCCTCGATCTTCTACAGCGACGAGGACAAGACCGCACTGCGCGAGCTGATGAAGACGATGTGCCGATACTCGGCGTTGCTCGTGCTCGCGGTGACGGCCGTCGTCCTGCTTGCCGCGCCATATCTGATCCGACTTTTCCTGCAGGGCGACCCCGACGCGGTTGCGATGGCGACGGAGGGACTGCGCCTGTTTTCCCTGTCATTGCTGCCGTGCGCGTTCAACACCAGCCTGAAAAACTACTACCAGGGCGTGAACCGTACCCGCTTTACCGAAGCGATCTCCGTCATGCAGAACTTTACCTTCACGGCGCTGTTTGCCTTCCTGCTGAGCCGCTTCTGGAAAACCACCGGCGTCTGGCTCGGCTTCGTCTGCGGTGAAACGCTGACGCTGCTGATCATCTTCGCCGTGGTTTGGATCAGAGAGAAGAGGATCGTCTTATCCGCGGATGCATTTGCGCTGCTGCCTAAGGACTTCGGCGTTTCGGAGAGAGATTGCCTCGAGCGGTCGATTGTCTCGATGGAAGAAGCAACGATCGCTTCGCAGCAGGCGGCTGCCTTCTGCGCCGAACACGGCGATACCTCAAAGACCGGTATGCAGATCGCCCTTTGCATTGAGGAAATGGTCAGCAATATCATCCTTCACGGCTTCACCAAGGACAAAAGAGAGCACAGCGTCGAGCTGCGCCTGATCTGCAAGGAGGACAAGACCCACGTGATCCGAATTCGCGACAACTGCGTCAATTTCGATCCCTTGAAGTACCTTGAGCTGCACAAGACGGACGATCCGATCGCGCACATCGGCATCCGGATGGTCATGAAGACGGTCAAAAGCGCGACCTACGTCAATTCCCTCGGATTGAACAACCTGACGCTGGTGCTCTGATGGAAAGAGACGTTCTGCTTGCGGCGGACGTGCGCGCGCTGGAGGACGATGCGCTTTTTGCGGCGGCGTATGCGAGCGCGTCCGTGGAAAGAAAACTGAAAACTGACCGATACCGCTTCCGCGGGGACAAATATTCCTCGCTCGGCGCGGAGCTGCTGCTGCGGCACGCGCTCGCGGGGCTCGGCATTCGTGAATTTGCTATTTCCTACGGCGAGGCGGGAAAGCCGTATCTCGCTGGACGGGACGATGTTTTTTTCAGTCTTTCCCACTCAGGCTGCTACGTTCTCTGCGCGGTATCGGATCGCGAGATCGGCGCAGATATTGAGACCGTGCGAAGCGTTGATTTAAAAATCGCCAGACGATTCTTCTGCGCCGGGGAATACGAGCATATCGCCGCGCAGGAAACGGAGGACGCAAGGCGGGAACTGTTTTTTCGTGACTGGACGCTGAAAGAGAGCTTCCTGAAAGCCACGGGTCTCGGCTTGCGCCTGCCGCTGAATCAGTTTGAAATCATACGGAACGATGAGATTTCCGTCGTGCAGAGCGTCGATGAGCGCAGCTTTTCCTTCCGCGAATATGACGGCGTTCCCGGCTGCAAATGCGCCGTCTGCACCGCCGGCGCGCCCTTCGCGGCGGAGCTGCAAACGGTCGATATCAGAGTTTGCCTGAAATAACGGACTTGTGCAGATTGTCGCACAAGTCCGTTTCTTCTATTGACAAGGGAAAAATCAGGTTGTATGTTTAATGTAATGATACGCAAGGAGGAAACGCCATGCAGCGGAACATCACGGTCTTCGGCAGTTCGGTGGTCGATCTCATGAGCAGAGCGCCCCATCTTCCCGCGCCTGCCGAAACGGTCAAGGGCAGCTTTTTCATGCAGAGCCCCGGCGGCAAGGGCTTCAATCAGGCGATCGCCGCGCGAAAGGCAGGCGGCGACGTCGCCATGATCACGAAGCTCGGGCGCGACGGTCTTGCGCAGATTCCGCTGCGGGCGATGCGCGAGGCGGAGCTTTCCGAGAAGTACCTGTTTTTTAACGACAGTGTGCCTACGGGTACGGCGCTGATCATGGTCGATGAAACGAGCGGGCAGAACGCCATCGTCATCGTGCCCGGGGCGTGCAGCACGATCACGGACACGGATATCGCCGCCGTTTCCGAACAGATTTGCAGTTCCGAATACCTGCTCCTCCAGTTGGAGATCAACCAGGACGCGAACGAAAAGGCGGCAAAGCTGGCGAAGGCGCACGGCGTCAGGGTGATCGTGAATACCGCGCCGTATCAGCCCGTTTCTGATGAATTCCTGCGCGGCGTCTATCTCGTCACGCCGAACGAGGTCGAAGCGGAAGGACTGACCGGTATTCCCGTGACCGATCTCAAGAGCGCAGATCGCGCCGCCGACGTTCTCTTCGCAAAAGGTGTGCAGAATGTCCTCATCACGCTCGGCAGCAGAGGGGTCTACCTCAATACGGGCGGGAAATCGGAGATCATTCCTGCCTACCGCGTCGACGCGGTCGATACGACCGGCGCGGGCGACGCGTTCAACGGCGGTTTGATCGCTGCGCTTGCGGAGGGGAGATCCCTGCACGACGCCGCGATCTTCGCAAACGCGCTCGCTGCGCTGTCCGTCCAGCGGCTCGGCACGACGACTTCCATGCCGCATCGTTCGGAAATCGACGCGTTTCTGCGCGAGCGCGGCTGATTTGACACGATAATTATTCTTTGTTAATATTCAAATGACGCTCAAAAAGGAAGATGCTGATGGAACGGATCACAAGCAGTCAAAACCCGCTGCTGCGGCATATTCGCAAATTGCAGAGTTCACGTGCCTACCGCGAGGAACAACGGGAGTTTGTTGCCGACGGCTTCAAGCTGCTCGATGAAGCGCAGAAGTGGTATCCGAAGCTCAAAACGGTGATCGTTTCCGAGACGCGGACGCTGCCGCCCGTTCCGGACGGCGTGCGGTGCGCGCAGATTCCGGACTCCCTCATGCAGTCGCTTTCGGACATGAAAACACCGCAGGGCGTGATTTTTACCTGCGAGCTGCCGGATTGCACAGACGCGCGGCTCGCTTCCGGTATGCTCTTGCTGGATCGGATCCAGGATCCCGGCAATCTTGGTACGATCCTTCGCACGGCGGACGCGTTCGGCATTCCCGTTGCGCTGACGAACGGCTGCGCCGATCCCTATTCCGAAAAGACGATCCGCGCGTCGATGGGGGCGGTCTTCCGCACGGCGCCGCAGCGGATTGAACTGGACCGCGTGATAGCATCCGACGTCCCGATCGCCGTCACCGCGCTGACGCCGCAGGCTTCGGATATCCGCGAGGTAAATCTGAAAGACTATCTTGTCGTGATCGGCAGCGAAGGACAGGGTGTCTGCAACGAATTGCTTTCAGCTTCCCAAAAGCAGTTGATCATTCCCATGCAGCCGCGATGCGAATCGCTGAACGCCGCGATCGCCGCCGCGATCGTCCTTTGGCAGATGAAATAAAGAGAGAAGAGAAAACTATGCACAAGCACTGGGTCTGGCTTGCAACGAGAAAAGGGATCGGCACCAGAGGACGCGCCGCTCTCTTAGAACTGTACGGCACAGCGGAGCATGTCTATGAACTGAAGGAATCCGATTATCTCCATACGGAGGGCTTTGACCGGCGCTGGCTCGAATCCTTACTGGACAAGTCGCTCGACGACGCAGAGGAGATTCTGCGCGACTGCGACAACGAAGAGATCGACCTGCTGACCTATGCAGACGAGCGCTATCCGATTCGCCTGAAAAACATTTGCGATCCGCCCGCGCTGCTGTATTATAAGGGCACGCTGCCGGATTTCGATCACGAAGCTGCGATCGCGGTGGTCGGTTCACGGCGCTGCAGCGCCTACGGGCTGATGTACGCCAAGCAGTTCGGAAAACAGATCGCGAACAGCGGCGGCATCGTCATCTCGGGCGGCGCAAGAGGAATCGACACCATGGCGCTCAAGGGCGCACTGGATTCCACCATGCCGGTCGTCGCCGTGATGGGCTGCGGTCTGGATATCGACTACCCGCGGGAGAATCATTTTCTGTTTCAGAAGATCTCGCAGCACGGCTGCCTGCTCAGCGAGTATCCGCCGAAGTCCGAGCCGGAGCGCGGACATTTTCCGGTCAGAAACCGCATTCTGAGCGGTCTGTCGCTCGGCGTTCTCGTGGTCGAAGCGCCGGAGAAGAGCGGCGCGCTGATCACGGCAGACCTTGCCCTGCAGCAGGGAAGAGACGTGTTTGCGATTCCCGGCAATATCGGCGTCAAGCACTGCAGTGGCAGTAACCGCTTGATCCGAGAGGGCGCTTACATGGTCGAGGACGGATGGGAAGTCCTGCGCGAATACGCCTATCTGTTTCCCGACAAGCTGTCCGACAGCAGGAGCAAGGAGACCATGCAGCGCATTTATCAGACCCGCTTCGGCATGTCTCTGCCGCTCTATTCACCGGTCACGTTTTCAGACGACGGCGACAAAAAAGTCGTTGACATTCCCGAGAGAAAGACTTATAGTGACGAAAAAGAGACTCCGGCGGAGCTTGTCGGAGAGGAAAGCGCGGTATATGCGCTTCTGTCCGATCAGCCGATCCACTGCGACGAGCTGACGGCGAAGAGCGGTCTGCCGTCGCGCAACGTGACGGCGGCGCTGACTTTGCTGCAGATCAAGGGCAGAGCGCAGAAGCTGCCGGGCAACTATTACAAGCGAAAATAACATGGAGGTTCTCATGGCAAAGGGAACGAATCTGGTCATCGTAGAATCGCCCTCGAAGGCGAAAACAATCGGAAAATACCTCGGCCCGGATTACAAGGTCGAGGCGTGCATGGGACATCTGCGCGATCTGCCGAAGAGCACGATCGGCGTAGATATCGAGCATGATTTTGCGCCCGAGTACGGCCCCCTGGAAGGGAAGGAGTCGATTATCAGCGAGCTGCGCGCCGCCGCAAAGAAGGCGGACTGCGTATATCTCGCGACCGACCCTGACCGCGAGGGAGAAGCAATCTCGTGGCATCTCAAGGAACTGCTCGGTTTGCCTGATGACAAGACGAAGCGTGTGACGTTCAACGAAATCACGAAGAACGTCGTCCTCAAAAGCATTCAGCAGCCGCGCGACATCGACTACGATCTGGTCGACGCCCAGCAGGCGCGCCGTATTCTCGACCGAATCGTCGGCTATCAGCTCAGCCCGCTGCTGTGGAAGAAAGTTCGCAGAGGTCTGTCTGCCGGACGCGTGCAGTCGGTTGCGACCCGTCTGGTCGTCGAGCGTGAGCGTGAGATCGAAGCGTTCGTTCCAAAGGAATTCTGGACGCTGGACGCAGAGCTTTGCTGTATCGGCAAGGACGGCTACTTCACCGCCCGTTACTACGGCGATGAGAAGAAGCGCGAGCTGCGCTCCGAGAAGGAGACTGATCAGATCATCGCGGATATCAGCGGCAGGGAATTTGTGATCGACAGCATTAAGCGCTCGGATAAGCACCGCGCGCCGACGCCGCCGTTCATAACGTCCACTCTGCAGCAGGAAGCTTCCAGAAAACTCAACATGACGCCGCGACGCACCATGGCGATCGCGCAGCAGCTTTATGAAGGCATTGAGATCACGGGCGAAGGCTCCGTCGGTCTGATCACCTATATGCGTACCGACTCACTGCGTCTTTCCGAGGAAGCGATTGCGGCGGCGCGCGAGCTGATCAAAGACCGCTTCGGCAGCGCATACTGCCCCAACGCGCCGCGCCGCTTCCGCAAGAAGGATGGCGCACAGGACGCGCACGAAGCCATCCGCCCGAGCAACGTCCGTCTCGATCCCGAGACGATCAAGGGCGATCTGACGAGAGAGCAGTACCGCCTGTATAAGCTGATCTGGAGCCGGTTCGTCGCCTGTCAGATGTCCGACGCGCGGTATGACGCTGTGCAGGTCGATACGGCGTGTGCGGGTCATATCTTCCGTGCGACCGATCTGATCCAGAAATTCCCGGGCTTCACTGCCGTCTATGAAGAAGGCCGCGACGACGAAGACGAGGAACGGACGTGCCGTCTTCCCGAGCTGAACGGCACGGAACGCCTGAAAGCGGAAAAGACGAAGAAAGAACAGCACTTTACCGCGCCGCCCGCGCGTTATACCGAGGCGACGCTCGTCAAGGCGATGGAGGAGCGCGGCGTCGGCAGGCCGTCGACCTATGCGTCCATCGTCGCGACGATCCAGGACAGAGAATACGTCATGAAGAAGGAAAAGCGGCTCTATCCGACGCCGCTCGGACTGGTCGTGACCGATCTGATGATCGACCGCTTCAACGACATCATCGACGTGGAATTTACCGCGAATATGGAGCACCAGCTCGACGAGGTCGAAGCGGGCAAGGTCGCATGGAAGCAGGTGCTGCGCGATTTCTATGCCGGCTTCCATAAGGAAATGACCGCCGCCGAAGACGCCCTCGAGGGCAAGCGGCTCAAAGTTCCCGACGAGGAAACGGACGAGATCTGCGAGGTTTGCGGCAGAAAGATGGTCGTTAAGATCGGTCGCTTCGGCAGATTCCTTGCCTGTCCGGGCTTCCCGGAGTGCAAGAACACGAAACCGATCGTCGAGCCGATGCCTGGCCGCTGCCCGAAATGCGGCGGAACGATCCTGAAGCGCAAGTCGAAGAAGGGCTACGTCTATTACGCCTGCGAAAGAGGCGCCGCGTGCGGCTTCATGACGTGGGACGTGCCGACGGCAAACGACTGCCCGAGCTGCGGGCAGACCCTGTTCAAGAAGTCCGGTAAGGGCAGAATGAAGCCCTTCTGCATCAACGAAGAATGCAAGGAGTTCGTACCCGAGGATAAACGCGGGTATAAGCGCAAGATGCCAAAGGCAACCGCCGAGACCGTGGAGAACGCGGAAGAAGCAAAGAAGGACAAAAAGAAGAAATGACGGAAATGAAAGTAATCGGCGCGGGACTTGCCGGCAGCGAGGCGGCTTGGCAGCTTGCGCAGCGCGGCTTTGCGGTGAAGCTCTATGAAATGAAGCCTGCAAAGATGTCTCCGGCGCACCACTGCGCGGATTTTGCCGAGCTGGTCTGCTCCAATTCTCTGCGCGGCGACCGGCTGGAAAACGCGGTGGGTCTGCTCAAGGAGGAACTGCGCAGGCTCGGCAGCCTGATCATGACCTGCGCGGACGCGACCCGTGTGGAGGCGGGCGGCTGTCTTGCGGTCGATCGCTACGGCTTTTCCGGCATGGTGACGGAGAAGATCCGCAGCCATCCGAATATCACGGTCGTCTCTGAAGAAGTGACGGAAGTCCCGCAGGGCCCGGCGATCATCGCGACGGGACCCTTGACTTCCGACGCCCTCAGCGATGCGATCGCCGCCTATTTCGGCAACGCCGATTACCTGCATTTCTTTGACGCCGCCGCGCCGCTCGTATCGAGGGAGTCGATCGACATGGATCATGCCTGGTTTGCTTCCCGCTACGACCGCGGCAGCGCAGACTATATCAACTGCGCCCTGAGCAAAGACGAATACACCGCTTTCGTGCGCGAGCTTGCGAGCGCGCAGGAGGCGGAGGTACACGGCTTCGAGGACAAAAACGTCTTCGAAGGCTGCATGCCCGTGGAGGTCATGGCGCGGCGCGGAGAAGATACGCTCCGCTACGGGCCTTTGAAGCCTGTCGGCTTGAAAGATCCGAAAACCGGTAAAGAACCCTACGCCGTCGTCCAGCTCCGGCAGGACAACGCGGCGGGCAATATCTATAATATCGTCGGTTTCCAGACGCACCTGAAATTCCCGGAGCAGAAGCGGGTGTTTTCCATGATCCCCGCGCTGCACGACGCAGAATATCTGCGTTACGGCGTCATGCACCGCAATACTTTTCTGAATTCGCCGCAGCTTTTGGACGCGACCTATGCCGATCGCAGAAATCCGCTCGTCGCCTTTGCCGGACAGATGACCGGCGTGGAGGGCTACGTGGAGTCCTGCGCGTCTGGTTATGTGGCTGCGGTATCCATGGCGGCGCGTCTGAACGGCGAGCCGATCCCCGCCTTTTCCGATCTGACGGCGATCGGCGCTTTGGCACGATATATCAGCGATACGAGCGTAACGAGCTTCCAGCCGATGAATATCAACTTCGGCATCATCGCGCCGCTGGAGCAAAGGATCAAGGGCAAGGCAAACAAAAATCTCGCCATTGCCAATCGCGCGCTTGCGCATCTGGAAAAGATAAAGAACGGAGAGAGCGTATGAAGATCATCATTGACGCAATGGGCGGCGATCACGCGCCGGAGCAGATCGTTTTGGGCGCGCTGCAGAGCGCAAAGGAGTTCGGCGTGGAGATCATTCTCGTCGGTCGGGGAGAGGACATTCTTGCGAGCATGAAGCAGCATGGATGGGATACCCTGCCGAGCGGCGTGGAGATCGCCAACGCGGATGATATCGTCGATATGCACGCCAATCCAGCAGAGGTCGTTCGTCAGCACAAGGGCTCGTCTATGGTGCTGGGTCTGAAAATGCTCGCGGACGGCGCGGGTGACGCGTTCATCTCCGCCGGCAATACCGGCGCGCTCCTTTCCGCCGCGACGCTCGTCGTCAAGCGCATCCGCGGCATTCGCCGCGCGGCGTTTGCGCCGCTGCTTCCGTTGGGAAACGGCTGCATTCTGATCGACGCGGGCGCGAATACGGAGTGCACGCCGGAATTTCTCCTGCAATTCGGCTGCATGGGCGCGTTCTATGCGAAAAAGGCGTTGAAGAAGGAGAATCCGCGCGTCGCACTACTCAATAACGGTGCGGAGGACAGCAAGGGCGACCCCCTGCATAAGGAGGCGTATCAGCTCCTCAAGTCCGCGGGAGAAAAAGGGATCATCAACTTCGTCGGCAATATCGAAGGGCGCGACGTACCCGCGGATCAGGCGGACGTCGTCGTTGCGGACGGCTTCTCCGGCAACGTTCTGCTCAAGACCATGGAGGGAACTGCCATTTACATGGGCGGGCTGATCAAGGAGATGTTCTATCACAATCTCTGGTCAAAGATCGGCGCGCTGCTGTGCAAAAAGGGCGAAGCCATTAAGAAGCGCATGGACTACCGCGAGATCGGCGGCTCGATGCTGGTCGGCATCACGAAACCGGTCGTCAAGGCGCACGGCTCGTCCGACGCGCTGGCAATCCGCGGCGCGATCCGGCAGGCGATGAACGCTGTGCAGAGCGGCTTCTGCGACGATATCCGAGAGAACGTTGCAGCCATGATGCTGCCGCGGGAGGAAAAGCATGCTGAGTAAGCTCGAAGAGGCGCTGGGCTACGTCTACAAGGACAAGGAACTGCTCCGTACCGCGCTGTCCCATACGTCCTACGCCAACGAGGTCTATAAGGATTCGCTGCGCAGCTACGAACGTCTGGAATTCTTGGGCGACGCGATCCTCGGCTTTGCCACTGCGGAGTATCTGTTCCATACCTTTCCGACGAAGCAGGAGGGGGAGCTGACGAAGATCCGCGCCGAGCTCGTCTGCGAGAAGAGCCTCGCTGAAGTCGCGCAGCAAATCCATCTGGGCGACTATCTTCTGCTCGGCAACGGCGAGGAGCAGAGCGGCGGCAGAAGCCGCGCCAGCATTCTCTGCGACGTGATGGAAGCGCTGATCGCCGCGGCGTATTTGGACGGCGGCGGAGCTGCTGCGAAAGCGATCGTTTCCGGACGGATCCTGCCGATGCTCACGCAGGTGCTCCACACGCACGACTACAAGACGGAGCTGCAGGAACTGGTGCAGCGCAAGCGCGATCAGTTGCTGCATTATGAACTGATCGGCGAGCACGGCCCGGATCACTGCAAGGAGTTTTCCGTGCGCGTTCTGCTCAACGGCGTTGAGGTCGGACGCGGTGTCGGAACCAGCAAAAAACGCGCCGAACAGGCCGCTGCGGCGCAGGCAATAGAAAAGCTATTCTAAAACGAGCTGTTTTCAGCTCGTTTTTTTGTTTATATAGTATAAATTGCGGATAATGCTTGCAATTCCACACAATATCTGGTAAAATAACATACCGTAAATACAATAGGAGTAATATGTCGATGTATCTGAAACAACTAGAACTTCAGGGCTTCAAATCCTTCCCTGATAAGACGGTTGTCAGCTTCGGTCATGACATCACCGCGATCGTCGGGCCGAACGGCAGCGGCAAATCAAATATATCCGACGCGATCCGCTGGGTCATGGGTGAGCAGAACTCCCGCACCCTGCGCGGACAGAAAATGGAGGACGTCATCTTCGGCGGTACAGAGAAGCGTTCGCAGGTCGGCTTTGCCGAAGCGACGCTCGTTTTAGACAATTCCGACCGCGCGCTGCGCTATGATGCGGACGAGCTGATGATCACACGCCGGTACTACCGTTCCGGCGAAAGCGAATTCTATATCAATAAACAGTCCGTCCGCCTGCGCGACGTGAACGAGCTGTTTATGGATACCGGTCTCGGGCGCGAGGGCTATTCCAACATCAGCCAGGGCAGAATCGACGAGATCCTGTCTCTGAAGAGCACGGATCGCCGCGAGATCTTCGAGGAGGCGGCGGGCATCTCCAAATACCGCCACCGCAAGGAGGAAACGGAACGCCGTCTGGCGAATACGGAAGAAAACCTGCTGCGCATCGGGGACAAGATCTCTGAGCTGGAGTTGCAGGTCGAGCCGCTGCGCGAGCAGTCCGAAAAGGCGAAGAAATACCTTGCCTACCGCGACGAGCTCAAGGGCGTCGAAGTCGCTTTGTGGCTGCGCAGCCTCGATAAGCTCAGCGCGACTGCGCGCAAGGCGGAGGAGGATTATCACTCCGCTGCATTCATTCTCCAGCAGGAGCATACGGCGCTCGATGAGCTTTACGTGACTGCGGAAACGCTGCGCTTCGACCTGCACAACCGCGACATGCAGACCGATCAGCTCCGCGAGCAGATCGCCGAAAGCGAAGCGCTGGTGCAGGGCATTCGCAGCGAGATCGCCGTGCTTCGCACGAACAGCGACAACTGCCTTGCGAATATGGAGCGCATTCGCTCCGAAATGGCGGAGCAGGAGAGCCGCAGCGGCGGCATCGGCAAGCAGATCGCCGCGCTGGAAGCGAGAATCGCCGAGATCGCAAAGGACGCCGAAGTGCTGAACGGCAAGCTGCGCGATGCCGAAGCGGAGGGCAGGAAGCTTGCAGACTCCGCCGAGGGCATGACGAAACGCTATTTGACGCTGCGCAACGAGCAGGAGCGGCTTCGCACGGAGCAGTCTGCCAAGGGCGCAGACCTTGCCGCCGCGGAGGACTCCTTAAACCGCAGCGCGGAGCATAAGGCGCAGGTGAACGCCGACTGCGAGGCGGCGAAAAGCCGTCAGCAGGACGCGGAGGAGAATCTGGCGCAGGCGCGCAAAGCATTACAGGCGGCGCAGGAGGACATCACCGCCGCGCAGAACACCATCGAGGGCTACCGCCTGCGCAGCAAGACCCGCACGGAGCGCAGAGATGCGCTGCGGAAGCAGGTCACGGACGCGACGGTCGCGCTCGACACCGTGATCTCGCGCCTGAAGCTCTTTGAAGAAATGGAGCGCGAGTACGAGGGCTATTCCAAGGCAGTCCGTGTGGTCATGCAGGAGAGCAAAAAGGGCGTGCTGCGCAATATCCACGGGCCGGTCTCCGCGCTGATCCGCACGGACGACGCCTATACCGTCGCGATCGAGATCGCGCTGGGCAGCGCGCTGCAGCAGATCGTCGTCAGCGACGAGCAGGCGGCGAAGAACGCCATCAACTATCTGATGCGCAACGACGCCGGCAGAGCGACCTTCCTGCCGCTGAACGTCATTCAGAGTAAGGAACTGAACGAGCGCGGCGTCGAAAGCTGCCGCGGTTTTGTCGGTATCGCTTCGGAGCTTGTCCGAAGCGACGCGAAATATCGCAATATTATTTGCAATCTACTTGGGAAAACTGTCATTGCGGACGACATGGATGCCGCGATCGCGATCGCGAATCGCTACGGACACCGTTTCCGCATCGTCACGCTGGACGGACAGGTGATCAACGCGGGCGGCTCGATGACGGGCGGTTCGGTGTCGAAGAACGCCGGTATCCTCTCCCGCGCGAACGAGATCGAACGCCTGCGGAAGAAGAAAGCGGACGCGGAAGATAAGCTGGCAAAACTGAAGAGCGAGTTTTCTGAAGCGGAACGGCTTGCGCAGCAGGTCGAATATGAGCTCTCGACCGAAGAAAGCAAGCTCCGCGCGGCGCAGGACGAAGCGCTGCGCCTTTCCGGCGAGGAAAAGCAGTACGCCGTCCTCGCGCAGGCGATCGGCGACGCGATCTCCGGCTCGGAGCGCGAACTGTCCGCGATCGCGGAGCAGGAAAAGGCGGACGAGCAGCGCAGAAAGACGCTGACGGAACAGATCGCCGCTCTGGAGCGTCAAATCGGAGAGACGGAGCGCGAGCTCACGGTACTGTCCGACGGACAGAGCATTGCCGCTGAGCAGAGCAACCGCCTGAGCGAGAAGATGACGACCATCCGCATGGACATTGCCGCTCTGGAAGCGGAGCGCGCGACCGCAGTGGATTCGATCGGCCGTCTGCGCGGCTTGGAGCAGTCGATGCGCGGCGATCACGCGCAGAAGCAGGCGCTGCTTGCGACCTATCAGCAGGAAAACGAAGCAATCCTTGCTCAGATCAAAGAGCGTGAGAACGCCTTTGAGCTCCAAAACGCAGACGCGCAGGGCAAACGCGATCAGCTCAAGACTGCGCTCGAGGAGCGCATGCAGGTCGAAGCGAGAAAGACCGCGACAGACAAAGAAGCGCAGGACAAGAGCCGCGATATTCTGAACATGGAGCGCGAAAGCGCGCGTCTGGAAGCCAAGAAGACCGCAGCCGAGATGGAAGAAAAGCAGATTATTGACCGCTTGTGGGAGAACTACGAGCTGACGCCGTCCACTGCGGCAGAAGCCGCGGCGGAGATCGACAGCGTTATGTCGGCGCAGAAAACGGCTGCAGATCTGAAACGGAAGATTGCCGCGCTCGGCACGCCGAACCTCGGCGCGATCGAGGAATTCGCCCGCGTGAACGAACGCTATGAATATCTGACCGGTCAGCGGGACGACGTTTTGACCTCGAAGCGCGATCTGCTGGGGATCATCAGCGACATCACCACGCAGATGACGGAGATATTCACGACGGAGTTTGCAAAGATCAACACCTATTTCGGTCAGACCTTTACGGAGATGTTCGGCGGCGGCAAGGCGTCGCTGGAGCTGGAAGACCCGGAGGAGCCGCTGATCTGCGGCATCGAGATCCGCGTTCAGCCTCCCGGAAAGCAGCTCAAGACCATTACGCTCCTTTCCGGCGGCGAAAAAGCGTTCGTTGCGATCGCGCTGTATTTTGCGATCCTGCGCGTCCGTCCGACGCCGTTCTGCATGCTCGACGAGATCGACGCTGCGCTGGACGACCGGAACGTAGAACGCTTCGCGACCTATTTGCGCGGCTTCAGCACCAATACGCAGTTCATCGTCATCACGCACCGCCGCGGTACGATGGAAGCGTCCGATATGCTCTACGGCGTGACCATGCAGGAGCAGGGTATTTCCAAGATCCTGCATCTGGATTTGAATCGAATGGAGCAGCAGTTGGATATCATTTCGGAGGAATAACATGGGGTTTATCGAAAAAATCAAGCGGGGGCTTTCAAAGACGAGATCGGCGATGTCCTCGACGTTCGGTTGCCTGTTCGACTCCTTCACCGGAGCGAACGAGGAATTCTACGAAGAACTTGAGGAGAGCATGATCCTCGCCGATCTGGGCGTAGAAACGTCCTGCAAGGCGGTCGATCTGCTGCGCGAGCGCGTGAAGGAGCGCAAGCTGCGCGGCGGAGAGGAAATCCACAACGCATTGAAGGAGATCCTCGTGGAAATGCTGAATGTGGGCGATACGCGCCTGAAGCTCGGCACGAAGCCGTCCGTGATTCTCGTGATCGGCGTCAACGGCGTCGGCAAGACGACGACCATCGGCAAGCTGGCGTATCATCTGCGTCAGCAGGGCAAGAAGGTGCTGCTGTGCGCGGGCGATACTTTCCGCGCGGCGGCGGCGGATCAGCTCGAGATCTGGGCGGGCAGAAGCGGAGCGGAAATCGTCCGCCAGCATGAGGGCGCAGACCCCGCTTCCGTCGTCTACGACGGTATTTCCGCGGCAAAGGCAAGGGGTACGGACGTGATCCTCTGCGATACCGCCGGTCGTCTGCACAACAAGGCGAATCTGATGAACGAGCTCGGCAAGATCACGCGGATCATCGAGCGCGAGCTGCCGGACGCGGACAAGGAGATTTTGCTTGTTCTCGACGGAACGACCGGACAGAACGGTCTGATGCAGGCAAAGCAGTTCAAGGAGATCGCGGGCGTGACGGCGATCGCGCTGACCAAGCTCGACGGAACCGCGAAGGGCGGTATCGTCATCGCGGTCGCGGACGCGCTGCAGATTCCGGTCAAATACATCGGCGTCGGCGAACAGATGGACGATCTGATGCCGTTCGACGCGCAGGCGTTCGTGGACGCGCTGATTTAAGGAGGCACTTATGAGAAACGACGGCAGAGCAGTAGATGAAATGCGAAAAGTGAAGGCGACGCTCGGCTTTTCCAAGTTTGCCGAGGGAAGCTGCCTGATCGAGATCGGCGATACGATGGTGTTATGCAACGCCTCGGTCGAGGACAAAGTACCGCCCCACGTGACGAGCGGCGGCTGGGTCACGGCGGAGTATTCGATGCTGCCGCGCGCCAACCGCGAGCGCGGCAAGCGGGATATTTCCAAGCTGAAGCTGTCTGCGCGCAGCGCGGAGATCCAGCGCCTGATCGGGCGCAGCCTTCGCTGCGCGGTCGATCTGGAGGCGCTCGGCGAGCATACGATCACGATCGACTGCGACGTTCTGCAGGGCGACGGCGGCACGAGAACGGCGTCCGTCACGGGCGGCTTTATTGCCCTGACGCTTGCGTGCCGGAAGCTTCTGGAACAGGGCAAGATCGAAAAAATGCCCGTGCGCACCTATGTGGCCGGCATTTCCGCCGGAATCGTGCGCAACGAAGCGATGCTCGACCTGTGCTATGAGGAGGATTCCAAGGCGTTGGTGGATTTCAACTGCATCATGACCGCGGAAGGCGATATCGTGGAGCTGCAGGCGACCGGCGAAGGCCGTCCGTTCAGCATGGAAGAGCAGAGAAAGCTGATCGCGCTGTGCAGAAAGGGAAACACCGTGCTGACGCAGATGCAGCGCAGTTGCCTGGGGAGTCTGGAATGAAGCTGGTACTTGCGAGCAACAACGCCCATAAGCTGCAGGAGCTGAGCGCGATCCTGTCGACCCTCGGCATGGAGGTCGTATCGCAGAAGGAAGCGGGCGTATTCGTCGAGCCGGACGAGACCGGCACGACTTTCGAAGAAAACTCCTATATCAAGGCGAAGACCGTCATGGACGCCTGCGGGCTTCCGACTGTCGCGGACGATTCCGGACTGATGGTCGACGCGCTGGACGGCGCGCCCGGCGTCTACTCCGCGCGATTCGGCGGCGACGCCTGCAGGAGCGACCGTGACCGGCTGAGCTATCTGCTTTCCAAAATGGAAGCCGTGCCGGAGGATAAGCGGACGGCGCATTTCGTCAGCGTGATCACCATGCTGACGCCGGACGGAAAGAAGATCGTCGCAAGAGGGGAGTGCCCCGGCAGGATCCTGCGCGAAGCGCACGGCGAAAACGGCTTCGGCTACGACCCGGTCTTCTTCGTTCCGGAGGAGGGCTGCACCTTTGCCGAGCTGCCGCCCGAACGAAAGAATCAAATCTCCCACCGAGCGAGAGCCTTGGAGGTCTTCGTGCAAAAGATCAGAGAGGAGAATGGAAATGCTGACAAGTAAACAAAGATCGGAGCTTCGCAGCGAAGCCAATACGCTGGAGACGACCCTGATGGTCGGCAAGGAAGGCGTTACGGAGAGCGTGATCGAGGAAGCGGCCCGACAGCTCGAAGCCAGAGAATTGGTCAAAGGTCGCGTGCTGGAAACTGCGCTTTTGACCGCACGCGAAGCCTGTGACGCGCTGTGCGACGCGCTGCATGCGGACGCCGTGCAGTGTATCGGGTCAAAATTCGTGCTTTATAAGAAATCCGAGAAGAAAGCGCAGGAAGCAGCCAGACAGGCGAGAGCCATTCAGAAAAAAGCCGCCAATCCCGTGCGCAGGGGCGCGCAGGAGCGCCGCCGCAAGGCGAAAGAAGAACGCGAGAAGCGGAACGAGTATTTCCGGCAATCCGCAATTCAGGCGGCGATCGATCGCAGAAACGGGAAGAAATAAGAAAGAGAAGGGCGTTTCAGCATGGAAAGAATCGGAATCTTCGGCGGCAGCTTCAACCCGCCGCATCTGGGTCATATCCTCGCAGTGCGCGAATTTCAGGAGAAACTGTCTCTTGACCGCGTGTTGCTCATTCCTGCCGCGACGCCTCCCCATAAAACGCTGACGACGAATTCTCCCGCCGCAGTCCACAGATTGGAAATGACGCGCCTTGCGGCCGCAGACCTCCCGTATGCGGAGGTTTCGGATATCGAACTGCGGCGCGAGGGCGCAAGCTATACGGCGGATACGCTTGATGAATTGCGACGGCTCTATCCCCGGGACGAATTCTTCCTCCTGATGGGAACGGATATGTTCCTTTCGTTTGAGACCTGGTATCACCCCGAGCGCATTGCCGCGCAGGCGACGGTCGCCGTCGCGCACCGCAGTGCGGATAACGCGCAGCAGCTTCGCACCTGCGCGGACAGACTGAGGGATAAGCTGGAGCTGCACACCGTTTTCGTAGAGAACGAATACCTGCCGCATTCTTCGACCTCCGTGCGCGCGCTGCTCGCGTTTCAGGCTGCGGAGGAGTATATCGCGCCGGCTGTTCTGGACTATATTCTGAAGAACGATCTGTATTTTTCACGCGACGATCTGAAAGGACTCAGCTTCGACCGCCTGCAGGAGGTCAGCCTTTGCCTGCACAACAAGAAGCGAGTGCCGCACGTGATCGGCTGCAGCGATACGGCGGCGCGTCTGGCACTGAAATACGGCGCTGACCCGGTGGACGCGAAGCGCGCCGGTATTCTGCACGACGTCACAAAAGCGCTGAATTCGCAGGAACAGTTGAAATTGTGCGATCATTATGGTATGATATTAGATAATTTTGAACGAATGAATCCGAAGCTGCTCCACGCCAAGACCGGCGCCGTGATTGCGGAGCAGATCTTTGGCGAGAATCCCGCCGTCTGTGACGCGATCCGATGGCATACGACCGGCAAGGCAAATATGTCTGTTCTGGAGAAGATCATTTATCTTGCCGATTATATGGAGCCGAATCGCGCTTTTGACGGCGTGGATGAGCTGCGCCGCCTGACAGAAGAGAATCTGGACGACGCGCTGTATCTCGGTCTGACCATGACGATGGGACAACTAAAGGCCAACGGCCGTGAGATTGATAAAAATTCCAGTGCTGCCCTGCACTGGCTGGAAGAAAGGAAGCAAAGCAGATGAAACTGTTTGGCAATACGAAACGATCTGCGCCTGCGAAAGCCGCAAAACGGACGGCTGACGCGCCGCTGATCAAGGAACAACCGCAGGAGATAACGGAGAGCAGACTGCAGCCGCACGTCCGCGCGATCCTCCTGATGCTCGGCGCGATCTGCCTGTTTGCAGGCGCGGTAGCGATGTGTTTCATGCTGATCAGTCAGAGCGCGGAGGTCAATGCGCTGCCGCAGGAGGATCCGAAACCGATCCGTTTCGTCGCCGGCGGACGAAGCGTGCTGCCGCCCTCGACGGAAGACGTCCCGGTGGAGTATGAAGTGCCGAAGAGCAAGAATAATTCCAACAGGCTGAACGTATTGCTGATCGGAATCGACGAGGCGACGGATCTGAGCAATATGCTCATGCTGGCGAGCATCGATCTGAATACGAAAGATGTCGCGCTGCTCAGCATACCGCGCGAAACCTATATTTCCGGCAACTTTAAATATCCCGCGGCATTCAACGTCTATAAAGAAGCTGAAGGCGGCGCGTTCGGTATTAAGTCGGTCGTGGAAAAGGTCAAGGAGATGATCGGCTTTCAGCCGGATTACTATTTCGTTTTCAACACCGCGTCCTTGAACGGACTGCTCGACCTGACCGGCAATATCGAGTTTGAGGTTCCGGAAGAACCGGCGTACAGCAATCTTGCCGCAGGGCGTCAATCAGTCGACGGCGCTAAGGCGATCAAGCTTCTCAACTACCGTAACGATTATTACGAAATATCGACGGAGCCTGCCAGAGTGCAGCGCATGTTCCTCCAAAAGCTGCTGACCAAGCTGCTGCAGGACAGCGAGCACATCGACGAAAATGCGCGTGCGATCGCTGCGTTCGCCGACACGGATCTTTCCTCCAACGATCTTGCCTTCCTTGGACATCTGTTCCAGGGACTGGATATGAACGGGATATACAGCCGCGCCCTGCCTGGCGAAGTGGTAGAGGCAGGCGGCGCATACTTCTTCCAGGTCGATCCGAACGAAGCGGTTGTCATGCTCAACGAGCATTTCAATCCGCTCGATAAGGAACTGACGGTATTTGATCTGAACTTCCGTCAGGTCGCCGGCGACAGCGGCGAAGGCGAATACGCCGCTTACGGCTTCGGCAACGGACGAAACAACACGGTCGGCAACGATGACGACGACGAGGACGAAACGCAGCAGACGGATGCCACGGAAGCGACCGAGCCGACGGAGGAAACGCAGCCTCCCGAGGAAACTGAGGACACAGGCTCCGAGAGCCCTGAAACGCCCTAACGAAAAGGAGAGAGAACGATGTTTACACCAAAGGAAATCGCAACGCGCGCGGCGCAGGTTTTGGACGACAGAAAGGGTCTCGGCATCAAGCTGCTTGAGGTTACGGACGTCACCAGCATTGCGGATTATTTTCTGATTTGCACCGGCACCTCCAGCACGCACGTCAAGACACTGTGCGACAGCGCGGAAGCTGCCGTCGCAGACGAGATGGGCGAAGCGCTTTTGCACCGTGAAGGTCACCGCGGAGGCACTTGGGTGCTGCTTGACTTCGGCTGCCTGGTCGTGCACGTCTTCACCAAAGAAGCCCGCGAATTCTACGATCTGGAGCGTCTTTGGAACGATGCGAAGGAGATTCCCCTGAATTTCGACAAAGAAGAGGCATAACGCATGAAGTACGATTTTACTGCGATTGAGAATAAATGGCAGAAAATTTGGGAAGAAAAAGAGCTCTATAAGGCGGTCAACGGCGCGGATCAAAAGAAGTTCTACGCGCTGATCGAATTCCCGTATCCGTCCGGCGTCGGTCTGCACGTCGGTCATGCCCGTCCCTATACCGCGATGGACGTGATCGCCAGAAAGCACCGCATGCAGGGCGAGAACGTCCTGTTTCCGATGGGCTACGACGCATTCGGACTGCCGACGGAGAACTACGCGATCAAGAATCATATCCACCCTGCCATCGTGACAAAGCGCAATATCGAGACTTTCCGCAGACAACTCAAGGCGCTCGGTTACAGCTTCGACTGGGATCGGGAGATCAACACGACCGATCCGTCCTACTTCAAGTGGACGCAGTGGATCTTCCTCCAGCTTTACAAAAACGGTCTTGCCTATAAGACGAAGATGCCCGTCAACTGGTGCACCTCCTGCAAATGCGTTCTTGCAAACGAAGAGGTCGTGGACAACGTCTGCGAACGCTGCGGCAGTCCCGTTATCCGCAAGGAACAAAGCCAGTGGATGCTCCGCATTACCAAGTACGCCCAGCGTTTGCTGGACGATCTGGACGATCTGGACTTTATTGACCGCGTCAAGCTGCAGCAGCGCAACTGGATCGGGCGCTCTACCGGCGCGGAGGTGAAGTTCTCCTCCACGCTCGGCGACGAGATACTGATCTATACGACCCGACCCGATACGCTCTTCGGCGCGACCTACATGGTGCTCTCTCCGGAGCACGCGCTGCTTGAAAAGTGGATGGATCGGCTGGACAACGCGGACGAGGTCAAGACCTATCAGGCGGAAGCCGCCGCGAAATCGGATTTCGAGCGCACCGAGCTTGCCAAGGACAAGACCGGCGTCATGCTGCAGGGCGTCAAGGGAATCAACCCCGTCAACGGTAATGAGATCCCGATCTTCATTTCCGACTACGTCCTGTCCACCTACGGCACCGGCGCGATCATGGCGGTGCCGGGTCACGACGACCGCGACTGGGCGTTTGCCAAAAAGTTCGGCTGCGAGATCATCGAGGTCGTCAAAGGCGGCAACGTGGAGGAAGCCGCGTTTACCGACTGTGCGACCGGCGAGATGGTCAATTCCGGCTTCCTCGACGGCATGAGCGTCGAAGACGCGAAGAAGGCGATCATTGCGTGGCTGACCGAAAAGGGGATCGGTGAGGCGAAGGTCAACTTCAAGCTGCGCGACTGGGTCTTTTCCCGTCAGCGTTACTGGGGCGAGCCGATCCCGATCATCCACTGTCCGAAGTGCGGCACCGTCCCGATGGACGAAAAGGATCTGCCGCTCCTGCTGCCCGAGGTGGAAAGCTACGAGCCGACCGACGACGGGCATTCTCCGCTTGCCAATATGACCGATTGGGTCAATACGACCTGCCCGTGCTGCGGCGGTCCCGCCAAGCGCGAGACCGATACCATGCCGCAGTGGGCGGGATCCTCGTGGTACTTCCTGCGCTACATGGATCCGCACAACGACGAGGCGCTTGCCTCCAAAGAGGCGCTCGCATATTGGAGCCCGGTAGACTGGTACAACGGCGGCATGGAGCATACGACGCTCCACCTGCTTTACAGCCGCTTCTGGCATAAGTTCCTCTACGATATCGGCGTCGTGCCGACCAAGGAGCCTTACGCCAAGCGCACGAGCCACGGCATGATCCTCGGCGAGGGCGGCATCAAGATGTCCAAATCCCGCGGTAACGTAATTAACCCCACCGACGTGATCGCGGAGTACGGCGCGGACACGATGCGCACGTATATCATCTTCATCGGCGATTTTGAAAAGCCTGCCTCCTGGGCGACCAATTCCGTCAAGGGCTGCAAGCGTTTCCTCGACAAGGTCTGGAATCTTGCCGAGACGGTCAACGATCACGAGACGCAGTATTCCGCGAAGAACGAAGCGATCCTGCACAAGTCGATCAAGAAGGTCACCTCCGACATCGACGCGCTCAAGGGCAACACCGCCCTGGCGCAGCTTATGACCCTGACCACGGCGCTGTCCGACAACGGCTGCAACGCCGCAGAGCTCAAGACGCTCCTGCAGCTTTTGAGCCCGTTTGCGCCGCATATCGCCGACGAGATCTGGCAGCAGCACGGCTTCAAGGGAATCTGCTCCGTCTCCGCCTGGCCTTCCTACGACGAAGCAAAGTGCAAGGACAGCGAGATCGACATGGCGGTGCAGGTGAACGGCAAGCTGCGCGGCACGATCCACGTGCCTGCCGATCTGGACAACGACAGCGTCGTCAAGGCGGCGGTCGAGGACGAGAAAATCGCCCGATTCCTTGAAAAACTTGGCGGCAGTATCATCAAGACGATCGTCGTCAAAAACAAGCTCGTCAACCTGATTGTGAAATAAGGCAAAATAGAATCGCTTTTTCGCAAAAAAGCAAAAATTATTGAAGAAATTGCTTGACAATCGGCAGATCGAAAGCTATAATCATTTTTGCCGTAAAAACGGCCCTGAAAGCATCCTGGATTTAGCCGGATGCGTCGGAGGGAGGGAAATCAATGTCTGAAATCCGTGTCAAAGAGAACGAGTCTTTGGAGAGTGCTCTCAAGCGCTTCAAGAGAAGCTGCCAGAAGGACGGCGTCATCGCCGAAGTCAAGAAGAGAGAGCATTACGTAAGCCCGAGTCTCAAGCGGAAGCAGAAGTCTGAAGCTGCTCGTAAGAACAAGAGAAGAGGATATTGATTCCCGTTTTCTCAAACACAAAGCTCCTTGCCTTCGCAAGGAGCTTTTTCATACGATAATGGAGTGAGAATCATGCTGAAACTAACGAATGAAGTCATTGCCGCGATCGAAAAAGGGGAGCGCGTCGTGCTCTGCACGATCCTTGCAAGCTCCGGCTCGTCGCCGCGCGGCGCAGGAACGAGAATGGCGGTCTTTGAAGACGGCAGAATGCTCGGAACGGTCGGCGGCGGCAAGGTCGAACTACTTGCTGCGCAGGACGCAAAGGAAGTCCTGAAAACAGGAAACACCCATATCCGCGCCTTCTGCCTTGCGGCGGATCAGGTCGCGTCCATCGGCATGATCTGCGGCGGCAACGTGACGGTCTATTATCAGCTTCTGACGCAGGCGGAGCTGCCGAAGCTCTACCAAATGCGCAAAGCATTGCAGACCGACGCGAATAGTTGGCTGTATCTGCTGATCAAGGACGACTGTGTGGAGAAATTTGAAATCGTCGATGCAGAAGAAGCGAAGAACCAACCCGAGCTGTATACCTACCGCGCGGTCTATCAAAAGGGCGAGCCGACCGTCTACGTCGAGCCGCTCGTCCGCGCCGGACGCGTCTACGTCTTCGGCGGAGGACACGTCGGACAGGCGCTCGTGCCGGTGCTTGCGAACGTCGGATTCCGCGTGACCCTTTTTGACAATCGTAAGGAGCTTGCAGACCGCGCGCATTTCCCGGCGGCGGAGCAGGTGATCCTCGGCGACTACGAGCATATTTCCGCGCAGGTGACGCTGACGGAAAACGACTACGTCGTCATTATGACGCCCGGGCATCAGTCGGATTACGCGCTTCTGGAACAGGTGCTGCGTTATAAAACGAAGTACGTCGGCTGTATCGGCAGCCGCCATAAGATCGCCAGAACGCAGCAGCTTCTGCGTGAGGCGGGGATTTCCGAGGAGGCGATCGCCTCCGTGCATTCGCCCATCGGGCTTACCATCGGCGCGGAGACGCCAGCGGAGATCGCGATCGCCATTGCGGCGGAGATGATCCAGTGCAGAGCCGAGACAAGGTAATGGAGCGCTGGAGCGCCGACGCAGTCGCATTCATGCGCGACGCTTCGGAGTACGGCTCGTTTTACGCACGGCTTCGGGTGACGCTGCTGCCGTATCTGTCGAAAGACGATACGATCTGCGACGCAGGCTGCGGGCTTGGCTATCTTGCGCAGGCGATCGCCGGAGACTGCCGGCGGATCGTCGCGGTCGACCGCGCGGAGGCGGCTGATAAAGCCATGCGGGAGCGCGATCTTCCATGCAACATGGAGCCGATCTGCGCGGACGTGTTTTCACTCACGGAGCGGTTCGACATGCTCCTGTGCAGTTATTTCGGCAGGAGCGCGGAGATCCTGCGCCTGCGGGAACGGCTCGCGCCGAAGCGAACGATCGTCATTCAGCGAAGCTGCGCCGCGCACCGCTTTTCCATCGGCGTGGCAGAGGAGCGGCACGGCTGGCAGGGAATGGAGGCCATTCTGACCGAGCGCGGTATTCCGTATGAGAAGAAAGAGATCGCTTTGGAATTCGGACAGCCGTTCCGCACGCTTTCCGACGCCGTGCGATTCTTTGAGCTATATAATAAAAGCGGCGCCGCCGTCACGGAGCAGGCGGTCGCCGCCAGATTGACGCCGCTGAACGACGCGCAGTATGCGTATTATCTCCCGCAAACCCGCGAGATGAATATTTATATATTATAGTCAAGATATCCGGCTTGGCCGGAGGCTTTGACTGGTGGAGACGAATGGACTTGCGAGCCGCCTTTCGAGTCCATTAGTAGAATAGTGACTAAAAAGAAAAGACTGCTTCTGCGGTCTTTCTTGTTTGGTGGAGACTAATGGACTCGCTTTTCTGCGGCAAAGCCACGGCGGTTGCGACAGTCCGCCGGACTGTCGCCAAGAGCCGCCTTTCGAGTCCATTAGTAGAATTGTGACTAAAAAGAAATGACCGCTTCTGCGGTCTTTCTTGTTTGGTGGAGACTAATGGACTCGCAAGCCGCGGGCTAAAAAACATGCCACCGGCATGTTTTTTGCGGTTTGCGAACCGCCGCCCTGTTCGAGTCCAAGTTCCACGAAAGAATCACCCGACGCAAACGGCGTCGGGTGATTCTTGGTGGAGACTAATGGACTCGAACCATCGACCTCCTGCGTGTGAAGCAGGCGCTCTAACCAGCTGAGCTAAGCCTCCGTAGCAGGGTTATTATAGCATATAATTCTGAAAATGCAAGGTCTTTTTTTGCATTCATAAGAATCGGCTGATTTCAGTACAACAAGTGCTATATTTATTGATTAAGACTTGAAAGTGTCGCGTTATTCTGATATAATAATTATGCTACACAATCAAATATAGATAATACTCGAGAATGGGCTTTTTGTATTCGGCAAAAACGCATTCTCTGCTTTGGCATTCTCGAATATTGTCTATGTCATTGATTGTGTAGCAACAAACGGAGCTATGCGTTTTTCGGTGTGTAGTTTCGTTTGAAACTACACACTTTTTCTAGGAGGAACAACAAAAAATGAAGAAACTGCTTGCGATGCTTTTGGCAGGACTTATGCTCCTGTCGCTGTGCGCGTGTGGAAACACGCCAGAAACAAAACCGGCTGAGCCTGACAGCACATCAGCGCAGCCTGCAACAGACGCAAAGACCACTGACGCAAACGAAACACATGAGACTGAAGCGGTTACAGAAGCAACGGAAGAACAAAAACCGACTGCGACTGAAATCAGTCTTAACGAAACGATCGCACTCGAATTTGTTGAAATTACATTTGAAGAATACGGCATTGCCGCTGACATTAAGCAGTCTATTTCAGCGGATCATGTTACCCGCATCAGCGGGCCGCAGCCTGAGGATGGCAAACAGTTTGTCTATTTGCGCGGCACGATCAAAAACGTGAATAAGGAATCGCTGCCTGTTTACGATTTCTTTATCGGTGAATTCGATATTGACGGATTTAAGTACGAATGCACTGCAAATCAGTGCGATGTTCTGACAAGTAACGGCGAAATTAAATCCACGATTGAACCGCTGACTTCTTACTCGTTTACAATCTATGCAAAAATCCCCGATGAGTTAGCGAACAACCATAGCGGTGTTTCGTTCAGATTCGGCTTCTATGATCTGTTTGACAACTATGAGTTGTCTTATAATCGTTCTTTTGAGGACGATCCCATTTCGCTCTGCCCGTATCAGTATGCGTTAGAGCTGAGCGAGTAAATTATTCGAAAGATTGGGAGCGGACATTGTCTGCTCCCAATCTTTATGCTTTTGCAGTTGAAATAACGGTTGCAATCGGTTATAATTATAAAGATTTTAACGAAAAGAGCGTCAGCATTGAAGACAAGTGACTTTTATTACGATCTTCCGCAGGAGTTGATCGCGCAGACGCCGCTCGAACGTCGGGACGGCTCGCGTCTGCTCGTCATGCGGAAGGACACCGGCGCGCTGGAGCACCGGCGTTTTTATGATATCATCGACTACTTGCACGAGGGTGACTGTCTCGTCATGAACGACTCGCGCGTCATTCCGGCGCGGCTGCTTGGCAAGCGCGTTCCCTCCGGCGGAGCGGCGGAAGTCCTGCTCCTGACGGACAAGGGAGGCGGCGTCTGGGAATGCCTCGTACGCCCGGCGAGAAAGCTGCACGTCGGCGCGGAGCTTTCCTTCGGAGAAGGGAAGCTGACGGCGACCGTTACGGAAGAACGTGACGAGGGCAACCGGCTGGTGCAGTTTCATTATGAAGGGATCTTCCTCGAAATCCTCGAACAGCTTGGCAAAATGCCGCTGCCGCCGTATATTAAGGAAGAACTGAAGGACGGCGAGCGGTATCAGACCGTCTATTCCAGGGTCAACGGCTCCGCCGCCGCGCCGACTGCCGGACTGCATTTCACGAAGGAGCTTCTGGAGAAGATCGCAGCGAAGGGCGTCAAGCTTGCCTACGTAACGCTTCACGTCGGTCTGGGGACGTTCCGACCGGTCAAGGTCGACGACGTGACCGCGCATAAAATGCACAGCGAATTCTGCATGATCTCGGCGGAAACGGCGCGGATCCTGAATGAGACGAAGACTGCGGGCGGACGTATCGTCTGCGTTGGGACGACCTCCTGCCGCACGCTCGAATCCCTTGCGGATGAAGCCGGTCGATTCTCCGAAAAGTCCGCGTGGACGGACATCTTTATCTATCCCGGCTACCGTTTTAAAGCGATGGACGCGCTGATCACGAATTTCCACCTGCCGGAGAGCACGCTCATCATGCTGGTGTCCGCCTTCGCGGGTTATGATCATATCATGAATGCCTATAGGGAAGCCGTAAAGGAGCGGTATCGCTTCTTCTCCTTCGGCGACGCGATGTTTATTGAGTGAGGTATGCGATGTTTGAACTGCTGAAAACAGAGGGCGCGGCGCGGCGCGGCGTATTTACCTGCGCACACGGAACGGTGCAGACGCCCGTGTTTATGAACGTCGGCACGCAGGGTGCGATCAAGGGGGCTTTGAGCGCTGCGGACTTGAAGAATATCGGCTGCCAGGTAGAGCTTTCCAACACCTACCATCTGCATTTGCGCCCCGGAGATGAGACCGTCCGCGCGATGGGCGGTCTGCACAGGTTCATGACCTGGGACGGCCCGATCCTGACCGACTCCGGCGGTTTCCAGGTCTTCTCGCTGGCAAGCCTGCGCAAGATCAAGGAGGAGGGCGTATATTTTGCCTCCCACATCGACGGCAGAAAGATTTTCATGGGGCCTGAGGAAAGCATGCAGATCCAGTCGAATCTCGGTTCCGATATGTGCATGGCGTTCGACGAGTGCGTCAAGAACCCCTCGCCGTACGAATACGTCAAAGCGTCGATGCAGCGGACGTACCGCTGGCTGGTGCGCTGCAAGAACGAGAACGCCCGTCTGAATCAACTGGAAACGACCGTCAACCCGCAGCAAATGCTTTGGGGCATCAATCAGGGCGGCACCTACGCCGACCTTCGCATAGAGCACATGAAAATGATCGCGGATCTCGATCTGCCTGGATATGCGATCGGCGGGCTTGCGGTCGGCGAGCCGACGGAAACGATGTATGAGATCATCGAGGCCATTGAGCCGTACATGCCGAAAAACAAGACGCGCTATCTGATGGGCGTCGGCACGCCGTCGAATATCATCGAGGGCGTTGCGCGGGGCGTGGATTTCTTCGATTGCGTTATGCCTGCGCGAAACGCGAGACATGCAAAGCTCTTTACCTGGGGCGGCACGCGGAACCTGAAAAACGCGAAATATGATCGCGACGAGCGCCCGATCGACCCGGAATGCGACTGCCCCGTCTGCCGCAGGTATTCGCGCGCCTACGTCCACCATCTGTTCAAGGCGGAGGAAATGCTCGCCATGCGTCTGTCGGTAATGCACAACCTCTACTTCTACAACAAGCTGACGCAGCGCATTCGCGACGCGCTGGACGCCGGATCTTTTGCACAGTTCCGCGCGGAATACTCGGAAAAGCTCGGCAGACCTGCCGACGATTGACCGATTTCGAATTTTTCTGATATTATGCTTGCAATACTGCAAGCTTTTCAGTATAATATCAGTAACAAATTTTAGGAGGAAATCTCATGGATCCCAGTTTTATCATAATTCTCGTCGCAATGATCGCCGTGTTCTACTTTATGATCATCCGGCCCGAAAAGAAAAAGAAGAAGGAAGAAGAGGCGCTTCGCAGCTCGCTGAAGGAAGGCGACAAGATCACGACCATCGGCGGCATCGTCGGTAAGATCGTCGATATCAAGGACGACAACATCGTGATCGAGACCAGCATGGATCGCGTCCGCATGGAGCTTGCCAAGTGGTCTGTTATGACGAACAACACCGCGCAGGAAGCCGCACAGAAGGCACGCGCCGAAGCGCAGGCTGCCGCGAAGGAACGCGCAGAGAAGAGAAAAGCGGAAAAAGACGCCAAGAAAAAGGAAAAGAAGAAATAATTACGTCTGAAACGCGCACGACCGAGAATTCGGTCGTGCGTTTTTTCTTTGTCATAGTTCACTTGCTTGGACAATACGCTGAAAGCGGAAAGGGGAGTAGCTATGAAAACGAAAAATAGCAATAAACGCTTCTGGATATTCTTGATGGTCGCGATTCCGGCCTTGACGATTCTGACAGCACTCGGCGGAGCAAAGCTGATCCTGTCGGGCGCGGTGCCGGAAAGCAAATTGAATCTGGTGGTCGGTATTGCGGTCGGACTGGTCGCACTGGTGCTGTCAATGTTCGGCGCATTTCACGCGAAGCAAAAGAAGTTTGTCTGGGGCATGCTGTTTGCCGCCGGCTATAACGCAATACTGCTGCTGTCAAATCTTTTGTTCTTCGGCGAGGGGTACGGCGCGATCCTGCCCAACGCGATCGCTGTTTTGACAGGCGGCGTCATCGGCAGTCTGCTCGGGGCAGGGAAACGCCGAAAGAGAAAGCGCGTATAATCTTCGTAAAAAATGACCAAATCGGTTTTGGATAATTGCAAGAATTCCTGCAAAATGAAATTCTACTATATATTGCGGGGGATCCGGGGCGCCCTCCACAATATATCGGAAGGTGATTTCAAAAGGGTTACAAGTGCTAATAATCGGTTACGCGGTTTACATAACTAAGTTTACATAATATATGTGCATAATAAACAAATTTTTACAAAATCGCGAAAAAGTGTTGAAATTCAAGGTTTTTTGAGGTATAGTTACTTTTGCAACGGTTAAAAAATTGGTAGAAATAATCTTTTTCGCATAAATTGTGATTCTTGTTTCCGCCAAACACAATATGTTGTTTTTTGCCGAATTCTGTAAGAAGGGAGCCGATCGCTTGGCAAATCTCGTAGCCGCTTACGACAATTATCTTTTGAATATCAAGCACGCATCTGCCAATACGGTTGCTTCCTATATGCGTGATATTCGCCAGTTTACCGAATACATAACGGATATTGAGGATATGCAGATCGAAGCCTGCGACAGAGACTGTATTTGTCGTTATACGCAGCACCTTACGAATAACGGTAAATCGCCGTCCACAGTTGCGCGTTCAATTGCTTCTCTCAAAAGCTTTTATGCATTCTGCCAGGCGGAGGGATTCGTCGACGATAATCCCGTTCACGAGATCCCGCAGCAAAAAGCGGAAAAGAAGCTGCCGCAGATTCTGACCGGCAGGGAAGTCGAGCTTTTGCTCGAGCAGCCGAAGTGTACGGATATGAAGGGCTTTCGCGATAAGGCAATGCTGGAAACGCTTTATGCGACCGGTATGCGCGTGAGCGAGATGATTTCTTTGAACGTCGCGGACGTCAGTCTGGCCGGTTCTTTTGTGAAGTGCGAGGGCAGCGGCAAATTCCGTATTATTCCGCTCTATCCTGCTGCGGTCAAGGCACTGACGGCGTATTTGACCGATATTCGCCCGAAAATGGTCTCCGTGCCGGAGGAAGAAGCGCTCTTCGTCAACGTCAACGGCGATCGCATGACCCGTCAGGGCTTCTGGAAGATCATCAAGCACTATCAGGAGACGGCGCAGATCAGCAAGGACATTACGCCGCATACGCTGCGTCACAGTTTTGCTGCGCACCTGCTTGAGAACGGCGCGGATTTGCGTTCTTTGCAGGAAATGCTCGGTCACAGTGATATTTCCTCGACCCAGATTTATACACAGGTGGTCAAGCAGAATCTGAAGAACGTCTATAATAAGTATCATCCCAGAGCATGATGGTCAGCGAGAATTCGCCGGCTGTTCAGAAAGAAGTGCGCAGTTCGTCTGAACTGCGCACTTTTAGTCTATGGTTTTGTATTCTCGCAAGAGTGCGATTGCGGCTTGACAACCGTTTTGTGCTGCGATTGCAAGTTTGTTCCTTATGGAAGCTTTCGTGTCGCAGTATGTAACGATTCTCTCCTCGACCCGGTAGCTGCATTCCGCAGCTTGCAGGTAACCGTTTCCCGTTCCTTTGCACGTCAACTGCGCGGCTTTTTTCCATGGAATGATCTCAAGCTTCCAGCGGTTCCCGTATTTCGCATGTATCTTCCGAACGTATCTTTCCCAATGGTTGCAGAGCAGTTCGGGTATCTGCACGTCAGCGTCCGGGCAAAGCTCGTGCAGCGCCGGAGGAACGGTCATTTTTGCGCGCAGACGCTGTTTCAGACCGACGACGATCACGGCGCTGACCTCGTTGATCGGTCGCTCAAAATCAAGAAAACAGCCGTTTCCGCATGCTTCCGCCAAACGATCGAGAGCTTTCGGTTCCGGCGCTGCCGCTGGCAGCCAGCGGTCGTCTATCACGGCAGGCGCGTTTGGAATGATTATGTTCGGAAGCCGCGGCGTTCCGTCCTCATGAAACCCGAACCCGAGCTGTGCATAGCGATATCCCGTCTGCGGCGTTTCCTCGTTTTCCTCTATGGCAAAATAGAAGGGGATTGACAATAGACAAACCTCCGCATCTGTGCTATAATTCAGTCGTAAAAACTTATGGGAATGCAGGAACCGTTATGCTGTCATTTTTACCGGATCATATTTTTCCGAAGATCACCGATATTTCTCCGGACTTTCTTCATCAGCGTGAGCTGACGCTTCTGCTGATGGATTTTGACAATACGATGCTGCCCTACACGACGAATACGCCGCCGCAGGAGCTGTTGGACTGGATCGAAACGATGAAAGCCGCGGGGATCAAGCTCTGTATTGTTTCCAACAGCCGCAAGCCGCGCGTGCCGACCTTCTGCAAACAGTATGACGTCGCTTGTGTCACCGGCGCGAATAAGCCCGGAACGCGCGGCGTAAAGCAAGCGCTTCAGCGGTTTGACGCGCAGAAGAAAAACACCGCTTTGGTCGGAGATCAGATATATACGGACGTTTTGTGCGCCAAGCTGTCCGGCGTGACGGCGCTGGCGGTCAAATCCATTCACAATCACAACATTTGGCTGAAGCTGCGCCATGCTTTAGAGGTGCCGTTTCTGGCGATAGCAAGAAAAAGGAGAGTAAAGCTGTGAAAAACATTGAAAAGTACCGTTCCTTACTGAACGACGAGGTGCAGGGACTGTTCCTGACCTCCCGTTATAGCCGGATGTACGCGGCGGAGTTCGACATCGCGGAGGGCTATGCCATTCTCGGCAAAAACGGCGCGCGTTATTTCACCGACAGCCGCTATATCGAATCTGCGCAGAAGAATATCGGAGACTTTGCGGTCATCGACTTTGAACGCGATCTGTTCGGCTGCCTGAATCGCGCCGTACAGGAGCTCGGCATAGAAACGCTCGGCTTTGAGGACGGCTATCTGACCGTCAGCGAGTACGATCTCTTCCGCGAAAGGATCAACGCGAAATTTGTGCCGATGCAGGGCAAAATCAACGCCTTCCGCGCGTCCAAGGAGCCGTGGGAGATCGAGCGCATGAAAAAAGCGCAGGAGATCACCGACCGTGCCTTCACCGAGGTCTGCGGCAGGGTGCGCGAAGGCATGACCGAGAAGGAGCTTGCCGCCGAGCTGATCTACTGCCTGTATAAGAACGGCGGGGAAGGGCTGTCCTTCGATCCGATCGTCGTTTCCGGCCCGAACAGCAGTATGCCGCACGGCGTGCCAGGTGACCGCAGGCTGCAGAAAGGCGACTTCATCACGATGGACTTCGGCGTTTTGTACCGGGGATACTGCTCCGATATGACGCGCACGGTCGCACTTGGTTATGCGACGGACGAGATGAAAAAGGTCTATCAAACCGTGCTCGACGCGCAGCTCGCGGGCATTGCGATCTCCAAAGCGGGCGTGAGCGGCAAAGCGGTCGACGCTGCTGCCCGCGATCTGATCGCTGCCGCAGGATACGGCGAATACTTCGGTCACAGCTACGGTCACAGTCTCGGCTTGGAAATCCACGAGAATCCGAACTGCAACATGAGAAACGAGGAGCCCATGCCGCTGCACGCGGTCTGTTCGGCGGAGCCCGGCATTTATATCCCCGAGAAATTCGGCGTCCGAATCGAAGACGTCGTGGTGTTTGAGGAAAACGGTTGCACTGTTCTTACAAAAAGTCCGAAAAACCTGATTATTTTGTAAGGAAATACTTGAAAACAGGGAATCCTTAGTGTATACTAATGAAGTTAAAAGCCGTGAGGCGGCATTCTTTAGAATGTATATTTTTTCACATTGGAGGAAACATATATGGCAACCATTACCGCAGGCGATTTCAGAAACGGTAAGACCTTTGAGATGGACGGCAAGATCTATCAGGTCGTTGAGTTCCAGCACGTGAAGCCCGGCAAGGGTGCAGCTTTCGTCCGCACGAAGATGAGAAACATCATCACCGGCGGCGTGACCGAAACCTCTTTCAACCCGACTGCGAAGTTTGAGGAAGCGTTCGTTGAGCGCAAGAAGATGGCTTACAGCTACTCTGACGGCGATCTGTATTATTTCATGGACAACGAGACCTACGATATGGTTCCTCTGAACAAGGAGACCCTTCCCGACGCGTTTAAGTTTATCAAAGAGAATGAGGAATGCACCCTGCTGTCCTACAAGGGCAACGTGTTCGGCGTCGAGTGCCCGAACTTTGTCGAGCTGGAAGTCACCAAGACCGAGCCGGGCGTCGCAGGCAACACTGCGACAAACACCCTGAAGCCCGCGACGGTCGAGACCGGCGCAGAGATCAAAGTTCCGCTCTTTATCAACGAAGGCGACCGCATTTCCATTGACACGCGTACCGGCGAGTATCTTGGCAGAGCGAAGTAATTGAAAGGAGAACGACATGACTCTTTCTGAAAAATCCGCATATCTCAAGGGCTTGATGGACGGTCTTAAGCTGGACAAGGAGACCGACGAGGGCAAGATGATTGCCGGCATCGTTGATCTGCTGCAGGACGTGACCGCTTCAATCAGCGACCTGGAAGAGAACGCAATCGCTGTTTCCGACGAACTTGACGAGATCGAAGAGGATCTGGACGCCATCGAGGAATACCTGATGGACGAAGATGAAGACGACGACGAGTACGATGAGGACGATGACGACTACGACTTCGCCGATGACGACGGTGAGGATTTTGACTATGAAGACGAGGTCGTTTACAACGTGACTTGCCCGAACTGCGGCAAGGAGCTGGAGCTGGACGAGGAGACCATTCTCGAAGATTCCATCCACTGCCCGCAGTGCGGCGAGCTTCTCGAATTTGACTTCGACGAAGACGACGAGGAAGACGTAGAAGAATAATCCCGAAAATCGAAAAAGGACGCCGTTCGGCGTCCTTTTTGTCGTTTCATGGCATAGAATGGTACGGGGTGATACGATGAAAGAATGTATGCACGACTGCCTGTTGCGGCTTCTGTGCGTCAAATCCATCGTCACGATCCTGCTTGCATCGGTGTTCTCCGTGCTCGCGCTGCGCGGCGCGATCGCGGCGGAGCAGTATCTGACGATCTTCACGATGATCATTTCCTTTTATTTCGGCACGCAGCACGAACGCATGTAAAAGAGTACGACTGCCGTGAGGCAGTCGTACCATTTTCATTATTCATCTACCAGATCGTCGTAATCGTCGAGGTCGTTGTCTGTATCGTCCAACTCATGGTTACAGCCGTTCAGGATTTCGCCGTAGCGCATCCGGCGCTTCATCTTGCATTCCTCTACGTTTTTGTGGAGCAGCTCCTTGAAATCCTGCGGGTACTTGATATTCTTCAGAATGACCTGCGGCGTGGACTTATCGGAGGATGCGACAGTGACGGTGCCGACGCCGAAGATCCGCTGCCACAGACTGCGCTTGGAGCTGATATCGCGGATACGATAGAGCAGGATCTCCTCATCTCTGACGCTGAAGAAGCCGAGAGATAGGAAAAGACGGTCGTTGCTCAGCGCATAGCGGGTGAAGCTCAGCGGCATGCCCATAAAACGCTTGCGGTCTTTCCAGATATACATATCGCCTTTGAAGCCCATAATTCTGCCTCCTGTTATTTTCTGTATTCATATTAGAGCATTCCGCAAGGAATGTCAAGGCTGACTTGCTTAATCCGCTTTGCCTGCTTCTTTCCGGTCGTGTTTTCGCATCTGCCGGTCGAAGATCAGCAGGAAGAAACTGTAAAGCGTGGGACAGGCGATCATCAGAACGATCAACACCAAAATGGAGGTTCCGTCGAGCGCGACCAGCTCAAAGATACCGGTCAGGAAGAACAGCGCGACAAGCATTGCAAAGAGCATTGCGGAAAACACGACGATACGCAGCTTGGTAAACGGTCTGCAGACCGTGAAGAGCGTCACGAATCCGACGGTCGCGACGACCCAGACGGCAATCGTATCGTAGTTTTCCTGCGGAAGCTCGAGCACCTTCGTAAAGAAGCCCGCGATCAGTACCAGGATCAGATTCGTCAGACCGCCCGGCATGGCGCGGCGGATGACGTTTCGCATGAATTTTCCCTCGACTCTGGCGTAATTCGGCTCCAGCGCAAGGAAAAACGCCGGCACGCCGATGGTCAGCGCGCTGATCAGCGAAAGCTGGATCGCCTGCATGGGGAAGGGCATGTTGATAAACAGCAGCAGGAGCGCGAGGGAGAAGGAGAAGATGTTTTTCACGAGGAAGAGGGAAGCGGCGCGCTGAATGTTGTTGATCACGCGGCGACCTTCGGCGACGATGCTGGGCATTGCGCTGAACTGGGAGTCCAGCAGGACGATCTGCGACACCTGCGACGCCGCCTGACTGCCGGACGCCATCGCGATACCGCAGTCGGAGTCCTTGAGGGCAAGCACGTCGTTCACGCCGTCGCCCGTCATGGCAACGGTGTGTCCCTGCGACTGGAAGGCGCGGACGAGCTTGCGCTTCTGATCCGGCGTCACGCGGCCGAATACGGTGTATTTCTGCACTGCGTCGTTGAAATCCTCGTCGGTGATCAGTACCGAAGTGTCAATGTACTTATCCGCGTTCAGAATGCCGGCTCTCGAAGCGACCTCGGACACGGTGATCGGGTTATCTCCGGAAATCACGCGGATAGAAACGCCTTGCTCGGCAAAGTATTTAAAGGTGGCGGGCGCGTCCTCGCGAATGAGATTGTTCAGGAAGATTAGCGCAATCGGTTTGACAAGACGGCTTTCGAGTCGTCCCTCGATCTTCGCGTCGTAGGCGGCAAGCAGCAACACGCGGCAGCCGCGTGCAGACCACGGCTCCGCGTTGCCGCGAATGCTGTCGTAGCGGTCGCCCATGATGAATTCCGGCGCGCCGATGATATACTGTCCGTGTTCTCCAAAATCGGCGGACGACCATTTGCTCGAGGAGGAGAAGGGGATACGGCCGACTGCTTTCCAGTCCGATTCCAGACCGAACTGCTCGGTCATCGCCTTTGCAGTCTCGTTATCCGGCTCCTGTCCGGAATAGAAGGCGGCGAGTATCTTCTCAATATCCTCATAGGAATAGCCGCTTGTCTCCAACGGGAAGACGTCGGAAACCTCCATACGAGGCTCGGTGATCGTGCCGGTCTTATCCACGCAGAGGATATCCACGTGCGCAAGCGTTTCAATGCAGTTCATGTCCTGCACCAGGACGCGGCGTTTCGTCAGCTTCAGACTGCTCACGGCAATGGCGACGCTGGTCAGGAGGTAAAGTCCCTCCGGAATCATACCGATCAAAGCGGCGACGGTTTTCTCCACGGAATTCCGGAACGGCATCTCCTGCATCTGACGGATGAACAGGATAATGCCCATCGGGATCAGCGCGATACCGACGACGGTGATCAGCTTCGTCAGAGAATTCATCATTTCCGAACTCGTGGATTTGACGTCTGCGCGCGCTTCCGCCGCCAGCTTTGCGGCGTAGCTGTCCGCGCCGACCTGCGTGAGCTGCGCCGTGCAGCGACCTGAAATCACGAAGCTGCCCGATTTCAGTTGATCTCCGGGATTCTTGATGATGGCGTCCGCCTCGCCGGTCAGCAGCGATTCGTTGACCTGCATCTGTCCGTCGCGGACGATCGCGTCGGCGCAGATCTGATTGCCGGCGGCGAATTCTACGATATCGTCGCGGACAAGCTGGTCTGTCGGGATCTCATGGCGTTTGCCGTCGCGGATCACGCGCAGTCTGCCTGCGGCAACCAGCGTCAGCTTATCCACGGCGCGCTTTGCGCGAATTTCCTGGACGATACCGATGACCGTGTTGATCACGGCAATGATCAGGAAAGTCATATTTTTGAACGAGCCGACGATCAGCAGGGCAACGGCGAGCACGATAAAAATCAAATTGAAGAAGGTAAAGACTTTTTCTCTGACGATCTGCTGTTCACTCTTCGTGTTGCTTGCGGGCGTCACGTTGCGCAGTCCGTTGTTCTGCCGTGCGACGACCTGTTCCGAGGTCAGACCCTGTTCAATGTCCGCATCTACGACCGGGATATCACGATATAAAGAATTGGCAGGGAAGTACTTTTCTCGTTTCATTTCGCACTCCGTATCCATACTTTTCTTCATTGTATTATAGCATAGTTTGACTGAAATGAACATAGTTATCTTTCGTTTTTGCAAAAATTCGTCGAAAACCGTGATCTGCCGCAACAATGCGGAAAAAGAAATTGAAAAATTGAAAAAAGTACTTGATTTTCTGAAAGCGTTGTGGTAGTATATGCAAGTCTGCAAATGGGTGGTCCTCTGCGGCGCGGTCAACGCCGGCATGAACGCCTAATAAACAAGGAGGACAACACTATGGATCTGATGAAGGCTCTGACCAGCCAGTACATGAAGGAAGAACTGCCGGAAATGAATGTCGGCGATACCGTTCGCGTTCATGTAAAAATCAAGGAAGGCGCTCGTGAAAGAGTGCAGGCTTTCGAGGGAACGATCATTGCCCGCAAGCATGGCGGCATTGAGGAGTCCATCACCGTTCGCCGTCTGAGCTACGGCGTCGGCTGTGAGAAGGTTTTTCCCGTGCATTCGCCGAACATCGTGAAGGTTGAGACCGTTCGCCGCGGCAAGGTTCGCCGTGCGAAGCTGTACTACCTGCGCTCCCGTCTCGGCAAGGCTGCAAAGGTCAAGGAAAGAGTTTAATCAAAACAATTCCCCGTGTTTCCCGAAAGGGAAGTACGGGGTTTGTTTTTTGCGAAAAGTATGATATAATCATGGCAGAATTTGACTGCGGAGGGAAATACTATGAGTTTTGACGCGAAAAAAGTAAAGAACGACATCGTCGCGTGGATCCGCGACTGGTTTGAGCGGAACGGCAAAGGCTGCAATGCGATCATCGGCATTTCCGGAGGAAAGGACAGCTCCGTTGCCGCCGCGCTGTGCGTGGAGGCGCTCGGAAAAGACCGCGTGATCGGCGTTCTGATGCCGAACGGAGAGCAGCATGATATCGACATGTCATATTTGCTTGTGAATCATCTCGGCATTGAGCACTACGTCGTAAACATCAAGGACGGCTATGACGGACTGCTGCACAGTGTCGAAGAGGCGATCGGTGAGGCGAGCAGCGATACGAAGATCAATCTTGCGCCGCGTATCCGTATGGCAACGCTTTATGCCGTCTGTCAGAGCAGAAACGGCCGCGTGGTCAACACCTGCAATCTGTCCGAGGATTGGGTCGGTTATTCGACAAGATACGGCGACAGCGTCGGCGATTTCAGCCCGCTTTCGATGATCTGCGTCCGCGAGGTCAAGGCGATCGGCAGGGAACTGGGGCTCCCGGAGGAACTGATCGAGAAAGTGCCGATCGACGGCCTGTGCGGGCAGACGGACGAGGATAAGCTTGGCTTCACGTACGAAACGCTGGACAAGTACATCCGCGACGGCATTGAGCCGGAACCGGAAACGAAGGCGCGCATCGACCGCCTGTACGCGCTGAACCGCTTTAAGGTGCGCTTTATGGACGTTTTCCCGTACCAGCCGGAATGACCCTGCGGGAAGGGGAGCTGAGCATGAAACGAAGCACAAGGATCCTGCTGCTGTGCGTCCTGATGATCGTCGTAACCGGCATGCTTGCCGGCTGTTACGTCATCGGCGAGCCGGGCATTGACGTTGCGGAGAAACACCTGCAGCATGATAAGGAAGATCTGGAAACCATGGTTGAATGGCTGCTGAACACGACTTATCAAGATCACGTATATTTCAGCCGCAGGGATGACGATATGTTTAGAGACTTCGAACATCTGCCGATCCCGGAGGAAATCAGCGCAACCGCAGAGCGGCTGCTGCACAAGAACAGCTATCAGAATATAGGTATGACGAAAGAGCATAACACGATCGTATTTGAGTATTGGTCGAGCATACACGACCAAAGCTGCGGGTTAGCTTATGTTATGGACGGCGACGGCCAACCGGACGTCCAGTACATGATACAGTGCGAGCCGCTTTTAGAGAGCGGCTGGTATTACTATTATACAGATTTCAACGAATGGAGAGTCCTTAATATGAAATGACAAAACGGCGGCAGCGACCGCCGTTTTTCAAAAGCGCAGGAAGGAATCTCTGCGGGGAAGCATAGCACGCCGCCGCAGCGCCATGATAACCGCTTCTGCCCGAATTGAATACCGAACGCAACAAAATAAAAATTTTGTTGCGTTCGGAGTGGGTTTGTGCTATAATATGGACAGGAACGGGACGGTTTGGCGTTTTACGGTCGGTTTGCGGCTTTTGCACCCTGTTTGTCTTTACGTCGGTTTTCTTAGGCGTTGCGCTGTACGCCATTCGTTTGCGTCGCCCGTCATGCCGCCACATTTCTATTTCGTGCTTTCTTTATAATTCTAATTATAATTTGTAATCAATATTTGATTCTGCTTTCTGTTATTTGCTCGTCCGATAAAAATATTTGGAATAATACTTTCATCGTTTGAAATCTTTTTATCGGCTCCAGAGCAGACTTCTTTCCGGAGGTTTTTCATCATGCAGCAATATTCCGACTGCCCGCAGGTGCTTCGTGAGTTTCTTTCGTATCATGAAACGATCAAGGGTCAGTCCGCCCGCACAATCAGCGAATACTATCTTGACCTGCGGCTCTTCCTGCGGTTTATGAAGCTGATCAAAAATGAGATGCCCTATACGACCGACCTGAATACGATCTCGATCAAGGACGTTGATTTGGATTTTATAAAAACGATAACTATTACTGATATTTATGATTTTCTTTCATATCTTGCGAATGACCGCAAGACCGACGAATATGCGGACGCCGGCATCGGCGCGGCTGCGCGATTCCGCAAGCTTTCCGCAATCAAATCGTTCTATAAATACCTGACCGTCCGCACGAAGCTTCTCACCGTGAATCCGGTCAAGGATTTGGAATACCCGAAGCTGCAGAAATCCCTTCCCCGCTATCTGACCCTGGAAGAGTCAAAAAGACTGCTATTATCGGTAGACGGGCCTTATGCGGCGCGGGATTACGCAATTTTGATGCTGTTTTTGAACTGCGGCATTCGCCGATCGGAGTTGGTAGGACTCAATTTATCGGACGTTTATGAGGACAGGATCCGTGTCCTCGGCAAGGGCAATAAAGAGCGATTCGTCTATTTCGGCTCTGCCTGCAAGGCTGCGATAGACGCCTATCTGCCGGAACGGAAAAAGCAGGTGCTGAGCGACGACCGTGCCTTGTTCGGCTCGCGTGACAGCAACCGCATCAGCGTGACGGCGGTACATCGACTGGTCAAAAAGCACATTCTGGCGGCAGGACTCGACCCGGAACGGTTCTCCGCGCACAAGCTGCGCCATACGGCGGCGACCCTGATGCTGAAAAACGGCGTGGATATCCGCACGGTGCAGGAAGTGCTCGGACACGAACACTTGAACACCACCGAAATCTATACCCACATCGAAAGCACCGAGCTGAAGATCGCAGCAGAGGCCAATCCCCTCTCCAGATTGACAAAACCTGAGGAAACCGATGAAGAAGACACTGATATTTGATCTGGACGGCACCGTTCTCAATACGCTTCAGGATTTGAGAAATAGTGTGAATTTTGCACTAAATTCAAACGGTTTTGCGGAAAAATCACTCGAAGAAATTAGAAAATCAGTCGGAAACGGTCTGAAAATGCTGATTCGGCGCGTGCTTCCGCCGGATGCGGAAGAAACAACCGTCGACGCCGTGCTTACCGCGATGAAGGCGCATTATTGTCTGCACTGTCATGATGAAACAAAGCCTTATCCCGGGATTCCGGAGCTGCTGTCCCGCCTGCATGCCGAGGGGTATCGGATCGCGCTGGTCTCGAACAAAGCTGACGAAATGACAAAAGAACTGCATCGGGTGTTTTTTGCAGAGACGATCGACGTCGCCATCGGCGAAACGAAGCAAATCAGACGCAAGCCGGCGCCTGACATGGTGTTCGAAGCGATCCGGCAGCTCGGAACGGACCGAAATGACGCAATCTGTATCGGCGATTCCGAGGTGGACATCGAAACGGCGAAAAACGCCGGACTTCCCTGTCTGTCCGTCGGCTGGGGCTTTCGCTCCGAGGAGGATTTATGCGCAGCAGGCGCAAAAGCAGTCTGCCGCACGCCGGAAGAGTTGTATGAAGCGATAAAAGGAGTCTGAGCATTATCAATAAACGGTCGTGACCTGCAATGGTCACGACCGTTTTTGCATGATTACCGCTTCAATGTCATGCGGATCTCCGCTGCTTCTATGCGTGGGCTGATCAATTCTTCCCCGTCGGGATAAAACCCGCATTTTTGATAGAAACGGATCGCCCTCAGGTTTTCCTTCAGAACCCAAAGCCTTACTTCGGGATAATCCTGCAGGCGCTCCAGTCCTGCATTCATCAGTTGAAGTCCCACGCCTTTTCCGTAATATTCAGAAAGCACGTACAGCGCGAATATTTCGCCGATATCGGGGGCTTCCTGTCCTCTGTCGCCGTAGCAGACGAAGCCGATCACACGCTCCCCGTCCTTTGCGACGAGAGTATTTTCAGGCCAGGAGAACGCCATCTTTTCGCATTTTTCCAGCGTGAGCTGATCCAGAAATGCCTGGCACACCATACCGGGATATGCCTCGTGCCACGATCTCCAATGAACGTAGGCCTTTCCCCTGATCTCTTCCTCCGTTTCCAACCTTTTTATCAAGATATCCATGTCAGAAAAGCCTCAGAAATAACGCATTATATATTCAGTATTTTCCTGTAATACGGCCAAAGTCCGCACTTTTCGGGGTAATGCGGCGCGAGCTGGCACAGATCGGTACCGGGGTATTCGTTGCCCTCGATGATCACGGGGCCGTCCGGCGTGATCGCCACGTCCCAGCCGACGTGCCGCATCTGCGGCAGTACCATCGCCGCTTTCTTTGCCAGCGCGATGGCGTCTTGTACCATCGGAAGCTGATAACCTTCGAAAACCACGCCGGTATCGGGATGAGCGGTAAAGACGTTGAAATAGTCGTCCGTCGCGACGGAACGGATTTTGCCGGTTTTTTCATCTACACGGCAGAGCATGCCGCCGCGTCCCGTGTTGTCGCAGCAGCCGCCTCCCCTGCCGATCTTAACGATGATATAAGCGATCAGCACGTCGTCGCCGACCACGTCCGTGACGATCCGCATGGAGTTGACGGACGACGGATGCAGCTTCGCCATGTCCGGGTGCTGCACGATCGCGTGCTCAAGGATTGGAAGATTCTTTTCGTGCAGATAATCCAAAATCGCTTCCGTATTCTCGAAATCCGCGACGTTGACCTTTTCCACCCCCGCGCCGCAGGAGCCGTGATTCGGCTTGGCGAAGAAGCAGGTCTGCCCCTGCAGGAAGGCTTCAAGGTCTTCCACCGTCGCGGTCTCGCCGTTGAGGGTCTTGCGGTGCAGGAAGGGCGCAAACCGCTCGTTAAAGCGGAGCTTGTCGTCGAATTCCTCCGCGATAGAATAGTCGTTCATCAGCTCGCAGACCTTCTTGTTGCGCACGCGCGTCAGATAGGTGTTGCGCTGTTTGCCGTTCATGTCGTAAAAGCCGAACATGACGTAATCGTAGTAGCCCGCACCGTAGCGCAGGGCGCACCACGCCATCGAACAAAGCGTCCGCGCCTTGCTCTGGCCGCACTTTTCCTTGACGATTTCGGTCATTTGCTTGACCTTGTCGAATTTCATCCCGCGCACGACGCGCGCGAGGTATTTGATTCCGGGCATAGTCTTCCCTCCCTCAGAACGCGACGGCGATCGCCTCGCGGACGTTTCTCACGCGCAAAAGCTCCAGCCCGTCGGGAACGAGCATATCCTTCGTGCCGCTGCGCGGTACGATGCACTGCGTAAAGCCGAGCCTGCGGATCTCCGCAAGCCGTTGTGAGAGCTGACTGACCGCGCGGATCTCGCCGGTCAGACCGACCTCGCCGACTGCGGCGAGCAGATCGGAAACGGGCTTATCCTGCGCCGCCGAGGCGGCGGAGATCACGACGGACAGATCGGCGGCAGGCTCGTCCAATCGAAGACCGCCGATGACGTTCAGATAGACGTCCGCGTTCGAAAACCGAATACCGCCGCGTTTTTCCAATACAGCCAGCAGCATCGCTGCACGGTTATAGTCCAGACCGTTGCTCGTCCGGCGCGGCACGGACAGCGACGACGGCGAGACGAGCGCCTGCACCTCTGCGAGGATTGGGCGCGTGCCCTCCATCACGCAGGCGACGCAGGTACCGGGCGTGCCGAGCGGCCTGCCTGCCAGGAGCATTTCCGATGGATTCGGCACTTCGCACAGTCCCGTGTCGTGCATTTCGAACACGCCGATCTCGTTCGTCGAGCCGAAGCGGTTTTTCGCGGCGCGGAGCAGACGGTACGAGGTATGCGCGTCGCCCTCGAAGTACAGCACGCAGTCGACCATGTGCTCCAAGACCTTCGGGCCTGCGATGGCGCCCTCCTTGTTGATATGACCGACCAAAAAGACGGTCACGCCGCTCCCCTTGCAGTACTGCATCAGCCGCATCGTGCAGTCGCGCACCTGCGTGACCGAGCCGGCGGTCGCGGGCTTGTCTTCGGAATACAGCGTTTGCACGGAATCGACGATCAGCACGTCGGGACTGACGCTTTCCGCGGCGGCAAGGATGTTGTCCAGATTCGTCTCACACAGCAGATACAGGGCGTCGCTTTTAACGCCGAGCCGCTGCGCGCGGAGCTTGAGCTGGCTTTCGCTTTCCTCGCCGGAGACGTAGAGCACGGTCTGCTTTTTCAAAATATGCTCGCAGATTTGTAAAAGCAGCGTGGATTTGCCTATGCCCGGCGCGCCGCTGACCAGCACCAGAGAGCCGCGGACGGCGCCCCCTCCGAGCACCCGATCCAGTTCGCCCATACCGGTGGAAAAGCGCAGGGTTTCATCCGAGGTGATTTCGGAAAGGCGTTTCGGCACTGCGCCGGAACGAACGGCGGCTTTGACTGCCGGCGAGGGCGTATATTCTTCCAACGTATTCCACTGCCCGCACGCCGGACAGCGACCCGCCCACTTTGGCGACTCGTTGCCGCAGTTCGTGCAGACGAAGACGGTCTTAGACTTCATTCATATCCTCCAGATAGGTCAGCAGACTGCCTGCAATGGCGGCTGCCAGTTTCTTTTGATAGGACGGATTGCGCAGGAGCTGTTCCTCCGCGTAATTCGACAGGAAACCGCACTCGATCAGCGCGGCGGGACAGGAGACGTGCTCCATCAGATAGATATCTTTCGCTGGTTTGCATACGCGGTGGTTTTTGGAATCGACCTGCGCGATCAGCGCGTCCTGCAGGCGCCTTGCCAAATCCTCGCTGCCGGCGGCGTAAAACACCTGCGCGCCGCGGTATTTTTCCTCCGAAAACTGATTCTGATGAATGCTGATCAGCACGGCGTTCGGCGTATTTTGCACGAACGCGACGCGATTCTTGATGTCGGAGACCTTCTTCGCCGCGATGGTGTTCCCTTCCGTATAGACGGAAACGTCCTCCCTGCGGATCATCCGCGTCCGCGCGCCGAGAAAACGCAGCACGTCGTTCAGCCGCAGGGAGATTTCAAGATTGATGCCGCTCTCCCGCAAGCCGGAGACGGAGATCGCGCCGCCGTCCTCTCCGCCGTGTCCCGCGTCGATGACGATGACCGGCGCAGACTCCTGCGAGGAAGAGACCGCAATGGCGGAGCTGAGACGCGAGAGCAGCGCGGCAGACAGCAGCACCGCCGCACAGACGAAAACGTAGAATATCCAGTATTTTTTGAAGTAGGACATGGTAACACCCCCACACCACCTTATGCCGCGGCAGGGTGTGTTACCATTCTATTTTATCATTATTTTATATACTGTCAAGCCTAAACCGGCTTTGTGATGCCGGTGCGGCGTTCCTTGGAAAGCCCGCCGGCAAGAACGACTTTTTCACCGACGAATCGCGCCCGGCGCAATATCCCCTCGCCGTATTTGCCGCGAAGATCGTCCACGGCGTTGTCCAGCGCCGCCTTCTTTTCGTACTGCTCCGCGCTGACGACTGCAAACAGGTCGTACTGCCGCATGCCGCTTTCCTCCAGGCGGGTCGCATGCACGCCGAGCTGCCGCAGCGGGGTCGTACCGTCCCACGCCTCGTCAAAAATGCGGCAGGCGTAGCGGAAGATCTCCTCCGTGCTGTCCGTGGCATTGGGAAGCGTCATCTGGTGGGCAAAGGTATAAAACTGATTGGTGCGGAGACTGACGGCAAGGCAGCGGGCGGACTTCTGATCCCGCCGCATCCGCATGCCGACCGTTTCGCACAGGGAAAGCAGAATGCGGTAGGCGCTCGGCGCGTCGACTACGTCCGCAGGCAGGGTCGTCGCGTTGCCGTAGCCCTTGTTTTCCGGCGGCCGCGGAATCAGCGTGCAGGAATAACGGCCGTTGGCGGAATGCCACAGATCGACGCCGGGTTTGTGCAGCTTTTGCCGTAAAACGGCGGGATCGGCGTGCGCAAGCTGTCCGATCGTGTCGATACCAAGAAGATGCAGTTTCCGCTCGGTCGCAGAGCCAACCATGAAAAGCTCGCGTACCGGCAGCGGCCAGAGCTTATCCTCTATTTCCCAGGGAAAGAGCGTGTGCACCTTATTCGGCTTTTCAAACTCCCCTGCCATCTTTGCCAGCAGCTTGTTGGAGGAAACGCCGATATTGACCGTGAAGCCGAACTCGTCGTAAATCCGCTGCCGCAGCATCTCCGCCGCGGCGACCGGCGAGCCGTACAAGCCCTCCGTGCCGGTCATGTCCACCCACGCCTCGTCGATGGAATACTGCTCTACGACGGGCGCGACCTGCCGCAAAAGCGCGGTCAGATGCCGCGACGCCTCGACGTATAGGCCGTAATCCGGCGGGACGATGATCAGATTCGGACACTTTTGCTGCGCCTGAAAGATCGGCTCGCCGGTCTTGACGCCGCATTTTTTGGCGGACGTGCTCTTGGCGAGAATAACGCCCTGGCGGCTTTCCCTGCTGCCCGCGACGGCGGAAGGCACGTCGCGCAGATCGAGCTTCTCACCGAGCACGCGGACGCGGTAGGCGGCAGACCAGGATAAAAACGCGCTGTTGACGTCCACGTGAAAGATAACCTTGTCCATCAGTACACCACCCGAAACAGCGTCCAGCGGTGCGTTTTGACCGTATAGCGCACCTCAAAGAGCTTCTCCTTCTCCTCCACGACCGCCTTACATAAATACTGGATCGCGTCGATCCCCGCGAAGCAGATCGGCTTTACGCTGACGACCTGCGAGATCGTGACCGTTTCCAGACAGTGCTCCTCGTTTTCCAACCGGAAGCGCAGCGGCGTGATGCTGCCGTCCGTCGCAAAGACGGAGATCATTTCGATCTGCAAATTCATGCCGCGCACTTCCCTTCCGTTTGATAATTCTATTATAGCAAACAAATGTTCGATAATCAAGAGGGATTTTGCGGAAATTGCAATTTCGACAAAATTCTGCGGGAAACACTTGACAGAGATGATATAATAAGTAAGAATGCGGCGTGAAAGGCGGTGAGCGAATGGAGAACAAAGGCGTCAAGATCATAGCGAAGAATGCCAAGGCGTTCCACGAATACTTCGTGGAGGAGCGTTTCGAGGCAGGCATCGAGCTGTTCGGCACCGAGGTCAAATCCATCCGGCTCGGCACGCTGAATCTGAAGGACGCGTGGTGTCAGGTAAAAAACGGCGAGCTTTGGATCCGCCAGATGCATATCAGCCCCTACGAACAGGGCAATATATTCAATAAAGACCCGATGCGTCCGCGCAGACTGCTTCTGCACAAGCGCGAGATCATGCGGCTGTTCTCCAAGGTCAAGTTAGAGGGTTATTCGATCATTCCCCTCTCTGTGTATCTCAAGAACTCCCGCGTGAAGATCGAGATCGCGCTTTGCAAGGGCAAAAAGCTCTACGACAAACGGCAGGACGCAGCGAACAAGGACGCGCGCCGTCAGATCGACCGCGCGATGAAAGAAAGGAATCATTGATATGGCAAATCCCATTATGACGTTAGAAATGGAAAACGGCGGCGTCATCACCGCGGAGCTCTACCCCGACAAAGCGCCGCAGTCCGTGTATAACTTCATTGCGCTGGCAAACAGCGGCTTCTACGACGGGCTGATCTTCCACCGCGTCATTCCCGGCTTTATGATCCAGGGCGGCTGCCCCGAGGGCACCGGCATGGGCGGCCCCGGCTACTGCATCAAGGGCGAGTTCCTCTTCAACGGTGTGGACAACCCCCTCAAGCACAAGCGCGGCGTGCTGTCGATGGCAAGAGCGATGTCCCCCAACTCCGCCGGCTCGCAGTTCTTCATCATGCACCAGGACGCGCCCCATCTGGACAAGCAGTACGCGGCGTTCGGCAAGGTGCTGAGCGGCATGGAAGTTGTCGACGCGATCTGCAAGGTCAAGACCGACGGCAACGACCGCCCGACGACCGAGCAGAAGATCAAGTCCATCCGCGTCGATACGCAGGGCGAGACCTATCCGGAGCCGAAGAAGCTGCCGGATCCGTTCCACAGATAATTTATAATGTAAACTGTCCGCCGGTGAGCGGGATAGGAAAACCGCTCACCGCGAAATACGGGGGCGTACCGGTTTCGACGGGGGCAGTGAGGCTTGAATAGCGGGTCGTGGCGCCTGACCACGATAAAACGGGTAACTTTTTATAAATTAACTGACAACAATCAGTTTGCTCTGGCTGCCTAATTAGGCCGGCCCATCCGCCCCGAAAGGTCCACGAGTCGGGCTCGGGTGTCATCTGAGTGGAGAACGTGCGTGCGGTAAGCTTTGCCCGCACCATGCATTTATGAAGCTACTGAATCCGGCAGAGTGTCTGCTCCCGGTCGGATGAGGGAACGTAAATAACAGACTGCACCCGGAGAAGTTCCTGTCAAGCTGCTTTCGGACGGGAGTTCGACTCTCCCCGCCTCCACCAAAAGAGACAAACAAGCTGAAACAAGCCTGTTTGTCTCTTTTTATCCCACAAATAATCAAAGAAATGCTGTTTTGGAGCGGATTTTCAAGGAAATCCGCTCCATTTTCATACCAAAAGAAAATCCCAAACAATCAGCGGAGGATATAAAGCACTAATACAGAGGTTTTGAATTTGCAATAATTCCACTAATATTTGTGTTTTATATTGAAAACGCACGCCGAAATCAGTATAATTGGAAAGGAACCAAAATTATGAAATTGTCATTAGTTGAATCGAGACTTTTTGGAAGAATCTGCTACGGTTACAGAAGGAACAAACAGGGACTTGTTGAAATTGTACCGGAGGAAGCGGAAGTTGTCAAAACTGTTTTTGGGCTTTACAGAGATGGAAGCAGCTTGGAAGGAATTCAGAACTATTTATTCAGTCAAGGAATACCTTCTCCCTCTGGGAAAGCACAATGGAGCAGAGATGTACTGAATAAGCTCCTGAACAACGGAAAGTACACAAAGGGCATCATCAAGTTTGAAGAATACTGTGACGTGTACTTTTTGAAAGGTGAAAACTGCCGGAACCCCAATCAAGCGAAAGTGGTGAAAACATATGCCGAGAGCGACCAAAGAGGAATTAGAATGGGCATACGCCCTGACCAGAGAGAAGTTTCTGGTGCGTGTGAATAAGCTATCCCC
>JAFROD010000043.1 GCA_017429835.1 Oscillospiraceae bacterium
ACTCGAGCTCGGGCCGCTGCTGCTGGTCGCTGTTCTTCTGGCTCATGTTCAGATCCTCCTTTGCATTCCAGGGTGAACGGTGGTGAACGGTGGTGAACGGTGCAATTTTCGCTCACCGTTCACCCTGTTTTTTAGCTGTTACGTGCTTTTTATAGTCGGTGAACGGGTGAACGACAAATTTTCTATACTACGTATTTTTCACGCGCTCTCACGCGCTCACGCATACGCACTTCGCGCTTCGCGTCTTGTCTTTCTTCCTAAAAAATCATAACATATAGTGTTTTACCGTTCACCCGTTCACCCTTTGCATGAAAAGCGCGTATTTACGCATTTGCGAGGTGAACACATAGCGGCATTTTGCACCGTTCACCTGTCGTTCACCCGTTCACCCGTCGTTCACCTTTTACGGAAAAAGCCCCGCTCCGGCAGGGGAGCAGGGCCTCACGGCTGCCTCGTCGCTGCCGGTTTTGTCCTGATCGGCAGGCGGTCACCGTCGGCCGTATTCGTTCCGCACGCGGTCAATTCCCTTTTCTGTCATTTCCGCATATGTCGGCGGAATAAAACGCTTTGCGCGGGCTTCGGCTTCTGCCTGCTGCTGGGCTGCCTGCTGCTGTATCCAGCTTTCCCCGAATTTCTCCGCAAGGAATTTGTCCATCGTTTCCGGGTCGAGCGCGTCCCGGATATGTCCGCAGATTTCACCCGCGCCCGCGCACATATCCATTTGCAGCAAATACTTTACCGCGTCGATAGCTTCGGCGGTCTGGTCGTCGGTCGCCTTGCCTGCTTCGATCGCCGGGACAATCTGCGCGAGCTGCGTCAGCTTCGCCGCGCATACGGTCAAATATTCCAGCTCGTTAGCCGGAATCAGTTTCTTTTCGTTCATGTTCTTTTCCTTTCTGCGGCTGCTGCCGCCTCTCAATTCTTCGTCATGCTGCGCAGGATCCCCGCGCAGGCTGTGACCGCGCTGCGGGCATCGGCCGCCAGCTCGGCCGCCCTGCGTTCCTCGCAGGAGTTCGCCGCGCCTGTCGCCTTCTTCTGCTCGAGGCCCGCCAGCTCGATCAGGATCTGACCGGTGGCTGCGAGCTTCGTGCGCTGCTGGTCGTCAATGAATGATTGCATGGTGTACCGTCCTTTCTGGTCGTCATTCCTCCGGCATCGTCCGCGGGATCTGTCCCACGGAATCGAAGTGCATCATGGGCAGGAGCCGGTCTTTCGTGATATGTCCGTTTCGCTTTATGCGTTTCTCAGGGATACCGCAGGCGGTGAGGGCCTTGCCGATCTGCCCGGTGGAATAATGCTTAAGGACCGGCCACGCTTCTTTGAATTGCGTTGCATTCATGGGTATGTATTTATACGCGCTGTTGTCCCGCGTCATTTCCAGTATGTCGAGGATCTCAGCCTGCGCCGGTATCAGAGCGGTGTGTGCTCCGTTCCGCTGCTCGAGCTGGTCCAGCTCCGAGGGGCTGAGACGGAACGACTGCGGGCCGGTCAGTCTGACCTTCGCCAGCACTTCCGCCCACAACTGCACGACGTTCATCTCGTCGAGTGCTGCGAGATTGAAGCGCTCGGAGCATGGCACCGTCCAAAACCTTCGGTTTCCCGTCTGATCGAGCAGGAAGTCGGAGCTGTTGCAGGTGGCAATAAAGGAAGATCGCCGCGTCGTCTTCTCTGTCGTCCGACCGTAGGGCCTCCGGATCTCGTCGCTCTCGGCGGTCAGAAAACTTTTCAGAGCCGGGATGTCTCTTTTCATGGTCGTTTCGAGCTCGCCGATCTCGCCGACAAAGCACGACGTGGCTTTCAGGAGCGTGTCCTTGTCTCTGGGATCAATGCAGAGCCCGCCCTTGAAAAGCTGCGGATTGATACCGAGTGTCCGTGCAAACGTCGTCTTGCCGCATCCCTGCGGCCCGCAGAGCACGAGGACACCGTCAGCGCCAAACGGTCGCCGGTAGTCGTTGAACATTGCGAGGCTGATCGCCTGCCGGAGCCACTTCCGCACGAGGACCGGAGAGAGCGTGTCGTCTTCCGGAAGGTTCATTGCTGCGATCAGATCCTGCACGCGGCTCCTGCCGTCCCATACAATGCCGTTCAGAGCTTCGGCCACGGGGTTGAAGTGTTTTTGCGAGGCAATAACCTCGATGTAGCTCTCGACGTTTTGCAGGTTCACTCCCGCACCCTTGACGTGCTCCGCCCTAAGTAGTGAGAGAATGATCGTGCCCGCCTGAGCCTGCGAGTGCTCGCCCTGGTACTGCTCCGGGATCCCGTCAACCTCGATTATGTGCTGAATGTCGTTGTATCTGCATCGGATCTTGTGCTCGTCCAGAAACTGCGCCAGCGCCTCGATTGTGAATGCCTTTTTCTCACTTTTGCCGCTGAGCTGCTCCTGCTCTTTCTTCTTCTGCCGGGCGGCCTCGATCGCGGCTTTCTGCTTCGCGTTCAGATCCTCGATATATCCGCGGTATCTGGTCGCGTCGTGCTGCTGCGCGTAGTGTTTCAGGGTTGCTATTGTCGCCGGAGTGCCGGTGCCTCTGCATGTACCCGTGAAAACCTTTTCAGACTGCCGGGGCTTGTTTCCTTCGTACTGCGCGCACCAGGAGAGCCACTTCTCGAGGCTGCCGCCTGCTGCACGGTAGGCTGCGCCCACGCTCACCCACTCGGTATAGCTGAGCCCGTTCGGGTTTATCAGATCGAGCAGCGCGTCCGGCTGCGCGTTGAAGTCCTCCGGGTTGTAGTCCGGCAGGGTGGTTTTCTGGCGCTTGGCGTTGAGCTCGCGCTCGGCCTTCTCGAGCTTCTGGATCTCCGCGAGGGCGGCTTCGTGCTGCCGGATCTCGGCGAGGATCGCGGCCGTGCTGCATTGCACGTCCTCGACGCGAAACACGCTGCCGGGGCGGCTGCCGTAGAAAAGCCGGTCTTTGTTCGTGCATCCCTCGTCGATCGCGGGCTTGCCTCCGAAAATCTCAATGAGCCAGCGTGCGATCTTCTCATGCTCGGCCCTGTCGGTGATCTCCCTGTCGAGTGCGAATATCAGACGGAACCGCTGCCACGGCTCCGGTGCGTCGTGCTGATCGGAAAACGACCAATAGGCGAGCGCCGGTCTGATCTGGAATTGAGAACAGATTTGCAAGGCATCCTCCGGAGTGAGAGCGCCTTCCTCGGGTGTGGCTCTCCGCTTCGGCTGCGGCTTCGGCGGTGTGACCGTGTTGTCGAAGTCAACCGCGAAAAGCTGCTGGCGCTGCCAGTTCTCCGCCTTCTTGCCGCCTTGCAATACGCCGCAGATCAGCGTCTGGCCGCGCTCGATCGCCTGCGCGAGCTGCTCCACGGTGACGGTCTGGGGCTGTGCTGTCCTGAATCGCGTTGTTATTGCCTTGGCCTGCTCTTGCGTGGGCTTCTCTGGAAAAATCATGCCGTCGAGCATGATGTCGTATTTGTTCACTTTCCGTTCACCCCTCTACTGCCAGAGCTTCGGCCCGCTCAGCTTTCGCTCGTTCCAGATCTCGAGCGAAGGCCTGCGCCTCGATCTCGGCTTTGTGCTTCTTGCGATATTCTCGCATGTATTCGCGCTGTTTCCTGCGCCGGTACTCGGTCACGAGCTGGCGGTCTTCCTCTGACGCTGCTGCTGTGTTTGGCATCTGTCGCCCCTCCTATCATGAGTATTTGTCAGGCAACAAAAAAGCGAGCTGGCCTCTTGTTCAGAGATCAGCTCGCGCATATCCGTACAAAACCTTCATAGCATAACACACAATAGCACGGCCGCCTGACCGCGCATTTTCTGCGCATCTTCTGTCAACTATTACTTGACAAAGTCAACGATTTGTGATACAATGAGGGTGAACCAGAGTACGGAGGTTGTGAAGCCTGCTCTGAATCATGAAGGCATCGAGGGTAGGATCTCGGTGCTTTCGCTTTTTTTATGGTTACCTTAACAATTAGAATTATAGCACACCTGTTCTCAAAAAACAAGTGTTTACGCCTACTTTCTACAATGTCAAGCAATCGTTGACAAATCCGGATTGTGATTTTTCAGCTTTTGCTTGCTTTTTCTTTTCTGGCGTCTTGTCCCGTCTGTCCCGCTATGGTCATATTAGCCAAAGTGTCACGGATGTAACACCCGGAGCAGCTGCTCCGCTGCCGGTCAGGGTGACGCGCTGGTCGGTATCCCGTGCCGATCAGCGTTTGAAGATCCTTGCAAACAATCCTCGCCGCTTCGGTGGTTCCTCCGGCTCGGCATCGGCTCCGGCCGTCTGGCTACCCTGACGGCTGCCGTGCTCGGCATCGGTGACGGTGGCCTGATCGGCTGCACGGTCGCCGTCCTGCATGGCGAGCTGGATCTGACCGGCCTGCAATGCCTGGGATGTGGCGAGGGCCTTTGACATTTCGAGCGCCGACTGCTGCGAGGCGTTGAGCAGCTCCGTCAAGCGGGTGATCTGGTCGGCGGATCGTGAGGCGGCCTCGCGCTCGCGGTCCTCTGCTGCCTGTGCTCGCCGGTCGGCGGCATCGGCTCGGGCTTCCGCTGCCTGCGTCCTCTGCTCCGCTGCGTCAGCTCGGGCGGTGGCTTCCTTTGCCTCTCCGGAGAACCTCTCACGGTCGAGGCGGGCTCCCGTGAGCTCCGTCTTCGTCCGTTCGAGCTCGGTGCGGATCCGGTCCAGCTCGGCCGCCTGACGGTCAATCTGTGCTCGCATCGCCTCCATGGCTGCCAGCTCGACGGGATTGCAACCGTTTGGCGGTGGGTTGACAACTTTCTCCGAGTTGTCAACCTCTGCCGTTTTGGTTGCATTCAGGGCGGCGGAAAGTATGAGCGTGCGCCCGTTTTCCTGCTTCGTGTATGGTTGCAGGGTTGTGTTCAATCGCTTGTATACGGCCTGTGTGGTGCAACCGCTTGCAACCGCAAATTGCTTGACGGTCAGCCACTCCGGGCCGCTGGTCGTGTCCTGCATCATTTCTTCCTGCCTTTCCCTAAATTTCGGAGAAGTTTAGCCGGTCTGTGCTGTGCGTTTGTGCTCTGTTTTGATCGCCTGCGTGCAAAACAGATATTGGGTAAACGGTATCTGTTTTGCACGTTGCTGTCCGTTTCAGACTGTCCGCCGGTCTGATCTCCGGCAGGGGTTCAAGGGGTTTCCCCTTGCAAGCTACGGCTGCGTGTGGGAGTACACCAGCCCTTGCTTGCTATAACACTTTTCGGGCCTCTTGGGTTTACCTCCTCGGCGGTATCCCGCAGGTCGTCAGGAGCAGCTCCGCTGCCGTCTGCCTGTCAACCTCTGCGGCATCGCTCGGAAGTCTACCTCCGCCCGGATCCTGACCAGGCAGGCGGGCTCCACGGCATCGACCAGGTACACGCCCGGCCGATCTGGTACCGCGGTGATGTGTATGTCGGTATAGCCTCGGTGCTTCATGCGCTTCCGGTAGGCCATAACGTCGGTGCTTTGTGCCATTGCTGCACGTCCTCTCTGTTTGCCGCTGCTGTCACCGCTGCGGCCTCTATCCGTCGATTTCCGGCCGGTCTGTGCGTTTTCAGGTCAAACTATACCCCGCGCACAAACCGGCCTGAAATCGCTTGTATGAGCGTCTGAGAGCGTTTCAGAGCTTCGCGGCCTGCTCTAGTCGTCGGATTGCCTGCCGGAGCAGCTCATTCTCGCGCCGCAGGAGCTCGTTCTGCTCGTCTGTGAGACGGTGCGCCTCTCGACGCTGCGCTCGTAGCCTCCGCATGTACTCGGCCTTCTGTCGCCGGTGTACGTCCTCCGCGCAGGCTGGGCACCATTTCAGGCGGATGTACTTGAAATAATCGCAGGAAGCCTCCCTTGCAATCACTCTCCCGCATTGCTGGCAATACTTGACCGGAGACATTGCTCACCACTCCCCCACGGTCACGGGCTCGGTCGTTTCGTCTACTGTTTCGTCTACTGCGTCCACGGTCAGAGCCGGAGCGACACCCGCATCGAGGGCCGCTGCCATTGCGCGCACCGTCTCGATGATTTCCGCGTTCAGGCGCTCGCGCTGTTCCTGGGCTGCCTGCCGCAGTCCTGCCGTCTGGCCGTTCCTGCCGTCCGTCATGAAGTTAATGCGCCGCTGCTTCCCGTCAATTCCGCACCAGTTCGCACGGAAGAACCGGAGCAGGCTCCGCGGGTGACACGCTCGCAGATCGGCGAGCAGGGTGTCCACGTTCTCGAGTTCCTCGGAGAGTGCAGCGAGCGCTCCGATCGCCTCGGAGAGCTGTGCTGCGTCGTACTGGTCGCCGGTGCCGCCTCGCCGGTGTTTGATATACTGAGACACCGCTGCAATGGCTGCGAGGCCGACCAGAAGGATGATGACGTTCGTCATTGTGCCTCGCCTCCCTCGTCCTGCCGGGCGGCTCTGCTGAGCTGGGTTGTCAGGTCCTCGAGCTTATCGGCTGCGGCCTGCATCAGATCGAGCTCGTCGGAGAGCGCCTGCAATACGGAACCGGTTGCAAAGTGGTTGACAACGAGGTTGTATTTCTGGGTTTCCGTCAGCTCCTGCGAGGCAAACGTGAGGTTTTCCAGCGCGAGCACGAGGCCGCGCGCCGTTTCGATCTTTGCGGAGATCTCGAGAGCGAGGTCGTCCGCTGCGGTTGTTCTGATCTGGTTTGTCATTGCTTTTTTTCCTTTCTGCATTGACAAAACCGCAGATTTCAGGTATAATGAAATTTGAGATCCGCGGCTTTGCCGCTGGTTGTGCCCGTTTGCTTGTCTTCCGTCCAAAGAGTTCAAGCAAGCGGGTTTCTCATTTGATCGGCTTGGAGAGCTCGTGCTCGAGGATGTTCCTTGCAATCTGCGCTCTGGTGGTCCCTTCACGCTGCGCCAGCTCGTCGAGCCTGGCTGCCGTCTCGGAGTTGATCCTGACGCGCAGGTCATAGCTCAGGGCCTCGGAGCCTTTGCGGTATCCCCGCTTCTGCTTCTCCGTTTTCTTCTCGTCGCTCATGCCTTCACCGTCCTTTCAATGAGTGACATTTTGATTATAGCACACTTTCGCCGGGTTGTCAATACTATGAGTGACATTTTCAGAGAAAAAGAGAAGCGGCTGCGGGTGGATCCCCGCGGCCGCTTTGTGCTGTCCGGTCACGCCTGCTCTGCTCTGAGCTCGGCCTTGTACTTGTAGTAGCTGTTACGGCTGCACCCTGCGAGCTTCATGCACTCGATGTCGTTCAGGCTGCCGTCGAAGTCCTTGGAGTGCTGGCGGATGATCTCCTTTGCCGCTGTGCTCTTCTTGGTTACGAGTTTCACGCCCGGCTGTGCTCCGTAGGTCTTAACCTCTCCCCGCTCCGCTGCGGCGATCTGGGCGGCCCTCATGCCGTCCTTGACGCGCTTGCAGATGTCGAGGCGCTCTTTCTCGGCCTGCTCGAAGGCGATCTCGATCTGACGCCGCGCCAGAATCATCAGCACCTTGTTCGTGGCCTCGATGTAGATGTCGGCGATCTCGTTACCTGTCGCCGGGATGCTTTCCTCTGCCGACTTCCGGTAGATCTCCGTGTTGCACTGCGGCTCGTTCAGGAATACCAGCGTCACGCCCTGGGCGTACAGCTGCGCGTACAGTGCCGCGCCGCTCTCGGCATCGCGGCTCATTCTCGAGACGCTGTCAAAGACGATCGTGTCGCCGGTCTTCACCTTCCGGAGCAGCTTCTGCCAGCTCGGGCGGTCCTGAGTGCTGCCGGTGAATTTGTCGCAGAAGTAGGCGCTGCCGGGGATCTCCGGAAATGCCTTGCTGATATTCTCGGTCTGACGCTTGAGGCTCTGCCGCTCCGTGCTTACTCTGCAATATGCGTACATCATAGCTCTGTACCTCCACAAAAGTATTAAAACAAGGTTCTCTTTGTTTTGCTACTCTCATTATAGCACATGTAAGCGTAAATGTAAAGTAGATTTGGTACTAAATTTTTGTGGGTAGATTTGGTACTTTTGACGATTTGCAAGGAACGGCCGGGAAATGCACCCGGCCGCTGCACTTGGTTTGATTTGGTACAATCGCAGATCGCGGGCATGGCTGCGGGATCCGGCAGGGGATACCTCCGAGGAAGTCACCCCGCACGGGATACCGACCAGCGCGTCACCCGACCGGCCGGAGCTGTGCCTTGCAATCACTTCGCGAAGTTCGTCTTGAAATACTCTCGACGCCGGAGCTCCTGCATTTCGAGCTCTTCTTTCCAGATCTCCCGCAGAACCGGGTTCCAGTATAGCTTGGCGATCGCCTTCGTGGTGCGTGCCCTGACTTCGTGCTCCGTCCAGCTCAGACGCTCGGCCGCCTGTGCGATCGTCAGGCCGTCGAAGTATCTCAGAACGATGATGTCCCGCAGGTCGTCCGGGAGACGCTGCACGGCCTCGCGGACCGCTGTTTCTGTGCTCTCGATCTCGGCCAGCTCGTCAGGCGTCGGCTCGACCAGGTCAACGAGCGTTTCCGCGAGCGTCAGATCGTCGCCGTCGCCGCTGCCTCGGCCTGTCGGGAGCGGTGCGTCCAGACTGTCGGCCAGGTTGAGCGCGTCCCTCCGGCTCGTCCGCCAACCGCAGAGCGTGGCAAACTCGCTCATGATGTACTTGTTCAGGTAGGTTGTGAACCGGAAGCCCTTGCTGCGGTTGTAGGCCTTCGCGGCATTCACAACCGCGAAGAATGACGATTGCTTCAGATCCTCGTCTGTCACTCCGGCTCGATCGCAGTGGTCACGGTATCGGAAATAATAACGGCTGGCGCGCAGATAGAGCAGCACGCGCACTTCCTCGAATAGCCTTGCAAGTGCATCAGGCTCCCCACGCTGCACGGCCTCGGCGAGCTGCTCCGGTACGCCGTAGTTGTCCGGCTCCGCCTCAGCTCGTGCCAGCGTCTCGGTTATCGTCTCAATAACTAAGGTTTCGATCTCGTTCATTGACAAAGCCCTCCCTGTGTGGTATACTGACTTTGTCAAAGTTCGTTTTTGCGCCTGCGGGGGATTGTGAAGCCCGCAGGCGCTTTTTTGTCTGCTGCCAGCTCGTCAGCTGAACACCTCCACGGTGAGGCCCTCGGCGATCGTCGTGTCAAACAGGATCCGGACCGTGCTGCCGTCTGTCCTCCGGAGAATAACCTCGCAACCTTCCGCGGATCCGTCCGCGTAGTTCTCGCCGTATGTGCTGCACTCGCACACCGTGGCGCCGTCGAGGGTTGCTCCCGACTGAAACATTGAAGAAAGCTGAATACCGTTAATCCGCATGATAAGTCCTTTCTGAGCCTCGCGCGCGTGCGCGTGTGCGTGCGCGCGCCTTTTTGGCTCCCGTTTTTGTTGTGTGCCTCGGTTTCTGCTTTCCTGCTTTCCTTCTCTTCCTCTTTGCTGGTGGCGCTGCATGTATGTTCCTATGCTTTGTTAGCTTTCCGCGCCTCTGTGACCGCGTTTTTCCTGCCTGCTTTCAATCACTTCTCGCCGAAAACCGGTCAGAAGTGCATCCAGTTCCGCGTCAGATCGGCCTCGCCGTCGTCGTCTTCGTCGTCTTCGTCGTCCAGGTCGTCGGCCTCGATGACCGTCGTCTCGATGTCGGCATCGTCCCGGAACAGCTCTTCCGCCCGGGCATCGAGCTCGCGGAGCAGCTGCTCCATGTGCGGGCGGTCTGCCTCCATTTGCGCTTCGAGCCTTGCAAAATCCTACGCGTAGTCCTCGATGTTCAGCGTGCACTCGAGCTCGGGCCGCTGCTGCTGGTCGCTGTTCTTCTGGCTCATGTTCAGATCCTCCTTTGCATTCCAGGGTGAACGGTGGTGAACGGTGGTGAACGGTGCAATTTTCGCTCACCGTTCACCCTGTTTTTTAGCTGTTA